>DASTXC010000084.1:0-30313 GCA_035765675.1 Verrucomicrobiia bacterium
TGGCGAGCTGGGCCGTGGCGATGAACAGTTCTTCCTGCTTGGGTTTGCGTTTTCCGAGTGCCATGCCTGCTGGACGTTTCCACGCTCAAACCGGTTTCAAGATTCCATCGCCGAGAAAGGAGTTTTTTAACGGGCTGTTAGGCGACACCACGTTCTCAGCGGCCCTTGTATATCTCATATCGGTAAAATGGACCGTCTTTGCTGCCCGTGTCGTAGGTAATCGTAAGTGACAATAGTGTAGCTGAAATCTGACCGGTCATCCCGCTATCCGTAACTAGAACCCAATGCCCGCGCTCCTTACCGTAATCGCCAAAAACGCGCCGATACTCTGGCCCTTCGCGACCACGCTCGCCTCCAAACACAATCTGTGCAGCCTTCCCATCAGAGAACTCTAAGTAAGCGTCTGCCGCGTTCCCAACCTGTGGTGTGCTGAAACGGCCACTTGGCGAAACTGGAATGAAAACGGCCGCAATCGAAGCAACGATAACGCACGAAACAATCCAGAGAGCGGCCTTTCGGATGCGCTGTAATTTCATGATGTGCTCGTCGCCTAACGACCAAGCTCAGCCACAGCCGCTGGAGACGCGCTCGCGCCTGTAACCAGAACGGTGTAACTGAAATCAAAAGTGAAACTGCAACGCTTGGCGGCGGTTAGATGCCATGATGGGTTGAACGCGGCACCACGAAGTGCCACGCTGAAAACGCAAGCCAGTTCATCAACGCTTAAATTCATGAAGACATACATTCTCAAACCCACCATGACGTTCAAAACCCTAGCCGATGCCTCCGACTCGCTCAAGCCTCGCGACCAGGAAAGTTCCAGCATCACCGATCTCATTGCGCCCGTCGCTAAAGCCAAGTCCCGCTTCGCTGCCGCTCTGCCCCCGGTTCAGTCTTTGCCCAGGGCGGTCATTGATCCCGCCAAGCCCATGGTCAAGCTCGGCCTGGATGTGCATCTGCTCTTCATCATGGCCTCCATTCAACGCGGCCACACCACGCCGCAATCTCCGCGCAAGTTCTCCGCCGGCGAACTGGCCGCGCAAATCAAGGAAAAGCCTGGCGGAAATATCACGCGCCTTGACAACCCTCATAGGCGCTGCAGCGCTCTTGTTCGGCATCATGTTCCCTCCACAAACTCCACGCTGACGTGTGGAAAATGTGCCGTCACGTAATCTCGAAATTGGCTGCCATATCCGATGAGCTTTATCTTCCGAGTGCTCCCGTCCAAGAAAGTAAACGCGAGAGTGTTCGAACAATCATCCACCACGACCGCGCGCACCGCACTCAAATCAATGCGACCAGAGGACTTTGGCCATCGTGCGTAAGACCAACTCAAGACTCCGTCCTCGATAGTCATACTCCAAGTCTCGCTCTTGAGAAATGCATAGATGCCGCTCAACACGAGCACGACTAAGAAAACACCCACGACCGTGAAAACGGGATCGCGCGTGAAGATGAATAAAGTGGCTAGCACAGCGGCGAATGCTGCCGCGACCATTGCGTAGAGGCCGCGCGCCTTTTGGGTGTAGCGGTATGGCGACTGAACTGCGCTCATGTGATGATGCCTAACGATCAGCTCATCGATGGCGGCCCCTCGGTGACGTTCGATTTGCCAAGCTGCGTGGCGGGGCCGCCATTCGGTGCAGCGTCTTGTTGGCTGCGCCCGGAGCGTACTGGAGCACGCGTCACTCGGTAAAGCAGAACAACAGCAATCAATCCTCCGACTACTGATAATCCGATGCCGCCGATCTTGGCGATCTCCGCAGGCATAGCCTCCAAACCGCACAGAAGGTAACGCCCCTCTAATCGCTGAGCCACCCCTCGCAAAGCCGGCGCTCCCGCTGTCACGGTCAGCCTTGCCTCATACTCACCTTGCCTGAATGGTGCGACGAAGAACACCGGGAACGCGCCATCGAGCGAGTCTCCCGTCCAGGAAAGGTCGAGATCTGCGGTTTCGACCGCATTGGTGTCGCCCTTCCGATATACCTCAATGCGGGCTTGGGCACCCTGGAGAAGCTGGGTAATCGTCGTGCCCTCGATCGTTGCACTGGGAATGCGAAGGGCAATAACCTCACTATGCGATGATGAGCAAGTCTGGTGGAATGGTGCAACAAACTCGCCCAATGTCGAAAAGTCCACCGCTGTATCAATCGGTTTCGCGGTCTCCCACTCCGCGAATTGCCTTCTGAACGCACGAGCATCAATGAAGCACTTCACTGCGAGCGCGAGCAAACAGATGGCCACTCCTGCGCTGATGTATCTCCACAGTGTCCAACGTGCGCTCATGCTATTCCAGCCAACAGTTATTACACGTCCCAATAGCCGCCTTTTTTTGCATCACGGAATTCTTCTTTTCACTGCAAGTGGTTGTCAAGAATCGGTTTGATGGAGGTGTTCCAAATATATGAATCCGACAAAGGCACCGGGACGGGCATGATCGTTCCAATTCCCAGGTTGAAATTGCTGGATCACATTTCACGAAGTGAACGGCGCGCCTACCGCAAACTGACTTTGAAGTGCCAGCCGACCAGGCAGGACCGGAACGACTCTGCCGCTGCTTTTCAGAGAGTCTTTTAGATCCAAAGCGATCTCGATTCAGCCCCGGCGATGCTTCCCCGGCGCGCAGCCCATCACGCGTTTGAAGACGCGGTGGAACTGCGGATAACTTCCGAATCCCGCTTCGAGCGCGGCCTCCAGCATCGTCAGCCGCTGGCCGGTTCCGTAGAGCTGGAGGAACTTCTCCACGCGCTGTCGGTTCCGGAAATCCACCAGCGCCAGTCCGGTTTGTTGTTTGAACATGCGACTCAAACGATGCGCGCTTAATCCGGCGCGCTGCGCGAGTTGATCGAGATTAAACGTGTTGCTTTCGTTGCGGATCAGTCGCGCGGCGTGTTCGACCGCAGGATGAACGTCGCGCACCGGAACTTCAGCCGCTCGTTCGAAGTATTGCCATGCGTTCAACAGCGCGTAGGCAAGCCCGGCGTTGAACAGTCCGGCGCGTTGACGAGCGCCGACAATTTCTGAGAAGGTTTCTTCCAATCGCACGAGATCATGTTCCGGGAGGCGACGGCAGTAATCACCGGCAGGGTTCGCCTGGCGCAATACTTTGGCGTTCGCATCCGTCGCGATCCGCCGGACGGCTTTGGGTTTGAAGACGCCGATCCACATTTCGAAATCACCGGATTGCTCGATCAACACGTGTTCCTGGGCCGGAAAAAGCCAGAGTAGGTCGCCGCGGCGAATCTGATATTTGCGGTTCGACAACAGGTAGAGACCGCGTCCCTGCGTGATCAGATTGAACTCCAGTTCCGCATGACGATGCATCGCGTTCGGTCCATGCTGGCGATAATGCCAGAGATTCCCGTCCCATTCCGATGGAAGGTTCAGACGTTGGCGCATAATGAATATTGTGACGCAGGTTTCTAAACCTGCTGTATCGCTGATTTCCAAACCGGGCAGCCGTCAAGCATTCCAACATGTGGAAGCATTCCGTGGTCGCGTCAGTTTCAAGACCTTGCACGATATTGTGATTCGCGCGACAAAAAATGATAACAAGTCGGCGGCAAAATGAGAAGATTCGTTGGCGCGGAATGTTAAACTGCGGGAACCATGATCACCATTTCCCAGTCCCAGCGCGATCTTTACCATAACGAAGGCTACATGATTCTGCCCGCGGTCATTCCTCCGGACCTGCTCGAAATGCTGCGCGAGGAATGTTCGTATTACCTCGGTTATTACGATTCCATCATGGACGCGAAGGGCGTTCAGACCGAAGGCATCAGCCATCGTGGAAAACGTTATTTCATCAACAACCGCTACCGCCTGAGCAGCCGGTTGTGGCAGTTCATTTTCAGCGATCTCATGGCGCGGGTTGCCGAAGCGACCGTTGGACCCGAAGCGTATTTGTTCCACGAACAATGGGTGGTCAAAGGCGCGGAGCAGGGGATGAAGTTTTCGTGGCATCAGGACAGCGGTTACGTGAAATGGTACGATCCCACCACGAATCATAAACCGTACGTGACCTGTTGGTGCACGCTGGATGCGGTGAATGAAGAGAACGGCACGGTTTACGTTCTGCCGCATTCGCGCGGCGGCACGAAGGACAGGATCATCGATCATCACAAGGAAGAAGGCTCCAACGATTTGATCGGTTACACCGGTTCGGATCCGGGCGATCCGTTGATTGTTCCGGCGGGAAGCATCGTGGCGTTCGACAGTTATCTCTTTCATCGCAGCGGGCCGAATAAAACCAATCGCATGCGCCGCATTTATCTTCCGCAATACAGTTCCGCGCCGATTCAACGTCCGGACGGAAAACCCTGGGCGATGGCCACGCCGTTTCTACAGGGCGGAAAGAACATCTACAATCACGCCGAAGACACCGCGGAGAAATACGGGCCTTTTCCGGCGGAAAAGAAGTAGAGGAGTTGAACCGCTGAAAACGCGAAATGCGCGAACGGTTGTTGTTTTTTGATTCCGGGTGGTTCGTGTGGTTTGCGGTTTGAAATTCCGTCCGCGAATTTTTCGCCGCGGATTGTTCGCGTGGTTCCTGCGATTCGTGTCAAAAACTTTGCGTTCTCTGCGCGATTGATCTGAAACGCTTGCACGGTCCGGCGCGCCTGTTTATCAAATGCCGCAACCCGTGAACGAAACTCACTCCAGCTTTCAGCACATCGGCTCGCGTCTGGTCTGGCGCTTCAAGGAACAGATTCTGTGGGTGGAACCCTGGGGCCGCGACAGCATTCGTGTTCGCGCCACAACTCTGCCGGAAATGCCATTGCGCGATTGGAGTTTGTTGCCGCCGAAAGATGAATCCCGTTCGTCCAAAATAAAAATTGCGGCGCTCTCACGAGACGCCGCTACGGTGACAAATGGGAAACTCACGGCGACAATCGACGCAAAATCCCGTCGCGTTCGATTCTTCAAAACCGGCAGTGATGAACCGCTCTGCGAAGAAATTTTCGCGCGGACCAATTACCCGCCGTCACGCACTTTCAAATCCGTTGGGGGTGATCTGTTCCATTGCGAAGCCAGTTTTACCGCGTTTGAAGGTGAACGCATTTATGGCCTCGGCCAGCGGCGCCATGGATTGCTCGATCAGAAAGGCTGCGTGCTCGAACTGACGCATCGCAATTCGCAGATTTCCATTCCGTTTCTGGTGTCCAGTCGTGGCTACGGTTTTCTCTGGCACAATCCCGGCATGGGACGCGTCGAGCTGGGACGCACGCAAACGCGCTGGATTGCCGAAGCTTCGCGGTTGATCGATTACGTGGTGATTGCGGGTGACGACTACGCGGACATCATGGAACGTTACGCAGATTTGACCGGCCACGCGCCGGTGTTGCCGGAATTCGCCGCGGGTTTTTGGCAATGCAAACTGCGATATAAAACTCAGGACGAACTGCTCGCCGTGGCGCGCGAACACAAACGCCGTGGGCTGCCGATGTCGGTGATCGTCATTGATTATTTCAACTGGACGCGCATGGGCGATTGGAAGTTCGATCCCGTGTACTGGCCTGATCCGGCGGCAATGGTGCGTGAACTGAAATCGCTGGGAATCCGGGTCATGGTTTCGGTCTGGCCGACGGTCAATCCCGACAGCGAAAACTTTGCTGAACTGGAACGGCGCAACCTGCTGGTTCGCACCGAGCGCGGTTTAAACAGCTTCATCAAATTCACGGATTCGAACGCAGATCACACCGTCATTTCCGGTTTGCTCGACACAACGAATCCTGAAGCGCGGGAATTTCTCTGGAGCAAAGTGCGGGAAAATTATTTCCGTCACGGAATCAAAGTCTGGTGGCTGGACGCCATCGAGCCGGAAATGGTTCGCTACGATCACGACAACATCCGCTATCACGCGGGAAACGGTCTCGAAGTCGGTTGCATTTATCCGATGATGCAGCAGCAGGCTTTCTTTGAAGGAATGAAGTCGGCAGGCGAACGCGACATCATCACGCTGGGGCGCGCGGGTTTTGCGGGCAGCCAGCGTTACGGCGCGGCGATCTGGTCGGGCGACATTCATTCGACGTGGGAGGATTTGCAACAACAGGTGCGCGCCGGATTGAACATGGGAATGAGCGGCATTCCGTGGTGGACGACGGACATTGGCGGATTTTTTGGCGGTGAAATCGAGACACCGTATTTTCAGGAACTCATCGTGCGCTGGTTTCAATACGGCGTGTTCTGTCCGCTCTTTCGTTTGCACGGCTGGCGCAACAGTTCGCTCGCGCATCCGGAAACCAGCGATCCGACCCGCGGCGGTCCGAACGAAATCTGGAGCTTTGGCGAACGCGCTTATGGAATTATTCGCGAACTGTTGTTTCTGCGCGAACGATTGCGGCCTTACATCATGGCTCAAATGAAACGCGCCAGCGTGAAAGGCACGCCGCCGATGCGTCCGTTGTTCTTTGATTTTCCGGATGATCCGGAAGTTGTCGGCGTGGATGACGAGTTTCTCTTCGGTCCCGATTTGCTGGTTGCGCCGGTGCTGAATTCCGGTGTGACAAAGCGAAAAGTTTATCTGCCATCAGGCGCGAAGTGGACCGATGCGTGGACGGGAAAAGTTTTTCAGGGCGGAACGATGATTTCTGCCGCTGCGCCGCTGGAGAGAATTCCGTTGTTCCTGAAAAATGATCGCAGGCTGCCGATTCGGAATAACAGCGGAGCGAAGTTGTCGGGCGGAGTGAAAAACCGGAAATGACAATATTCCTTTCCACGGAACAATGACCAAAACCTCCTACACCAAACGCTTCAGCTACGCGGCGAGCGACACAGCGGGGCAACTGGTCTTTTGCGTCATTTCGTTTTATATCCTGTATTTTTACACCGACGTGTTCGGTATTTCCGCAGCGACTGGGGGAACAATTCTGCTGATCGCGCGGCTCGTCGATGCGATTGATGCGCCGGTCTGGGGAATTGTTTTCGACAAAACCCACAGCCGATGGGGAAAGAGCCGTCCGTGGTTTCTCTGGTTGAGCGTTCCATTCGCGGTGTTTGGCGTGCTGACTTTTCTGACGCCGAATCTCGGTCACACGGCCAAGGTGCTGTATGCGGCGGGAACCTACATCATTTGCAGCGTGCTCTATACAGGCATCAACACGCCCGTGACTTCCATTCTGTCCGCGCTGACATCCGATCCGCGTGAGCGCGTGACCTTGACCTGTTGGCGGATGTTCGGTTCCAAACTCGGTGTGTTGATCGTGAACCTCACCGCGCTGAAACTGGTCGCATGGCTGGGGCAGGGCGATGATCGAAAAGGTTTCATGCTGGCGATGCCGATTTATGCGGTGGGAACCGTTCTGCTTTATCTCTTCGCGTTTCGAAATCTGGTTGAAGTGATTCACGAAGAAAAAAAATCACTGCCAGTCGGCGACAGCTTCCGCGCGCTGAAAGGCAATTGGCCGTGGTTCATTATCTTCGCGAGCAGTTTGTTTTTCTGGATCGCTTTCATCGCGCGTGTGAGCGTGGCGCCGTATTTTTTTGAATACACACTGCATCGCAAGGATTTGATCCCGCTGGCAAACAGCCTGGATTTCATTTCGCTGGCGACGGCGTTCTGCCTGCCGTTTTTGTGTCGCTGGACTTCCAAGCGCAATGTCTGGGCGTTGGGACTTTTGGGAATGCTGCTGGGGCAGCTCATTATTTATTTCGGGGTGCAAAAAAATCTCTCGGTGCCGTGGATCATGATCGGCTGGGCGTTTGGATTTCTTGCCAGCGGAATGGCGATGGCGATGCCGTTCTCCGTGTTGTCCGACAGCGTGGATTATGGCGAATGGAAAACCGGCGTTCGCGCGGCGGGATTTCTGACGGCGATTGGCGCGGCCTTTTGTTTGAAGGCGGGCAGCGGGCTGGGCGCATTTTTGCCGGCGCAGATTTTGAAGGATTACGGTTACGTTCCGAACGTCCCGCAATCCGCGACTTCGCTGCACGGTATTCAGCTTGGATTCATCTGGCTGCCGGCTTTGTTCTTCGCATTGAGCGTTGTTCCCGTTCTGTTTTATCAGAAGTTCGAGGCGCTCGAACCGCAAATCCAGACGGAGTTGAGTCAGCGGCGCGCGGCGGCGGAAACAATCGCATCATAATCGCCGCATGGCGCCGCGGTGAAAAACTCCAGAGCTGACGCACCAGAATCGAGTCTTGGCCCGTGTCGCGGAGCGACGTGCTGAATGTAGCCGTGGGATTCATCCCACGGACCTCGCATTCACAGGTGTCTGCGTCGCGGCGCGACGCCTGAAGATACACGCTGACAAAGATGGATTTCGATTTCAACCGCCGCTCCGCGACGGAAATGCCCGCTAAAACTCAAACCGTGGGATCAATCCACGGCTACCATCATTCATCGCTCCGCGATGCCGTGCTTTCACATTCATTTTGATGCGTCAGCCCTGTGAAAAAGTCGCTCTTTACGGATGCCAACTCTGGGCTAGGATAATCATCGGAACCGCGAGGAACGGTTCTGCGAATGCACTCGAAAAGACACGGGGTCCGAGGTGTCTGCCCGCCGGCGCTCACTCCCAGCCGGTTAAGATTCTCAATGTTCAAGCCACTTCCGGCATCGCGCTTGCCCGCGACTTTTCAGCTTCGCTTCCACACTGTCGCCGCTCAAAACCGAAAGGATCATCCCATGGACCTGCATCATCCCATCCTGCGCGAACTGCCCGAACAACGCGAAACCATCCGGCGCCTGAAAAGTTCCAGCGATCATTTCCGTCACATCTACGATGAGTACCATCGGCTTGATGACGAGATTTACCGAATCGAGGAGGAAATTGATTTCGCGACCGATCAGGAAATTGAAGAATTGAAGATGCGCCGCGCCAAGTTGAAGGACTACATCTATCACCTGATCCGCCATCCCGCGTCCCTCGCGCTCGCGGAGTTTTGATTCCCGGACGAGCCGGGTTTCACAACAAAGAAGGAACAAAGATCCAGATGGCGCTTTGTTCCTTTGTTTTCTCCGTTGTGAAAATTTTCACTCAAGCCGAGGCGAGCAGATCGTTGCAAGCGTGTGATTTCATGCTTTTGCCAAATCGGCGCTGAAGCAATTTACGCGACGGAATCGAGTTGCCGGAATGCTTTCCGCGCTGCTTACTTCGTCGCGTGTTCCGATTCAAATCCGATCTGAGTCTCGCGGTCAGCCTGGTGTTCGCCATTTTTCTTTGGGGCGGAAACAACGCCGGAACGCGATTCATTGTTGGAACCTGGCCGCCGATCTGGACCGGTGGAACGCGCTTCGCTTCCGCGGGCTTGATTCTGCTGGCGGTGCTGCGTTTCACGAATTGGCTGGGAACACTGCAACCCGTTTCCCGCGAACTCAGCCGCCGTCTTTGGCTGAACGGCGGATTGAGCCTCGCGGTTTACATCGTGTGCTTCAACTGGGCGTTGCGCTTCACCTCCGCCTCGCACGTCGCGCTGTATCTCGGCGCATCGCCGGTGTGGGCGTTGTTATGGGAAGGACGCCCGGCAAAAAGCTGGCTGACGTTGCAGCGTTACGGCGCGGCGCTGCTGGCGTTGACCGGTGTCGTCGTGTTGTTCTGGCCGGCGTTGAAAGCCAGCAGCGGACATTGGGTTGGCGAAGCGCTCGGCATCACGGCGAGCGTTCTATGGACGCAATACGGACGGCAATGTCGCGCGCTCGGGACGCATCTGACCGGCGTGGAAGTCAGCGCGCACACGATGTGGCGGGCGGGCCTGATGCTGCTGGCCGTGGGAATTGTGGAAGTGATTCGCGGTGGAATCGTTTGGCGAACAGACCTCGTGCTGATTCAGATTTATTGCATCATCGCGGGCGGAGTCGTTGCATTTGCAATCTGGAGTCACGCGCTGCGTCGCTGGCCGACGAGCAAAGTTCTCCTGTTCAATAATCTGATTCCGCTGAGCACAACGACGTGGGCGTATTTCTGTTTGAACGAACCGCTGACAGTGACGTTCTGGATCGCGATGGTATTGATTATCGTCGGCGTGATTCTCGGTCAGACAAACTGGCAAAAGCTGCTGCAACCCGCTGCCGTGCCACCGGAGTAATCGTCAGAAGTTCAACTGCGAATGGACGCATCGGGCGACCGTGGAACTCGTTCCTCCGATTTTGAGATCTCCGCAGTTGCGGACTTAAAGTTTTTCCGGATGCGCCAGCAGTTCCGCGACGCGGCTTAACAACCGTCCCGCCGCGCCGCCATCCAGAACGCGATGGTCGAAGCTCAGCGTCAGATTCGCTTCCATCACTGGAACGAATTGTTCCTTCGCAACATCCCAATGCGGGGCGCGGCGCGCGGCGCCCATGCCCAGCACCAGCGTTTGTTCCGGCAGTGGAATCGGCGTCGCCCATTCCAGACCGAACGTGCCGAAGTTTGTCACCGTGGCAATCGATCCGCCGGTGGCATCCGTTGGCAATTTGCGTTGCCGCGCCAGTTCCACCAGTTCGTTGTAAGGCTCGATCAAATCCTTGAGCAGGCGTTTGTCGGCATTACGAATCACGGGAACCAGAACGCCGTCTTCCACTTCCACTGCAAAGCCCACGTCAATCGATTGCGGATGAACAATTTTATTTCCGACCAGGCGTCCGGCGGGAGCGCTGTTTTCCGCCAAGGCCAGCGCCAGCGCGCGCAATGCGCACAAGGCCGGGCCGGGTTTCGGACGCGCGACTTTGCGATGCGCGAAAATGGGATCGAGGCAAACCGGCAGCCCGACGTGCGCCAAGGGCCGCGTCCAACTGCGTCGCATCGCATCAGCCACCGCCACGCGCATTGTGGACGCCTGGCTCAATTGATGTTTCTCCAGGTAAGCGATGAACTTTTCGAAATCCTGAATCGTCACGCGTCCGGCCGCGCCGCTGCCGGCGATGCCCGCCAGGTCTGCGGCATGCAAACCGAGTTCGTTGATCCGCGCTTTCATTCGCGGCGACATGTAACTCGCACCCGCGGCATTCGCGGGAACCGGCAGTCCGCGCACTGTGGGTTGAACGCTTTTTCGAGTGCCTTCGACGTAAGCTTTCTCCGCCGGTTCCGGAGCTTCACCCGCGCCGTTGTTTTCCGGCGCATCCAAACCTTGCCGCGCCATTTCTTCAGCGCTGGCTTCGAGATGACCCAGCACTGCGCCGACGGGATAGCTCTCGCCGATCTTGGCGAGAAAACTTTCGATCTTTCCCGCGCACGGCGACGCCACGTTCATCGTCGCTTTGCTGGTTTCCACTTCGATGATGTCCTGGTCGGCTTCGACATGTTCGCCGGGTTTCACGAGGAAACTGACGATGGCGGCTTCGGCAATGGATTCGCCGAGTTGCGGCATGATGATGGAAATCTGAGGCATGGCAGCTAAGAGTTGAAAATCGTTGCGGGTGAATTCCTCATTGGCGGAGCAGGTTTCGGCAGGCGGCGGCAATGCGGCGGGCGGTCGGACGATGTGCCGCCCAAAGATTTGGATGGTACGGCACCGGCGTGTCTTTGGCGTTCAATCGTTGCGGCGGCGCGTCCAGCAATCCGAATCCTTCCTGAGCGACGCGCGCCACGACTTCTGCGGTCACGCCGCCCCACGGCCAGGATTCGCCCACGGCCAGCAATCGTCCGGTGCGCGCGACTGAAGCCATCACGGTATCAGTGTCGAGCGGTTTCACGGAACGCAGATCAACGACTTCGACCTGATAACCGTCCGCGGACAATTCTTCCGCGGCGGCCAGCGCTTCGTGAACCATTGCGCTGTACGCGACGATGGTCATGTCGCGTCCTTCACGAGCAATTCGCGCTTTGCCGGTCGGCAACGCTTCGGTCGGAAGTTGTTCTGCTTTGAGATGATAATAGAGCAGCTTGTGTTCGCAGAAGATCACCGGATCATCAATCGCCACGGCTTCCAGCAACATGCTGTAAGCGTCTTCCACGGTCGCAGGAGTCATCACGATCAATCCCGGATAATGCGCGTAAATCGTTTCCATCGTCTGGCTGTGAAACGGTCCGCTGCCCGATGTTCCGCCAAACGGCAGGCGCACAGTGATCGGACACGGCACGTTGGTTCGCCAGAAAAGCGTCGCGGCCTGATTTACAATCTGATTGAACGCGACGGTCGAGAAATCTGCGAACTGCATTTCAATGATAGGCCGCATTCCTTCAATCGCCGCGCCGACGCTCAAGCCCATGATCGCGTCTTCACTGATCGGCGCGTCCATGACGCGTCCGGGAAATTGAGTCGCAAGATTTTTAGTCGCTTTGAACGCGCCGCCAAACGCGCCGACGTCCTGGCCGTAAATGAAAACCTTTGGATCTTCCGCCAGCGCCCGGGCCTGGGCTTCACGAATAGCTTCGAGGTACGTGATGCTCATGAACGATGGAAAATAGATTCAAAAACTGAACCGCAGGAAATTCGATTTTCGGAATCGGAAGTTCGCTGTTCGGATGGAACGGGAAAATTCAGTGGAACGACTGCACTGTTTGAAAGGGCAAAGCATTTCGAGATTCGGGTTCGGCATTTCGAAAATTTTTCGGATTTCAAATTGCGGCATTCGGATTTCAATCGTGCCCTTCGCTCAGATGTTTGCAGGACAACGCGCACCAGTCTTCTTTGTAAGGATCGGGCGCGGCTTCGCGTTGAACGGTCGCGACCACTTCGTCAACTTTCCGCGCGGCTTCACTTCGCCAAGCAGCGATGTCCTCCGCACTCGCCCAATTGCGCTGGAGCAATTCATCTTCAGCCAGCTTCAGGCAATCCTGGCAATCCGGAGCGGATTTGAATCTGGGATCCACGTAACTCGCGTCATCATGTTCGCCGTGACCGCACAGACGCAGCAGGGATGCGACAATGAGTTGCGGACCGCCGCCAGTGCGGGCTTTTTTCACCGCGTCGCCGACAACTTTGAGACTGGCTTCGAGGCAGGTTCCATCCAACGAATGACCTTCCACGCCGTAACCGAGGGCGCGATCCACGAGTTGTTCGCAGGCGAACTGACGGCTGTTCGGTGTGGAATACGCGTAACGATTGTTTGCGACGACGAGCACCAGTGGAAGTTTCTCAATCGCCGCCTGATTCAAGGCTTCGTGAAACGCACCAGTGGAAGTAGCGCCATCGCCGAGTGAAGCCGCGCCGACGACATCGGAAATTCCATTGAAACGTTTCGCAAGCAACGCGCCGTTCACCACGGAAACCATGGCGCCCAGATGACTGATCATCGGCAGCAAACCTTCGCGCGGCCGTCCGCGATGCACGTTGCCATCGCGTCCGCGCATAGGGCCAAGTGGCGAACCGAAAAATGTCCGCACGGCATCGAGAATGGATTCGCCGAATGCGAGGCGGCCCGCGGCATCACGGATCAAGGGCGCGAACACGTCGCCCGAACGCAGCGCCATTCCGGTGGCCACGCTCAACGCTTCCTGTCCACGGCCCAGAAAAACACCGCCATGAATTTTTCCCGCCCGGTATAAACTGGCGAATTTATCGTCCAGCACACGCGCCAGCACCATCCAGCGAAACGCCTGTAAATAGGTGTCGCGAAGAGTGGAAACGCTGTCAACTGCACCGGGCTTTAGCACAGTTTCAAACATGGCCAGAACTTAAACGCGTTCAAGCGTGCCGCGCAACGTTTCTTTCCTTGTGGGCCGGTTATTAGCTCATGCCTGCGGGGAAAATTGGTGAGCCGGGAGTATAACTCTCAGTGATTCGGAGCGTTGTTTCCAATCGTTTTCTGGATGTGAATTTGTTGCGCGATTGGCCGGACGAAGCGTTCCGAATTTATCTCATAAGAAGTCTTGCAAACAGGGGCCTTGGTGTTCTAATCGCCAATGTCGGAAGGAAGTGTTTTACCAGATGCCTTACCCGGTGCGGCTTTGTCCGTGCGGTTCCTAATTGATGATCATCAACGCAGTAAACCTTTATTCCCATGAAACCAGACTCCTGTTCGGTCTCCATCCATTCCCCGCTTTCCGTGTCCGCGATTTCTATCCCGGTGAAAAATCGCAAATCCGGATTTTCGTGGAACGTTTCTGTTCGTTGGCAGCACGGCAAGTGTCTGTTGCTCGTCCTGTTTGCATTGATGAACCTGGAAATGCTGCACGGACAGGGAACTCTCACCAACGGAGGAAACCACAATGGAACCATCAGCACCAACGATGTTGAAGATACGTGGACTTTCAATGCCGGGACCGGCGACAGCGTGGATCTGCGCCTCACCGCGACTAATTTTTACGGGAAGCTTTTTTTGTATGGTCCGGACGGCGCGGTGCTGGCGTATGATCAATACGAGTTCGACACGGAAATTCGTTATCGCACGACCAACAGCGGAGCGTTCACAGTCGTAATTTCCAGCTACCTGGCAAATGGGGCCGGCACGTATCAGCTTCACTTTCTGAAAGTTCCCGGTCCATTTGTGATCGCCGACGATGGGGGCGCGTTGACCAACGGCGGGAATCACAATGGTGTCATTGAACGCGGGGACATTGACCCTTGGGCATTTACGGCCGACGTGGGTGAAACGGTGGATTTGCGCCTTAACGCCACGAACTTTTACGGTCGATTGTATTTATACGACGACGCCGGGAAATTGGTGGCCTATGACCAATACGAGTACGACACGGAAATCCGTTATCGCACGACCAACAGTGGAACGTTCACCGTGGTAATTGCGAGCTATCTGCAAAACGGCGCGGGCACGTATCAGCTTCACTTTTTGAAAATCCCCGGTCCATTCGTGATTGCTGACGATGGCGGCGCGTTGACGAATGGCGGAAATCATAATGGTGCCATTGAACGCAGCGATCTGGACCCGTGGACGTTTACCGCCAATGCAGGTGAAACAGTGGATCTGCGCCTTAACGCCACGAACTTCTATGGGCGATTGTATTTGTACGACGATGCCGGAAAGTTGGTTGCGTATGACCAATACGAGTACGACACGGAAATCCGTTATCGCACGACCAACAGTGGAACGTTCACCGTGGTGATTGCCAGCTATCTGCAAAATGGTGCGGGTACGTATCAACTTCACTTTCTGAAAATTCCCGGGCCATTCGTGATTTCCGAAGATGGCGGCGCGTTGACCAACGGCGGAAATCATAACGGTGTCATCGAACGCGCTGATCTTGATCCGTGGACGTTTGCCGCCAATGCGGATGAAACGGTGGATTTGCGACTCAACACGACGAACTTTTACGGTCGATTGTATTTGTACGACGACGCCGGGAAATTGGTGGCCTATGACCAATACGAGTACGACACGGAAATCCGTTATCGCACGACCAACAGTGGAACGTTCACCGTGGTGATTGCCAGCTATCTGCAAAATGGTGCGGGTACGTATCAACTTCACTTTCTGAAAATTCCCGGCCCATTTGTGATTTCCGAAGATGGCGGCGCATTGACGAATGGCGGGAATCGCAATGGCGTCATCGAACGCGCTGATCTCGATCCGTGGACGTTTGCCGCCAATGTGGATGAAACGGTGGATTTGCGACTCAACACGACGAACTTTTACGGTCGATTGTATCTGTATGACGACGTTGGAAGATTGCTGGCGTATGATCAGTACGATTATGACACGGAAGTCATTTATCGCACGACCAACAGCGGGACGTTCACGGTCGTAATTTCCAGCTACGTGGCAAATGGAGCCGGCACCTATCAGCTTCACTTTCTGAAAACACCGGGAGAGATCGTAATTCCGCCCGGCGATGACGGCGGAAGCCTCGGATCAGGAATCAGCGCCGTTGGCCAGATTGATCGAGCCGATATTGATCCGTGGCGTTTCACGGCTTGTCGCGGAGACTTGATCAGCCTGCGTCTTCTTTCCACGAATTTTTATGGCCGCCTTTACTTGTATGGACCGGATGGCGCGTTATTGAAATATGCTCAATACGATTACGACCTTGCTTTTGCCTACGTGGCCACAAACTGCGGAACATTCACCGTAGTGGTGAGCAGTTATTTGGTGAACGGGACAGGCACTTACAAGCTGTTGAACAACGATCTTTCCGACGCGTTGAAACTCTGTCCGCCCGAGAGAGCAGGGGAAAACTGGAATCTCAGCGGCGTCGGGGCGAAAACCAATGATACATTTGTGATCTATACAACGACGAACATGGCCTTGTCTTTCGCGCAGTGGACTTCTTTGCGAACAAACCAATTCGGGCAATTCGGCATTTTCAATCTGACAAACGTCGCGACCGGTCTGGAGGCGCAGCGCTATTTCAGACTCGTCATGAGATCGAATGCGGATCGGTAAAAAAGGCCGTAAACCTGGAAGAAAACACTGGCTACGATTCCAGCTCCTAAAAGTAAAAGCCATGCAATTCCCTGATTCGGAAGAAAAAGACCGGCGATTCCAAGACCGAGGAAAGCAAGACCCAATACCACGACTACAGGGATCAGTAAAAGCGAACGCAATGAGATTCGGGATGTATCATTCGTACCAGCGCTGAATCGAAACGGAAGCAGCATCAGTTGAGCGAAAAAAATCAGTCCCGGCGCTCTCATTCCGATTAACAGGAATTGAAGAATCGGACGGTTGAGGATGTGACCCGTGAGGCTTGCCGCGGCGAGAAAATACACCAGCATAAAAGGGATCTGGATGGCGGCAATTTTCCAGATCACTGCTGAAAGTTCTTTGTACCCTATGCTGTATCCGGCATAGCGCGGAATATTCACTCCGTTGCAGAACACCTTGTGAAATGCCGATCCGGCAGTTCCGGTGATAAAAAGGACCTGACAAAACGTGATGAATAATCCGACGGCAAGAACCAGGCATCCGGCTTCCACTTTATGAATCACTTGCAGGACAAGCGCAGCAATCCCGGTGATTGCCAGGTTCCGGAAAACTTTTTTCCACGATCGCATCAAATCAAGACCATTCGGGAACGCAAATTCTACGATTGCTCGTTGGCGGTCAGTGAGCCATCTCCACAAATATCGTCCCACCAAAGTTTTTTCAGGCCAGGCGGGCCGCTTGAGAAACAGGCGGGTTCCAATCAATTTTTCGATTTCCGATAAACTATGGGTAGCGGGTGTGTTCGATTCCCGATCCGAATCCATTTCCGGCAGCGGCAAGTCTTCGGCTTCCGGCAGAATGGGTTCACCAAGATGGAAGTTCGATCTGATGCGTGCCAGCGATTTCCGCGCGGTAAGCAGTGTGATGGCAATCGGGATTCCAAGAATGAGGAACAACCAGTCGCTCGCAGGAAAATACGTGCGAAATAACATGGTCGGCCATCCTGTTGGAAGCAGCAGGTTCAATGTTGGTGCGGCGGAATCCAGAATCCCCAAAATCAATGATCCGATAAATCTCCACGAAAAATAGAGAGCAATCGGGGTGAAGAAGAATGCGGACGTGACGAGTTGAAACGGGAACCTCGGAATGTAGGCCACGGCCAGAAAAGCCAGCGACAGCACCTGAAGCCAGGTAATAATCGCGAATCCCAGGACGGGAATGAAGAAGTAAGGTGAAACTCCGTTTTGAAACCCGAAAGCCCAATACCCGCAGACCAGATCGAGCAACAACCAGGGCGTCCTTCGAAAGAATCCGCGCAGTTGCCACTTGAAAATTCTGGAGTCATCGACGGGAAGAATCCAAAACGCGTTCAGGTTCGGCGATTGATACAAAGCGAAAATCATTCCTTGAGCCTCGATTGCCACGAATCCCAAGCACCAAATCGAAATGACCGCCAGGGCCGCATTGACGTTGTGGGTCTGTGCTGACACGGAAATGACCATTCCGAACAGGAGCGCCGATGCCACCGGGCGAGCCAGTTGCCGGAGCTGCGATTGAGATGAACGTCTTGAGGCACGAAAGGTTTTCCTGAGTGAAGGTGACTTTCGGATCGCCTTTCGGACCTGGTGGCGAAGGGTCTTTTCAAACTCCGGCGAGTAGAGGCTCACTGGTGGTCCTCCTGCAATTTTCGAAACAGTTCCCCCAGAACGTTGTCTTTGTCCGTCGCGTGTTCACGCAAATTTTCCAAAGTATCAAAGGCATGCAGGGCACCGCGATTGATCACGCAAACCTGATCGGAAAATCGCTCGGCGACATCGAGCAATTGTGTGGAGTAAATGATCGTGCGGCCGCGCTTGGCGGCATCGCGCGCATGACGTTTGAAAGAATCAATTCCATGAGGATCCATGCCGGATGCGAATGGTTCATCCAGCAGCCACAGTTCACGGTCGGCGGCGATCATGGCGACCAACGCGGCTTTGTAGGATTGTCCGCGGGAAAGAGCGCCGGGCGGCCGCAACGCCAACGGCAACAGATCGAACTCTCGAAGCAGTTCTAAAACACGGTTTTCGGCGCCCGGACCATCTGCGTCGTACAAGCGAAGCACAATTGCGATATTGCGGAGAACGGATTGATCCCAGAAATGAAAAGGGAAGTCGGGCAACAAATGAATCTGACGGCGCAGGTCCATTTGATCGCGATTGAACCTGCGGCCATCCAGATAAACAGTGCCTTTATCCGGCGCGCTGATTCCGGCGAGGCAACGAATGAAAGTGGTTTTTCCCGCGCCATTGGGACCCAGCAGGCTCACAATCTGACCCGGCTCAATCTGCAACGAAAAGTGATCCAGCGCGCGAACCGAGCGATACGATTTAGTGACATCCTGAAATTCGATTTTCATGTTCCTTGTTGCGGCGCAAATCTACGGAAAAGAAAGGTGCGCTTTCAAAAAGAAAGTGAGAGGTGACGAATGGTGTGGCTTTTGGCCTGCTCTCAATAGTTCCTGATTGGCTTCAGCAAAAGATGAAAGCAGACGAGCATCAATAAAATGGCCAATGTGAAATGCGAGGGCGGCCCAGTGACTCCTGCTCAAAATGATTCCGTCCCGGTTGCATGTGCAATGGTTTGAATGTCCGGCCTGATTTCTCGCTGAGCACACGAAGAATTTCAAAGCCGTCTTTGTCCGTGTCGCCGAAATGCCAGAACTCTAACTCAGTCGGTAGGCGTTGCAGTAGTTTGACCGTTGCTGAACCGGGGAAACTGGTTTGAATGATTAGTTCGCCGGAACGAAGTTTTGCCAGTTCATGAAAGGACGCTTCGTTCTCAACCGTGAGACAGCGTTTTGCTGTGACAAAAATATCTTCAGCGAGATCAATGTCCGTCTCTGAAAGACGGAATGCGCCGTGCAGCGGACTCAAGTCCAACCATGCACCGTCCAATCGAAGTCTGATTGGTCCGTGTAGCAGGACGAAACGCGGGTTCGGCAGAATGCCAAGATCATCGAGCGTACGGATGTGGCCGCCAGTGATTTCCTCCAGCAGCTTCCCGATTTTGCCGCGCAGCTTTCCACGAAATTCGCCGTCTTGCTCTTTTGTAGCAAGCGACTCCAATGTTTTGGAATTTCCGCAAAGTACACAGCTGGCGAAACGAATGAGCGATTCGCCGTCCCAGGAGAGAAGTTGCGGCAATAACTTCAGGAGCTTTTCATTTTGTTCGAGAGTGTCGCGTTTGAAATAGCAGATCGATTCACCTGCTAAAGCAGCAGCATTCTGATGTTCGCACCAGTTTTTCCAGGCATTTTCCCACCGATCACGAATTGGAAACGTGGCGGCCAACGCGAACTGAGCGGCGAAGTTTTTTCGAATCTCGCTCGGCGGACACAATCCAACCATCTGGAACAATCGCAACTCGTTTTCCAGCGGAACGCGGATTGAAATCATCCGGCTTCTGTCTTTTGGCGAAAGATAGACACACTCAACCAGTCCGGCTTTCCGTGCTTCCTCCAGATCCCGTTCGGCCAGTTCCCGGAGTTCACCTTGTTCGCATCCAGCAATTTTCAGCAGAGTATCGACATCGAATGTGGGGCAGTTGATCGCGTTGCCGGTGCGCCCCGCTTTGGAATTAGCAAATTGTTCAGCCAAGGCTCGCAGAATCCTCGTGCGCGGTTTCATTTCACTCTCGCATGATGCGCCGTGCTTCTTCAGAAGTGCGGGCGAGGCTCACAGGAATGTTGCGAATCTCCGTGCGCGTGCCGAGGCGACGTTCTTCTTTTGAAACCACCACCAGCCAATCGCAATACTCGAAAGCGTAAGGGATGTTGCCGGTGCTCATCGAGAACACTCCCTGCAGGTCGAATGCTTTCAATGCAGTAATGCAGTCTTTGATGCGCTCACCGCTGAGCTTTGAAAACGCTTCGTCGATCGGAACCAATCCCAACGACGGTTCCTGCTTGCGTGAGCTGTAACGGCGATATGCGCGAAGATAGCTGGCAAGAATGGCGATGAAATACGGCGACTGGTTTTCTCCGCCGCTGAATTTTCCCGAATGTCGATCAACACTCGTTTTTCGGCCATCGGCTTCAACGACCTCCATGTCATATTCGAAGTAATGACGATAGTCGAGCAAGCGGGCTGCTTCGGCGCCGTCCGGAGCTTCAGTGAGTGTTTTCAGAAAATGATTGATCGCGTCGCGGAAGCGTTGGTCGGCGGAAGCGAAGAATAGATCATCTTCACGGGCCGAAGCACTGGCTTCGAGCAGTTCGTGGTAGAGCCTGTAGTCCGGATTTCTTGCGTAGCGCAGTTGATACGTGTTGTTTCCGATGGGGCGTTTTTTGAGCGAACCGTTCAACAGAACAATCAGGTTTTCGACTTCGCGCAGCGCACCCCACAGCTTTTCAAGAATCTGTGTGCGGAAAAGTGCCTCCCAATTTTTCCGTTCGCGTTCTGCTTTGGCGCGGTAATCGGGAATTTCGCTTTCGTTCAACTTAGCGAGTTGCTTGTCATGCGCCTTGTTGGTTTCGGATTCAACAGGAAGATCGTCGAACTTTGCATGAGCCAGCGCCAGTTCGCGACGTTTGGCTTTCAAATCCTCCCAGGCCGCTGCGGCGTCTCGTTCACAGGCGTGAAACTGTTCGGAAAATCGGTTCGCTGCAATGTCCTTTACGGGAAAACGGGCGAGCACGTTGGTGCGGAGTTCCTCCAGACGTTTGAGCCAGGGTGAAATATCGGTCCTGTCGCGAATGGTGTGGAATCGTTTTTCCAATTCTTTTTCATTCTCGCTCGCGGTATTCAGCTCCCTTTCAAGTCGCCGCACTTCGGCGCGCTTCTCACTGCGATCAAGTGCGCGGCGTTCGTCTTCCATCGCCTTCAGATTCTCCTCCAGCTTCGATTGTTCCTGCGCGAGTTCGTCGAACTTCGAGCGATCAATCCGATTCAGCTTGGAAATGTTTTCCTCCAGCTCGGCTTTCAGCCTCGGCAAATCCTGTGCTCGAGCCAAATCCTGGTACAGACTCGGTGCGATGTCGAAGTGCTCGCGCCAGCCTTCGTTGAGCGACTTCAATGCCCGCTCTATCGGTGCGAACTTGCGCTCTTCCGTTTCCAGGTCCTTTACCTGTTTTTCTTTCCAGACGCGTTGCTGTTCCAGACCTTTTTCTCCAATGAACGGGTTTCCATCGTAGAAACGAGGTCGTTCCACGAACGCGCCACGGGTCATGAAGCCGTCCGGAAGAATTGCAAAATCATGATTGCGCAGCTCCTCCAGGTTTTCGACACAGATCAGGTTGCCGAACGCCTCACTGATGATTGCTTCGGCAACCGGATGATTCGTCTTCAGTTTCTCTGCCAGGGAGCCCCGGTGAATTGTCTTTCGACGTTGAAGCGCCTTCGTCGGATTCACCAGCGACTCGCGTCCTGCCTCACTGCCGAGTTCGGATGGTTTCAGGCCGTGATAAATCTTTTCCGCCTGATCGTAGTGCTCCGGTGCAACCACGACGGCGAATTTGCGGGCAAAGGCGACCTCAATCGCGGGACGCCAGCGTTCCTCCGCGACTTCGCACAACGCTCGCAGATGTTTTGCCGGAAGGTCTGCGCTTCGGGCGAGCAAACCGTTATTCAGTGCGTCGAGAAGGCGAGTGGGAAATGGCAGCTTCCCGACCTTGAGCGCTGCGATCTCTTCGCGAAGTTGCCCAAGCTGCTGTCGCACTTCACTTAACCGTTTCAGGGCCGGTGCGGCTGCCCGACTGGCGGCAGCGGCGGCATTCTGCGCCGCGGTGTTCAGGGCAGGCAGCGTTTCGGTGGCCTTTGCGACGCCCCCGCCAACCGCTGAGTGAATGGCCTGTTCAACATCGTCGATTGTTGTGGCATCCAACTCTAACGGCATCGAACGCAGTTCTTTCAGCCAGACGCGGGCATTGCGAATACGATTGGCAAGTGCATCGTCGAGCGATTTGCCGATGCCGCTGAGTTGGCTGATCTGATGTGTGAGTTCGGTGTTGCGGCCTTTGATGAACTTGTAGAGCTGGCCTTCGGAGGTTTGGCCGATAATCGCATCAATCTTTTTCGATTCCGCCCGGCTGCGTTC
This sequence comes from Verrucomicrobiia bacterium, assembly GCA_035765675.1. GTDB lineage: Bacteria > Verrucomicrobiota > Verrucomicrobiia > Limisphaerales > DASXHY01 > DASXHY01. Next base: position 22,256 of record DASTXC010000084.1, read on the forward strand.
GATCAATTGGTCCAGTTCTGCGAGACGTTTCTCTTCTCCAGCAGTTTCCTGCTTGAGTTTGGAAAGGCGAATATCATCCGCATCCAACTGCTCCTTTGTGTGTTCATGGCGTAGCTGGGCTTCGAGATAACGGGACAGCGCGCGGTCTCGACGCAGTTCGGTCCAGCGCGTGAACGTGTCGCAAATGGTTCTGAGCTTCTGAAGCTGATCATCGAGCTTCCGCAGGTCTTCCTCGTAACGAACGAACGTGCGATAGCTCGCAGTGACATCGCTGACATCGAGCTTCTCGCCGGGCAGAATAAAGTTGCGTGCGAAGTCGTTGAAGCTTTTCAGAAACGTGAACGACATCGCGGTTGGCAACAATGCACGCAGCACACCGCGATCGAAATTCAGATGCGTGGGTTGCGCCATGTCGCGCAGATAAGCGTCGAGACCTTCTGAGTAAAGACGGCCTTCGTGAGATTCAACCAGCGCTTTGAACGACGTGTAATCCAATGGGCGCTTCTCCGCATCAAGGAAGTCGCTGCGATTCAGGGCAGCCGGAATGAGAAACGGCGTCGTTTTGCCGTGAGCTTCGGCCGCGCTGGCAAATTCGAATCGAAGCCCCCACGTCTCCGCGCGCTTTCCGTTGGGCCAGGTGAATTCCATCGCGACGTAAGTAATGGCGCTCTGACGCATATACTTGGCAACACCACCGTCGTCATCCTTCAAATCACCAAGGCAATAGCCCTTGAGCGAACGATCCGAACGATCGCCTGTTGCCGATTGATTAAAGCGAATTAATCGTTGATCGCCCACGAGTACGAGCTGAATCAAATCCATCAGAATGGATTTGCCTGAACCGGTGACACCCGCGAGTAACAGGTTGCCTTCGACCGAAATACTGTCCTTGTAGCCGTACCAGTTGAGCGCATGAATGCGCGTGAGACGGATGGTGCGCGTCATTCGTTCTTGTCTCCTTCATCGTCAATCAACGTGGTTGCCTCGACGTTATCCTTGGCTGCGGTCAGATAACGATCCGCGTTTTTGTTCCATTCTTCGATGCTTTGGAAAGGAATAACGCGCTTCAGTGTTGGGAAGATTTCAATCTTCATCCGCTCTGGAGCTGAATCTGGAGAAAAACGCAACAGGTTCTTCCGTTGCGCCAAGGATAGAATTTCCCGCAGTCGTGTCGGACTTGGTTGAAATTTTTTAAGAGGCTCGAACTTCGCAGCGAGTGAGTCGTTCAATTGCTGTGCTGTCAGTCTGATGGGCGGCGTTTCGCCTCGGTCACGAATGGCGGTGTCGAATTCATACCAGAGGGTCAGAAGCACCAATGTGGCATCGAGCTTGAGCTTAAGCAGAAAAGCGGCGCTGTTTGGCACGGCCTGAACGGTGCGATCCTGATGTTCCCAATGCAACTTGAGATCAAGCAGCGCGGCGAATTCGTCCACCCACGGACGATTCTGATAACACCAGTGGTAGAGATCGGTTTGCGCCGGCTCAAGACCAAGAATCGATCCGCTTGCCATGAGGCGTCGCAATGCTTCGCCGAGACGTTCGCGATCATTCTGCTGAAGCCGCCCCAGCAGACCATCGGAATTGGAGGGGGGGATGTCGCTCATTTCTTCACGAGAGTGAATCGTTCGATTCGATATTGAAGCTTGGAATCGAATTCCGAAGTGTCGGCGTCGGTTTCACGGCGGGGCACTTCAATTTCAAAACGCGCATCGGATGAACGCGCGTGCAGCAGGCAGGCAATAAGATCGGCGATGTCTTCATCGTTGCGAATACGTTCACGAATCAACACATCGGAACTCCAGCGCGATCCGCGTTCGCCGGGAAGAGATGCGATGAAGTGATTTGCCCGGCTGACAGTTAGCGAGTCGCGGAGATTGCTTTCAAGCTGCGCAAGCGCGTTGTCGGCGTGGCTCGCATCCTCGTCTTCAATCGGTTCGATCTCGCCTGCGGCACGGCGAAGCCGTGGAACGTAAAGAGATTCCAAGCCGCCGAGAATGCGTGTGTCGTGCAGGGTGATTCCCGGCAGTTCCAGGTTGAGCGCATCAATCTCCGCCACGCGCCAGCCGGAGAAATGCTTGTTGAATGCTTCGAAGAACGTTTGCACCCGCGCCCGATTTTCACTTGTTGTCTCTTGAAGATAATGAAAGCGAGCCTGTGAACGGCGGGCGAACTCGGCAGTGCGTTTATCAATGGTGTCTGCCAGCGGTTCGATTTGGTGAAGCATCTCCTCCAGTTCGTTCAAGCGAAGCCGTACGCGGGCTGTCGCAGATTCCGGAGTAAGCGCCGGTTCGCGGCGCATGACTTCCGACTGCATGTTCGTGAGCAGGTCGGCGTTTTCGCCGAGCTTTTCGAGGGCGCGTCGTGTTTCGGAAAGTTTTGTCGGCAGGCGGGCATGAACCAGTTGCGCGTAGCACGTGCGTCCGATGCGTTCCGCAAAGTGATCGTAAAGCAGCGCCAGATTCTCCTTCAACGACGTCGCGGCGAGTTGCTGCTTCGTGTGGCGTTCAATCGATTTCTGCATGCCTCGCAGTTCTGCAAGGCCTGTTTGCAGGCTGGCGACACAGCTTTCCACCTGTGCCCAGGGTTCTTCCTGAAGCGCATCGAAATTGATCTCTCCGCCGCGTGAAAGCGTGGCGCAGACATTGACGAGTTTATCTGAAAAGACTGCGGCCTCGGGAAAGGCGATTCGCCGAAACGCTTGGAGCAGGATGATTCCGTTCGGATCAAAGAAGACCAGGCGCTGCCAATCAGAACGTTCCTCCTCCTGAAGCCAACCGGCTTTCCGAAGCGATTCGAAAACAGCGCGGGCCCGTTCGCGAGTGTTCTGATCCGCAGCAACTGATTCGTCAGTTTCGCTCACCAGATCCTGATGCTGTTCGACAATCAGTTCGATGAGCGCAATTGCCTCCTCATGATCCAATCCCTGATTTCGCTGGCTGACTTCGCGTTCGAGAACATCAAGCGCATCCACATAAAGTCGAGCCAACGGACCGCTCAGCACGCGGAAATAATCCGGATGCACTTCGCGGAAGAGATTCGTGGACAAAGGAACGCTCATTGGGACGTGGGTGTCAGGCGCGCAACGAGGCGGGACCAGAAATATGCAAACGATGGAGAATTGCGTATCGCCCGTTCAGGGGCGAAGTGACGTGCCGCCTGCCGAGCACACTCAAGGTCTTCAAGTCCTGCCAGAAACATTCCGCTGGCGCGGCAGAGGCGGAGAAATTTCGCTTTTCCGGCTGCAGACGTTTCAGCGCTTGTGACAGAGTAGTCTTCGCGACCAAGAAGATTCCGAATGCAGTCTGGATCGGCAAGCACCCAAGATTCGAGTTCCCGGCGCGCGACGAATATTTGTGCGAACCGCTCAGTCGGGGGTTGATGACGGGCTTCTGCTAGAAAGTTGCGATCAAATTGCTCTAAAATACCTGATGCGCAGGGTGACTTGTCTGCATCAAGTATGATAATGGCCGAATGATATTTCGCCTTTCGAAAGTCATCCGTCAGATCGGGACTTTCTTGAATGACCCGATTGCCGCCTTTCATTATTCGAATCCTGAACGTATAACCGTCTTGGGAAAAACGGCTTCCTAGGAGCCTTTCCCAAAACATCGCGTCCGAGGGACCCTCCACCACAACACCAACCTGTTTCATTGAGGAATTCCTCCCAACACACCTTGCACCCAAAGATCCCCCAGACTGTATTTGCGACGGAACAGGTCGATGTTTTCCCGGCTGGAAGCTTGAATCAAATTGGTAAATGTGGTTTCCTTGTCCCGTTCGCACAGCAGGAGTTCCTGGGGTTCCAAATAATCAAGAAAGCCGGGATTGTGCGTTGTGACGATGATCTGACGGTTCTCTGCGATTGCACGAAAAGTCGCTACCAATTGTTCGTTCAGGTGAGGGTGAAGATTGTTTTCTGGTTCCTCGATCACCACTAATGAAGAATTGCGGGCAGCCCAGTACGCGGCTACCAAAAGAGTAAGCAGGCGAATTGTCCCGTCCGAAACTGAGATGGGGTTGAGGGCTCGAATTCGATCTTCCACGATTTGGAACGACCACTTCCCTTCCAAATCGCTTCGGACGGGTTTGATGTCTCGCACCTGCGGGACCGCGCCCCGCAACGAAGCGATGACCTGCTTCATTACGTCTCCGCCATCATGCTTTTCGATCTCATGCAACACGGCGGCCAAGTTTGCGCCTGTTCCACCGAGCTCCATTCCCGGAATTTCCCGTGCAGGTTCTCGCGCCAATTGTGAACTGATGTTGAAGAATGTCCACCCAGCGACCAATTGCCGGAATAGAATTGCAGGACGGCCAAAGTAACCAGATGCAACACTGAGCTTTGCTTTTTCCTCAGGAGGCACGGACTCGATGCGATCTTTGACGTTTGGGTGTGTCGGGTCGTGGACGTTAACCTGTTCAAGAGTGCGAACAATTGAATAGGTGAGTTCTTCTCCGCGCGAATTTACAAGATGAGCTTTGAAATCTTCGCTGATAACGACAGGGTTTGAATCATCCGATCGCAAATCAGCTTTTAGCAAGTATGCTGCGTCTTTTAGGGTGAATGTCGTCTCCTGAATATTGAATTCCTGATTCAAGTTTCGCAGGCGTAGTCTGAAACAACATGGCTTTTGTTCGCCTCGTTCGCGCAGCAGCCTGTTTCGAGTCTCCCGGCAACCGCCAAATTCATTGTTGACCGTAAAATCTAACCCATGGAGCAGTGATAGCTGAATGAACTTCAGAGCGGATACAAAGTTTGTCTTCCCGGAAGCATTAGCTCCGACGATGAAGTTCAATCTCTCAAGGGCGACGGTTTTGGCCGGAGATCCAAAACTTTTGAAACCTTCAATGGTAACGCTCTTGATCATGTCGTGCGGCGATAATAGTCGGAGTGTTCCGGCAATCAAAGCCTCAGTTGATAGTCTTTGCAACGATTCGGAAGTTTGAAAAGCAAGGCGAACGGATTGCTCCGTTCGCCTTTTGAATTCAGAGACAGACTTAGGGCTGTCCTCCAGCTTAGTAGCGGTAATGTTCCGCCTTATACGGGCCATCAACCGGGATGCCGAGGTAGTCAGCCTGTTTCTTCGTGAGCTTTGTCAGCTTCACGCCGATTTTTTCCAGGTGCAGACGGGCGACTTCTTCGTCGAGTTTCTTCGGCAAACGATAGACGCCGACTTTGTTTGTCTCGCGATTCTTCCAGAGGTCGATCTGCGCGAGGACCTGGTTCGTGAAACTGTTCGACATCACGAAGCTCGGATGACCGGTGGCGCAACCGAGATTCACCAGGCGTCCTTCGGCGAGCAGGTAAATGCTGTTGCCTTTCGCGAACGTGTATTTGTCCACCTGCGGTTTGATGTTCACTTTCTTCACACCTTTGGCAGTGTTCAAACGATCCACCTGAATCTCGTTGTCGAAGTGGCCGATGTTACAAACGATCGCCTGGTCCTTCATCTTCTGCATGTGTTCCAGCGTGATGATGTCGCAGTTGCCGGTCGTCGTGACGTAAAGGTCCGCCGTGCCGAGCGTGCTTTCGATGGTGTTGACTTCGAAACCTTCCATCGCGGCCTGCAAAGCGTTGATCGGATCAATTTCCGTGACAATGACGCGGGCGCCAAATCCGCGAAGCGAATGCGCCGAACCTTTGCCGACATCTCCGTAACCGCAGACGCAGGCCACCTTGCCGGCGATCATCACATCGGTCGCGCGCTTGATTCCGTCCGCGAGCGATTCGCGACAGCCGTAGAGATTGTCGAACTTCGATTTCGTCACCGAGTCGTTCACGTTGATGGCGGGGACGAGCAACTTGGCTTGTTCGAGCATCTGGTAAAGGCGATGCACGCCAGTCGTGGTTTCTTCGGAAACACCTTTCCAATCTTTCACGACTTCGTGCCAGAAACCGGGACGTTCTTTCGCCACGCGCTTGAGCAGGTTTTTGATAACTTGTTCTTCGTGGCTAGCGCTCTTGCTGTTCACCCAATCGCTGCCGTTTTCCAGTTCGTAACCTTTGTGAATCAGGAGCGTCGCGTCGCCACCGTCATCGACAATCAATTGCGGACCTTTGTTGCCGGGGAAGGTGAGGGCGTCGAGCGTGCAGTCCCAATATTCTTCCAGCGTTTCACCTTTCCAGGCGAACACGGGCGTGCCGGCTTTCGCAATTGCGGCGGCGGCGTGATCCTGCGTGGAGAAAATATTGCAACTCGCCCAGCGCACGTCCGCGCCCAACGCCACCAGCGTCTCAATGAGAATCGCGGTCTCGATGGTCATGTGCAAAGAGCCGGTGATGCGCACGCCTTTGAGCGGTTTCTGTTTGCCGTATTTCGCGCGCACCGCCATCAGGCCGGGCATTTCGTGCTCGGAAACCTGAATGGTCTTGCGGCCCCATTCGGCGAGGCTGAGATCGCGGACCTTGAAGTCCTGCTTGGCTCCGCCGTTCGCGCCGTTTCCGTTTTTTGGAAGTGCCAGTGAAGTTTTCGTCGGCGTGGCGCGGCGGGATTCGGAAAGTTTGATTTTTGCCATAGTTAATTGGAGTAAGTGTTAGAGAGCTTTCTTGAGAGCGGCAACTTTGTCGATGGCTTCCCAGGTCAACGCTTTGTCGCTCTTGCCGAAGTGACCGTAGTTGGTCGTCTTCGAATAGATCGGACGGCGCAGATCGAGTTGTTCAATGATGTCAGACGGCTGGAAGCTGAACACGCGATTGACCGCGCGAACAATCTTCTCATTGGAAACGGTGTTCGTGCCGAAGGTTTCGACGTGAACGCTGACGGGATCAGGATGTCCGATGGCGTAGGCGAATTGCAGTTCGCAACGCGCGGCCAATCCAGCAGCCACAATATTCTTCGCCACCCAGCGGCCCATATAAGCAGCGCTGCGATCGACCTTCGTCGGATCTTTGCCGGAGAACGCACCGCCGCCGTGACGACCCATGCCGCCATAGGTATCGACGATGATTTTGCGGCCGGTCAAACCCGTGTCGCCCTGAGGTCCGCCGACCACGAAACGGCCGGTGGGATTGATCAGAAATTCAGTTTTGTTCGTGAGCAATTTTGCCGGAAGAACTTTCTTGATGACTTTCTCGACGCAGAATTTTTCGATCTCAGCGTGTTCGACGTCCGCGGCGTGTTGTGTGGAAATCACCACATTGGAAATCGCGACCGGTTTGCCATCCTGATAAATAACCGAGACCTGCGACTTCGCATCGGGACGCAGCCACTTCGCGCCACCTGCTTTGCGGATGCGCGTCAACTCGCGACCCAAACGATGCGCGAACATGATCGGCGCGGGCATGAGTTCCGGCGTTTCGTTGCAGGCGTAACCGAACATCAAACCCTGATCGCCAGCGCCTTGCTTCGCGGTCCTTTTGCCTTTGGCTTTGCGGGCATCGACGCCCTGGGCGATGTCGGGAGACTGCTGAGTGACAATGACATTGACGAAAACTTTGTCCGCGTGAAACACGTCGTCATCGTTCACGTAACCAATTTCGCGAATGGCTTCACGAGCGATCTTCACGAAGTCGAGTTTCGCCTTGGTCGTGATTTCGCCGCCGACAATGGCGACATTGGATTTCACGTAGGTTTCGCAGGCGACGCGGCTGAACTTATCCTGCGCGAGACAGGCGTCCAGCACCGCATCGGAAATGGTATCAGCGACTTTGTCCGGATGGCCCTCGCCGACGGACTCTGAAGAGAAGATGTAGTTGTTGCTCATGAAAGAGGCGGAATTGCTTTTGGTTAAACTGTCATATTGACGTATCAGGATTGGATGATATATCCATGCGGGACGGCGTCAAACGGTATTTTGTGAAAATTCTTTTTACAGAAGGAAACGAAGGCAGCGAAGACTGAAATCAATTTATGCATCCACTGTTCCGAAAGGCGGATAGACTCAGCAGCGAGGCAATTGGTGCGGCCATTGAGGTTCATGGGGGTGTAAAAGTCTTTCTGTAAATTGTCTTTCTTCCATCTGCCTCCACCCCTTTGGGGTGAGGCGGAGCGGAGGCGAGCGTAGCGAGCCGCAGCGCAGCCGAGCCCCGAAGGGGTGGAGCGGCGCGCGCGAAAAACT
>DASTXC010000085.1:0-6327 GCA_035765675.1 Verrucomicrobiia bacterium
TGTCGTCCAATGCCATAAGTGCGCGCAAGCTAACAAAGCACCGCCGCGCTGTATAGCGGCAAAAGTGTCTAAATCAGGGCAGACGCATCTGAATCGAGTCCTGGCCCAAGTCGCGGAGCGACGCCTGAAGATACACGCTGACAAAGATGGGTACCGGTTTCAACCGTCGCTGCGCGACGGAATGCCCGCCAAACCTCAAACCGTGGGATCAATCCCACGGCTACATTCAGAACGTCGCTCCGCGATGCCTGCTTTTACATTCATTTTGATGCGTCAGCCCTGGCGTTCCCTTTCCTCCGGTTGCGTTCCACGGGTTGCGTCCGGTAAGCTATTGACGGCGTATTGCGTCTGTCGCAGTCGCCGAACGTTTACGAGAAATGTCTTTGCCCATTAAATTGATTTCGACCGATTTCGACGGAACCATTTTCGCCGAATTTGAAAACCCGCCCATTTCACCCCGGCTTCAGGATCTGATTGCTGATCTCCAATCCAAAGGCGCGAAATGGGTCATCAACACCGGCCGCGATCTGTCCAGCCTCATGGAAGCGCTGGCGCGATCGAAGATTTCCATTCAGCCCGATTTCCTGGTGCTGGTGGAACGCGAAATCCAAATCCACGACGGCGTGCGTTATTCCGGTTTGGAAGAATGGAATTCCGCCTGCACCCGCGCTCATGACGAACTGTTCGCTCGCGTGCGTTCGGATGTGCCGCGGATCACGGATTGGATCAACGCACGTTTTCACGCGACGGTTTACGAAGATCCCTATTCGCCGTTCTGCCTGATCGCGGGAAACAATCGTGACGCGGATGCGATCAACATTTATCTGGATGATTATTGCCGTTCGATTCCGAATCTGACTGCCGTTCGCAACGACGTGTATGTGCGCTTCAGCCATGTGGCGTTCAACAAAGGAACTGCGCTGGCCGAACTCACACGCCGAATCGGAATCAGCGCGAATGAAGTCTTCGCCGCGGGCGATCATCTGAACGATTTGCCCATGCTTCAAACGAAGCACGCGCGCTTTCTCGGTGCGCCTTCCAACGCGATTGAATCCGTAAAAACTTTGCTGAAATCGCAGAACGGATTCATCAGCGATCTGCCGCAGGGGAACGGCGTGGCGGAAGCACTATTATATTGGTTGAAGCAGGCGGCGACGTGACAATGCAAGATGATGCTGGGTTCACCCCAGATTAAACGAGCTAATTGCAAAATTTATGCCCTCCAAACGAAAGCGGCTGTTTGGACGTAAGTTGCTGATTTTCAATTAGATTCGTGTCTGATAAGAAATTGACACGTTGCGCAAGGGTGTTAGTGTTTCAAGGCGCGGTGGTGTTCGTTGATTTCTTCAACGGAATTTTACCGATTCGCACAACGTCTGTTTTGAACTAACTATCTTTCATGAGTGATACGTCTGCGGCTGCACCGTCTTCAGGCAGCCTACCCAAAATCTCCCAAATATCTGAAGCAGTCATTCGTATAGCCGGCAATTCCCAGGACGGCATCCAGGCCATCGGCGGTTTTCTCGCACGCCTGGCCGGGCGCAGTGAACAGGAAGTCATGACCTTCATGACAATTCCCGCGACGATCTCCGGCGGCCCTTCCATCTTTCAGGTTCGCATCGGTTCCGGTGAAGTCTTGAGCGCCGGCGATGAAGCCGATGTGTTGCTCGCGTTTTACCAGCATTCCTACGAGAACCACATTTCATCGCTCAAAACGAAAGGCATTGTGCTGTATGATTCCAGCCACGTTGAACCGAAACCGGAATGGAAGGATTTGTATCATCACGTTGGAATTCCCATTTCCACATTGACGATTGAAGCCATCGGTGGGACCGCGAAGGACAAGGGCAAAAACATTTTCGCGCTCGGATTGATCGCGCGGATGTTTGATTTGAATCTTCCAAAACTGGAGCGCCTGATCAACGAACGTTTCGGCGGCAAAGATGAAAGCATCGTGAAGAATGCGCTGCTCGCGTTCCATGCGGGCTACGGTTATTCGACCGGAAACATCATCGAGACTTTCAAGTTCATGGACAGCGCGAAGCGCGATCGGCATCAGGTCGTAATGAACGGCAACGAAGCCATGGCGTATGGACTGATCGCGTCCGGTGTTCGGTTTGGGGCGGGATATCCAATCACTCCGTGGTCGGACATCATGGAAACTTTGCGCCGCGAACTGCCGAAATACGGCGGCTCCTTTATTCAATGCGAAGATGAAATTGCTTCGATCTCGATGGCGATTGGCGCGGGTTACGCCGGACGTGTGGCCGTCACCGGATCGAGCGGGCCGGGAATCGCTTTGAAAGCGGAAGCGGCGGGTTGGGCGGGAATGGCCGAAGTTCCGGTGGTGATCGTCGATATTCAACGCGGCGGACCTTCCACCGGCATGCCGACGAACATCGAGCAATCGGACTTGAACATCGCGCTTTACGGCGGTCATGGTGATTCCCCGCGCGTCGTGCTGGCGCCAGCGAATGTCGAAGATTGCTTTTACATGGCGATTGAGGCCGTGAACATTGCGCGCAAATACAACACGCCGGTTTATCTGCTGAGCGATCAAGCCATCGCCACGCGCATTGAGGCGTTTGCCGAACCGAATCTGGAACAGGTTTGCCAGGATATTACGCCGGACCTGACACCCGTTCAGGATTACAAGCCGTATGATCTTTCCGCCCCCGATGGTGTCGTGAAACGCGTCGTTCCCGGAACGCGCATTCTCAGTGGCAAGTATCCGGTGGCGACCGGTCTGGAACACGACGAAATGGGTCATCCTTCCGGATCGCCGAAACTGCACATGCAGATGACCGCCAAGCGCCGGAAAAAATTTCAGGCATTGGCGGCGACATTACCCACGCCGAAAATTTACGGCCCAAGCGAAGGCAACGTTTTGCTCGTCGGCTGGGGTTCCACCGAAGGTCCGATTCGTGAAGCTGTGGATCGTGCACGCGGTGCTGGCGACAGCATTTCGGCGTTACACATCCGGCACATCAGTCCGCTTCCGCCGGGGCTGGAAAATATCTTCTCCGGGTTCAACCACATTCTCGTCGTGGAAATCAATGACGAAGGGATTTACGGCGTTGGCGGCCAACTCGCGAGCATTCTGCGTTCGCGCTTCTGCAATCCTGCCATTCGCGGCATCAATAAAACCGACGGCCTGACCTGGAAAGTGAAAGACATTCTGGCCTCGGCGAAAGCGAAGATCGCCACCGCACAGCCGGCAATGGCGTAATTCCTTCACTATTTGAAGATTTAACTCATCACGATTTAAAAAAATTTCATGAACTCACTTACTGAAACTCCGGCCGCCGGCGGCAACACTTTGACCGCACCCGCTGATCTGGAACGCAAAGGTCTGACCAAAAAAGAAATCGCTGCCGATCATCCAACGTGGTGTCCGGGCTGCGGCGATTTCTCCGTGCTCGCGCTTTATTTCAAGCTGATCGAAAAGCGCAAACTCTGGCACGAGAAAATCACCACCATCGCGGGCATTGGCTGCTCCAGCCGGTTCCCGTATTTCGTCCAGGCGCACGGCGTGCATTACATTCACGGTCGCGCGCTGCCGTTCGCGACCGGCATTTCGCTTTCGCGGCCGGATTTGCATGTGTTCGTGTTCGGCGGTGACGGCGACGCGTTCTCGATTGGCGGTAATCATTTCAACCACGCCGCGCGCAAGAACGTGAAGCTGACCTACGTCGTCATGGACAACTGGGTTTACGGCCTGACGAAGAAACAGACTTCGCCCACCTCACCGCTCGGCTTCAAGAGCAAGACGGATCAATGGGGCGCGATTGATTATCCGATCAATCCCATGAAGCAGGCGATTGCCGCCGGAGCCAGTTTCGTGGCGCGCACCACGCACACCAATCCAAATCACGTTCTCCAGATGATGGAAGCGGCGATGGATCATGACGGTTTCAGCTTTATCGAATGTCTGAGCGAATGCGTGGAATTTTACGAAGGCGCCTTCGACGCTTCCAACCCGCGCAAAGGCGGCGTGTTCAAAGAAGTTCCGAAAGACCACAACGTCACCGACGAAATGGCCGCTTATAAACTCGCCGACGATCCGTTCCCGGGTTACTTCGGCATTTTCTATAAAAATCCAAAGCCGACCAAGAACGCCAAGGAAGCCGAGATCAACAAAGCCGCGATGGAAAAAACCAAAGGTTTGAAAGACTGGCAGATCCTGCAGAAGACATTCGACCGGTTGAAATAAACCGCTTTCGGCAACTTCGATTACAAGCTCGCGGGCATACCTGTTCGCGAGCTTTTCTCATTCGGTCAAGGCAACGTTTGGAACCAACCTGGTTCGTTGTTGTCATCCCCGAAAATATGCTATTCGTTCAAGTCGGAAACTCTACAGTTTCGAGATCAATCGGTCCCGCAATCACATTGCTTGATTGTAGAATCCGCCGGACGGTCGGAAATGGGATCGGCACCGGATTGTTTTCTGCCGACGGCGGCAACGGCTAATGCATTGCTTTTTCTCAAATGGAATCAAGGCGGCTATTCAAATTTCTCGATAATCCCGTCGGACCGAAGCTTTAATTTGACGGTCGGGAATTTTACCAGATGTGCATCGACCCCGTTCGTCTCAACGCGATAAAGCAAAGGCGTAATCTGTAGAACGTAGTCATTAGTAAACGAGATTCCAAAAACACGGCGCAACCTGAAAACCGTTGCGGCCATCGGATTTCCGACTTCTGTATGCAGCCATTGCATCCCTCGCTGGTTCCGTGGCCGAAAGCTCCCGTGAATCAATTTTGTTACGGTAGATTCATTTTCAATGCGCAACACTGCCGCTGCATCCGGATCTGTGATTTCCAGCTCCTCACCCCTTATTGACCAAAGGTGAAGTTCGGCACCCACTCGATTGGTGATTACCATCCAGGTTCGCTCCGGAATATTCGTCTGCGCCATAAAATCGATTTCACAAGTCCAATCTTCCGACAACCGGCTGAAGGAAATAACAGGTGAAAGCGCATTCGTAGCGGCAGCTTGAATCGACGATTGTAAAATCTGGTGGTTCGTAGCTTCGAGAAAAAGGGACTCTCCGGCATTTGTCGAACTGGAAAGGACCAACGCGACCGCCAACAATGAATTGTATAGAAAAGGTTTCATGGGAACTTTCGGTTCCTCGATCTAACGAGCCTCGGTCAACAATCCCGAAAACCGTTTTTAACGACTGTCTAAAACTTTCTCCACAGACCCGTTGAAACGAAGCAGAAATGTGGAGGGGGGAAACTCTGTTAAATAGACCTGATCACCGTTTGTTTGCACGCGATAAATCAAAGGCGCGATTTTCAATACGTAATCATTCGTGAACGAAACGTTATAAATGTTTTTCAAACGAAAGCTGGCCGCAAACATCGGGTTTCCAACTTCTGTGTGTAACCACTGATAGCCCTGTTGCCTATGAGGAACACTCTGCATCACATCTTTAATACTCGTCAGTCTCGGCAGATTTGTTACGGTTAACGCATCTGCATTCACGGATTTCACCGCAAAACCATTTGTAGATAGAAGTTGAAGCCTGGCCCCAACCCGGTTTGTGATTTTTAACCAGCTATGGTGGGCAAAATCTTTTTGCGCCGCGTAATCAATCTCAACGGTCCAGTCGTTATTCAATTTTTGAAACGCGAAACACGGAAGCAAACCGTTTGTGGCATTCCCCCTTAACGGCCACTCAACTGCTTTTTCGGTCAATAGATTGTGCTCGGCAGCAACTGCTTTGCTATTTGCAACTCTGTAAAATAAAGCAATCCAGAGAATTCTTTTGGCGAGGAATTTCATAGGTTAATTATGTAGAACTTGAAGCCATTTTGGAAAATCTGTTGCGTTATTAAAAAAATGCGGTCGCGTAATGGAGCCGGTCGGCAGCGACCAACTTCCGCCTGAGTACGTCGTCGCTGCGGACCACGCCCACGTAATCTTTGCCAAAGGAACAAAAATGTTTTCTTCTGGACTTCCATCATCAGGTCGAAAAATTACGTAGGTTTCAAATTGGTCGAATATGGAAGTAATGCTTCCAAAAAGTGAATGGGCCAATTCATAGGACGGTCCATCCTCAAAAAGCAACACCCGAACATGATTTGTGAATACTATCGCTGCGGCTCCAGGATCATTGCCTCGAACATTGTAAAATCGAAAGTTATCAAGCCATGATAACCCCTCGGTTGTATCCGAAGTATTTCCGTTTGCAGCACTTCTGTTGATCAATTGTCTGAAATCAGTCCGACCTGGATGAATCGAACTCACGTCGGCTTGAAAGGGGGTGTAAAAGTCTTTCTGTAAATTGTCTTTCTTCCATCTGCCTCCACCCCTTTGGGG
>DASTXC010000086.1:0-2784 GCA_035765675.1 Verrucomicrobiia bacterium
AACACGCGGACTGAAGTCCGCGCTCCGATTTTTCCGATTTCCATTTACTCCAACATTCCCCTTCGTTACACCAGACGGCCTGTTTTGAAATGAACGAAGCGCACATTGTTAAGATCGCCGGAGAACTCAAAGTTCAACCCCGCCAGGTTCTCGCCACCGCCCGATTGTTCGCCGAAGGAGCCACGGTTCCTTTCATCGCCCGTTATCGCAAAGAAGCGACCGGCTCGCTCGATGAAGTCGCGATCACCAGCATCCGCGAACGCCTGCTGAGCCTCGCGGAACTGGATCAACGCCGCGAAGCGATTCTCAAGTCACTCGAAGAGCGCAGTCTGCTCACCGGCGAACTCAAAGCCGCGATTGCCAAAGCGGAAACCGTGACTGCGCTGGAAGACATTTATCAACCCTATCGCCCGAAACGCCGCACCCGCGCGACCATTGCAAAAGAACAGGGCCTCGAACCGCTGGCGGATATTTTGTTCGCGCAACAGGCCGCCACCGATCCCGTTGCCGAAGCGAAGGCATTTGTGAACGCCGAGAAAGGCGTCGCATCCGTCGAAGCCGCGCTGGCCGGCGCCCGCGATATTCTGGCCGAACGCATCAGCGACGACGCCCGCGCCCGCGCCCAGTTGCGCGAGTTGTTCTGGAAACAGGCGGTGGTGAAATCGAAAGTGATTTCCGACAAACAGGAAGCCGGCGCGAAGTTCAAAGATTATTTCGATTGGAGCGAACCGCTCGCGAAAATTCCCAGCCATCGCATGCTCGCTATCCGTCGCGGCGAAAGCGAAGGCTTTTTGATGATGCGCATCAATCCGCCGGAGGAAGATGCGATCAACCTGCTGGAACCGATTTTCGTATTGGGAAGAAATCCCGCCGCGGATCAGGTCCGGCTCGCTGTGGAGGACAGCTACAAGCGCCTGCTGAGTTCGGCGATTGAAGTGGAAATCCGCATGGAATCCAAGAAACGCGCGGACGCTGAAGCGATTCGAGTGTTCTCGGAAAATCTGCGCGAACTGTTGCTCGCATCACCGCTCGGACGCAAAAACGTCATCGCCATCGATCCCGGATTCCGCACCGGTTGCAAAGTCGTTTGCTTGGATCGACAGGGAAAACTACTGCACAACGACGTGATCTATCCGACCGCGTCATCCGCGGGAGAAATTCGCGAAGCGGCGGAAGCGGTGTTGAGCATGATCCGCAAGTTTCAGATTGAAGCCGTGGCGATTGGAAATGGAACGGCGAGCCGCGAAACTGAAACCTTCATTCGCGCGCTGAAACTGCCTTCCACCATTCCCGTCGTGATGGTGAATGAAAGCGGCGCTTCGATTTATTCCGCATCGGAAGTTGCCCGCGAAGAATTTCCCAATCACGACGTCACTGTGCGCGGCGCGGTTTCCATCGGCCGCCGGCTCATGGATCCGCTCGCGGAACTGGTGAAGCTCGATCCCAAATCCATTGGCGTTGGCCAGTATCAGCATGACGTTGATCAATCCGCTTTGAAACGCAGTCTCGATGACGTCGTGATGAGTTGCGTCAACGGCGTGGGCGTGGAACTCAACACCGCGAGCAAGCAGTTGCTCGGTTATGTTTCCGGACTCGGCCCCGCGCTGGCGGCAAGCATTGTGGCGTATCGCAATGAAAACGGGCCGTTCAAATCGCGTGCGGAATTGAAGAGCGTTCCGCGACTGGGACCGAAAGCTTTCGAACAAGCGGCGGGCTTTTTACGTATTCGCGATGGTGAACATCCACTCGATGGCAGCGCAGTGCATCCGGAGAGTTACGCGATTGTCGATACCATGGCGCGCGATCTGAATTGTTCCGTGAAGGATTTGCTGCGCGATGGTGGTTTGCGGCAGAAAATTCAACCCACGAAATATGTGACGGAGACAGTCGGGCTGCCGACGCTCAATGACATTCTCGCTGAATTGGCAAAACCGGGACGCGATCCGCGCCAGCAGTTTGAGGTCTTCGCATTTCAATCCGGCGTGGAGAAGATGGAGGATTTGAAACCGGGAATGAAACTGCCGGGCATCGTCACCAACGTGACGGCTTTCGGCGCGTTCGTGGACATCGGCGTGCATCAGGATGGACTCGTTCACGTGAGCCAGTTGTCGGATCGTTTCGTGACCAATCCCGCCGAAGTCGTGAAAGTGCATCAGAAAGTAATGGTCACGGTGACGGATGTGGATCTGCCGCGCAAACGCATTGCACTCTCGATGAAAGCCGCGCCGCAGATTGGCGCAGCGGCAACGGGAAAAACATCACCGGGTTCAAGCAATGGTCCGCGTCCGCAACCGAGGCAGCCGGTGAAGCCGCCGGCGAATGACTGGTTCACGGAAGCGTTGAATCGAAGCAAACGCTGAGCGCACGGTAGCCGCGGTCGATCACAAATCGTTTCGCCCGCCGAGCCACAACAAGCCATCCAGAATCAAGCGATTCTGAACCTCGTCGTCGAACGTGAACGACAAGGTGCGATTCGTGTCGTCGAACCTGTGTTCATAATCCATGTCGTTGTGGCCCATGTTCACGTAAAGCATTTTGAAGCGCCGATTCGTCCACACGACCGGATAATCGCCGGTGTGCCAGACTTCATTCGTTTTTGGACCGGTGCCCAGCGGAAAGCTGCCGGGATCAATCGAGAGCAGCACCTGAATATCGGCATTGGTTCGCAAATCATTTTTCCAGCGATACCACTCGTTCGGCGCGGATGAAAAAGTTTCCGGCAGATTTCGTGTCGCGGGATGTTCGCGATTTTCCACTTTCAAAATCGCCGAGGTCGGCCGCCAG
>DASTXC010000087.1:0-32116 GCA_035765675.1 Verrucomicrobiia bacterium
TTGAGGTAAGTCCATTGGGCGTCAGTCAGGTCAGTGTCGTATTTGGCGATTTTCATCGCCTGACTGGCGCTACCGCGAATAAAAGCCAACCACATTCCCAGCAAAATCAAGCTCTTTCTCTATTTTTCAGACAGGTTCTTAAGAGCTTTGCTAACTGCTGTGATGAAACAGTCAGCCGTGAACGGTTTTTGAATGAAAGCCGCCGCGGAAATATCTCGCTCGAGTTCGTTGTTCTTTTCCTGATCCAATCCGCTGATGGCGATGATCGGAATGTCCGGCAGAATCTTGCGCAAAGCTTCCACCGTCTGACGGCCATCCATGAAAGGCATCATGAGATCGGTGACAATCAAATGCACCACGCCCAATTCCCGATCCAGCATCGCCAGCGCTTCCTGCCCGCTTGTGGCGGTGAAAACCTTGAAGCCATAATTCTCCAAAGTCGTCCGCATGATCGCCAGCGCAGCTTCTTCGTCGTCCACCACGAGAATGCTTTCACCTTGTCCGCCGGGCAGCGGCAGACGTTCCGCAGGCGCGCCCTGCACATCTTCCACTCCCGAAGCCGGCAGGAAAAATTTGAACTCCGTTCCGCGTCCCGGTTCGCTTTGCACCGTCATGAAACCCTGATGATTGCGAATGATATTTCGCGAAGTGGACAGTCCGAGACCGGTGCCTTTGCCAGGCGCTTTGGTGGTAAAAAATGGTTGGAACAATTTGCCCAACTGTTCGGGCGTCATTCCCGTTCCGGTGTCGCCGACCGAAGTGCAAAGATATCTTCCCGGTTTGCCTTCCGGATACAACGAAGCTTCGGCAGCATCGAGCGTCACGTTCTTTACCGTAACCGTCAGCGAGCCGCCGTTGGGCATGGCGTCGCGCGCATTAACGCAAAGATTCATCAATACCTGGTGCATCTGCGTGGGAATCGCGGAGACCGGCCAAAGACCCTTTTCGGTATTCAAACGGCATTCGATGTTCTTCGGGAAAACGTCGGTGACGATTTTGCACATTTCTTTTGCGAGCTGTTCCATTTGCAGCGTCGTGCGGCCAGTGTCTCCGCCGCGCGCAAAAGTCAGCACCTGCTTCACCATATCTGCACCGCGACGGGCGCTGGCTTCCATCATCTGGAGAATCGGCGCCGCTTCATTGGATTTCAGTTGCTCGGAAAGGAGATTCACGCCCATCAGCACGGGCGAAAGCGCGTTGTTCAGGTCGTGCGCAATACCACCGATCAATACGCCGAGGCTTTCCAATCGTTGGGCGCGTAGAAATTGTTGTTCGAGTTGTTTGCGCTCGGTAATATCGGTGTTGATGATGAGCAGGGACTTGGGATTGTTTTGCTCGTCGCGAATGAGTGTAATGCGAACCTGCGTAATTATAGTTCGGCCATCCTTGGTAAACTCCTGCAGTTCTCCGACCCACTCGCCATATTCATCAATTCTTTGGATGAGCTCGGGGATCTGTGGCGGGTGGCTCCCTCGAAGAAGCAGTTCCGAAATATTTGTCCCGATGGCCTCAGCGGCGCTCCAGCCGTAAATGCGCTCGGCGCCCATATTCCAATAGGCAATTTTCAAGTTAATGTTACACAAAATGATTGCGTCACTGGCCTTGTCGAGCAGTGCGGCCTGTTCGCGGATTTTCATTTCCGCTTCCTTGCGTTCCGTGACATCAATCGAAACGCCAATCAGCCGCATGGGTTGCGCATTGGAATCAAGAACCAGAGACGTGCGATCGAAAATGTACGCATAGCTTCCATCAGCGCGGCGAACGCGATGTTCGCTCCACCACGCTTTACCGCCGACGGCCAGACATTTCGAAATTCCTTCCAGAACCCGCGGGCGATCATCGGGATGAATCAACGCTTGCCAACTTTCGATACGCGTCCCGATTGATCCCAGTGTATAACCGAAGACCGTTTCGAAATTCGGGCTGAACCAGATCGTGTTGCTGCGGATATCCCATTCCCAGACCACGTCGTTTGAAGCGCGGAGGACAATGCCGAACCGCTCTTCGCTTTGGCGCAGCGCGTTTTCGGTTTGTTTCAGCCGAATGCGTTCTTCCGAATTGCGAACCGCGCGGCGGATGGCAGGAACCAGCCGGTTCGGACGCTGTTTCAAAACGTAATCCACCGCGCCGTTCTTCAAGCTCTCAATGGCCACTTCTTCGCCGATCGTGCCCGAAAAGAAAATGAACGGAATTTCCGGACACAGCTTGCGGGCGAGCGCCAAGGCACTCATCCCGTCAAAGGAAGGCAGCGTATAATCGGAAAGGATCAGGTCGTATTTCCCGGTCTCCAGTGCTGCTTGAAATTCTTCGCGTGTTTTAACAGCTTTGATCTCGGCGGAGAATTGGTTCGACTCCAGGATCTCACGCACAAACAGGCGGTCTGATTCGTTGTCTTCCAGATGCAGGATCCGGAACGTTCGTTTAAGAAAATCGCTGTCCATACTTTTTAGCCAAGGAATCGAAGTCGAAAACGAATCGTCGTTCCTCCGAATTAGGTTAAATAGATTAACAAAAGTATCACATTAGAAATCTTTTGCATGCTGGAGAACATTCCAAGCCTTCGAACGAGACACTAAATTCCTAATCCCACGCAGACAATGAAAGCGCATTCCTGGAAGACCAAGATTCTACAAATGCCGTAGCCTCCCGCCCTCGCCAGCGTTGCCGCGGCTAGAAGAATAACACCTCAGCCGTCCAGTCACCGGTTGTCGAACAGTGGAACCAAGACCGATCTATTAACCGATCCCCGCTCATCCTTTGATTGCAAATTCAAGAAAGGCTCGCCGCCACCTTTCTTGAATGACAAACAATTTCGTGCGTCCTGTTGCGCTGTCGGAGAACTGCCGGATTTCAGCCCCGCCGTTTTTTCATCATCAGAACCAACGCGCCCAGGCCGAGCAGCGAAAGGCTGGTGGGTTCCGGAACGACGGTTTCGCCTTCCAATGTCAGCGACCAATCAACGAGTCGCATTTGACCGAATTCCGACAGGTCTCCAACGGCCAATCGCCAGTCGCCGTTCCCCGTTCCGCCATTGAAGACATCGAGGAGACTGGTTCGAATCGTATCAACCGGCGACGTGCGTCCATCCGGTTCGTAAGTGCCGGTGAGCACGCCGGACTCGAAATCAAAAGCGTGAATGTCTCCATTCGCCGCATCATCGCTGAACGTGACATTCCAGCCATCATAGGTAAATCCCACAGGATTGATGTCCGACAAGCCGACCTGATTCAGCAAAATGCTCGTCGGACCGAAACCTTTGTTCAGCGAAACAAACATGTCGCTGGCGAAACCGTTGCCCGTAGGCGTGCCGACCAGATGCAATCCGACTTCGACCCGGGTCAGCGAAAGAATGGCGGAATCATTGATGGTCTGGAGAAACACACTCGGCGGATCGGCTGGATCGTCAATGTCCAGGTTCACGCTAAAAGTGCGCGTGGGTTCCGTGATGATTTCGGCCGAAGCGATGGTTGCCGACGAAGCAAACGCCAACGCGAGCGAGCCGCAGAGGATCGATTTATGAATCTTCATTTAGAGCTGATGACCTGAATTTAAGGATGAGGAACCGCCCGATACAGCCGCATCGGTTCCGGAGGATTTACGTCCAGATGAGTGAAAACACCGTTGGTGGGAGCGGTGTAAATGGCCAGCGGACTGAATTCATTCCACACGTAAGGCGCGGAAAGGGTGGTGGTGTATTGCACGCGATAGGTGTGTCCCGGCACGCCAATGAATGTCAAAACGAAATCGCTGCCGCTGGGCGTAATAGCCGAATAGTTCGGGCTGCCGGGACTTGGAACGGAAGCCACTTCAACTACTGGAACCAGGTTGGTGACGTTGTGACCGCCGATACCATCGCTCAAGGTGTAAGTGAAACTGCCATCGCCCGCATTCGTGCTCGGCGCTGTGTAAACGATAAACGCGCCTGCCATCACAACCGTGGCACCAGGCGGCGTGGCGTTGCCGACGGCGGCGATTGTCAACGTGTCGCCGTCCGGATCGGTGTCATTCGCGAGCAACGCACTTTTTGTAATCTTCGCCGTGCGCGTGCGATCCGGTCGCGCGATGCTGTCCGCGCCCGCCACCGGTGCGTCGTTTTCGGCAGTTACTGTGATGTCGATGGTAGCCGCCGCGCTTTCCGCACCATCGGAATCCGTGGCGGTGAACTGGAATGAATCCAATCCGTTGAAATTTGTTGAAGGTGTATAAATCAAATCCGGCGCGACGCCGCTCAAAGTTCCGTTCGTGGGGCCGACGGTGATCACCCAATTCGTGATGGTATCCGCGCCGGGATCAATCGCAGCGAGAGTGATGTTCGTGGACGTATCTTCAGGCGTAACGATGCTTTGAGCAACGGCGGTGGGCGCAACGTTCGTCACGTTCAATGTGAATGTGACTGAGTTGGTGCTGATTCCGTCTTCAATCAGGACCGTTACGGACTGCGAATCTTCCGGACCATCGGCGCTGTTGAAAATCCAATTCCAGGTGCCTGCATTGTTGTCCACGGTGAGGAATCCAGCCGAGGTCGAAACGGTCGCGGTGACATTGCCTTCCGCATCTGAAAACATGCCGGTGTTCGTGGCTGAACTGCCTTCACCAATCGAGATCGTCGCATTATCAACATTCAATGTTGGCGCGGAATTTACAGTGAAGGATTCACTCAGACCTGCGGCGGTCGCACTGTTTCCGGCCAGATCGCTCGCCGTATCGGCAGCGATGGAGATGCTCAACGTGCCGCTGCCGGTGATTCCTGAAATGGTAATGGTGCGACTGCCATTGCCGCTGCCACTGACTTCGACTGTTCCATTCGCCGTGCCGGTTGCGTTGAGAGTAACGTCAGTCGCGGCGAGCGAGATCGAATCCGCCGAGGTGTAGGTAATCAGGAAATCCACCGGTCCACTGCTCGTAGCGGTGACGGAAGGAGAAGCGATGTTCAGAGTCGGTGCAATGGTATCGATCAGGATCGCGCCTGTTTCAGGCGCTGTGAAACCGATGATTGCGTTGTTTCCCGCCGCGTCCTGAAGCGTTCCGCCGTTCGCGGACACGCTGTCGGCCACAGTGATTCCGTCATTGTCCAGATCGCCGGTGTTTACGGTGTATCGGAAAAGCAAAGCGGTCGTGCCGCTGCCGGAAACGTAAGCGGCGTTGACCGTTCCGCCGGTGTCCAACGTCAACGCGAGATATGGTGTGCCGCCGACCGTGTTCACGATCACGGCTTCATCGAAATTGACCGTGAAATCCAGGTCCTGCTCGGCCACATACGTTTTGTCGGCAGGCACGCTCACGCTGGTGATTTCGGGCGGCGTAGTGTCAGCAATCGTCACGGAAAAGGTGCGCGTCGCCGTGTCGATTCCATCGCTGACTTGAATTGCGAAACTGTCCGCCCCCACGTAATTGGAATCCGGCACATAAGAAATGCTGCCACTGGGAGAAATATCCGCGCCGCCTGTGGAAGCTGTTGCGCCAGAAAATTCCAAAGCGCCATGAGACGGAGCCGTCTGTTCCGACCACGTCAAAGTCTGGCCGTTGTCCATGTCGCTGACATGCAGCAATGAAGTGATGTCATTGGTGGTGTTTTCGCCGGCATTAAGAACCGTTGTCGAGCCGACGAATGTGGGAGCGACGTTGGCAGGCAGCAGAACACGCGCTTCGACGTTTCCGATGTAGGTGCCATCGTCAATGCTTTTGCCGGGAACGTCCGTCCAGGCTGCGGCGAAAAGATTGTTGTCCAAAGCACACAGTGCTGACAGCGACTGATCGTCGGCGCGATATTCATTGACCTGGAATTCAACCGAATCAACGGCGGAACCGTCGGCATTGAAACGACGACCGGAAATTCCTTCCAGGTCACGATCATCGGAGTCTGTTGTCCAGGCGGCGACAAAGCCTCCACCGGAAAGCGCGACCACAGATGCGCCGAAACGTTCTCCGCCCGATTTGGTATTCACCGGGAAAATGCCGCCTTGAGCGGCTCCACTGTTGTTGTAACGAATGGCTTCAATCTTTGAATGAGATGTATCGTAATCCCAGGCTTCTGAAACCACGACGAAGCCCCCGGCCAGTCCTGCGATTGCAGGCGGTGCGTAGCCGCTCCAGGAAATTCCCGTATCCAGGTCGCTGCCGGAAGATCCCACTTTTGCCATGATTTCATAAGTGTTACCGTCCGCCCACACGACAGCGTAGCTGCCATTGCTGAGAGCCGTGACGTCGGGACTGTAGCCGCTTGCGTCCGCGATGCTCACTTCGCCGCCAATGACCGTGCCATTCACCGCGCTGAACTGCTGTAGTTTTATGTCGTAAGTATCCGCAGCCCAGACAATCACAAACGAACCGTCGGTCAGAGTCGCGATTCTGGGATTCCCTTGGCTGTCCGACGTGGTGGTGTTGGCGATTTTCTGCGCGCCGATGGTTCCGTCGGCTTCCACGATTCTGAATGCCACATCACTGTCCGCGCCGCTGGTCTGGTAAGTCACAACAAAACGTCCGTCATTGAGCGGCGCAACGTCCGGCACGGATTCACTGACGCTGCTGCCGCTGTTGCCGATCAGGAATTCACTGCCGATTTTTGATCCGGTGGAGGAAAATTTTTGGCCGTGAATGCTGTAGTAGCTGGTGGAAGATTTATCCTGTCCGGCCGATTCCCACACCACGACGAAATTTCCGTCGCTGAGTTTT
Organism: Verrucomicrobiia bacterium; assembly: GCA_035765675.1. Taxonomy (GTDB): domain Bacteria; phylum Verrucomicrobiota; class Verrucomicrobiia; order Limisphaerales; family DASXHY01; genus DASXHY01. Next base: position 6,673 of record DASTXC010000087.1, read on the forward strand.
TCCATGGCGGGATGGCTTTGATCATTGTTCGTGTAGGTGTTTACAAAAAAGTCATCGCCGAAACTCAGATCCCTGGTTGTTCCCGGAATGACGGTCAAAGTAAACTGCTGGCTGACGCCTTGTCCGGGAATCGGCACGCCCGCGGTGTCGGTTTGATACAAGTCATAATATCGCACAGTCACAGTGGCCGAATCGCCAATGGCCGGAACGGCTCCCGAACCGATCAACAAATTCGCGGAGTTGCCCGTATTTGGGTTGAAGGAAAGAGTGAACAGATTCGGAATCGATTGATCTTCGATTTCCCAGAATCCGTGGCGAGTGTCGCCCGTGTCTCCCGGCTTGAGGACGGCGGCTTTGGAACCGGCGCTGACGGTGGAAAGAACATAGGTTCGATCAATTATTACGTTCGTGGGTGCATTGTCAGGGTAAACGTAGCCTCCGGACGAAGCAGAACCGGGCGGCCCTTGAAGGGTCCAGGCCGTTCCGTATTGATTCAACGAGGTCGTGTTTGCCGGAGATGTATCCACGAAACGCCAGAGATTCGCAGGATTGCTGATGAAGGCTGAGGAGTCGCTCAATGTATAGGTATTCCAACTGACGCCGTTGTCGGCGCTGTATTCAAAGTGTCCGCGGGTCACGTACCAATTGAAACCCGGGACATTGTAATATCTGACTGCGGTGACGGGATACGATCCAGAATACCCTGGCATCGTGCCGGAACTGAATCGCCAGGAATAGCTGGTGCCGCCAGGCCGAACGTAAACCGAATTGGGCGTGGTGTTGGTCTGGTCCATCGCGCCTTGCAAGGGGAACAATCCCAAGCACGTAATGATGGCGACGAGCGCTGCGGCGAAGAGAGGTTGAAGTTGGCCGGGGTTGAAGAACGAGTTGTCCGAAGTTTTTGACGAACGAGAGGACGTCGCACGAATGATCATAGTTGTAATTTCCGAGACCCGAATTTAACCGTGCAACCGTCATCGGCTATCGTGAAGCACGGCTTGAAAGAATTTTCAAAAAAGACTCACCCTATTTTGCTGCGTCGCCGAAGCGGATTAATTCATAGAAAAAACGACGCAAATTGCTGATCCGGGCAGCAATGTGCCATCAGAGTTCCGCTGCTTCGATGCCTTCGTTATTCCAATAATTGGCGTAGCGCCGTCAGCAGCGTTTCGGTCGTGAATGGTTTTTTTAAAAACATTTGCCCGGATGATTTGCCGTTACCAGTCTGGCTGGATTTCGGGTCGAGGCCGCTGACAGCGATGATTTTAACATCGGGATTGATTTGTCGAAGAGCGGCAATTGCCTTCGGGCCATCCATTACGGCCATCATCATATCCGAAACCACAGCACGAACTTCTGATTGATGCTCTTTATACATCGCTATCGCCTCGGTTCCGTCACGCGCCACCAACACACGGTAATTAAAAACTTGAAGCGTTTGGCGAACCATTTCCAAAAAAGCGAGTTCGTCGTCCACGATCAGAATTTTTTCCCCTTTTCCAGAAGGTGAAATCGCGCCTGAATTCTGAACGGGATGCGGTTCGGCCGCGGGGTCGGCTGGCAGATAAGCTTTGAAAGTGCTGCCCTTGCCCGGTTCGCTGGAAATTTCCATGAAACCTCCATGACTTTTCACAATGGCTTGCGCGGTTGAGAGCCCCAACCCCGTTCCCTTGCCAAATTCCTTGGTGGTAAAAAATGGTTCGAAGAGCTGACTTAAAACATCCGGAGTCATTCCGCAACCGGTGTCAGAAACGGTCAGGACAACATTCGGCCCGGAAACCGGCTCGGATTTTCCGGGCAGGATAGCTCGTTCCACGTTTACGTTTTGCGCTTCAAGGCAAAGCTCTCCTCCGGAAGGCATTGCATCGCGGGCGTTGACGCAAAGGTTCAGCAGAACTTGATGCAGCTGCGTCGGGTTACCTATGACCGGATAAAGCGAATCAGCAATTTTGACGGTGATTCGGATTGAACGAGGGAAGGTTTGTCTGGCCAGGTTTGCCATTTCGTTGACCAGATGTTTGATGTTCAATGCGGCCGGCGCGCCTGAAACGCCGCGCGCGAACGCCAGAATCTGCTCGACCATTCCCGCGCTTCGCGTGGCGCTGCTCTCCATGGAATCCAATGTCTCAGCGCGCTGCTCCGCAGTCCTGTTTAAACGCAGCATGTCGATTCCGAGAAGGATCGGCCCGAGCGCATTGTTCAGATCATGAGCAATCCCGCCCGCAAGCGCGCCAAGGCTTTCCATGCGCTGGGCACGCAGGAACTGCGCTTCGAGCTTTTTCTTTTCAGTGATATCGGTGTTGATGATCAATTTTGCTTTCGGCTCGCCCGCGCCGTCGCGCACGAGTGACCATCGGCTTTCGACCGAAATCGTCCGCCTGTCTTTTGTCACCTGGGACAATTCCCCGGTCCACTCACCCCGTTCAAGAACCTGTTGTCTGGCGCGGGCGATTTGCGGTGATTCGTGGTTGAAGAGAAGCCGGTCGGCATCCTTCCCGAGAGCTTCCGCTGCCGTCCAGCCATACATCCGCTCGGCGCTCTTGTTCCAATAAATCAGCCGATTTCCCACCAGGTCACGAACCATGATGGCATCCTGCGCTTTGTCGAGCAGCGCAGCTTGTTCGCTGATTTTTGCTTCCGCCAGTTTTCGTTCGGCGATCTCCGCCTCCAAAGCGGCCGTCCGCTCGCGAACTCTGGTTTCGAGCGTTCGGTTGAATTCCTCCAACTGTTTCTTGGCTTCGGTCAGCTCGCGATTTTTCTGAACCGCCGCCTCGTACGTCGAGAGGAGAAGATTGAGAATCTGCAATCGGTCCGAGCCGATAAAAAGCTTTTGGCCCGAGAAAAAAATTTCGACGCCCATTCTAGTGCTTTCAGTTTCGCGCAAATGACGATTGGCCAGCAGGAAACTGATGCGTGTCAGCAGGTATTCATCCTGATAGGGTTTGAAGACCAGGTTGTCAGCGCCGCATTCCAGACTCCGCACGACATCGGACGGGTCATTCAGCGAAGTCAAAAGAATGACTGGTATCGTTTTGAACTGTGGGTCCTGTTTGATCTGGCCACAAAGCTGATAGCCGTCCATTTCCGGCATGACAATGTCGCTGATGATCAGCGTGGGCGGATGGGTGCGGATGGCGGCCAGCGCCTGGTGGCCGTTGCCAGCGGTGGAAACGCGATAGCCCTGCTTCTCGATGATGTAGCCAAGCCGCGCGGCTTGAGTCGCGCTGTCCTCGACAACGAGAACATGGATGCAACGCGGATTTCCAGTCGGGCTGTTCATTGCAAATTCTTTGAGCAATTTCATCGGCGCGAATCGGGGAGGCTGAAATAAAAGATTGCTCCCTTATCAACTTCCGCCTCCGCCCAGATGCGTCCGCCGTGGCGCTGCACGATTCGTTGAGCGACCGAAAGTCCCACGCCGGTGCCCTCAAATTCATCAGCACTGTGAAGCCGTTGGAAAGCGCCAAACAGATTGGCTGCAAATTCCATGTCAAATCCCGCTCCGTTGTCGCGAATGAAATAAACCTTCTCTCCGTTCTGTTTCTCCGCCCCGATTTCGATGATCGCCTTTTCCCTTTTTCGCGTGTACTTGAGCGCGTTCGAGAACAGGTTCACCCACACCTGTTTCATCAACATGGGATCCACGAAACAATCTGGCAGAGCGGCGACGTTAATCTCGACTTGTCGGCCTTCGCGCTGGCTGGCTTGCTCGTCAATGATCTGCTGTACCAGATCATTCATCTTCAAAGGACGGAGCGAAAGATTTTGCCGCCCAAGCTGCGAGAGCCGGAGCAGACTTTCAATCATCACTCCCATCTGTTCAGCGCTGGCGCAAATGTGCTTCAACAGCTCCTGCTCCCGCTCCGGCAGCGAAGCGCTGATCTTCAGCAACAACTGCGAAAAACCGTGAATCGTGCGTACCGGCGCCTGCAAATCGTGCGAAACAGAATGCGAAAACGCGTCGAGTTCCCGGTTCGCGGCTTCCAGTCGTGAATTGATTTCGCGCAGGTTTTGCTGACTGAAGCTCAACTCCTTGTTCCGTTGAATGGCCGCGTCATACGTGGACAACAGCAGATTCAGAATCTGCAACCGGTCCGCAGTGATGAAATGCTTTTGACCGTTGAAAAAAATTTCTACGCCCATTTCAACGTGGTCCGTGTGGCACATTTGGCGGTTGGCGAGAATGAACCGCACGCGGTTCAGCAGGTGATCTTCATCGTACGGCTTCAGAATGAAATTGTCCGCCCGGCACTCCAATCCGCGGATGACATCGTGCGGATCGGAAAGCGTGGTGACCAGAATCACTGGAACGTCAGACAATTCGGCATCCGCTTTGATCTGGCGGCACAATTCATAACCGTCTATTTCCGGCATAACCACATCGCTCAGGATTAGCGCGGGCCTGGAACGCCGGGCGGCGTTAAGCGCCAGCCGCCCGTTCGCCGCAGTAGTAACGCGGTAATGATGTTGTTGCAAAATATACTCAAGCTGTTGCGCCTGAGTGGGACTGTCTTCCGCAACCAGAATGTGGAGCGGCAAGTTTTCTAAATTTTTAGTGATGCTCATGAACCCATATTTCCAGCAATGTGCCGGCGCTTTACGATGGTAATAATCCCGTCCGAAATTTTGTCGGCGGGCAAAACGTGTTCCGCGGCACCCAATGCAATCGCTTCTCCGGGCATCCCGTGTACAACGGATGTTTCGCGATCCTGAGCGATGGTGGACGCGCCCCGATCACGCATTAACTTCAATTCTGCCGCGCCGTCTTTACCCATTCCCGTGAGCAGCACGCCGATCGCGTTCGGCCCATAAACATCGGACAAAGACCGGAACAAATACGAGACTGCCGGACGCAGACCGTTCTCGGCCGCCTCCCGGGCCAGGAGAATTCGTCCCGCGCTGCTGACGCCCAGGTGAAAATCATCCGGCGCCAGATACGCGTGGCCGGGCCGCGGCTCGATGCCGTGCGAAGCAACATGAATCTGCCAGCCGGTAGTCTGATTCAACCATTCGACCAACCCTGGGAGAAAGCCATGCGCGATGTGCTGCACGATCAGCACCGGTGCGGAAAAGTCTTTGGGCAGTCCGGCCAGCACAGCTTGCAACACCGGCGGTCCGCCGGTGGAAGCGCCAATGGCGACTATTTGAATTTTTCCCTCGGGCGATTTGTTTCCGCCGGAAGTGCGCCGGATGGAAGCATTTCGCGATTTTGGCCAGCGGCGCACGACTTTTACTTCCGACATCAATTTGACCGTTTGCAGAAGTGTGGTCACCAACTGCTCAAAATCCGCGTGTTCGCGTGCAACGGGTTTTTCGACACAAGCCACGGCGCCGGCTTCCATCATGCGAAAGGTGGTAGCAACTTCGTGCGGATTGGTCGTCGCCGTGCAGATCACAATGGGCAACGGTTCGATTTCCATGATCCGACGGGTCGCCTCGAAGCCGTCCAGGTTCGGCATGTGAATATCCATCAGCAGAACGTCGGTCTTGGTTTGCTGGACGAATTCCAAAGCCGCCAGGCCGCAGTCCACCGCGCCAAGCACTTTGATTTGTGGATCGGATTCCAACAGATGAACCAGAAGCATCCGGGCCACCTTTGAATCGTCCGCAACGAGCACGTTAATGGTTTTGTCAGTCATATCCGTCAGCGGCAATTCAAGCCAGTCGGCGCACCGCTTCAAGCAGATCGCTTTGATCGAAACTGCGTTTGACGAGATATGCGTTCGCGCCCACATCAATCCCGCGTTCACGATCCTCGCGCGTTTCCAACGCAGTCACCAGGATCACCGGCAATTCCGAAAGCTTCTTATCCGCCCGGATTCTCGCCGTGAGGTCAAACCCATTCAGCCGCGGCATTTCGACGTCGGAGATGATCAGATCGTACGGTTCCGACCTCAACGCAGCAAACGCTTCCAGCCCGTCCACAGCGGTCTTCACCAGATAGCCGGCGGATTCGAGAATGCCCTTCAAGAGCATTCGCGACGTGATTGAATCTTCGGCAATGAGAACCGACTTGGCTTTGGTTTGCGGTGTGGCTGCGTTGCTGGCCGCGCGCGACGGAGCGCCCGCTCTCCGCGCGGATTTCAGCAAATCAGCCACGTTGAGAATAGGCGCGACTTCACCAGAGCCCAGGACAGTCGCGCCCGCGATGTTGCGCACGCGCGACAGTGGTTTTCTCAGCCGCTTCACCAGCACCTCCTGTTCGTCGAGCACAGCGTCCACGATAAACGCCACGCGTTGATCACCCGTGCCCGCTATGAAAACAGGAGCCGTCGATGTTTCATCTCTGTCTCCGCGCTGCGATGCTGAGGGAAGTTCCAATAGTTGGTCTAAACGAACAAGAGCCACCGCGCGTCCGTTCAACTCCAGAGTTTCCCGGCCTTCGACCGTTTTCATCTCGTCCGCCTGATAACGAGCCACGCGTTCCACCTGCGCCAAGGGCACGACGAACAAACGTTCCGCCGTCTGAACAAGAATTCCCCGGAACGTTGCCAGTGCGACGGGAACGGTAATGCGGAAGGTGGTACCGACGCCGGGACGACTTTCGACGGAAACGTTTCCGCCAAGCTTCTCGGTTTTTTCTTTCACGATCGCCAGCCCGAGGCCGCGTCCGGAAAAATGGGTAATGATCGGACTGGTGGACAGGTCCGCCCGAAAAATCAGCATCAGCGCTTCAGCTTCGCTCAAGCGATCTGCCTCTTCGCGCGAAAGGACTCCGAGCCGGACGGCGGATGACTTCACACCTTCCACATCAATACCCGCGCCATCATCGGAGATGACGATTTCAACCTTATTTCCGTTGATCGGCGAAACTGTGAGTTGAATTGTCGCGCGCGGTGATTTGCCGGCGTTCACACGTTGCTCCGGTTTTTCCACTCCGTGATCCACACAATTGCGCAACAAATGAATGAGTGGATCTTTCATTTCCTCCAGTATCCGCTTGTCGATCTCAACCTCCTCGCCTTTGACCTCCAGATCGGCTTGCTTGTTCTGATCTCGGCAAAGGTCGCGCACCACTTTGGGAAGCAATGCGCCAAGCGTCGCCAGCGGCAGCATCAGCAGCTTTTTGGAATTTGACAGCAGATCATCAACGAGCTTGCCGACTGCGAGTTGATCGTGCGCCGCAGCTCGGGTCAGAACGTTGATTCTGTTTTCCACTGAACGCAGGTAATCGTGATTCCAGTCGCAGAATTCAACCAGACGTTTCAAGCCAGCGGGCAACGTTATTTGCTCACGGACCGCCGGACGCTCCAGCATTTGTCGCAACGCGCGAACTTCCGGTTGAATCGCCGCCCATTCGCGCTGCCATTCATCAAACCGTTCGCCTAAACCACGCAGATCCGCTGCACGTTGCGCGGTTGTCAATTTCGCTTCCAGAAACTCTTCCGCTTCCAACAAACGTTCATCAAGCTTGGCAACCGTGATTCGCACGGTCTCATCCGCCGTCGATTTTTCGGAAGAAACCGGTGTGGCACTGGATTTGGCGGCGACCGGAACGGGAGTTTCCGCCGGAGATTCTACTACGGGCGCAGGTTTCGAGGGCGCAGCAGGCGCAGGCGGCGGCGCTTGGGCGGATTGCGAGCCTGGGTTGTCGGACAAAATCTGCGTGACGGCGTCGAGCGAGAGATGCACTTGATCCAGCGCTTCCGGCAAGAGCGCCCTACTCTGCCGCTTCCACAACGAGAACACGTCTTCCATCGATTGGCAGATGGATTCGACTTCCGTGAAATTCACTGCCCGGGCCGCGCCTTTGAGGCTGTGCGCTGCGCGGAATACGTTTTCAACCAGGCGCTGCTGTTCTTCCGGCGCGGGCGATTTCTCCAAAGCGAGCAGGCCCGTGGCCATCGCCTGCAGGTGTTCGCCGGCTTCGACCTTGAACGTGGCGCGAAGCCGTTTGAGAAACTCGTCCTCCTTGTTCATCAGAAATCAAACCTTGTAGCGTTCAACCAATTGTTTCAACCGCTGCCCAAGTTCATTCAGATTGCGCGCCGCAGTTTCCAGTTGTCGCGCGCTGGCAACATTCTGTGTGCTCGCCTGCTTGATGTTTTCCATCGCGCTCGCCACCTGATCCATACCGACAAGTTGTTGCTGGCTGGAAGCCGCAATCTGCGTAGCTGACTGCGCCGCTTCCGTGACACTGCTCGCCAGCGCTTGAATGGAATCGCCCGCCGCGCTGGTTTGTTTTTCTCCCGCCTCAACCGCTTTGCTTCCCTGCTCGGTAGCCATGACGGCGGCGGTAGTTGCTTTTTGGATGTCGCTGAGAATTGTCCGCACCTGATTCGTTGCCTGACGCGATTGTTCCGCCAGGCTTTTCACCTCCTGCGCAACCACGCTGAAACCCTTGCCGTGTTCACCCGCTTTTGCCGCTTCAATCGCCGCGTTGACTGCGAGCAAATTGGATTGCGCGGCCAGATCTTCAACTGTGGCGATAATCTGTCCAATCGTCTGGCTCTGCTCGCTCAGCCGCACCATGCTTGTCGCAATGGCTTCCATCTGTTCGCGAATGCGATTCATGCCCGCGCTCGCTTCTTCAGTTGACTTGCGTCCGCTAATTGATATTTGCGCAGCCTTTTGCGCACTTTCCGCGACCAGCCTGGCTTTCTGGCTGGCGACCTGCGCGGTCTGTCTGACTTCCTCGACCGTGGTAGTGGTTTCGCTTACGGCCGTGGCGGATTCGCTCGCGCTGGAAGAAAGCTGGCTGGTAGAGGCGACAATTTCGCTGGCTGAAGAACCCAAGACACCAGCGCTTTCCACCATGCCACGCGTTTGCTCTCGCAAATTTTCCGTCATGCGCACAAACGCGTTGCCCAACACATCATTGGGCGACTGCGGTTTGACGGTAGCGCGCAGTTCACCAGCAGCGATCTTCTCGGCGGCTTCAGCCATGCTGCGGAGAAATTCCACCATCCGCGCAAAGGTTTGCGCCAGCACCCCAACTTCGTCGTCGCGTTCTCCGACCGCCACCTTAACCTCCAGGTCGCCGAGCGTGATCCGATTGGCAATTTTCGTGAGATCCTGAAGCGGCCCGGCGATGTTGCGGGTGATGACGATTCCCGCCAGGGCCGAAAGCAAGAGGGCCGTCAGCGTGCCGATCACAATGACCCATTTTGCCCGGACCGCATCCGCGTCGGCCTGAGCGGTCCGTTGATCCAGGAGCTGGTTTCCTTCAGTCTCCATCTCGCCCACAATGTTGCGGATTTGAACCATGTCCGCTTGGCCTTTGCCGGATTTCACCAGTGCGAGCGCGCTCTCGAAATTGTTGGTGCGGCGGGTGTCGATCGTTTCTTTCGCGAACGCCAGGCGATGTCGCACGAGCGGCTCGAGCTGATCCAGCCGCCGCTGATGTTGGGAATTGTCCGCGGTGAGTTCTCGAAGACTTCGCAGCCCGGGTTCGATCTTGTTGACCGCCGATTCGTATGGCTCCAGAAAAGAATCCTCGCCCGCCAGAACATAGCTGCGCTGGCCAATTTCCACATCCTCCAACAAGAGCAACAAGTCGTCGAGGCCGCTGGCCACATCATAAGTGTGTTTGCGCAAATTTGAGGCCTCCACAAGCCTGATGGTGCTCTGGTAGGAAACAATTCCCACAATCAGAAAAATGATCAGGGCCAGTCCGAAGCCGACGCCAATCTTGGTTCCCACATTCCATTTCATAGTTTTCTTTCGTTGTTGGTTTGAATCAGGCGGCCGGTTTCGTTTCGCGATCCGATGGAAAGGAAAACGGGTTCAGATTTCGACTTCTTCATGCACAATGATTTTCGGGTCGGAAAGAATCCGCGCGAGATCAAGGACTACAAGACGCTCGGCGGTGACACCTTTCAAATAATCGCTCCGAATGCCCGTAAGCGTTGCCAACGACGGTTGCAAACTGTCACTCGCCACTGACCGAACGCCCATCACCACATCCGCGAGCAAGCCAAGTTCAAGATCATTTCCACGAATGAGAATAACGCGATGCAGATCAGTCAAACCTTCCTCCGGTAAATCAAAAAACTTTTTCAAATCAAGCACCGGAAGAATTCGCCCGCGCACATTGACGATTCCCAGAATGAAGGACGGCGTGCAGGGAAGCGGGGTCAGATCGGTCAATGGACTGACTCCCGTCACGTAGCAGTTTTCAACCGCATAATTTTCCTGCGCCAGCCGGAACTCCAGCAGTTCGATCATCGACTGCTCAGCAGGCCGTGACGCGGATGTGCGGGCTAGCTTGCGGGCGCGAGCGTGGAGAATCTGCTTCGGATCAGGAGTCTCGAATTTCATGGTGCTGCTTCCATTTCAATGATTGAAGAAACAATTTCCCGGAGGCGTCCCGCAGTAAGTCCGTCGCATTCGGGCAGGAGTTCATCAGTCCGATAACTGCGCAGGAGCTTCAAAGTATTTGCAAAGTGCTTGTCCGCCTCGGAATTTTTTCCAGCGCTCCGCGCGGCGTTGCCTGACGCGAAATGAGCCAGCACAAAGGCAGGTTCAAGATATATGACCCGCTGAAGTGATCGGCCAGCCTGCGCGTGGTCGCCCAACTCCTGCAAAACCACCGCCCGCAGATAATGCCCGGAAGGATCCAGTTTATACGCAGCAATCCAGCGGTCGCACCACGCCAGCGCATCCGTCAGCTTGCCCTGGTTTGCCAACGCGCGCGCCAGCAACGAGAATGTCCGCGGACCAGCCGCAATTGTTTCAACCAACGCAGCCAGCAAGGTTTCTGCGACTTCCGCATAGCGCCCGTCCTGGTACAGCTTCTCGGCTTCGGTTTCGGGGGTGGATTCTTTTTCCTTCGATACAGGATCTGCTACTGGTTCGGTAGCTTCGATTTTTTCAGAGTGAACTTCGGGCGCGGGTTGATTCCAAACCACCGCGGGTTCGAATGCGGGAGGCGACCATGGCGCGATTCCCGCCGGTAACGTGGGCGTCCATAGTTCCGCGCGCGGCTTCGGCACATTGGATTTCCGATAAAGAATTGCGCCGGGGAAGTTCACCGGTGTAAATCGCGCGAGAGTAGTTTGCGAAGCTTCACTGGAGCTTACCACGAGCCAGCCCTTTTCCACCAGCGACTGGTGCAAATGATCGATGACTTTCTGCGCCTGCGCCGCCGTGAAATACATCAGCACGTTCCGGCAAAAGATCAAATCCATCGCATTTGTGTCAGTGGTGAGCGATGGAAAAACGTGTTCGGCCAGATTGAGCGGAGCAAACGTCACCAGTTTTTTTATTTCGGGACGAATCGCGTAGCGGCGGTTGGCGACGGGTGTGAAGTAGCGTTCCTTCAGCCAGGGCGGCGCGGTGCGGAAAGACCATTCACCATAAATCCCGGCCGACGCTTTCTGGAGAAATTGCGCATTGATGTCGGTTCCGAGAATTGTGACCTGCCAGTTTTTCAGATCGGGAAGGAGTTGTTGTAACAGAATCGCCAGCGAGTAAGGCTCTTCGCCAGTGCAACAACCGGCGCTCCAGATGCGCAATCGGCGTTCCTGATTCCGGCGCGACGCAATCAATTCCGGCAAGATGCGATCGGCCAGCGCTTCGAAAGTTTTCGGCTCACGGTAGAAATAGGTTTCTCCGACGGTCAGATGTCCGGCGAGCGTCTGAAGCTGCTCCTTGGTCAAAGGTGTGGACAACAGCCAGTCCGCGCAATCGTTAAAACTTTCAAAGCCGAACTCCGCCACCGCACCTTCCAGCCCCCGCTCCAGATCCGCCCAGCGTTCCGGCGGGAAATTTAATCCGATTCGCTCCGCCACGAATTCGCTGAGGCGGGATAGATGGGGCGCGGTCACGGAGTTAAATCCCATGTCTAGCCTCCTGCCTCAGCGCTTCGTCCAAAATCTGTTCCTCATCCAGCGACAAAAACTTTTCCAAATCATGGATCAGAACCAATCCATCTTCAAACCGAGCAATTCCCTGCACATGTTCAAGCCGGGGAACGATCTTTGACGTGTGGACGACTTCCCGGAATAAAGTTTCAATTACGCCTTCAGCTTCGTCGATCACCAGTGCCACCGTTCGTCGCGCAGTTCGCGCGATCAAGAAATGATCGGAGGGCTGAATCTCTCGTTCCGTCAGTCGAAACCTCTGCCGCGCGTTAAACACTGGCACAACCCGTTTCCCCATTTCAATCACTCCGAGCACGATGTCCGGGGCCTTTGGCAGAGCCGTAATTTCCACCGCTTGCAAAATGCGCTCTACCACTTCCAACCTCAGAGCGTATCGTAGCCCTTCCAAGCGGAATATTACCAATTGAACGACATCAATCATTGAAGAACACCCTGTGACAAAAGGAAATCAAACCGTACCTAGGTGAGAAATTTGTCATCTACTCCAATGTCAATCGTTTCTCGAACAATATTTAGCCGTGAGCCTCAACTTTTCCAACCTACTACAACCAAGAACGGCACCGCAAACCTTTTCAACTGAGCGGCTTCGGACTCTGAACCAGATTTGCGGCCTCAGCACGTGGGATAGTTTTGGTGATCATATCAAACCAGATCTTCTGCTCCTCACGATACTGTCAGCTAAAAATTGAGTCTATTATGAGATCCTCCATCGCCGGACCAAACTGTTTTGCGGCTCTTTCCCAGCCACGCGCTCGGTTGCCCGTGTTTGGCAACGAAAGCTGCTCGTGATCATCGAACTCAAACAGCTATTCACTGGTCCAGCGCACGAGAGAGACCTGAACTCGACTCTTTGGTGGACTGATGTTCGTGTCAGCGGGAATGAAGATCAACAATTCCAGCGTTTGTCCTGCGGCAAGGTGAGGCGTGTTGATCAAAGGGTTGGCGGCGATCATTTGGTCTTTGGAATCCAGCAACGTGACGCATAACACGATCTGTTCAGCCGACTGTCGCCGTTTATTCTCGATGCGACAGCCAACGGCATAGCCGTGCTCCACTGGCTGAACCGAAATCACCGTGGCGATAATGCCGGTCGTATCGCGCAAAGATTCTTCAGTGGGTGCGACTTTTTGCCAAAGCTGGATTCCCCAAACACCACTGGCGAGTGCCAGAACAATGAGCGCTGCGATTGATTTGAAACGACTTTTAAATCGCATGGCGAAATCAGTAGAACGGGTTGGATTCGCTGGGGATTGTTTGAACGCCGCCGTATTGAGCGTCATAAGCGAATACGTTTACAAATTCCACGTGACCATCAAGAAAAGCGGCGTTGGCCCAGAGACGGTCGGTATCCGGTTTGTACCATTGCGCGCGACGACTGATGGCAACGACGCCACTCATCGTGCGATAAATTGGAATACTGCCGACGACAACTTTCTTCGAAGGGAAACGATAGAAACCGGTTTTCAATGAGGCGCCCAGTGGCAGCGGATTCTGACCGAATGCACTGAAGGCAAAATCCAAGCCGACGAATTTCGCGATACCCATCGGCGCCACCACCCCACCCATTCGATTGTATCCGGAAGCATAAAAATAGCTGCTCCCGTAGAGGTCATTGCAGGATGCTGTCGCTTGATAATCTGCCGTGTCAAACCACCACAATGGTTCACCTTTATCGGCCGGAGAACAAAAGACTTTTCGCGAGCGAAGATAGGTGTTCAATGGGCGCTGCTCTGACGGAATTGCGCCACCGAACATTCGCGCCGGCAGCCAAAGATCATCTGGCGAAACAATGCCTTGCGGTCCGCCCAATTCATGTGGTGCGGCTACGGGCATGAGTGTATTGGCATCTTCTGCGTAAAGGAATATACCCATGTTGATCTGCCGCAGATTGCTCTGACAATTGATGCGTTGCGCCCGGCTTTTAGCCGCGATCAACGCGGGCAACAATAATCCAAGCAGAGTGGCAATAACACCGGTGACAATGAGCAACTCAATCAGCGTAAAACCGTTTTGATTGCGGTGAGTCGAATTCACGGCGTCAGGGCGATAATGCGATAGAAATATTGTGACGCAACCGGATCGATATCGGTCCATTCCACAACGTCAGTTTCGGAATAGTTGAGCAAAGGATTCTCGATTGTTTCCCAATTTGCCAAATTTTCGGAGCGCTGGATTTGATAAACCTGTCCCGAACTGCCGGTGAAACAGATTACAGGTTTGCCGTTTTCGAATCGCAGAGACCTGAGCAGCGGCGGAGCAGCGAGAGTTTCGGTCGTATAAGCAAACGTCGTATTGCCAATTAAGCTGGAGGTGGTAATCGGCAATCCGCCCTCCACGTAACCGGGATGCGATTTTTCCATTTGCGTGATGAGTAGATACGTGGCGTTGGATGGCAAGCGCGGTGCGATCTCGCTGAGCAGGTAGTGCTCAAAATCACCACCATAGAAACCAAGCGGATCATCCAAGTTCACGGACGCCAAGCCGCTGGTTGTGAGTTGATATACCGGAATCAAAAACCCTGTCTGCAACTTATCGTTGAAAGTGGCGTCAATATCAGTGGAGAGAGGATTGCCGTCAGCACTGGCTGCCAAATAAAAATCCAGCACGTATTGAATCGTCCAATTGCTGGAAGCATTCGCAACCCATTGCCCGGAGTTACCCGCACCGTCCACGTTGAACACCGGCCCGATCGCCGCGGGACTGTCGGTTGTAACGAGCAACTGATTCATCGTTTGCATCGCGTTGGCCTGCCCGGCGTAGTTCAACGCCGTTATGGCAACTGCCCAGGTCGATCCTTGATCGCGTTCAAGTCTGAGCGTCAACGTTCCAGAGAGTGAGGGCGCCATATTAAAACCCGCGCCGCCCATGCCGGTAAGATCAACGAAGTTGTGACTCAACGCGCCGGATGAATTGTTCGCGGCTGCCAAACTCACGTCATCTCCGGTGAATATCAACCAATCGCCCGAAACTGGCGCAGAGGCAGATGGTTTGTGACCGGCAGCCGAGGGCAGTTGGTCGGTAGCATTGGTTTCGTTCCAGGTGATCAGTCGAAAGTTCAACGTCGCGCCGGAACTTGAGAACCCGGACAACGGATTAATGATCCCGATCAGAATGAGTGAGTAGAGTAATTTTTCTTTGAACATGCAGCCAACTTGTCAGGAATTTCGTGACAATATTTGACTTCAGTCAAAGACGTTCAGCCCTCGGCAAATCACCGACAACCTTCGGCAATTGAACGGCAAGGCTGTCCGCAAATGAGGATTCTTGCCGGCAGAATTCCGTTCGTGAAAATTCAATTGAATTCATGGCTCACTTCCCTGCAAACGCAGAGAAGTGATTGGCCTTAATTTCTCGCACCTATTGAACGCAGAATACGGTTCGTGAAGCGTTAAGTCGGACCGGAGTCTCAAATGAGAATATCCTGCTCCGCTTAATACGTGGTTCAAATCACTGCTGCCATGCGAGCGAACAATTGTGGCTGGTTTCTTTATAGCCGATGCCGCCATGGAAACCGGCAAGGGGTTCGCGATGATGTGAGATCGTGAGAAGATATTGACCTTTCTGGTTCGCTTCAAAACGCAGAAAGCCATCCGCATCTGACGTCAGTTCCGCCTCGCCGTTATCCGGTATGTGGAGTGTCGCCTTGATATTCGCGAGCGGCTTTCCCCGAAAATACGCGCGAACTTCCCCTGGTTTTCCAATTGGAACCAGATCGAGGGTCAGGAAGGGACTGGGAGCGCTTTCGACGAGTGATTGCCATCGAGCATAGAAAATGGGTTTGCGTCCGCCACGGACGGTGAAGCTCGTTTCAAGGCAGGTGGTGTTCGTGGACGATGCGGTGCTCAAAAGGAAATAGTCGGATCTCTTCAGGGTTTCAATCGATTGAGGCGCGTTCGAGGCAACAACGAATGCAAGTGGTGTAGACAAATTGTCGAGATAGCCCGGTGATGTTTCGAAATCGTCTCCCGGTTCGGCAAACCGAACAACCAATTGACCGTCGCCGTCAGGTTCAATCCAAACCGAGTGAGCAAAAGAAGTTGCAGCAGTAAATACCAGCGCGGCTATCAAAGCGAATTTGTGGAGCATAACAATTTGCGAAAGGGTTTCAGTGAGCGGTTCGTGCAACTGCGACTTTTTCGTTGTAAGGGCTCGGCGTTGGTGTCAGCAGTTGCAACTCCGGCACTTTGTTTTCCTCACGATCTTCGCCGCCGAGCGCAAGTATTTTTGTTGCGCCTGCTGTGACCAGGCGGTGAGCAAGCCGCGGTTTTTCAAGTCTGCCGACTTTTTCCCAGGTTTGTTCGTCATTCGAAAGTTGCAGAAGATCGCCTTGAAAACAGCTGACATAGATATGTCCGTTCTGGGCGATGGCCGAACAACTGAATCCATTGTATTTGCCTTTGGGCAAGTCCGGGCCCCTGCTCCAGTCGCCGGTAACCGTGTTGTAAATATCAACCCTCCGGGAGGTATCGTTGTCGCTGTCCATACCGCCAATGCAAAAAACTTTTCCTTTCAAAGCAGCCAGGGCAAGGCCGCGGCGCTGAAACGGCTGCGGAATTTTGCCCCATCCGGTCTGAGGTTGATCGAGATCAAACACCAGCGCATTGGTGTGCCATACCGGTTTTCGCACGGTCCCGTTCAATTCCCAACCGCCGGCCACATAAATTTTGTTATCCACCACCACAGCATCGTGGCTTGAACGCGGGCAAGGTAGCGGGACGAGATTTTTCCACTGCTTTCTGTGCAGGTCAAAACGCTGGAATAGAGCGACGGAGTACAACCGCTGATGCGACAAGGATTCGTGTTCATCAGCGTGGTTCCGCGCCGCCATTCCACCCATGCGATAGAGCGAATGACGGTGCGCAATCAATGCCAAACCTTGTCCTGGATCAGAGGACTGAAGCGTCTCCCACCGGCGACCATCAACCAAATTGAGCCTATGGAATGCGCCGCTCACCATCTCAATCGAATAATCGTGCCGTTCACCTTTATGTCCGCCAAACACGTAGATCTCTCCGCGATGCGTCACAGCTCCAAAGCTGGTTACGGCTTCAGGCATCGGGGGGAGCGAATTGCCAATCGACCTCGGGTTGGCACAACCGGATATCAACGCGGTGATGGCTAACGCCAAATGAATAAACAATGCTTTCAGAATCATTTTTGAAGAGTAGCGGCCTGCCGTGCCGCAACGCTTCCGCTTGTTTGTCCAGAGTTGATGCGGGATTGCGCAACAGGCCGCTAACAATCAGCAATCTGGCAGAAGCAAAGCGGAAAGAATTCAAACAAGCTGTGGCTCATGTTCAGCCAGGAAGAAATGCGAAGTATTGAATCTCATCGCTGCACCGCCGCTGATTGCTGTTTGTGAATCGTGGCACGCATCAAACCAACGAAAGGCGATTCGCTGCCGTCGGGCGATTCATCGGCTCCGTTCGGAGAAGCTCTCGCATGGAAAGCGATCGGGCAAGGCTGGCGTCCGCTGTTTGGGAGCTATCGCAAATTAGGATTCAGCTTCGAATGGCACGAATTTACCACCAGCGAAGAATTGAATTGGGCGCGGAGTTTTCATCCCGGGAGTCTCGAGGTATGCCTCAATCTGGAAGGCACCGCAAGATTGTCGGACCAGCGGCAGACGGTTGAACTGTCACCGCGAACATTTGCTTTTTATTTCCAGGGAACACCTCCGTTGACTGCAACCCGAAGGGCCAGCGAGGCGCACCGATTCATCACCATTGAATTTTCTCCCTTATTTCTTGCTGAACACTTTCGCAATCAGGTCGCTGACGTGCATTCAATCGTGCGATCTATCGTTTCCGGACAAGCGATTCAATCCGCCGTGGTTATGCCGGAGCGCCTTGCGGTTACATTGCATCAACTGGTGGAAAGCCTGCGTCATTGTCCGGTTTTCAAGGAAGCGCAGGAAATGTGGTTTCGAAGCAAGGCGCTGGAAGTGGCGGCGCATTTGTTCTTTTGTCCGGCTACCGGAGAGCTGCTTTGCACGCGAACGCAACGGATGGCGCGGGACCGAGTGGAAAAGGCGAAGATGATTTTGCGGGAGCAGATGCAAAATCCCCCGTCGTTGGATGAACTGGCACGAATGGTCAATTGCAGTTCGTTCTATTTGAGCCGGCAATTCACACAAGAGGGAGGCATAACCATGCAACACTACTTGCGTCAGGTGCGAATGGAACGTGCGGCTGAACTGTTACGCACCGGAAGATGCAATGTAACCGAAGCCGCCTTGGAAGTTGGCTACAACAGTCTGAGTCATTTTAGCAGTACCTTCCATGAAACCTTTGGTTGTTGTCCGGGACTCTATCCACTTCGAACTGATGCACAACGGAGGGCCTTGTTGAAAAAGGAGCATTAAAGCTCATGCGGCAAGCCGCTTTTCGCCCATCCCGGGAACGTCCAAAAGACTACTTCGGCAACGTCCACTCTACGCGGTTCGCCCGGTTGCACCAATGGCGCATGTCTTGCGTATCTTCCAGATCGAAGCTCTCCGAATGACCATCCAATAACGCCGCGACAGAATGATTGTTAAAGCGGGGCGCGACAAATCCCCAACGATCCGGCGCGAGTGTCGAAAAATAATCGTCGGCCCATTGCCGGACTTTGAAATACGGCGGGAGGACGCGATACCAGCCTTGCTGGACATTCTCGGCATTTGCGTGTTCAACATTTCCCGAAGGAGACCCGCGCGCCGACATGAACACCATCAAGTCGCTCGGATGACGCGCTGCATTCATTTTTGTGAGCACGGTTTCCGATCCAAACTTTGCGTTTGAAGGGCCGGCTGGAAGGTAATCATCATCACCGCCGATAAAGCACGAATTGATGCCGAGCGAGGGACAGATGCTGACAACATAGACGTAGTTGTCGTGGTCTCGAGATTGAATCTTCCGCAAATACTCACGATTCACGCCGGAATAAATCAACGCCATCGAGCCGGACAAATAAGGCACCAGCCGCCACGGATAGCGAAACCGCTCGGGTGCGCTGACAGGTTTTCCCTGGTTATCATGCACGGAAGTTGTCTCCAGGCTGTCGTTGTCTTTTGGATAACCAGCAAACATCGCTCCGCTAAAATCGTCCGCATACATCTGAACGGCCATCATTAGCTGTTTGCCGGCCGACATTTCCTCAATCATGCGCGCGCGCATTTTTGCCTTTTGCAGACACGGCAGAAGCAGCGCCGCAAGAATGGCAATGATGGCAATGACCACCAGCAATTCAACCAAGGTAAACGCCAACCTCCGGGCTGCGGGGAATTTCCGAATTTGCTTCATTTCACGCCGATTCGATAGAAGCGTTGGCCGCTCAACGCGTTCGTGTCATTCCAGATAGCGTAAACGGGAGAGGGATACGATGAGTCGGTTTTCGATTTCGACAGCCAGGCCGAAGTGTAAACGAGAACGGGATTCGTTTCAGTATGCCAGTCCTGCTGTACACTGTCCGACCATTGAATAAAATATTCACGATTTGGAGCGAACGAAAACTCCAGTTGTGTTCCATTTGACGCAGGTTGAATGGAACGCAAATGAAACGCATCGGCGGGATCATTTGGATTTGTTCCGGCCCGATATTCGGCCAGATTGTCCATTCCGTCCGAATCCGAATCAGCGGCTGTCTCTGCTCCGAAAGGACCGAAATAAAACTGTTCCCAATCATCGGGTAAACCATCTTCGTCGGCATCGACGTTTTCACGAACAACAGTTCCTTCGATAACAAACAACGGATATTCCTCCAGATCTGCGAGCGGACTGAATGGAGTATAAAAGTCGGGGTAAGTGGCCGAACCGCCAAAGCTGGCATTGATCAGCGACGAAGCCATCAAACGAATGCCTCCGTCGTTAAGCGCTCGCTGGACATAGCCATAGATCAATGGATCTTCGAGATCCAACTCGAATTCTAATTGACTGCCCGCGGGCATCAATTCGCCTTCGGCTACATCAATGGTCTTTCCAAGCGCGAACGGGGCAACTTCGAACGCATTACTGATTTCGTTTGTCCCGTCATCACCAACATTATTTGAGACATCCACCAATACTCCGTTCCTGTCGAAGCACGCCGCGTAGGCCGTTCGATTCGTGTAGTCCCCGGCACTCGGATCGGCATAAAACGTCGTCGTTTGTTGAAACGTTTCCGCAGAAAATCCACCGCGGAAACCCACTCCAAACAATTCCACTGGACATCCGGAAGTTGCCGGCTCGATGTACCGCGGATCGTCCGGTGGAAAATAGGTTCGATAATCACGCAACTTGCCCGTGTACGCATAGGCACGATCTCGGCTGATGGTTAACGTCACCGCAGCGCGACGAATCAAATAATTTCGCACTCCCTTTCCGTTCGGAACACTGTTGGATGTATTCCATCCGAGCAGAAATTGGCCATCGCGAGTGTCAAAATCCGGGGCGGAGCCGAAAGCGGCGAAAGTACTCGCACTGGGCCGATTCCCCGGCGAGGCATTGTAAGGATACATCCATCGCGCAATGTCGGCTGCCGCCGACTGAATATTGAACGGCTGAGCAGCGGTTTCCGCTATGCCAGACAAAATGAGGATGCCGCAGATGCAACCCGCAAATGAGAGAAGACGCATAACGGATTACAATGAGAGTTGTTGGCGAAAGCGGCGGATCGTCAACAATCCGAATCCGCCAAGAAGGAACAGCGCAATTACACTGGGTTCCGGCACCGCCTCAATATCCAACATCGCGCTGTCAAAGGACATGCTCGCATCGGAGGCATTGAAGTTGATGCTGAAGCTCGAAACACCTGGAGTGCCTGAAAGATCCCAGGTCCATAATAACGAATCCCCCCCTTCCGCATCCGTAAGGAGCGTATGATTGCCGGTCAGAGTCGTAGGACCGGCACCGAGGTCGTAAGTCAAACTGACGGAATTGTAATCCAGCGGACTGCTTCCGGCTGTGGTGCGGGTTTGGAAAAAGACCTGACCGATGTTAAACGTCGCGATTTCATTG
Organism: Verrucomicrobiia bacterium; assembly: GCA_035765675.1. GTDB lineage: Bacteria > Verrucomicrobiota > Verrucomicrobiia > Limisphaerales > DASXHY01 > DASXHY01. The sequence continues at coordinate 27,473 of DASTXC010000087.1, forward strand.
AGCGTAAAGCCGGTGGGCGCTGCATAATCGTAAATGTTACCAGTTCCCGTGAGAAAAGCGCCCGGGTCAACGCTTTGTGTAATGGTAGCGTTCGCCAGAGACAATCCGCCAAAGGCAATTCCGTCTGGAATGTTCGCACCACCATAGGCACTGGTAAAAATTTCCCAGTAAGCAGATTGTGATCCTTCACCTGCGCGAAAAGTCGGACTGATAAAATAATTGGTTGCAGCCTTTCCTGTGAACGTCATTGCGAGCAGAAGGCCGGGAACAATCTTGAATGATAGGATTTGCGGAAGTTTCATTTGAGTCTTTTTCAGGTTTTAATTTCATGCCGAGTCATCCGGCCTGAAGATTGAAGCGGAATATTTCTGACTTCGCTTCCTGCTCGTTGCCTGAGGTTTGTGGGAGTTTGTCGGATCTGTTGGGCTGTTGCCCAGAGCTTGCGATCATTTGCGTTTTTGCAAGCGCCAGGAGGCCGCCCTAACTTCCTTTTGCAATCAATAACGACACCACTGAGTCAGTGAGCGCATATATCTTCCAATCTTCTCCACGGCCCAATCGGATCCCGCAGGAAGGGTGTGAAACAAAGCTGCCGTTTGGTCCTTGCATCCGAACGGTGCCGGAAACAACTGTGATGAGGCTCAACCGCAGTTTTGAAAAATAGAGCCGCTGTCCGGTTTTAATTTCCGCAAGAAGCATCGAAATGAATTCACTTTGAAACAGAACCTGCGGCGGCGCGGTACTGGATCGTAATGGCAAAACCGACACCAGCTCGCCGTCGCATTTTCCCGGGGGTGGACACGTGACTAAACTTGAATTCATGAGAGACAAGCGACAATCAGACGACGCCAATCGTCTTCCAGACTTTCCGCTCCAATCGTGATCGACAGGCAGACACGTCCCTGCCTGTCTCCAATTTCAACCGTCCAACGATGATTTCCACAACCAGCGCATCGGCCCGCCCACAACCAGACGCTACCGATTGCTTCTATATCCAGATTCAATCCCACCGAATCGTCTTGAAAGCTGCTCAATCCGCTCTCAGCGATATTCGTTTCGCTGTCGGGTTTCGGACTCCAAACCACGGTGCGGATCAGGGCATTACTGTAGTGAAGAACACGAATTGGAATCCTTTGCTGAGTTACTTCGACGAGCAAACGATTTGGAAACTCAACGGACACTCGCACCAAGTCTTTGGCCCCTTGAGCCCAACGTGAATTCAGCCATGGAATCCGAGCCGCGCGCCGAACACGAAATCGTTCGCTGTAAGCATGATTAGCTGGAAACCAGTTTCCGCCGCTTTCGACCGATGATTGGTGGGTAATGACAAACTCCTCGAATAAGTCGCGATTGGAGAGGGTCGGCATCAGGATTTTCTCGAATACAAGCCCGGAGACATCTCTCGACTCAAATCCATAAATCGCCCCGACGGGTGAATTACCGCGCGTCGCGCAAAAGCTGGAATACTCTGCCAGGTTTGGAGCAAATAAAAAATTGTGATCACGAGGAAAAATCGGATTGTGCCAATTTTCCATTGGAGGGATTTGCCCGAAGGTGATCAGCGCGACCGGGTCGTTTCGCACGAAATGTAATACGTCGCCTAGGTGCGCGAGCATTCCAAACCATTCCTTCGGATGCGCGGCGAGCCCAACTCTGACATTTCCGTCGGCATCGATCTTAAGGCATTCCGCTTGAATTCGAGCGCCAGAAAATCCTTCCGATTTCGCCACTGGACAAAACAGACTCCATCGCGGAATTGGGATGCCCACAGAATTTGGATTACAACGAAAAAATGAATCATCCATGGGTAAATTATACCCCCGGATTCGCCGGTGTGCTCCCACAGGCTTGCGAGACCTTTGCGGCCAGTTGCGAAATCGATTGCACAATTGTTCTTGCGATGATGTTGTGCATTTTATTACCAGTAACATTCATGCCACCTGGGACGGCAATGGCGGGTCACAAGCCCGTAACCGTCAGCCGCAGGTGGTTTTTCTGCCTGCAACTTAAATTTAACCCTCGTTGTCGGTCCGAGAAACGACCGGTGCATTGAGAGTTATGAAAAACGGACAGGCTCGACTTCTAACCACACTCACGGTTTTGGTTTTCGCGTCCGGCAATTGTACTTTGGCCAATGACGACACAAACGCGGTCCGCCTATCAGATATTGTGGTCAAAGGCCGAGCAGACAGTCTGCTTGGCATGGCAGACACGGCATCGCAAGGAATAGTTGGCGCGTTACAATTGAAAGATCGTCCCGTTTTGCGGAGCGGTGAAATTCTTGAAACTGTGCCGGGCGTGATCATCACGCAACACGCCGGAGGAGGCAAAGCCAATCAATATTTCCTGCGCGGATTCAACCTCGATCATGGGACAGATTTTGCGATGTTCCTTGACGGAATGCCGCTGAATCTGCCGACCCACGGACACGGACAGGGCTATTCCGACATGAACATCGTGATTCCTGAACTGGTTCAGCGCGTGAACTATAAGAAGGGAGTCTATTTCGCGGAGAACGGCGATTTCGCATCCGCAGGGGCGGCCCATCTGGAGTTTTTTAAAACATTGCCGGAAAATTTTGTCACACTGGAAGCGGGAATGTACGGCTATGGACGCGGCGTGTTCGGCATTTCCCAGGAAATCGGTCCCGGCAATCTGCTCTACGGCGCGGAGGCATATCACGATGATGGTCCGTGGGTTCGCCCGGATGATTATCAAAAATTCAACGGCCAACTCACTTATAGCCAGGGCGATGATGCCAACGGTTTCAGCATCACGGGACACGCTTATCACGGGAAATGGAATTCCAGCGACCAAATTGCTTCCAGCGCGGCAAATAGCGGAAAAACCCCGTTCTTCGGGTCATTGGATGATTCGACTGGCGGCGATTCGCAAAGGTACAGTTTACAAGGCGAGTGGCATCGTAGCGATGATCAGTCCTCAACAAAAATCATGGCGTATGGATTTTATTACGACTTGGATTTGTTTTCTGATTTCACCTACTTCCTGACCGATACAAATCGAGGTGATCAATTGGAACAGGCCGATAGGCGTTCCGTTGTCGGACTGAATGCCAGCCATACGATTTTCAACCAATGGGCAAATAAGGAAGTGGAAAATACATTCGGCCTGCAAGTTCGCAGCGACTGGATCCGTAATGGGCTTTATCAGACTGAGAACCAGCGACGGGTGGACAAAATGGACGTTGACGGAAACGTCGTTCCTGCTACGACTCGGCAGGATGATATTACTGAAACCAGTGTCAGCATTTATTTAGAAAACAGGATTCAGTGGGCGGAAAAATTTCGCACCGTTCTCGGCGCACGCGGAGACTTTTACAACTTCGATGTGGACAGTACCCGTTCTGAAAACTCCGGCGACCATTCCGCCGCCATTGGCAGTCCCAAGGCAAGTTTGATTTTTGGGCCGTGGGCGAAAACAGAGGTTTATGTTCAAGGGGGATTGGGATTTCACAGCAACGATGGACGTGGTGTGACTACCCATGTTGATCCGGTTACAGGCTCGAATACAGACGCCGACGGGAATCGAATCAAACCAGCCGATCCGCTCGTACGGACTTACGGAGCAGAAGTAGGCATACGCACTACGATTGTTCCGGGATTGCAAAGCACGCTCTCGCTCTGGTGGCTTGATGTGGATTCAGAACTTTTGTTCGTTGGCGATGCCGGTGCGACAGAAGCCAGCCGGCCGAGCCGTCGATACGGAATCGAATTTGCCAATTATTACAATCTCACTCGAAATCTTGCGCTGGATGCGGATTTTTCTTTTTCAAATGCCGAATTTCGGGACAACGATCCGGCGGGCAATCACATTCCTGGCTCGATTAAAAGTGTCGTCGCCGCTGGTATCAGCTACCATGCAGACAACGGCCTGTTTGCAAGTCTTCGGCTGCGTTATTTCGGTCCCCGCCCCTTGGTTGAAGATAATAGTTTCAAATCGCACGAAACAATTTTGCTCAACGCACAAGTCGGCTACCACATCAACAGAACATGGACTGTTTCGGCGGAGATTCTCAATCTGCTTGATCGACGCGATCATGACATTGACTACGCCTACGAGTCACGTATTTCGCGGAACGCCAGGTCGAGAACGGAGATTCATTTTCATCCGGTCGAGCCAATTCAGATTCGTTTTGCTCTAACCGCGAAATTTTGAAGTGAGCTTGATCGGGGGATTCGAACCCCCTCACGCGTTTGCAGGTTTTCACCAGAAAACCGCATATTCCTAAGCAAATCCGACTATTGTTAGTTTTGCCAGAAATCTCAAAATGAAGCTAGATGAAAAGAAATACGGCCTTCTCTGTTAGAGCCTGTCTGAAAATAGAGAAAGTGCTTGATTTTGCTGGGGATGTGGTTGGCTTTTATTCGCGGTAGCGCCAGTCAGGCGATGAAAATCGCCAAATACAATACTGACCTGACTGACGCTCAATGGACTTACCTCAAACCCCTGCTTCCCAAAGCCGCCAAACGTGGACGTCCACCCAAAGACCGGCGGCGGATCCTTGATGCCGTCCTTTATCTGGTCAAATGCGGCTGCCCCTGGCGCTATCTGCCGGCTGACTTTCCCAACTGGAAAACAGTTTATCATGTTTTTCGGCAATGGATCGCCAACGACCACTGGGCG
>DASTXC010000088.1:0-44796 GCA_035765675.1 Verrucomicrobiia bacterium
GCCATCTGGCTGAGGCCGCCGTATTCATTTCCCGCGAACAGCGGCTTGCCCTTTTTCCACAACGATTGATGCGTGTGCATTCCGGAACCGTTGTCGCCGAATAACGGTTTAGGCATGAAGCACGCGGATTTGCCGTGCTTCTTCGCCGTGTTCTTCACGACGTATTTGTAAACCATCATTGCGTCCGCGGCGCGCACGAGTGTGTCAAAGCGATAATCAATTTCGGCCTGACCAGCCGTGGCAACTTCATGATGCTGGCGTTCAATATCAACGCCGAGTTCCATCATGGTCAGGCACATTTCCGAACGAAGATCCTGCTGCGTGTCGGCGGGTGAAACCGGGAAATAACCTTCCTTGTGACGAATCTTGTAACCGAGGTTCGGCATTTCATCGCGGCTGGAATTCCAGATGCCTTCCTCCGATTCCACGGAGTAAAAGGTTCCGTTGCTGCGGCTTTCGTACTGAACGTTGTCGAAGATAAAAAACTCTGCTTCCGGACCGAAGAACGCCTGATCCGCCAGGCCCGTGCCGACGAGATATTTCTCTGCACGTTGAGCAATGCCTCGGGGATCACGCGGATACGGTTCGAGCGTTCCGGTTTCCGCAATCGTGCAGGTCAGGCTCAATGTCGGCACCGCGCAATACGGATCGATGAAAGCCGTTTTTGGATCGGGAATCGCCAGCATGTCCGAAGCCTCAATACTCTTCCAACCGCGAATGCTGGATCCGTCAAAACCGAATCCTTCAGTGAAAACCGCCTCGCTCAATTCACCAATCGGACAGGTGAAGTGCTGCCACGTTCCAAACGTGTCCACGAACTTGATATCCACCATTTTGGCGCCGCTTTTTTTCGCCAGTTCAATAACGCTTTTCGGGGTGCTCATGTGAATCAGGTTGCTCTACGGAGTTTCAGGTTGGGATTCCGTCCGCAATGAGATTGCGGCGGAACATCAAATCAAACCGCTTGCTCGCCGGTCTCTTCGGTGCGAATGCGAACCGCATTTTCCACGGCGCTCACGAAAACTTTGCCATCGCCGATTTTGCCGGTGCGCGCCGCTTTGACAATCGCGTCCACCGCCGCTTCGGTGCTGGAATCGCCGAGCACCACTTCAATCTTCAGCTTGGGCAAAAAATCGACGGTGTATTCACTGCCGCGATAAATTTCCGTGTGCCCTTTTTGACGTCCGAAACCTTTGACCTCGGTGACAGTCATGCCTTCCACGCCGAGGCCCGCGAGAGCTTCTTTAACGTCTTCCAGTTTGAATGGTTTGATGATGGCTTCGATTTTTTTCATGGGTCGCTCGCTTCGTGTTCGGATACTAACAACGAGCTTTTTGCTGTAAACAGCAAAGGTGGAGAAAGTCGCGTCTTAAGCATTATGATGAGGGGATTGGATCACAAAAACAGCCGCGCTGAATTTGTATGGCGAAATCAATTCGTGAGCAGGAAGATCAAAACTGCGGGAGGCAGAAGATCGATAGAGGAATTGTTGGTTTGTACAAATAAAAACGGCATCTGGTCTTACCAGATGCCGTTTCAATCAAAGGGTCTAGCTATTTCTTGATCCGTCGAGCAATCGCGCCTAAACCGGTAAGTGCCGAACCGAGCATCAAGACCGTAAGTCCGCCGTCAGGAACTCTGGTAGTTGGTTTTCCGCTGCCAAACAACTGCATATTGGAGAAACCGCCGCCACCACCTGAGAGTCGGTCGTACGACCATGTGCCACTCGTCTGCCCATGCTCGATTAAAAACATGAAAAAATCAGGATCACCGCTGCCATTTCCTACGTGCCAGCCAATCACAGCATCTCCGTAAGTGGTCCAGAAGGATGGTGCAATTGCCCATGTTCCGGCAACATTGTTGGCACCCCACGCTCCCGATGTGAGAGTTATTGTCAAAAAGCCGTCGTTTAAGCCTGTGCCTGGATCAAGGTGACCGACTTCAGTCCAACTATCACCAAAAGCTGCATTGACGGTACTTGCATCCAGATTCCCAGTTCCGCTACCTGTCGCACCTTGAGTAGCGGATGACAAGGAACCCGTGCGCTGAGCACTGCCGATTGTAATATTGAGCGCGCTCGCACTCGTTGCTATCAGACACCCTCCCGCAACTGCGGCTACCCATTTTGTTAGTAAGCTGGTTTTCATTTCTCGTCTTTTGAACTATTTGGTTCTCCTCAAATTTAGCGCGATCTGTGCCAAAAATTTCCGGCCTGATCGAACATGCCAAAAAAACCGCGATTTATTTGGAATTTAATGGATAATATTCCAATTAACCCGTTCCGTTGAAGATTTGGGGAAGAGCAAAAACGTAATATCTTCCGACAAGAACCATTGATTATATAGGTCGCCGGATCTGGTCAGTACGAGAAGAAGAATGTACCACCCTCTTTAATCGAGTTTCGACATCTCAAGTTCGGGAGGAAAGCGGGGCGTCAATTTGAGAAACGATCCATAACAGCCACAACAACCTGATCTTTCGCTACCTCCAGTGCTAGGGTTCGCGCCTCACCATCAGTCTTTGAAGTGAAAACAGTTCCTTGTCTCCGGCCCTTTTCATCAAAATTCAGCGCTTTGTTTCCAATGGAAAGCGGAAGACTGATCCACACCCGCTCGCTCCGCGAATCTCGCACGTCGCCGCTGAGATTTGTTCCACGCGTTCCCGGCACGTAGTTCTTTATCCACCCAATCACAACGACCTTTCCATCGGGCAGTTCAAACGCGTGAATTTCCGCCGCCGATCCAATTGCCTTGGTCACGCGCACCTGATCATCAATGCAGCGGAAACCTTTGCCGAACAGCGAATGAAAAAAACGCAGCGCGCGCAACGCGGGTTTCGCATTTCCGTGTTCATCCAGAATTCCCAAATGACGATTGTTCACGTCGCCGATGACTTCCTGCACGTCGGGAAGATCATTGATCCGATACCATGCGATCAACGAAACATCACCGGACGCCAGCAATAGCGTCATCGCTTTGAAAAGACTTTGCGCCTGTGCCTGGTCGGTGTGTTCGTTGGCGAAGTAAGCCTGATATTGTCCGGACACATGCGCGCCCTGGCGAAAGCTGCTGTAACCGACTTCAGCCATCCAGATCGGCAAATCAAATCCATGCTGGCGCAAAATATCGTGCGCGCGACCGACGTATTCCGGGATTCTCTCCAATGGATCGCTCGACCACGTTTCATAATAATTATGCAGATTGATGACATCCACGTGAGCCATTGCCGTTGGATGTACGAGAACGCCTTCCAGAAAGTTCAAGTCCCAGGCCAGTCCGCCCATCACGATGTTCGCATTCGGATCGGTTTCGTGAACTGCACTTGCACCAGCCGCGAGCAGATCGGCGAATTGATCCACGGTTCCGCCCCAGTACGAAGGATTGTCCGGCTCATTCCAGATTTCCCAGGAATGAATTCGGTTTTTGTAACGCCCGACGAGTTGCTTCACGAAATTGGAAAACGACGCGTTGTCCTTCGGCGGTTGACGCCAGAAATCTTCACCCTCGCTCGATGATGCCCAGCGTGGCGTGTAGCAGATATAAGGAATCAGGCGAACATGATATTCGTCCGTGGCGAGGCGGACAAAGTCGTCCCAGAAACTCCAATCGAATTTTCCCGGCTCAGGTTCCATCGCGTCCCAGCCGAATGCGATTCGCAACACGCGCAGATCATTCGTCGCCAGAACTTCCAGATCGCGTTGTGCGCTGACGAGGGTTCTTGATTCTTCGGGATAATCTTCGCACAGGCCCATGGTAACGTGCCGAAAGGAATCAGAATTGGTCGCGCTCGAAATAGCCGGACGTTGTGAAACGCAGCCGAGGCAGATTGCAACGACAAAAACGATGCCAGACCATTGAATGGGAAAATTTCGGAATCGCTGCGCCATGATCTTCATTTGATCCAGCCAGACCGTCCCGCTTTGGATAATGGCGCGCCATCAGGAAATGCCCTACCGAGTTGTCACACTGTGAAAATCATGTTGGCAACTTCCAATAACTTCTGGATTTGAACTCTCCGGTTAGTTCTGGTTTTGTAAGCGACTGTGATTGCGCCTGAACACAACTCCGATCCGCTCCGAACGTTTGAGGGAATGTGGTTGATAACGAAACCGTCCGGCGCAATTGCATGCGCCAAGTTCACGAGCAAGAATCTGCTGCTTCCTTATTCCTTTGGAAACGAAGGTAAACTCTCTGGACATTATTACGATCTCCGGATCGATGGCAAAAAATTGATTGGGCGATTTGAACAATTCGATTCCGCAGGCAGCGGCGTCTTCTTTCTTGAAGTCGGACCGAATCAAACTTTAGTCGGAGGACGTTGGATTAAGGATCGGGTTCCCGAAAATGTAGAATGTGATTTGTCGAAATTAACCGACTCATTGCCCGGAATGGAATCCGTGGTGTGGCTGCGTATGCCGCGCGCGGAGACGCCAGACTGGGCGCAAAAGTATTTTGACGAGGAGTGGCCAAATAAACCTCTTTGATTTTTAGTATGATTGATTCCGTAAATTCTGAAGGCGCCAGCGCCGTTGATCTGAAAAAAACGAAACGCGTCCGCCGATCTCAAAGCGCCGCTCCGAGTGTTGACCGCCTTCCCCCGCATTCGCCGGAATGCGAGGTGGGAGTCCTGGGTTGTGTTTTGCTCTCTCCAAACGAGAGCATGCCCGAATGCATTGAAAAGCTGAAAGCAGGAGCCGAAGTATTTTACGATCTTCGGCATCAAACCATTTTCAGCACGTTGATGGAAATGTTCGACAAGCGCGAAGCCATTGACGTCATCACCTTGCAGCAAAGACTCAAGGACCGGCAACTTCTGGAACAGGTGGGCGGGCTTTCCTATCTGGCGTCGCTTCCCGATGCCGTTCCCTCCGCGGCGAATCTCAGCTATTATCTGGATTTCGTTTTTGAAAAATTCCTCCTGCGGAAAATGATCCACACGTGCACCGACGTCGTGGCGAAGGTTTACGATTTCGAAGGTGAAGTCGATATGCTGATGGATGAAGTCGAACGCGATATTCTGAAAATCAGCGAAGCGCGAGTCGTCGGCGAAAATGATACGATCAAGGAACTCGTCAAAAAGGCGATCACCACGATCGAGGAATATCATCAACGTCAGGGAATGCTCACCGGCGTTCCCACCGGCTTCACGGATCTGGATAAAATGACCAGCGGTTTGCATCCGGGCGAAATGGTGGTGATCGCGGCGCGTCCTTCCATGGGAAAAACATCGCTGGCGATGAACATTGCCGAACACGTCGCCATCGATCAGAAAATTCCCGTCGGCGTGTTCAGTCTGGAAATGACTTCGGAATCGCTCGTGCTCCGCATGCTGTGTTCCCGTTCACGCGTGAACCTGCGCAACATTCGCGACGGCTTTCTGGCCGAGCGCGATTTCCCCAAGCTCACCGGTTCAGCCGGCAAACTCGCCAACGCCCCGCTGTTCATCGATGACTCTTCCGGCCTTTCCATTCTGCAATTGCGCGCCAAAGCCCGGCGCATGCACCAGCAGCATGGCATCAAGCTTTTCGTGATTGATTATCTCCAGCTTCTCCATTCTACTGCGCGCCGGGCCGAAAATCGTCAGCAGGAAATCGCGGATATTTCCAACGGCATCAAATCGTTGGCCAAGGAACTCGAAGTCCCGATCATCGTGCTCAGCCAGTTGAATCGCGAAATGGAGAAGGACAAAAACCGCAAGCCGCGCATGTCGGATTTGCGTGAATCGGGTTCCATCGAACAGGACGCCGATCTGATTGGTCTGCTCTACAAACCGAGCAGCGGCGATGACGATGACAACCCGACGAACGCGGGTGAAACCGAGGACGCGGTGGCGGTGAATCTGTTGATCGCCAAACAGCGCAACGGTCCGACCGGCGATGTGAATCTGACGTTCCTGCGTTCATTCACGCGCTTCGAAAATGCCGCGAAGATCAGCGACGACGACGTGCCTAATTGACGATGACTAAATTATTGTTCCGCCTTTGCGGTCTGCTTTTATTTCTAGCCTGCCTGCCGACCGCCTGGGCGCAAATGGCTGAGCCAAAAGTTTCGAAAATCGAAATCCAGCACGTCGGCCCGCAGGAGGTCAGCGACGAACTCATCCGCGCCAACATCCGCGTCAAAGTGGGCGATCCCTACCGCCGACTCGCGGTCGATGATGACATCCGGAACCTTTACGCCACCGGCCAGTTCTACAACATCCGCGTCACCGAGGATCGCTCCGCCGACAGCGTTGCACTCAACTATATTGTCCAGGCCAAGCCGCGATTGACCGACATTACCTTCCAGGGGAACACCAAATACAGCGTCAGCAAGCTCAAGAAAAAGGTGACGTCCAAAATCGGCGACCCGCTGGACGAACGAAAGCTGTTCACCGACAGCCAGGAAATTCAAAAGCTGTATCAGAAAGCCGGCTATCCGGGGACGACCGTAAAATACATTTCCAACATCGATTCGGAAACCGGTCGCGCCACCGCCACGTTCGACATTCACGAGAGTCCGAAAATCCGGATCGTTCGCGTGCAGTTCGATGGCGCGAGCGCATTCAGCCAGCGGGAACTGCGCAAGAAAATCAAAACGCGCAAACACTGGATGCTTTCCTGGATCACCAGCAGCGGCGTGTTCAAAGACGAACAATTCGAAGACGACAAAGAACGTTTGGCCGAATTCTACCGCAGCAAGGGCTACATCGATTTTGAACTCAAGGATGTTCAGTTCGAATATCCGACGGCGCGGAAGATGATCATTCACCTGATCATTTATGAAGGCCGACAGTACAAAGTCGGCTCGGTGAAATTCAGCGGCAATGAGAAATTCAGCGCGGAAGAAATCGCGGACGGCTTGCGCGCCCTGCAACCCCGCGGCGTGCTCATCAAAACCACCAAGCTCGGACCGAACGGTTTGAAAATGGATGTCGGCGACGTCTTCACGCCCAAGGGTTACGCGGATGACATTCAGCAGATTGAAGATTTCTATGGCGCGAAAGGTTACATCGACGTTTCCCGAAATCTGAACGTCGCGCGCATTCCGAACACCGACACCGGCACGATGGATCTGGATTTCAAAATCGACGAAGGCCAGAAATCGTTCATCGAAAAAATCGAAATCCGCGGCAACAACAAAACCAAAGATCGCGTCATCCGCCGCGAACTCGCCGTTTCACCGGGCGAAACCTTTGACATGGTTCGCGTGCGTCTCAGCAAGCAACGTCTGGAAGGCTTGCAATACTTTGAAAAAGTCGATGCCCGTCCCGAGCCGACGGACATTCCCAATCGCAAAAACCTCGTCATCGGCGTGGACGAAAAAAACACCGGCAATCTGAGTCTCGGCGCGGGCTTCAGTTCCGTTGATTCGCTGGTTGGATTTGCGGAAGTCACACAGGGAAACTTCGATCTATTTCATCCCCCAACGTTCACCGGCGGCGGACAGAAAATTCGCTTGCGCGTACAACTGGGAACCGAGCGTCAGGATTATCTCGCGTCATTCATCGAGCCGTGGTTTCTCGGACGCAAACTGCAGCTCGGCATCGATCTGTATCATCGCGAGTTGAACTTCCAAAGTCTTGAAAGCCTTTATGACGAACGCCGCACCGGCGCACATGTCAGTCTTATGCGCGCACTCGGCAGCGACTTCCTGATCGGCAGCGTGGGTTATCGTTTGGAAAGCGTGGGAATTGATTTCAATGACACGCCTCCGCGGCGCGGAGGAGGATATAAAGGCGCGCCCGGAAAAATTCCTGGCATTCCCCAAGACTTGCTCGATGAGCAAGGCAATACGCTGCTGTCCAAATTCGAAGCTTCAATTGCTTACGACACGCGCAACAGCACCACTCTTCCCGACAAAGGCCAGCGCACCGAACTCTCGACCGAAATCGCCGGACCGTTCGGCGGCGAAAAAGATTTCTATAAACTGGAACTCAAATCGCACTGGTACTTCCGCGGCTTTTTCGAAGGTCACGTTCTCGAACTGCTCGGCGGCACCGGCGTTGCCGATTCTTATGGCGATACCGATTCCGTTCCGTTCTACGACCGTTATTATCTCGGCGGCCTCTATTCCATGCGCGGCTATGAATACCGCAGCATCAGCCCGCGCGAATCCGTGCCTCGCGGCGAACGACAATCCAAGGAACCCATCGGCGGCAATACTTATTATTTCGCTTCCGCAGAATACAGTTTGCCGATCATCGACCGCCTGCGCTTCGCAGTCTTCTATGACATCGGCAATGTCATGTATGACTCCTATTCGTATAACTTTTCCGATTTCAACGACAACTGGGGTATCGGTCTGCGATTGAATCTGCCGATTGGTCCGCTGCGTCTCGATTACGGCATTCCGATTCACCACGACAAATACAATGACAGTTCCGGCCGTTTCCAATTCGGCGTCGGCTTCGAACGTCCATTCTAATATGAGTCCGCTTGCAAAGACCTTTCTGGGAAAACTAACCGGTTCTATTTTCGCATCGCTCCTTCTGGCCACCGCCCAGTGCATTGCGGCCAGCGCAAACATCAGTACCGAGCAATTCCTTTCCACCCCGCCGCTTTATTTCGAAGCGCGCGGCGCGCAAAATTTCGTGGGTCAAGGCAGCGATTGTCTGTTGTCGCTCACGCCCACCGAAGCTGTTTTCGTTTTGGGAAAACACGCGACCGATTCCGCCGAACCGTTTTCCAGATCCGAATCACAATCTTCCACCGAAACGCGCTTGGTCCGGATGACATTGCTGAACGCGAATGCGAATTCAGAAATGCACGGCATCGATCAATTGTCCGGCAAAGCCAATTATCTGCTCGGCAGCAACACCGCGGAATGGCGCACCGGTATTCCCCTCTTCGCCAAAGTTCAGGCACGAGGAATTTATCCAGGTATTGATTTGATTTATTACGCCGATCAGTCCGCGCGTTTGGAATATGACTTCGTTCTGCAACCGAACGCCCGCCCGGATCGCATTGCATTTCGCATCACCGGCGCGGACCGCGTCAGTCTGAATGCGCGTGGCGAACTGGTTTTGAAAGTTGGCTCGGATCAAATCCGCCAGCACACGCCCGTGATTTATCAAACCGTCAACGGCCAGCGTCGCACGATTACAGGCGGTTATCGCCTGATCGATCACGACACCGTGGGATTTCAAATCGGTGATTACGATCACACGCTGCCGCTGGTCATTGATCCCGTGCTGAACTTTTCCGCGTTTATCGGCGGATCGCGATCGGATTACGGCTGGGCGGTTGCAGTTGATGCCGCGAACAACATTTACGTGGCCGGCGAAACATTGTCGAAGAATCTGAAAAACGACGATCTCGTCACCACGAATTATTCCGGAACGGTTTACCACGGCGGGCTGGGATCATTCGGCGACGCGTTTGTCGCGAAGTATGATGCCGTGAGCAAGGCATTGGTTTATATCACTTATCTTGGCGGCCGAACCGACGATGGCGCGCATGGCTTGGCGGTGGATGATGATGGCAACGCGTATGTCACCGGCTTCACTGATTCCCGCAATTTCCCGATCGTCCCCGCGAACAATCAGCTCAGCGCTGACACACTCGCCAACAGTGGACGCGCCAATAATTCATTTCACATTTATCCGGTCAACGCATTCGTCGCGCGATTGAATCCCAGCGGCACCGGTCTGGATTTCTCGGTTCTGCTCGGCGGCAATTTCCGCGATTCCGGTTCCAGCGTTGCATTGGATGGCGGCGCAGTGTTCGTGACCGGCATGACGGAATCCAAAAACTTCAATCCGGTTCCCAATGGCTTTCAAACGTCGCACGGCGGGAGAATTGATGCGTTCGTGGTGAAGTTGACGAATCTCACCGATCCCATCGCAGCATATTCCACTTACCTTGGCGGAACCAATCAGGACTCGGCCGAAAGCATCGCGGTGCTTGCCGGCGAGGCGTATGTCACCGGTTCAACGAAATCGACCGACTTCCCGATTCAAAATCCTTTGAGCTTCACGAACAGTTCATCGACGAACGTCATCACGCTGGATCATCTCAATCGACAGACGCGCGGTTCGGCGCGGACCGATGCATTTGTGTCGCGGCTGTCCGCGAATGGCAGCGCGCTGATCTATTCCACCTACCTCGGCGGAACAGACAACGACGCGGGCCTCGGCGTCAAAGTGGATACCGCCGGAAATGCGTATGTGACCGGCTACACTTACTCGCGCGTGTTTCCAACCAACACGATTGTCACGCCGCGATCCACCGGAACCAGTTACAACGCGCACGCGTTCGTCACCAAAATCGCGCCCGTCGGATCGAATCTGATTTACTCCGTTGATTTCGGCAGCCGTCGCACGGACCGCGGCACCGGCATTGCATTGAATGAAGCCGGCCAGCAGGTTTACGTCACGGGTTACACCACCTGGCGGGATTTCTTTGCGACCAATTCTTTTGAAGAACATCGTTCCGCGCGCGCCGCAGCACGGACCGGCTCCGCGAATGCCAATGGATTTCTGGTGGGTTTGCAGGAAACCGGCGGAACGTTCCCGCTGACCTTCACCAACGCGGTTTTGTTCGGCGGCGTTCGCAACGATCAGCCCAACAGTGTCGCCGTGCGAACCGTCGGAACCGATGTCGTCGCGTGGATTGCCGGACATACGACTTCACCCGATTTGGTGATTACCAATTCCACGGCTAAAAAAGGCAAATCCCGCGACGCGTTTGTCACCGAATTCCTGTTCCCTATCGCGCCTTGATTCCGCGCGGCGGATGAACGTTCCGCCTGCCCGGTTGTCTGTATTGGACTGCCGGCGCGCCACCGGAAATTGAAGCTGGCGATTTAATAAAATTCTGATTGCTTGAAATAATGAAACGATTTTTGACGAAACTGATTCCTGGACTGCTGCTGCTCGGCCTGATGCAGGGCGTGGCGCACGCGCAGGTGAAGATTGCCACCGTGGATTTGAGCCGCGTGTTCACCAATTATTGGAAATTCAAAACGGCGGACACCGCGCTTCAGGACATGAAAGCGGAGCTGTCCAAGTCCGACAAAGAACTGCTCGACAGCCGGCAGAAAGCCATCGACGGCTACAAAACCCTGCTCGCAGACGCCAACAACCAGGTGCTTTCATCCGAAGAACGCGACAAGAAAAAGAAAGCCGCCGAGGACAAGTTGAAAGAAATCAAGGATCTGGAGCAGAGCATTGATCAATTCGAGCGGAATGCGAAAACCCGATTGGCCGAGCAAAGCGCGCGCATGCGGGAAAATCTGCTCACAGAAATTCGCGCCGCTGTGACTTCCAAAGGAAAGGCAGGAAGTTACACGTTCATCTTTGATTCCGCCGCGCAAACTTCCGACCGCACACCCGTGCTGTTGTATTCCTCCGGCGAAGACATTACGGATTCTGTCCTGTCTCAATTGAACGCCGGCGCCCCCGTCGAGGTGGATCAGAAAAAAGCTCCGGCTAAACCGTAATCAGATAACGGCACGGGTGTCCTGGCCCGTGTTTAAAAGTCAGCAGCCGAATATCGACGCACGGGCAAGATGCCCGTAACACTACTCCGCCGTTTTCACCCAGCAGCGCAACACTTCCGCAACACTCCACGCCTGCGCAATGCAACCGCGCGGCGCAAATGGCGGTTCCGCGTCAAAAATTTCGCTGATGGACCCGACGCATCCCGCGTTGAGATGCGGCACAAAGCCCTCCAAAAACTTCCGTGCACCGGCGCGATCATCCGGATGCACGCGCAGCCAGGCGTCAACGAACGGACCGATCAGCCACGCCCAGACCGTTCCCTGGTGATACGCCGCATCACGCGCGCGCAGATCGCCAAAATATTTCGGTTTGTAATCCGGATTGTCGCGGTTGAGCGAACGCAATCCCACTGGAGTGAGCAACCGGTCACAAACGGTTTCCAGCACCGGCTTCCAACGTTCCGGTTCGAGCACCGCGTGTTTCAACGAAAACGCCAGCAATTGATTCGGACGGCATGCGTCGCTGTCGCCATTTTCGCCATCGACCACGTCATATAAATAATTCCCTCCCGCGAACCAGAAACGTTGATTGAAGGATTGCTTTGCGCGCTTGGCATGACGCGCGTATTGATCCGCCGCCGCATCGCCCTGCTCTGCCCGCAGCCATCCTTCCAACAGGCAAAGTGCATTGTACCACAGCCCGTTGATCTCCACGGCTTTTCCGCGCCGCGGTGTGACCACCCAGCCGTCCACTTTCGCATCCATCCAGGTGAGTTGATAACCCTCCGCGCCTTGCCGCAGCAAACCATCCACGGGATCGACTCCAATTCCGAAATCCGTTCCGCGCAGATGATGCTCCACCACCTCAATCAGCTTCGGCAGAATGTGGCGCAGCGTGTCGCGATCACCGGTGAATTCCACATAACGATCCAGCGCGTGAAAGAACCAGAGCGTCGCGTCGGCGGTGTGATACAGCCCAAGATTTTTGCCTTCCGGAAACAGATTGGGAATCAGCCCGTCGCGAATGTAATGCGCGAAGGTTCGCAGAATCCAGGCGGCTTCCATGTGCCGTCCCGTGGTCAACGTCAATCCTTCGAGGCTGATCATGGTGTCGCGTCCCCAATCCGTGAACCAATGATAACCGGCAATCACCGTCCGGATTTCATCACCGGCGGCGTGAGCGCGTGCCGCATCCTGAAGCCGTCCGACGGGATTGATCAGGAACTGGTCCGCTGCAAGAACGAGATCAGCGGCCGGCGATTCGTGCGCGCGCGGATCGGCGGTTCGAATCAAACGCGCGCGGCGTTGCTGATAAAAATCCACCGCTTCTCCGGGCGTGAGCGCCTGGAGATTGTTCCAGGAATCCGTGGACGCAATCAGCGTTGCCGGTTTGCGCGGCTGGAGATCGACGCTGAAAAAGCCCGGGCTCCAGAGGCGTCCTTTCGCTTCGTAACCGCGATCGGCGTCTTTCTGATAATAGATTTCGCGCCGACAGCCGCCGTCGTAAGTGAAGATGCTGTTCTGTCCGACGACGAGCAGACGCAGGCACGGCGAGCCTTCACCCGCGGAAACTTCGTAATGCCCGCTTTCCATGCTGAAGACATATTCGCGCCCGGCGGAATCGCTGACCGGATGATCGTGCGGACGGAAGTGCATCGATGGCCGCAATTCCAACCGCAGCAGCGGATGATCGGAAAGCAAATGATAGCTGACATGAACCGTGTTCTGCCCATGCAACAGCACCAGCGTTTTTTCGATGACGACGCCCTCGATTTCATAACGCCAGACCGGCATCTGGTTCTCCAAACGAAATTCCGTGATATAGGAATCAATCGTCGCTTCCTCCGAAAAACTGCTTTCCACCGCGCCGATCTGCACGCGTTTGCCATTCGGCAGCCACAGCGCTTCGGCGAGATGATTCAACATCACCACGCGTCCGAGCGGCGCAGGCAACGCCGCAATGAGCAGTCCGTGATAACGCCACGTAACCGCGCCGGAAATCGTGCCCGACGCGTAACCGCCGAGGCCATTCGTCACCAGCCATTCCTGATTCAACAATCGTCGCGCGTCGTCGCCCTGCCCTTGTGTAATGGCAATTCGCCGTATGAGTTTTTCCATAAGCCAAAATCAAAGCAACAATCGACGGCCGCTGCTTCAGGAAGTAGCAGCCGAGGAAATCAGAGCGGACTCATGCCCACTGCTAGGGGGCAACATTCTTAACCGAATTCGTTCATCTGGGAACCGCAGCCGCCTCGGCTGCAAGTTCGGCGCGCCCTCGCGCCGGACATAGCGGCGCACATCAGCACGAAACGGTTCGTACATTCCATGCCTTAAAATCAGCCGCGAGGGCGCGGCTGATTGCTCCTGAGGCGGGCGCGCTCCCCATTGCCACTGCATCGTTCCGGCTTGAACACGATGTCAACTCCGTCCCGGTTCTAAAACCACCGCCGTCTGGCCCGGAATCCACCAGCCTTCCTCCATCTCCACACAAGGCGTTCCGCTGCCGCCGTAACGCGGATCTTCACTGGACCATTTCAATTCCCATTTGCGTCGCTCCACCGGCGCCAGCAAAGGTTCAGGCAGGGATCGCAAATGCAGGTTGATTCCGAAATTCACGATCAACAACCGGTCGTTCTCTTCTTCGCCAAAAAACCGGAGCACCAACGCCTGCGCGCCCAGCACAGCGCCATCGATCCCGCCCGGCTTCACCTGGCTGAACACTGGATCGTTTCGCCGCAATTGAATGAGATCGCGGTGCATTTCGTAAATGCCCGCGTTCTTCTGGCGTTCGGATAAATCCAACTGACAGCGCGAAAACGTCTCGCTCGATTCCGGATCGCTGAAGACAGTCGCTGAACCCGCACAGGCTGCGCTGGGAAACTGTTCCAAAAATTTCCGCCGACCAGCTGACACCAGCTTGGCGAGTTCAGGTTCGTGATCGGCGAAAAACAAGAAGGGCGCGGACGACCCAAATTCCTGTCCTTGAAAAAGCATTGGCGTTCCCGGTCCGAGCAGCAGCAGCGCCGTGAACGCGCGCAGGCAACCCGGACTCGTGAGCTGGTGCAGGCGTTTTCCATTCAGCGCGTTCGAGACCTGGTCGTGGTTCTCGATGAACGTGACAAATTGATTTGGATGCAGCCCATCGGTCGGCGAGCCGCGTCGTTGCTTCTGCCAGGAAAACCATTGCCCTTGAAACAGGAAACCGCGTTTCACCGCCGATATAAGTTCCTGCGGAGTTCCATGAAAATCGGAGTAATACGCCTCACTTCGACCCGTCGCTGCCACGCGTACGCTGTGATGAAAGTCATCATTCCACAACGCATCCAGCCCGTAACCGCCGTCTTTCGCGTTGCGCGCGAGCCAGGATTGTTGCGATTCATTTTCGGCCACGATAAAGGTGCTGCGTCCCCTCGCGGCTTCGCGAACGCGCCGCCCAATCGCGACAAGAACGTGATCCGAAGAACTGTCGAAAATCTGCTGCGTCGCATCCAATCGCAAACCGTCGAGGTGAAATTCATCAATCCAATACCCCGCGTTCGCGATGAAAAATTCCCGCACCGGAGCGCAATTCTCTCCGTCAAAATTGAGCGCCTCGCCCCATTCGTTCTTGTGGCGATCCGTGAAATAGTCCTCCGAAAATTCTTTTAAATAATTTCCCGCTGGCCCGATGTGATTGTAAACCACGTCCAGAATCACGCCGAGACCCAGCTCGTGCGCGCGATTTACAAACGCGCGGAAATCATCCGGGTCACCGTAAATCCGCGTTGGCGCAAACAGATCAACGCCATCGTAGCCCCAGCCGAATCGGCCCGCGAATTCCGCGACGGGCATCACCTCCAACATCGTGACGCCCAGGCGCGCCAGCTCCGGCAATTGATCCATCGCGGACGCCCACGTTCCCTCTTTCGTAAACGTGCCGAGATGCATTTCGTAAATAATTTGTCCTTCGCGCCGCACACCTTTCCAGTGGGAATCCGTCCAGCGAAAAGTCGCCGGATCAATGATCTGGGATGGACCGTGCGGACCGTCCGGTTGAAAGCGCGATGCGGGATCCGGAAAAACACCGGAATCGAGTTGGAACTGGTAAAGCATCCCGACGGCGGCCTCGGCGATCAGTCCTGAGAAATAGCCATGCTCTTCCGGCTCAAGATCAATCGCCGTCCCTTCAAGTTCGGCTAAATCCTTGCCGAGACGAACCGCGACAAATTTGGATTTTGGCGCCCAAACCCGGAAATGCACGCCGCCGGACTGGACTTCCGCCCCAATCGGCAACCGGCGTTCCATTGCTATTTCCGAATCATTCCGCGCTCGCTCGTTTTCCGTTTCCGAACTGGTGCTGGCCTGGTCTGTTTTCACAAGAATTTCCAATTCTAAATTTGCAGGCTCAAATCGTAACGGGGAGTTTCCCCCAAGCGCGAAACGACCATGCTTCAAAGATTCTGAACGCACGGTTTTATTTCCCTCAATTGAAAGAGCGGTGCTGAAGCACACGCACTCCAAACGCTATCGCGGCTCGATGCGCGTCGGAACAGCGCGGAGCGTTTGGAGTGCGAGTGCTTCAGCACCGCTTTTTGATACCAACCGAAACGATATAAATCGCGCTCAGTTTCGGGTTTGCGGCGCAAAGACTTTTCGCCATCCTCAACGCGTGCAATCGCTGAATCCAGAAGAAGTTCGCCGCGCTGTTCAACTCGCTCTGGCTGAAGATGTGGGCTCCGGCGACGTCACCACGCTCGCCACGGTTCCCGAAGCCGCGCAATTCACCGTCGTCATGCGCGCTCGCGAACCCCTGGTTGTCGCGGGACTGGCACTGGCCGAAGCCACGTTTCGTGAATTGTCCGATCAGCTTTCCGTCCAAACCGTCGCCCGCGATTCTCAGCGATTGCAGGATGGAGAAACGCTTTTGCGCATCTCCGGTCCGGCGCGCGCGATTCTTACCGCGGAACGCGTGGCCCTGAATTTCGTTCAACGTCTCTCCGGCATTGCCACTCTGACCGCGCAATTCGTCGATGCCATTCACGGAACTTCCGCGCGGATTCTCGACACGCGGAAAACCACTCCCGGCTGGCGGCGACTGGAAAAGTACGCCGTGCATTGCGGCGGCGGAACGAATCATCGGTTCGGTCTCTTTGATCTGATTCTGATCAAGGACAATCATCTGGCGGCCTTGCGCGACGCTCAGCCGAATGCGGTCGCGGCCGCCGTGAAACAAGCCCGTGCCGCTTATCCGGAAATCAAAGTGGAAGTGGAAGCCGACACGCTGGATCAGGTGGATCAAGCCGTCGAAGCAGGCGCGGATTTTGTGTTACTGGACAACATGACGCTCGTTCAACTCCGCCTCGCCGTTCAGAAGTGCAAAGGCAAATCCGATACCGAAGCCAGCGGCGGCGTAACGCTCGCGAGCGTGCGCGGCATTGCGGAAACCGGTGTCGATTTCATTTCTGTGGGAGCGCTGACACATTCGGCTCGCGCGGTGGATATCGGATTGGACTTTGAGGAACTCTGACTGCGGCGGGTTGAATGAGTTTGTGGATGTGAAAATGAAAACCACCCTCACCCCGACCCTCTCCCATCCGATGGGCGAGGGAGATCGTTTCATCGCGTCGAAAAAAGATGGCGCGTCTAGCTCCATGGCGCATTTCCATGTTCCCTCTCCCATCGGATGGGAGAGGGTTAGGGTGAGGGCCTTCGGAATTTAATCCATTTGTGCGTCAAAAGACTTACCACATTACTCCTTTAACTTTTCCAGTTCCACATGACTACCGACGCACAAATCCTCTTGGCGCTGCGCACCGCGGGCAACGATGCCGTTTCCGGCGCGGAACTTTCACAACAACTCGGCATCAGCCGCGCCGCCATCTGGGCGCGCATCGAAGAATTGCGCAAGCTCGGTTACGAGATCGAAGCCGGACCGCATTTTGGTTATCGCCTGGCGAGTTCACCGGATTCATTGCATGCCGACGATCTGATTGCGCGGCTCGGCGCAACGAAAGTGATTGGCCGCGATATCCGCGTGTTCCAGGAAACCACTTCCACCAACGACATCATCGAAAAACTGGCGCGCGACGGCGTCAAGGAAGGCGCGGTGGTTTTCGCAGAATCGCAGACCAAAGGCCGTGGCCGGCTCGGTCGCAAATGGATGTCGCCTCCGCGCAAAGGACTCTGGTTTTCCGTGTTGCTCCGACCGGATCTGCGTCCGCTGCAAACCACACAACTCACTGTGGCAGCCGCAACAGCACTGGCACGCGCGGTGCATCTGGAAACGGGAATTCGTCCGGAGATCAAATGGCCGAATGATATTCTGATCAAGCATCGCAAAGTGGCTGGCATTCTCACCGAATTGAATGCGGAACTGGATCACGTCAAATACATCATTCTCGGAATCGGCGTGGACGTGAATCTTAACGCCAACGAATTTCCTTCAGAACTGCAACCCATCGCGACATCACTGAAGGTGGAAACCGGAAAAGTAATTTCGCGTCCGGCGCTGGCGGTTACGATTTTGCGCGAATTGGATCGCGATTACGCGCGCATTGCCCACGGCGAATTCGCCACGCTCGCCGACGAATGGGAAGCCCAGTGCAGCACTATCGGACAAAACGTAACCATTCGCATTGGCGACCGGCAGATTCGCGGGCGCGCGGAATCATTGAGCGCGGAAGGCGCTTTGCTCGTGCGCACGGAACATGGTCATCTAGAACCCATCATCGGCGGCGACGTCACCCTTGAAAAATGATTCTCCTTTTTGACATCGGCAACACGCACACGCACGTCGGCCTCGCCAACGGCAAACGAGTTCTGCGCCAGACCGATATTCCGACCGCTTCCTGGTCCAACGGTCACGCGCGGAATCTGCTTCTGGATTTCGTGGATCGCACTCCCGTTGAAAGCGCGGCGTTGTGCAGTGTGGTTCCGAAAGCCACACCTCTGGTTTTGAAAGCGGTCTGGCAGGCGTGGAAAAAACCCACGCTGGAACTCACTCCCAAAACTCTGCGCAGCGTCGGCATTGATTATCCGAAACCCAATTCCATCGGACCCGATCGGCTCGCGAATGCCGTGGCAGCGCGGCATCACTTCGGCGCTCCGTCCGTGGTGGTGGATTTCGGAACGGCCGTGACCTTCGACGTGGTGAATCGCGCAGGCGATTATGTGGGCGGCATCATCGCACCGGGACTGGCGGCCATGACCGATTATCTGCATGAGAAAACCGCATTGCTGCCGCGGATTAAAATTCGCGAAATCAACACCACGATTGGTAAAAGCACTGAACAAGCCATGCTGATCGGCGCGGTTCATGGCTATCGCGGATTGATCCGGGAACTGGTTTCCAGGCTGAAACGCGAACTGAAGTCGAATCGTCTGCCGGTGATTGCGACGGGTGGTTATGCAAAACTGATCGCCGCGAGATTGCCGGAAATTTCCGCAGTCGAACCCAACCTGACACTGGAAGGACTGCGGCTGGTCGCCACGGCTCATGCGAGTCTCCATATTCCTCTTTGATTTCAATCTCGCAGCCGGAAGCAAGCAATGGGGACTCGCATAGCTCGCCCTTCCGAACTGGAACTCGCTCGTCCCTCCGGAAACGCTTCGGGCTTGAATCCGGACTTTCAGAACCTGAAACTCCGTTCACATGAATCGCATCGTAGAACGCTTTGCCAAACTCCAGCGCGACGCAAAAAAAGGTTTCGTGGTTTACATCGGAGCCGGCGATCCCCATCTCGAAGCTACGCGCCAGCTCGCCCTCGCGTTCGATCAGTCAGGCGTTGATGTGCTGGAACTCGGCGTTCCGTTCAGTGATCCGCTGGCGGACGGCGTCGTAAATCAACTTGCCGCGCAACGCGGATTGGAATCCGGCACCACGCCGGCCAAAGTGCTGGAAACGGTTTCCGCCATTCGCCGCGACTCGCAAATCCCGATTGTTCTCTACATCTATTTCAATCTGATTCACCGGGTTGGTTTGCAACGTTTCATCGCTGACGCCGCCAAGGCAGGAGTCGATGGTTTGCTCGTGCTCGATCTGCCGCCGGAGGAAAGCGAGAATTACGAAGCGCTGATGAAACAGGCCGGACTTTGCAACATCTATCTCATCGCGCCCACCACGCCCGAGGATCGCATGGAACTGATCGCCAAACGCGCCGCGGGTTTCATCTATTACGTTTCGCGTGAAGGCGTGACCGGAATGCAGCAGAAAATTTCCGACACCATCGCGTCCATGACGGCAAAGATTCGCGCGCACACGGATTTACCGATTGCGATTGGTTTTGGCGTTTCCACACCGGAACAGGCAAAAACGGTTGCCGGATACGGCGAAGCGGTGGTGGTCGGCAGTGCGATTGTGAATCAGATCGCCGAACACGGAAAATCTCCAGAACTGGTGAAGCGCGTCGGCACCTTTGTGAAATCGCTGGGCGATGCGGTGAAATCAATGTAGTCCGCGGTTCTGAATCGTTCTTCCTGCGAAAACCTAATGACCACTAAAATCAATCCAAAAGATCGTTTCGTCATCATTATGGCCGGTGGACGCGGCGAGCGTTTCTGGCCGGTGAGCCGTGAGAAGACGCCCAAGCAATTGATCAAGTTGCTCGGTAACAAATCCTTTCTACAGCAGGCGGTTGAACGCGTGCTGCCCTTGGTTCCGATCAAAAATGTTCTGATCATCACGAACGCCGCGCAGGCCCCGGAAGTTCGAAAGCAATTGCCGAAATTGCCGAAGGACAACGTGATCGCGGAGCCGATTGGACGCGACACCACGGCGGCAGTGACACTCGGCGCGGCGATTGTTGGCGCGCGTTCCACAACCGCAGTCATGGCAGTGTTGCCCGCCGATCACGTCATTCCCGAAGAGAAAAAATTTCAACAGGTTTTGGCGGATGCCTTCGATCTGGCAGGCCGCGGCCAGGCGATTGTCACCATCGGCATCAAGCCCAGCGAGCCGGCGACGGGTTACGGTTACATCCGCGTTGGCGAACCGCTTCCGCCGCCCGCCGGTGTGAAACGTTACAAAACCATTTTTCATCGCGCGGAACAGTTCGTGGAAAAACCGCATTACGAAAAAGCGGTGGAGTATTTGAACAGCGGCCAGTATCGCTGGAACGCCGGCATGTTCATCTGGAGTTTTGTCACCATCACGGAAGCGTTGCAGAAGCATCAGCCGGAAATGTATGACGCCTGCCAGCGCTGGTTCAAAGTGGCGAATCAACCGGCAAAACTCGCGCGCGTGCTGGCGAAGGAATATCCCGAGATTAAAAAAATCTCGATCGATTACGCGCTCATGGAAAAGGCGCACAATGTCGTCTGCGCGGACGGCACGTTCGCGTGGGACGATCTCGGCGCGTGGAATGCGTTGGCGCGTCATTTGAAGGCGGATGCGGAAGGCAATTGCGCGGTTGCGGATTTCATTCACGTCGATGCGGCGCGCAACATCATCTTCGACGCTCGGACGAAAAATCGCACGCCGATTGCGGTGGTTGGCCTGCGCGATTCCATTCTGGTGCAGACCGATGATGCCGTTCTCCTCGCGCACAAAAGCCAATCGCAGAAGATCAAGGAATTGGTCAAGAAGCTGGGTGAACATCCAAAGCTGAAGAAGCTGGTGTGATTTGGAAATTCAACGCAGAGACGCAAAGAACGCAAAGGTTCGCGGACCGGAAAATTCAATGAATCAAATTTGCTCAGCGAATCTCCGCGTCTTTGCGTCTCCGCGTTAAGGCGGGGCCTTAAATGAATTTGAAACAAATCATCATCCACACCGATGGCGGTTGTTCCGGCAATCCGGGCATTGGCGGCTGGGCGGCGGTGTTGCGTTACGGAGATAAAGTGAAGGAAATTTCCGGTGGCGAAATTGCGACCACGAACAATCGCATGGAACTGCGCGCGGCGATTGAAGCGTTGCGCGCCTTGAAAGAGCGCTGCGAGGTGACGCTGTTCACGGATTCAGAATATCTTCGCAACGGAATCACCTCCTGGATTCGCGGCTGGAAGTATCAGGGCTGGCGCACGAAAGAAAAAAAGCCCGTTAAAAATTCCGATCTCTGGAAAGAGCTGGATCAACTCGCCGGCCGGCATCAACTCAAATGGGAATGGCTCAAAGGCCACGCCGGCCATTGCGACAACGAACGCTGCGACGTTCTGGCGGGAGAACAGATTCAGGCGATCAAGAAAACGCATTCGAAAGAGGAACGCCGTCGCGCGCTGGAAATTTTCAAAGGCCGTTCTGAATCTGCTGAGAAAACCAGTTCTCCCGCGCTGCTTCGGTAATTCATTTCGCGTCAAATCGTGAAGTTTGCCTGAATCCGCTTCAGGCTTGGTTAAAATCCTTGCTGCTACAAACCAGCCAATTACCGTAACCGCCGTGAAATTGCTTTTCATTGGCGACATCGTTGGCGGCCCCGGACGTCGCGCGGTCAAGGAACTGGTTCCCAAACTGCGGGAACAGCACCAGCTCGATTTCGTCATCGCCAACGGAGAAAATTCCGCCGGGGGTTCCGGCATCACGGCCAAAACCGCAGCGGAAATTTTTTCCGCTGGTGTCGATGCGATTACCAGCGGCGATCATCTCTGGGATCAGAAGGATGTCATGGAATTGTTGCGCAACGAAAAGCGTTTCATTCGTCCCTTGAATTATCCCGCTGGAACACCCGGAAACGGCAGCGCTGTTTTTGAAATTGCAAATGCGAAATCCGAAGCACCGATTCGCATTGCCGTAATGAATGTTCAAGGCCGCACGTTCATGGCGGATCTGGAAAATCCTTTTCACGCCGCGCAGGCGGAAGTGGATCGGCTGCGGCAACAGACGCCAATCATTTTTGTGGATGTTCACGCGGAAGCGACCTCCGAAAAAATTGCGCTTGCGCGAATGCTCGACGGAAAAGTCAGCGCAGTGATTGGAACGCATACGCACGTGCAAACTGCGGATGAACAAATTTTTCCTGGCGGCACGGCTTATCTCACGGATGCGGGTTTCACTGGCCCGCATGAAAGTGTGATCGGTCGTGAGATTCAACCGGTCATCCAGCGTTTTCTCACACTCATGCCGCAGCGGTTCGAAGTGGCGAGAGAACGCATTTGTCTGAACGGCGCAATCGTGGAAATTGAGAACGCCACCGGAAAAGCATTGAAGATTGAACGCGTGATGCAGGCGCTTGAACCGCTGGTTTGAATCGCGCGTTCCGCAACGTTCCCCTGCCCTTTCGCACTGGGGCGAAAACCGACTCCAAAGGAATTATCCATTTTTGCTGAAGCGCGGTAAGTTGACGCATGACAGGCAAATCGGAATTGCAGTTCAACGCGTTGACTGAAACACCGCAGATCATTTCCACAGCGCTGAAAGATGACGGCGCGATTCCCAACAGCCGCTTGCCCCTGCTGGTGTACATCAGCGCGGTAAAACTGTCCGGCGCCGATCCCGCGGCGTTATTCGAAGAAATTTTCCAGGCGAACGATTGGAGCGGCACCTGGCGCAACGGAATCTACACCTATCATCATTATCACAGCACGACACATGAAGTGCTCGGCGTTTTCAAAGGATCCGCCACGGTTCAATTCGGCGGCGAACATGGCGTGAAACAAAAGCTGAATGCGGGCGACGTCATCGTGATCCCCGCCGGTGTGGCGCATAAAAACCTGGGCGCAAGCAGTGATTTCGGCGTGGTCGGTGGATATCCGGGCGGCGTCGAATGGGATATGAATTATGGCCGACCGGAGGAACGGCCGGCAGCGGATCAGAATATTGCGCGCGTAATGTTTCCTAAAGCGGATCCGCTTTATGGCGCGAATGGGCCGTTATTGAAATACTGGCCACCGCAGAAACAGTCATCGTGAATTGCCGAAACTTTCGAAAGCAATCCACCGTTTCCGACGGCTGAGATCAGGCCGTTTCCTTCACTTTTATCGCGTATCGGCGGTTGAACTCTTTTCAAACTCCAAGGATTCCGTTAATAAAAAAGCGCGCCGGGAAGTCGTCCCAGGCCAGAACCCAAGGCGCGAAACGACCCGAATTCCCGGCGCAAATCTTCAGCTTCTTCGACGATGCGAAGTTCGCAGCAATGCTGGCAGCCAGCGGCGTTGTGGCAGCGTATCTCCCACCTCCTTGGCGTGCGTAAGGAAACTTCCCCAAACCAACGCCGCCGGCCAGATCGAGAACCAATTCCAGTTTGCTTGCGGAAAATAATGAGCGGCAAAAGTCATGATTACGCTCCAGCCAATCACAACACCAATCCACACGACGAAGCCACTGCGGCCTTCTCGTTCCCGTTCACGATCGTGTTGTTTCATGATTCGTTTCATCTGACCGCCGCTCCACTTGCTTCTGTCGAGCGCATTTAGCACGGCGCAGGCCAAGCGTTGCCGAGGTTCTGATTCCACGGATTTGTTGAGGTTTTTTAACGTCGCACCGGCGAGCGCGTCAGTTCGCGTCGGAAGCGCGCGTGGATTTCGCGCAAGATGCGTGAAAGCTGCACGCACGAACGCAAACGCGTGAACAAGGCTTGGATTTAGCCTGTTTTGACTTTGCCCAGCGCTTCCCCTAGCTTCGTCGCGCATGAAAGTGATTCGCCACACGGACGCAGATTTCTCCCAGCGGCTGGCCGAAATGACCTCGGAATCCAGCTTGTTTGACGCCGAAATCGAGCAGCGCACACGCGCGATTCTCGACGCCGTCCGCGCGCGCGGCGACGATGCCGTGCTGGAATTCACGGAACGCTTCGACGGCGCAACGCTGATTGCCGATCAACTCGCGGTCACGCAGGCGGAACTCATGACCGCATCACTCATAGCCGACGAATCGCTGCGCGCCGCCGTTGCTGAAGCGGAAAAAAATATCTCCAGTTTTGCAAAAAAATCCCGCCGCCGGAATTGGCAATCCACCAATTCTCATGGCGCGAAAGTCGGCGAGAAGTTCGATCCTTTTCAGCGCGTTGGTATTTACATTCCGGGCGGAACCGCGCCGCTGGTTTCCACAGCGTTGATGACGATAACACTCGCGCGCGCGGCTGGTTGTCCGGAAATCGTCGTCTGCACGCCTTGCGGAAAAGACGGTTCAGTGAACTCGGCGATTCTGTTCGCCGCCCGCGCGGCGGGAGCGACTGAGATTTATCGCATCGGCGGAGCGCAGGCGATGGCCGCGATGGCTTTCGGAACCCGGACGATTCGCCGTGTTCAGAAAATCTTCGGCCCCGGCAACGCCTACGTCAGCATGGCGAAACGCTTGTTGTTCGGGCGCGTCGCGATTGATCTGCTGGCCGGCCCCAGCGACGTGCTGGTACTGGCGGATGAAACCGCGAATCCAAAATTTGCCGCCGCTGATCTGCTGGCCCAGGCCGAACACGGTTCCAGTCGCGAACACATCTGGCTGATCACGAATTCTTCCAAAATCCTGCGCACGGTCGAAAAAGAAATCGGGAAACAGCTTCCGAAACTTGCCCGGCGCGATTTCATTCAACGCGTTCTCGACAATTACACCTGGCTCATTCAGGTGAAAAACATCGAACAAGGCGTCGCGCTCACCAACCGCATCGCGCCCGAACACTGCGAAGTCATGACGCGTCAACCGAGGAAAACTTCCGAAGGCATTCACACCGCCGGAGCAATTTTTCTTGGCTCCTGGTCGCCGACGGTGCTGGGAGATTATGTGGCAGGACCGAGCCACGTTTTGCCGACCGACGGTGCGGGCGCTTCCTTCGCTGGCCTGACGGTGGATCAGTTTCAGCGCCGCACGAGCGTGGTGGAATATAATCGCAATTCGCTGAAGAAAGCTTTGCGAACCGTGAGCAAGTTCGCAGAGATGGAAGGTCTCGGCGCGCATGGAAATTCGGCGCAAGTGCGACTCGACTAAGTTCCAAGCGGCGCGTAATTTGTCATCTATGAAAACCACTGCGGATTTAGCCGAATTCCCGGACCGGTTGGCGGAGTTGGTGCGGCAGGTCCAGCTCGGCAACGAAGTTGTTTTTACTGATGGACAACAACCCGTTGCTCGATTGGTGGCATCGACCGTTGCTTCGGCAAAAGGAACGGATTTTCGAGTTGAGTCCATTGCCGGTCATCGCGTTTTGACACCAAATATTTCGCAATCCGAATTGGCTGATGAAATCTTTGATGGCCGATGACAGGACTGGATTGCAATATTCTGGTTCAACTCGCCTTGCGCGATCATCCCGCCAATGCCCGGACCGTTTCTGCGGTGCAATCCGAAGTTAAAAATGGCAGCCAAATTGTTTTCCCTCCGTTAATCATCAGTGAATTTCTCCACGTCGTTACTGATCCGCGCCGATTCAGTCCGCCTCTAACCATGACGCAGGCCTTGGATTGGACGCAGGGGTTTCTCGAAAATCGATCGGTTGGTTTGGTGCAATCGTCTGCCGAAACTCTTTTGCAGAGCTTGCGTTGGATGCGGCAATTTAATCTGGGCCGGAAGCGGATTCTCGATACAGAACTGGCGGCGGTGTTCCATGTGGCCGGCGTCCGGCGTTTGTTCACATCGAATCCCGCTGATTTTGAAGTGTTCGGAGTCTTTGAAATCGTTACACCATAGCTGCTCTCGACCCGCTCACCGTTCCTCCACATTCAGCACCTCATCGCGGATCACAGCTCTGGCCGTATCAAACGATTCTTCCTTCACCGCCTGCAAAGCTTTGCGTTTGGCGTCGTTCTGAGTAGAAGCGTTTTCAACATTGATCATGGTTTCGATCACGATCGTGCGCCGGATCAAGACGTCGAATTTCGGCTTTGGCTTTTCCGGTTTCAGCCGACGGCGCGAAATCTTCGGGTCCGAAACGATCACCGGATCCGAAACACGCGCCGTCGCAATCAGCTCATACTTGATTCCGATCACGCGCGGCGCGGCGTCTTTCGGCAGCGGTTTGGGGAATACGAGATAAGACACGTGCGGCTCCGGATAAAAGCCGATTCGCCCAAAATCCTTCCGCTTGCTCGTCGGTTCCTGCGTCAGCGTGAGAATACGATTTTCCTTCACCGCTTTCATGAACGACTGATCCCGCTTCGGATCGGTCCAGAGCGAAACGATTTTCGGCTTCCCCGATTTTTTCACCAATTCTCCAAAGCGAATTTCTTTCGGCATATTCCAACTTCGTTTTTTGCCGCATCGGCGCAAGGAGTGATTGCCCGAATCACCCCAGACGTTTCGCTTTCGTTTTGTGGTAATCTTCACCATGGAACGTCGAGTCATCGAAAGAACTTCAAATCGTCCACGTCGTTCATTGCTGAAAACTGAAACTGCGGCGCCTTTGATTCCGCCGCGCCCAACGATCAGCAAATTGCAGGAAGCCGCGCGCCGTTGCCAGGCGTGTCCGCTTTGGAAAACCGGAACGCAAACAGTCTTCGGCGAAGGTTCGCGCCACGCGAAGGTCGTCTTTGTTGGCGAACAACCGGGCAATGACGAAGACCTCGCAGGAAAACCGTTTGTCGGCCCTGCGGGAAAACTGTTGAACAAAGCGCTCGAAGAAGCGGGGATTGATCGTGATGAAGTGTACGTCACTAACGCGGTGAAACATTTCAAGTGGGAGCCGAAGGGCAAACGCCGCATTCACAAAAAACCGAACGGGCGCGAAATCGCCGCGTGTCGTCCCTGGCTGGAAGCCGAATTGTCGGTTCTGAAACCGAAGGTTCTGGTTTGCCTTGGAGCGACGGCGGCGCAGGCGTTATTGGGAAAGGATTTTCGCGTCAGCCGTCAGCGCGGGCAATTCATCCAATCGGAACTCGCGGAAAACACGGTTGCCACCGTTCATCCTTCGTCGATTTTACGCGCGCCTGACGAAGAAACCCGCCATCGCGAAATGGCGTTGTTCGTTGCTGATTTAAAGAAGATCGCAAAAGTGATTCAATCGGTTCGGTAGCTCAACTCCAGCCCAAGTGGCAAAGCGCTGATGCAACGTTTCCCCAAAAATTTCCGTCTCCCCGACCTGTGTTCGGACCGGCAAACAACCAATCCAGCATTGCCACGCC
This sequence comes from Verrucomicrobiia bacterium, assembly GCA_035765675.1. Classification (GTDB taxonomy): domain Bacteria; phylum Verrucomicrobiota; class Verrucomicrobiia; order Limisphaerales; family DASXHY01; genus DASXHY01. Next base: position 27,378 of record DASTXC010000088.1, read on the forward strand.
GTTGAAATTCTCCAACACTACCACGACCTGACTGGTCCACACATTCACAGCTTTATGGAAAAAAAACGACTCATTGAAAAAGATCCGCCACGGAAAAAAGACGACTTGATTGTCATCACGGGCGGCGGCGGATTCATCGGCGGCAACCTCGCGCTGTATTTCAAAAACAAAGGTTTCACCAACATCCGTTCCGTGGACAAGAAACCGCTCTACGAATGGTATCTCCACGTCCCCGGCGTTGAATCGCTTTGCCTCGACGTCAGCGACGCTGAAAACTGCAAACGCGTGTGCGAAGGCGCTGTGGAAGTTTACAATCTCGCCGCGGACATGGGCGGCATGGGCTTCATCGAACGTTTCCGCGTCGAATGCCTGCGCTCGATTTTGATCAACACGAACATGATCGAAGCCGCCTACAACGCCGGTGCGCGCCGCTATTTCTTCTCCTCCTCCGCCTGCGCCTACAACACCCAGTTGCAGCAGGATCCCAAAGTTCGCGCGCTCAAGGAATCCGATGCCTATCCCGCAATGGCCGAACGCGGTTACGGCTGGGAGAAACTGATTTCGGAAATGTTCTGCGAGGAATACTGGCACGAACGCGGAATGAAAACCGCCATCGCCCGTTTCCACAATGTTTACGGACCGAACGGCACTTGGTTCGGCGGACGCGAAAAAGCTCCCGCCGCGATGTGCCGCAAAGTGATCGAAGCCATCGACACCGGCAAAAAGGAAATCAACATCTGGGGCGACGGCACCCAGACGCGCAGCTTCATGTATATCGATGACTGCGTGAAAGGGATCGATATGATCATGCACAGCGACAAGCTGATCGCGACACCGATCAACCTGGGTTCGAGCGAACTGGTTTCCATCAACGAACTGCTTTCCAAGGTGGAAAAAATCGCCGGCGTGAAACTCAAGCGCACTTACGATCCCACCGCGCCGCGTGGCGTCGCCGGTCGCAACAGTGATAATACGTTCATCAAGAAAACGCTCGGCTGGGAACCGAACACGCCTTTGGACAAAGGTCTCGCCGCCACCTACAAGTGGATCAAGCGACAGTATTACGCGCGCAAAGAAGGCAAACGCGTCGGCATCGGCTGATGAAAAAATCCGCGCCGTTCATTGCGGACGCCATCGGCTCCATTCCCAACCGCCTGCAACTTGCGGGCGGTTGGATTGATCAGCCCTTCGTTTCGAAGCTGAATCCCAAACCGCCGGGTTCCATGGTTGTGGTTTCATTGGAACCGACGTTCCGCGTCATGGATCGCGCGGGTTGCGCCAGCGGAACACGCGCGATTGCGACCAAACTCTGGAACGGCAAATTGCCGAAGCGTCCATTGAACAAACTCGTGCGCGAACTTTACGCCGCAGAAAACGAAGGCAAATCGGAACCCAGCGGATCGCAGGATATGATCGGGCTGGTTTATCCCGGCGTGAGCCGACTGGATTACGATTACAATTTCGAAGGTGGAATTTTTCCCCGGCACATTGAATCGTTGAACACGGCGCGCGCCGTCCGCTGGCTGGAAAAAGTGCTGCATGTTCTTCCGGTCGAACCCCGGCCCGAAGGTTACAATCCGCTCGGCGAAAAGAATCTCGATCCGAAGTGGATTTCGCGGCTGGGACAAACCGGGCGCGATTGCTTCAACGCGATTCGAAATTTCGACGTGGAGGCTCTCGGCGCGTCATTGAACGAAACCATGTTATGCTGGGAAAAATTATTGCCGCAGGTGGTGCGGCATCCGTTGATTCGATTTGATCTGAAAAAAATGCTGAAGGTTTATCAGCGCAATTTCCCCGGCGCGATGTTCTCCGGCTGCGGCGGTGGATATTTGTTCGTGATTTCAAAAGAACCGGTACCCGGCGCGTTCCAAGTGACCGTGCGAACGGAAAAGCGATGAAAAGGCTGCTCGACCTTGTAGCGCAGACTTCCAAGTCTGCTGTATCGCAGGTTTCTAAACCTGCGGCGCATCGGAGATTTCGACGCGTAAAACCAATTTGCGCGCTGCCGATTTGGAAATCGGCGATACAGCCGATTTGGAAACCTGCGCTACGACGCCTGGGGTTCTGCGGCCTGAAATTTTCTTCGCCGATTAGCTGACAATGTCTCGCCCTGTTCTAGTTTCCGGCAGTTTTGATGATCTCCGCTCGCGGCATTTGCGTTTTCTCGAAGAAGCTTCAAAGCTCGGGCCGGTGACGGTTTTGCTTTGGTCCGATTCGGTGATTCAACAAAAGCTCGGTAAGCCGCCGAAATTTCCTGAATCCGAAAGGATTTATTTTTTACGCGCGGTTCGCTACGTGAACGAAGTAAAACTCCAAACCGAAATCGGCGACGACCCATTGCCTGATACATCTGCCTCGCCCTCCATCTGGGCCGTGGAATCCGCCCAGGACAATTCCGCCAAACGTTCTTTCTGTGCGAAACACGGAATGGAACTGCGCGTGATCAGCGAAGAACAATTGAAAGGATTTTCAAAATCTACTTTCATCACGCCCGAAGCTACTGGACGCAAGCGCGTAATCGTCACCGGCTGTTACGATTGGTTTCATTCCGGACACGTGCGTTTCTGCGAGGAAGCCAGCGCGCACGGCGATCTTTATGTCGTGGTCGGCCACGACGCGAACATCCGATTACTCAAGGGCGAAGGCCGTCCGCTCTTTCCGCAGGAAGAACGTCGTTACGTGCTCAGTTCAATTCGTTATGTGAAAGCGGCCTTGATTTCCAGCGGCCAAGGCTGGCTCGATGCCGAACCGGAAATGCAAATCATTCGGCCGCACATTTACGCGGTGAATGAAGACGGTGACGTGCCGGAGAAGCGTGAATACTGCGCGAAGCACGGGATTGAATATCTGGTGCTGAAACGCGCGCCCGCGCCCGGATTGCCGAAACGCAGCAGCACTGCGCTCCGGGGATTTTAATCACGCCTTTCAACGCAGAGGCGCTGAGATCGCTAAGCGCCGCGGAGGTTCAACGAAATCCGGCTTTCCGACTTCTGCGTTTCTTGTTTTTGCAACCGTGCTATTCCAATCCACTCGCCTTGCGGGCGCGCTTCAGAACTTCCTGAGCTTTCGCACGAGCCTTCGCAGCGCCTTCGCGTAGAACCTGATGCACGTAATCCAGGTTCGCCACCAACTCAGCGCGTTTGGTTCGCGCGGCGGCGAAGTAATTCCAATACTGCTCAAATAAAGCTTTCTTCAGATCGCCATAGCCCAATCCACCCGCGCGCAAACGATCTTCAAAATCTTTCGCCACTTCAGCCGGAGCGACGAGTTTCAACAGTTGAATGGCGTTGTTCTTGTCTGCATCCGGCTTGGGTTCGGCAGGCAAACGGCTGTCCATGACAATGGCCATCACTTTTTTGCGCAGTGCTTTTTCCTCGCCAAAAATTTCAATCGTGTTGCCGTAGCTCTTGCTCATCTTCTGGCCGTCAATTCCCGGAACAACGGCGACTTCCTCGCGAATCTGCGGTTCGGGCAGAATGAAGGTCTGACCGTATTGCTCGTTGAACTTGATCGCGATGTCGCGCGTCATTTCCACATGCTGTTTCTGATCGCGCCCGACCGGAACAACGTTTGAATCGTAGATTAAAATATCCGCGGCCATCAGCACCGGATACGCGAACAATCCGTGATTCGGCGAAAGTCCCTTGGCGATTTTATCTTTGTAACTGTGCGCGCGCTCCAGCAATCCCATCGGCGTGAGCGTGGTCAGAATCCAGGTGAGTTCGGTGACTTCCGGGACGTCCGACTGGCGAAAAAACACAGATTTGTTTGGGTCAAGACCGCATGCGAGAAAATCGAGCGCGACATCCAGCGTGTTCTTGCGTCGCTGTTCTGGATCGAACAAAGACGTCATGGAATGATAATCCGCGATGAAATAAAACGCTTCGCCCTTTTCCTGCAGCTCAATCGCCGGCCGCATCATTCCGAAATAATTTCCGATGTGCAGCGCGCCCGAAGGCTGGATGCCAGATAAAATTCGCATGGCCGAAAGCTAACAATGAACGCGAGGAAATCCAGAAAACTCACGCAGCGCGGAGCGCGGGTCTGCGACTCGCAGCAGCTTCGCAGATCGGCAGCTTCCACTTATCTGATCGCCTTTGTGAAAAACCTCACTGCTGCAGGTCACAGCCCTGCGCTCCGTTCGCGTTTCAAATCATCAAGCCACAGATTTCAACGCGCCGCGCTCGACCTGCCAGCGTTTCAGTTCACGACTCAGTTCACTCGGCCAGTTTTCTTCCGTCGCGGTCATGAATACCTGCCCGCGCGCCTGATGTGATCGCTCCAGCAACGGCAGCAAACCGCTGCGACGTTTGATATCCAGTTCGCCCATGATGTCGTCGATCAGCAGAATCGGCGGCGATCCATGAATGCCGGTGAGGAATTCCGCCTGCGCCATTTTCAATGCGGTTGCCAGCGTGCGCTTCTGGCCTTCACTGCCAAACTGCGCAGCCGAACGATCGTTCAACAGCAGTTGAACCTCATCGCGATGCGGTCCGATCAGCGTTGCGCGATACGACTGTTCGCGTCGCCGGTTCTGCGCGAGTTCCAACGCGAAATCTTTTTTCACGCTCGGCTGATATTCGATGCGCAACTCCTCGGCGTCATTGGAAATACGGCGATATGCGAGGCGCGCCAGCGGAGAAAATTTCGGAACCAGTTCACGACGCAGGCGAATAATTTCCTGGCCAACGCTGACCAGTTCGCGCATGAAACTTTCGAGGGCAACTTCATCCGGCATCGGACGTTTCAACAAGGCGTTACGCGAACGCAGCGACTGTGTGTACCGCTGGAGCAACGGCAGATAGCCCGAATGCGTTTGCGACAACAACAGATCGAGAAAACGTCGCCGGTTGCGTCCCGAGCCTTTGACCAGTTGCAGATCTTCCGTGCAGAAAACCACCGTTCGCAGCGTGCCGAGATATTCCGTTAGTTTTCTAACCGGGCGCGCGTCGAGGCTGAGACTGCGTTCGGCCGCGGACCAATACATTTTGATTTCGTGATCGCCCTGCCCCACCACTTTGCCGCCGACGAAGTAACCTTTCTGACCGTGCCGAACCATTTGCGAACTGCCGACGCCGCGGAAAGATCGCAGCGTCGCCATCAGGTAAACCGCTTCGAGAATGTTGGTTTTCCCTTGGGCGTTGTTGCCGAGCAGCAGATGGAATCCGGGCGAAAAATCCAAGTCCAACCGCGCGTAATTGCGGAAGTCTCGAAGACGCAGATGAGCCAGATGCACACGCAAAAGATGAATTGCGGGAATGGCGTTCGCGAGATTTTTTGCAGGAGATTGGAATTGTTTTTCCCACCGCAATCAGCGGAAGCTATCGTGCTATATGGACGAACCTCTCGAAACCGAAACTCGCCGCAAATATATCTGGCCCTGGATTGCGCTGGGCACGGTGCTGCTGGCTGTGGTGCTCGCGGTGGCCTGGATGACGGTGGCGGTCGAGCGAGTGCGAAAATCGAGAATACCGAACACGGAGTCGCCGATCCCCGGCGCGGTGTCCAACTCGCCGGCTGCAATTCCATCAGCAGATTCAAATCGCGCCGCGGGTTCAACGCCGTGATTGGATCGAGCGGCAAGAAACTTTGCAAACAATCGACGGATTGGATGAATTTGGCTTGCCCCGCCAGTGAACCGTGCGTAATTAAACAGGGTCAGTTTTCCGGTAGCCCACGTGGCGGAATTGGCAGACGCGCTAGATTCAGGTTCTAGTGAGTAACATCGTACAGGTTCAAGTCCTGTCGTGGGCACCAATACAGACAATGGTTTGAACGACTCTACGCCTGAGAACCTGTCAGGGAACCATTACGGTTAATCAAAGAAGTTCCCAGCTTTGCGGATCTCCCGATGTTTTCCATTGGCTTTTCAGATCGGCTTCAACTTCTAATACTCCATTATTTTTCTGAACTGTCCCCTTGAACCAGTTGATCATGAGCAATCGCTTCGATCCGCACGGTGGCAGGTTCCAATCCAGGACGCGACGCGGTCAGGGTGATCACTCCGGGAGTCGTCGTGGAGCGGATCGCGACGCGGTTGATGCCGCATTCGCTGTCGAGCCAGAGATGATTGATGGAATTCGTTTTGCCGCTGTTGTAGCCGCCGCGCCAGATCGCCGGACCGGTCAATTTGAAATCAACGCGCGCTTCGTCCGTCGGACAGCGGGCGCCGTTTTCGTCCACGGTTTCAACATCAACGAGAACCACATCTGAGCCATCCGCCCGCAATCCACCTGGACCCGTGCGAGCCGTCAGCTTCAATTTTTTCGGAGCACCCGCAGTCTTGATTTCAGCCCGCGCGACTGTTTTTCCACCAGCCTTGCCAATGGCTGAAATCGTGCCCGGCTCAAATTTGATTTTCGGAAACGCAAAGATGTAACCGGTGTTGCCGAGATTTTTATTTTTGCCATCGAAGGTGTCCACAAAATCGCATGGCTGATTGGTGACGCCCAGCGACTTGCCATTGAAAAACAATTCCACGGAGTCGCAATGATTCGCCGCAACGAAAACCGTTTTCACTGTGTTCGTGGGATAAGTCCAGTGACCGACGATGTGCAGATCAGGCGCGGGATTTTGCATGACGCGATAGACGTAATACGCCTGCTTGGGCAAACGGACGGAATCCACTTTGCCGCTCACACGACAGACTTCGCTGCTGTTCTGACGTCCGTCGGCGTTCGAATCCGACCAATAGATCGACGCATAACCAGACCACTTGGCGCGGCGGGGATTGGTGTTGGTAATGCAGTTGACGAAGTAATCGTGATAGCGCGTGGCCGCAGCGAGACAGAACGTTTCGGAGTTCCAATGATAAGTGTCGTTCGGCCCCGGTTTGAAACCGAAATGCGGCGGAGAAAAATCATCCCAGAAACGTCGTGCCGCTTCGTCTCGAAAATCTTCGGTCTCAATAAACGGAGCGCGATCACGACGTTGCGCACTGTAGGCGCGAAACATATTTGTGGGATTGCTCAAAGCATCGGTGCGCGGATCCTGGCCGATCATGACGCCGAAATATTCCGCGATGGGCGTCGTCTCTGGATCATTCAACGTGCGACAGCCCGCGACGCGTCCGCCATGCGGATCCCATTGCTTTCGCAGACCAACCATCTGCTGCATGTGTTCCGCCGTAATGCTGTTGTTACCCGCCTCCCAAAACAAGATGCTCGGCGAATTCCGGAAATAGATCATCACATCGCGCATCACTTCCAGACGCTGTTCCCATTGCCGCCCCGTCACGTCCTTTTCCTTGTCGCCTGCGGGACAGACTTCAACGATTCCCGCTTTGTCACAGGCGCGGACGTCCACGGCCTGCGGCGCGATGTGCATCCAGCGGACATAATTCGCGTGCGTGCTGCGAATCAGTTGCGCGTTGTAATCGTGCATCCAATCCGGATACGCCTGGCCGAGTCCCGCCCAATCATCGGACGACCGCTGCGCATAACCGGTAAGCCAGACAAATTTCTCGTTCAGATAAATGCCGCCGATACCAACGCCACCTTTGAATTCGGTTTTACGAAAACCCGTTTTAATCCTCCGCACGTCCACCACTTTGCCATCCACGCTGAGAATGCAGAAGACGTCATAAAGCGCCGGATCGTTCACGTCCCAGAAATGCGCATTCGTCAATCGCCCCGTCGCCATGAACGTCTCGGTTTGACCGTCCACCAGATCCGAAGTGTCGCCTTCAATTTTCGCGCAGACTTCACCGGCAGCATTTACCACCACAGCGGAAAGGGTGATCGACTGTTGATCGCCGGATTCGTTGCGAACCTGCGATTCGATATGCACATCGCAGGCGCGGTCGGGGATCGAAAAATTCGACGGATAAATGTAAACGCCCGTAGTCTTCAGGTTCTCGTAAAGAGGCAGTGTTTGATAAACCTTGCCCGTGAGATGCAGCCAGATGTCGTGATTCAAGCCGCCGTAGTTCGGATTGAACGCGCGGCCCATCCACTCAAAACCAACGCCGCTCGACTCTTCGCGATAGTCATTGCTGTTGTCCACCTTTACCGCGATCACATTTTCCGCATCGCCGAAATGCGCGAAGTCAGTGAGATCAATCCCGAAAGGCGTGACACCGTTTTCGTATTTGCCGACGAATTTTCCGTTCACCCAAACGCGGCCCGCCTGTTTCAATCCTTCAAATTCCAGGAAAACTTTCCCGTTGCTGGCGCCGGCCGGCAGTTTGAAATGTTTTCGATACCACGCAACTCCAGCATAAGGAGAACGATCTCCGCCGCTGTGGCTGATGATGTGCGCGTAGGAATCGACATCATTGTAGGTGTGCGGCGCGGAAACATCTTCCCAGCTTGAATCGTCGAAGCTGACTTGTTCCGCGTTGGTGAGGTCGCCTTTGAAAAATTTCCAACCCGTGTTGAAACTGGATTTAACCGTCGGCGAATCCGGCGGCAGGAAGGTTTCCGCAGCGCGGGAAAAACTGACACCGCCAAAACTGATAACGACGAGAAGGACGATAAAAGATTTCATCAAGGGGTTTGCTCCGCTGTTCAGGTGATTGCACAATACAGATTTGCCGAACGTTCGTGCTGACGTTTCGTGATGGGAGCATTCCTGGTTGCGGAGCACTGGTGGGATCAAAATTCAGAAACCGTAGCACCGTCAAGTCACCAATCTTTTCAGGAGAAGCTTTGGCCTTAACGGTCCTTCCTCATCCTTTTCTGCTTCAGAGGAACACGGATCCTCAGAAAATATTGAGAAGATTCTCTATGGGATGATCAGAAACGAGGGGACCAGAAGACGCGGGTGTAACGAAAATGAACAGAGGACTGTCTGCGAATCAGTCAGAACAAACGGAGTTCCCCTTTTACCGAAGTGCAAAAACTCAGGAATGATCCGCTGGAATCTTCAGCGTTTTGCCAACCAGAATGCGATCACTGGTTAATCCATTCGCCGCTTTAAGCGCTTTCACTGTAGTTCGATTGGCTTTCGCAATGGCGCTCAAAGAATCGCCGCGTTTGATAACGTAAAGAGTTTCAGCGGGCGCGGGTTCGGGAACGGTCGCAACCGGTTTTTCTTCTGGTGCGGTTGAGACTGCGGACGTCGAAACAGAATCCGCTGGCTCAATAATAACCGGCGCGGTCGATGGAACAGCTTCCAGATTCGAGGAAATCACAGGTTCGGGAATGCTGGCAACGGGCGGAAGATCGCTCGAAATCTGGGCCGGCGGCAGCGCGGTGATTGGGTTTTCGGAAGAGGGTTCGTAATGTTTACAACCCTGAAACAGCAGCGCGAGGCAAAACACGACCAGTGTTCCAACGATCGCATAGAAGGTGATTTTGACGCGTTCGCGACGCAGCTTTTGCTGGTCGGCCTGATACGCAGTTTGAGCGGAAAACGGATTTGCCATAGCTTCAAATTTTTGCCCCAACCCGGATTCGGGATGACGGCAACAGGAAGTTCAGCAACGGGAATGCCACGGTTGGGAATCGCAGAAATGAATTCGCCGCAAACCGCAACTGGGGCTCTCACCCTATTCAATTGAGCCGTCCGCCAACGACAATGAACTGCGTAAGTTGAGTGGGAGGGATGTTCCAGAAATTTTCGCCCCAAATCCCCAACCCCAGGTGGGAACATGCGCAAGCGTGTTCCCGCTTTTTATTTTCGCTTAACGCATCCGGCTTTCAGCGCGCCGTGAATCTTCGGGCATTCCTTTCGCCGCTTTATCCAGCGCATCGCGAACGGTCTGAGCCAAACGGCGTGGGCCATAGGGCTTTTGGAGAAAGTTGATGCCGTCGCGCAGTTCGAATTCCTTGCCCACGATGTCCACGCTATAGCCGCTGGTGTAGATGGCGGGCAGTGAAGGGGATTCCGCATTCAGCTTTTTCATCAGGTCCAACCCGGTCATGCCGCCGGGCATAACCATATCCGTGAGCACCAGATTCACTTTTTCGCGGAGCTGATCCCAGTTTTTCAACGCTTCCACAGCCGAAACGGCTTCGATGACTTTGTAACCTTTGCGTTCCAGAACATTGCGCGCCAGCGTTCGAACCGCATCTTCATCTTCAACCAGCAGGATGGTTTCTGTGCCATGCGGAACAGGAGATTCGCTGGCGGGTGCGGCGGCACGTTTTTCCGGTTCGTTCACCACAGGAAAATAAACGCGAAACACAGTTCCCTTGCCGCGTTCGCTTTCTACATCGATCCAACCGCGATGCTGATGAACAATCCCGTGAACGGTCGCCAATCCGAGTCCTGTTCCGTAGCCAACGGGTTTCGTGGTAAAGAAAGGTTCGAAGATTCGAGGCAGAATTTCGGGATCAATTCCGCAACCGCTGTCGCTCACGGAAAGACGAACATGTTTCCCCGCCGAGCCGTGGGCGTGCGACAGCAGGTATTCCGGACCGATCGCTACTTCGGCGGTGCTGATCGTCAATTCGCCACCATTGGGCATGGCATCCCGTCCGTTGACCGCGAGGTTCATCAGCACCTGTTCCAACATTCCCGCATCGGCGTGAACCATTGGAAGATTCGCGGAATACTCGACCTGAAGTGAAACATCCTCACGCAGCAGCCGCTTGAGCATTTTCAGGACGTTCCCCACAACATCATTTACGTCCAGCACTTTCGGCTGCATGACCTGCTTTCGACTGAACGTCAGCAATTGTCGCGTGAGCGTGGCCGCGCGCTCACTGGCCAGCGCGATCTGCTGGGCGGATTCCTGGGGGCCATCGCCGAGAGCGCGGTTGGAAAGCAGCAGTGACGCGTGACCCTGAATCACCGTGAGGATGTTGTTGAAGTCGTGCGCCACACCGCCGGCGAGCTGGCCGATGGATTCCAGTTTTTGTGCCTGTCGCAACTGTGCTTCGAGACCTTTGCGATCCGTGACATCCATCCAGACGCCGACAATTTCGCAAGGCTGCCCGGCGGCGTCGCGAACCAGTTGTTGTTCGTCGGAAAGCCAGCGATAGCCGCCGTCATTATGTTTGAAACGATATTCCTTGTTGGAATGTCCGGACGTGAGCAGGCGGGTGTCTTCGCCCAGAGTCAGGCGGCGATCCTCCGGATGAACGTGTTCCGCCCACCATTCGGGAGAACGCACATCCTCGGAATTGTAGCCGAAGAGCTGTTTGATATTTTCGCTGACCCAAACCGGCAGCCATTTCCCATTTTCGAGTCGCAGCGAGTAAATCACCGCCGGACTGTGCGCCAGCAGGCGATTGAGTTTTTCCTGGGCGGATTCCAGGGCAGCTTCCGCCTGCTTGCGCTCCGTGACATCCTGTTTGACCGCGATGAAATGAGAAATCTCGCCCTCCGCCCGCACCGGCGTGATCGTCATGTCCTCCCAATAAAGGCTGCCGTCCTTGTGCCGATTCGTAATGCTGCCGCGCCAGATCTGTCCGGAAAGAATCGTTTCCCAAAGATCCCGGTAAAACGTTTCCGGATGTTCACCGGATTGCAGCAGCCGGACGTTTTGATTCAGCGCCTGCTCCAGTGTGTAACCCGTCATGACGCTGAACGCACGGTTCGCCCAGAGAATTTTCCCGTCGCGATCTGTAATTAAAATTCCATTCGCCGCGGCTTCCAGCGCCATCGTGCGAATGCGAACCTGCTCTTCCGCGTGCTTGCGTTCGACGCGATCCCGGGATTCGCGAAGCGCCCGCTGAACCACAAACGAAACGCGATCCAGCCGATCCTTCAAAACGTAATCCGTCGCGCCAGATTTCAGCATTTCCGCCACCTGCTCTTCTCCGATCGTTCCGGAAACAATGATGCAGGGCGCGGTGAAGTTTTCCTCTTTGAGCAATTGCAAAACCCGGTTGGCGGAGAAATTCGGCATGGAGAAATCCGAGAAGACAATTTGCAGAGAAGGCTCGAGGCCCGCGCAGAAATCCCGCTCGTTATCGACCCGCGTCCATTCCGGATCAAATCCCGCGGACTGAAGCGCCATTGCCAGCAATTCCGCATCTGCCGCGGAATCCTCAACCATCATCGTCTTGAGCCGAATAGCCATATACCAGTCTCCCCATGAAGCATTGTCACCTGAACCAGCGACCAAAGAGCGCGCCACCCCGCGCTACGGGCCGATGTTGACAACAAAAGAAAGGGAAATGAAAGAAAAATGGCTCGCCGTTCAAACCTCGGGCGGAAGAAAGCGAAACGAAAAAACGCGCGGAAAAAATTGAATCCAAAACACACCGTCCGCCCGGCCTGCGTCTGCAGGCTTTCTCGCTGACAAAAAGTCCGTTCGCTAGACGTCTAATGTCGGCGTTGGTTTCAACAGCGCCCATTGAAAACTCAGCCGCGGGGTTACTTCGCTCAGGTTTTGAAAATCCACCGGTTTGACAATATACGCATCGGCGCCCAGCCGCTTGCTGGCTTCGATGTCGCGGTCGTACTTCGATGACGTCAATACCACCACGAAGATCGACCGCGTCCGCGGATCGGCTTTGATCCGGCGTAAAATTTCCAATCCAGGAATCTTCGGAAGGTTCAGATCAAGCAAAACCATGTGCGGCCCGGAGTCAAAGGTCCGTTGCTGATAACGTCCCTGGCAAAAAAGAAAATCCAGCGCCTCCGCGCCGTCGCGAACCAGATGAATGCAATTGGAAAAATTCGCGCCTTTGAATGCCTCCAGCGTCAGGTCGGCATCGTTCAGGTTGTCTTCGACAAACAGGATATCCACCATTCCCTCAGGCACGGCAGTGGGAAGTTTTTCCAAAGCGCTTCCGGGAAACGAAAACAAGGCGGACAGCGAAACCTCCAGCGCTTTGGCCAGCTTCTCGACGCTTTTAAGCGACACGTTCCGCGCACCGCGTTCGATATCACACACGTACGTTCGATGCAGGCCGGCGCGCTCGGCTAATTCCTCTTGGGAAATTCCCAAACGACCTCTCCAGGCCCGGACTGACGTCCCGAACGATTTTTGAACATCAACTTTTGCCACAAGGGTTTACGTATTTCGACGGCATCATACTAAGGCCCACAACAGACTATGAGTGACTTGAACGTTGCTTCTGCAATGTTACTCAATTTGAACTCCACGCAATTGTTCATCATTGAAATTTTTCATGATTGCGAACCGGTAAAAACCTGTCGCCAGCGTGAAAGGACTGAAAAGCTTCAAAATCCGTTTGCGTGCCTAAAGAGTCCCAATAGAGCAACTTCAATTCCCGCATTCCACATCCCGGCTTTTTTTTCAATTTTGAAAGAACGACGTCGAAGCAGCCGCGTTCCAGATTCTAAGGCCCGTCTTTGAAGGCGGTGCGCCGAAGCACTCTATTTCCCTTCCAATCCCACCTTGCAGACCTCCACGCTCGCGAGGCACACATCATCTTCAAATTCATTCGCTCCGGAAAATTCCTGCACATCCGCCAGCAACGCATCGAAGAGTTCGCCCGGCGCCAAACCGTGACGACTGCGAAAGAACTCCAACAACCGTTCCTGGCCGAACTCTTCCTCCCCGGCGCTCTGCACTTCGTAAATGCCATCCGTGAACAGCAGCAGAACATCTCCCGTATTGACCTGCATTTTGCATGCGGGATAAATCGAACGCTCGAACAACCCGAGCGCCGGCCCGTGGCGTGAATCGAAATTCTTCAACGGTTCAACCGAACCTCCTTCCCGGTTCAGATAAAACGGACTCGGATGTCCCGCATTCGCAAATTGCATTTCACCGGTCGCGACATCCACAACCGCATAAAACGCGGTCGCCAGAAACGGTTCGCGCGTCTGCCGCAGAATCGCGCGCAGGCTGCGATTGATCTCCGTAAGAAATTTCCCCGGCTTTCCCGCCATCGACATCAACTCCTCAATCAAGCCGCGCATGATCGCGGTGATCAATGCCGCGCGCATGCCGTGCCCCATGACATCGCAAATGAAAACGCCGCCGGTCGTGTCATCGATTGCAAAGAAGTCGAAGAAGTCGCCACCCACCGCTGCCGCTGGAATGTAGCGATGCGCAAATTTCAACGCGCTTTCCTCCGCCGTCGCCCAGCCGGGAAACGTCGGATATTCGTTCGGCAAAAAGATCTGCTGAATCTCCCGGGCCATGTTGAAGTCCGCTTCGAGCTGCGCGTTTTTCTTTCGCAATTCATCGGCGTAGCGATGCAACTGCTCGGACATGCGTTTGCGTTCAATCGCGTAGCGGATCGCGCGCGTCAGCGAGGGGCCATCGACCTGGCCTTTCACGAGAAAATCCTGCGCGCCTTCGTGAACCGCGTTCACGGCCACGGTGGTGTCGTTCAGGCCGGTCAGAACAATGATTGGAATCTGCGGCGCCTGCGCATGCAGCCGCGTGAAAGTTTCCAATCCATGACTGTCGGGAAGCGAAAGATCGGAAAGCACGATGTCGATTCCCGGCGATTCCATCCGCTTCAATCCCTTCGCCAGGTGATCAACATGTTCGAGCTGGAAAATGCCGTCGCCGGAATCAATCAGCATGTATTGAATCAGCCGCGCATCGGCCGGATTATCTTCAATCAGCAGGGCGGTAATGCGAAGCGGCGGCGATGTGGGATCGCTTTGGTCAGCACTGGCTGGATCTTTCTGTGCGACTTCCATGACCGGTTGTGGGCGCGTCTTTGTGGGCGAATTTATCCCAACCGCCACTATCCGGAAATGGGCTGCATCCCGCGGGTCTGATTCCAACTGAAATCATAGAAAACAACACACCTACATTCGTCGCATGGAATCAACGAAGCGTGCGGAGCGAATTACATCTTCAGGGAAGTTCGATCGTCATTCCATTCGGGAGAAGATCCGCAACCTGCGACTTCCCGTTCCATCGAATCGTCACACGCCCGCCGCGTTGAGTTGGATCGCAAGCCCAGATGCGTTTCTTCCGCGCCAGCACGATGCATGGCTGATCCGCCGTCAATTCAAACCTCCCCTGCCCGGCCGATTCACCCGCACCATAAAACGCGGCCAGCATTGTGCCGTCTTCAAATTTCACCGCCTGCACATCGGAATCATTTCGCAACACTCGCCAGGATGGCTTTTTGAAAACGGTTGCCACGTTGGAAACATTTCCCGCCGCGATTACGAATCCGCCGTTCTGATGGACAGGCGCAATTCCATGTTCCAACACGGGAAGAAAAACCGGTGCGGTTACGGTTTCCGACGACAGCGCACGATTGATTGCTTGCCACGAACCACTCGACGATTCCGCGCGAACATTAATGCTCAATCCGCCGAGCGGCGCGTAGCCAAATCCCGCATGATGCACCCAGCGCGCGTTCACATTCGTTTCGCCGCCCGAGAATGAGAATTGATTTCCGGTTTCGTCACAAATCGTCACCGCGCCGCGCCAACGACATTGATCCAGCGCGGTGCGAACCGGCTGTTGCAATTCCGGCGCATTCAAATCCGCGATCAAACAAATCACCACATCGCCGTGAGCGGCCCAGAATTTCTTTGCGTCCAACCGGGTTTCGTTTTTTGTGCCAAATCGATAATCCATTGCGGACGCGATATCCCTTCCATCCGTCACCGAACCCACAAACGCCTGCCGCTGCAATTCGCCCGCGCCTTCGCCGAAAGTCACGCCCGGCAACAGTTTCCAGTCCCAGACGGGCGCCAGATCAAGATATTCGCGTCCGTCCCGCAGCAGATAATGATCGCCGCAGTTCTGCAACCCGCCTTTCAGATTTTCGTCGTTGAGACCAACCTCCGACAGCAGCGTCCGGTCGGAAACTGTTTTCAAAAAAAAAGAAAATTCCGGCCGATGAAATGTGGCGAAGTCAGAGCGTGGAAAATTTCGTGCGCCAGTCAGCGGTTCGCCATTGCCGTTCTGTCGGGCGATGAACTGTTTCAATTCATTGGCGCGCCCCGGCAGAAGTTCCACCAATTGTTTCAACGTCGTCCGAATATCAGACCACGCCAGGGTTCCGGGCCGGCTGACGCTGCGATCAATTGTCGATGGAACCGTGTAAATGCCGCGGCACATCCATTGATCGCCGCGCAAGGCCAGATCAGCGAGAATCTCCACCTTATCGTCCGGCACACTCCACGTTCCCTGCAACTGCCACGCGATGCGCGCCGCGGTACTGAGATACGGTCTTCCGTAGGAGAACTGCTGCAAGCGCGCGTAGTGCTGATGAAAACTGTAATCCGGCTGAATGCCGTCCTCGGTGGTAATTTTGATTTCGCCCGCAAGAATCCGGCTGCATTCCGCGATCAACTTCGCATCACTCATCAATGCGCCCCGTTGCAATGCCAGATCAGCAATCCAGATGGTGTTCGCGCCGCTGCCGCTTCTTGGATTACCCGATTGGGCAAGAATTTCCAACGCAGCGGTGCGGCGTTCGCCCGTGAGTTTTTCATTTAACAGCGCGAGGATGTCCGCCATGTATCCCGGCACGCCAATCTGATTCCACCACCAGTTCGGATTTTGAAATCGTTTTGCCAGCCAGAAATCCAACGCCCGCAGCGTCGCAGATTCCAGATCCGCATTGTGATGCAATGAACTGTTGGGATCAGTCCACGCTTTCGCGAGAAGCCGCGTGCGATCCAGATGCACCACGCATTTCCAGAACGCGCGATCCTGATCCTGATAATCCACATCGGCCCAGGAACCTTCCGCACTCAATGAAGTCATCCATTCCCGCAGCTTTGCGCTGCTGGTCGTCGCCGATTTTTCCGAAGACCAATCCGGATCGCCGCGCAACGCCACGTCGCGATAACGTTCGACGACTTTCTGAAAATCCTGCGCGGTTGCCGGTCTGGACTTCGAAGGTTTAACCGTTTTTGGCGGCGGCAGTTTTCCACCGTTCATGCGATAAATTTCACTGCCTGCCAGCAGGAATGCGCCCACGCCGTAAGCGTCTGTGTGATTCAGATCGAACTTTTTCGGATCGGCGCCAATCGGTTGCACATGCGTGAGTTTGCCTTCCGGCGTGACGCAATCGACCAGCGCAACCCACGCCTGATTCACCGCGGGCGCAAATCGTTTTCGATCGAGCAATCCATTGTTCACGCCCCACGCCAGACCGTAAGCATAGAATCCCGAACCACTGGTTTCCTTGAGCGGATAACTGTCCGGATCCAACAGGCTTGATCGCCACAGGCCATCCGGTTGCTGGCATTCCAAAATTTTTTCGGACATTTCCCGAAACTGTTGAACGAACTTCCCGCGTGACGGATGATCCTGCGGCAAATCCTGAATCACTCGCGCCAGCCCCGCCAGCACCCAGCCATTGCCGCGGCCCCAGAACACGCGTTTGCCATTCGATTCGAGGCGCTCGAAATACGTGCTGTCGCGATAGAACAGATGCTCATGCGTGTCGTAGAGATATTCCGATGTGATCCACCAGTTCGTAACCGCGTAATCCAGATAACGCCGATCTCCGGTCGCTTTCCACAATCGCGTCCAGACCGGCGGCGCCATAAACAGCGAATCGCACCACGACCATCGATCCCCCGCGCCGCGCCGCGTGAAATCCAGCGAAGTCACCGGCGA
>DASTXC010000089.1:0-3341 GCA_035765675.1 Verrucomicrobiia bacterium
ATTCAACGCGTTCAGCACTGTCCGCGCGCCGCGGCTCACAGAGCCGCGCTCCGGAACCTTGAACGTTCGAGGTTGAATGTTGAACGTTGAATGTTTTCGCAAATCCCCGCGCGAAAGCGGCGCTGAAGCGCGCGCACTCCAAACGCTTCGCGCATTTCCGATGCAAATAAATTTCGCGGAGCGTTTGGAGTGCGCGCGCTTCAGCGCCGCTCTAATTTCCGACAAAACCCTCATGCGCTCGCCTCCGAGTTTTCCGGCGATTTCGCTTCCGCATTTCGCAACTTCGCCAGGTACGTCGTGCGCGGACGCGTGTTCAGTTCACCGAGCATCGAATAGTCGAGCGGATGTTCCTTCAGCTTCGCCACCGTGCTGTTCTCACCGTTGAGATCGCCAAAGACAATCGCGTTGGCCGGACACGCCTGCTGACAGGCGGTTTGAAGTTCGTCTTCGCGAATCTTTCGGTTTTCCTTTTCGGCACGAATGCGCGCCGACGCGATGCGTTGAACGCAATACGTGCATTTCTCCATCACACCCCGCGAACGCACGCTGACTTCCGGATTGCGCATCGGTTCCAGGCTCGGAGTTCTGAGATCGGCGTATTGCAGAAAGTTGAACCGGCGAACTTTGTACGGGCAGTTGTTCGAGCAAAAGCGGGTGCCGACGCAGCGATTGTAAATCTGAAGGTTCAAACCTTCATGATCGTGAACTGTGGCTGCGACCGGACAAACCAGTTCGCACGGCGCGTGTTCGCATTGCATGCACGGCACCGGCATGTGCGTGAACTTCGGATTCTCCAACGGCCCCTGAAAATACGTGTCGATGCGAATCCAATACATCTCGCGCCCGCGCGCGACCTGATCTTTGCCCACGACCGGAATGTTGTTCTCCACGTTGCACGCCATCAGGCACGCGTTGCAGCCGATGCACGTGTTCAGATCAATCGACATGCCCCACTTGTAGCCGTCGTAGGGAAATTCCTTCGTGTCGTAAAGCGTGTGGGCGTTCGGCGGCGATTCTGTGGATTTCTTCACGAACTGCGGGTCCGCGACAAATTCTTCGAACGTTCCGGCGCGCACGATCTGCCGCTCGGGACTGTGAACATTGTGATGCGTTTGGGTCGTGGCGAATTGATGTCGCCCGGAAACTTTTTTGATTTCAACACCGCTGCGCGTCCACAGCGAATCCGCCGTCCGCAAAACGTAAGCATTGAAGCCGACACCTTTTCCGACGCGACCCACACGTTCGCGGCCAAAACCGAGATGCAGCGTGATCGTGTTCTTTGCCTGGCCGGCCAGAATCCAGATCGGACCACGCAACACGCGATTTTCAAAACGCAGTTCCACCACGTCGCCATTCGTCAGATGCTCGCGTTCCGCCAGCGCGGGGCTGATGAGAACCGCGTTGTCCCAGGTCAGCTTGGTGAACGGTTTCGCGCATTCCTGCAACCAGCCGTTGTTTGCGAAACGTCCGTCCCAAATCGCCGGATCCGGACGAAACGTCAGTTCGATTTCCGAACCGTTTGGCTTTGTGTCGTTCGGCGAAAGCCATTTCGAAACCGGGCGCAGCTTTACGTTTTTTTCGGGCAATGCCGTTCCGGCAATCACGCCATCGTGCAAGGCGCGCCGCCAGCCTTTTTCGAAATCAGACCAAAGATTTTGTGACTGCCAGAATTCCCGGACGATTTCGTAATCGCTGCGCATCGGCGAGGGCTGAAGCATCAGGCCCAGCAGTTCGAGCGCGGATCTTCCATTGTAAAGCGGCGCGATCAACGGTTGCATCAGCGAAACCGTTCCATCGAACGAACGCGCATCGCCCCACGATTCGAGATAATGCGTTTCAGGAATGTGCCAGGTGCAGTGCGCGGCAGTTTCATTGCGCTCCACACCAAGATGGATGCTGCGATTCAAACTCGGCAACAACGCGACGAAATCCAAATCGCGCGGGGCGGAATAAACTGGATTGCCTCCGAGAATGAACAGCGTTTTCACTGCGCCCGAACGGATTTCTTCCGTCAGCTCGCGCAGAGAGTTCAACTGATTGACTGGATTCGCCTCCGCTGAATCTGTGTAGAAAAGGGTCTGGCCGACGTTGCCCAGTTTTTCATTGAGCGCGTGCATGAGCGCGTGAACTTCGGGCGGCTGCGATTCCCCCGCGATCACAATGCTTCGTCCGCGATATCGCAGAAGATCGCGACGAACAGACGCGAGCCAGTTGCTCTCCTCATCGCCGGAAATGGAATTCAGTTTCGATTCATCCTCCAGCGTTTCGAGCAAGCGCCGCGCAATTGCGGAAATGTTTCCGCTCTCAATCGGCAATCGTTCATCCGCCATCGAACCGGTGAGCGTTGGCGTGCTTTCCACCAAGTAAAGCCGGTTCATGCGATTTCGTCCCGCACTGACGCGGCGGCCGTCAGTGAAATCGCGGGTGTAACGCAATCGCTCCGGATGCGTCATCAGGAAATCCGCTTCGAGCGAAACAATCACGTCCGCCTGATCGAACCGATAGTGCGTTTCGACCATTTCCCCGAAAGCGAGCCGCGCGCCTTCGCGAAGGTTGTCGCGGGAAACCGGATCGAACTGATGCCATTTCGCGCCCGGAAATTTTTTGAGCAATTGATTGATCAACGCTGCGAGGGTGGGCGACGTGATGGTTTCCGTGAGGAAACGCAAACCCGCGCCCTGATCCTGTTCGTGTTCGCGCAGCAGTGAACTGAAGTCATTCAGAAACGAGGCCCAAGTGCTGATGTCGCCGTGATGGGTGACACTTTGCGAACGATCGGGATCGTAGAGATCCAGAATCGAGGCCTGCATCCAGACGCTGGAACCGCCGCGGCTCGTGGGATGATCAGGATTGCCATCGACTTTGATGGGATGACCTTCGCGATTTTTCACCAACACGCCGGTGGCGAAGCCGCCCAACAACATCGCTGTCGCATAAAACAACGGTTCGCCCAGCACGAGTTCTTCCGGCTGTTTCACATACGGAAGAATCTGTTCCACCGGCTGCTTCGTGCAGGCGGTGAGTCCCGCCAACGCGAGCGACGCCGCGGCGAGTTTCAGAAAACTGCGGCGGCTGATGCCTTCGATCCATTCCGATGCGTGATCGGGAAATTCGCGATGCAACATTTCCTCGAACTCCGGCGTGTTCGCCACTTCCTCCAGGCTGCGCCAGTATTGCTGGCCTTGCGCGCCGTTCAACTTCTCGCGCAGAGCGGCGAGATCGAACGTTTTGGATTGAAGTTGAGGATTTGGCTTCATCGATGACACATGCTGCAATCACGGAGCTGCTGAAGCCGGTTGGTGCTGATGTGATATTGCTGGAGCAAGGCGCGTCCGCGTTCG
>DASTXC010000090.1:0-80873 GCA_035765675.1 Verrucomicrobiia bacterium
CGCTGAAGCGCACGCACTCCAGACGCTTCGCGCGGTTCCATGGCGCAAGAGTTTCGCGAAGCGCCTGGAGTGCGTGCGCTTCAGCGCCGCTTTCGAACTTCAAAAGTCATCTTCAACTTTTACACGGTCGATCTTGAACGAATAAATCGTCTTCACTTGAGCTGGCGAAGCGACGCGTTCAAACCACGCAGCTGAACACCAGGGGTATTGATTTGCGACCACAACCAGCCTGTGTTTTACCGCGTTTTGATGAACATAGTTTAACCTCGCAAGATAGCTGTATTGATTCGTGAGTTTTGTGTCGCGAAAGTTAAACCACACCTTTCGATTCAAATTACCATCCAATTGATTCAATGCACGAGCCGACGCCCCGTGCAGGTCGTGAATGAAATTTCCAAAATTTGTCGCATCAGGCGGACCACGCGCGACGATGTGATAATGGTTCGAAAACACCGCCCAGGCTTCCAATTGCCAGCCGTTATCCAGGGCTGACCTTAGAAGCATTCGCTCAAGCAAATCGCGTTTTGCCGGTGTGTCGAAGAGATGCTGTTTGAGGAAAGTTGCCGCAGTCAAAAAATAGACGGCATTTTCGGCCAAACGATGAACCGGCGCGTGCGGCCAATCCTTCGGCGGCTTCTGCGATTTTAAATCGATCAAACGAGGAGGAAGTTGAAAAGTGGAAGGCGGCTGAAGGCGCGCATCAAACGGTTGAAATTCCTTGGATCTCATAGGAAAAAAATGCCATTCGAGATTTCACAGGGATAGAAAATTTTCGCGCAAAAAAAGCGGCGCTGAAGCGCACGCATTCCAAACGCTTCGCGCGGTTTTGAAGCGTGAAATGTCGCGATAGCGTCTGGAGTGCGTGCGCTTCAGCGCCGCTCTTCGAATTGACTAAAGAATTATTTTACTCCAGCAGCATTCGTCCCGCCGGGGGCTTTCGCTTTGTAAAGTCCGGCTTTGATGAACGGCTCCAAGTACGCGCCGAAACCTTTCGCTTCCATTTGTTCCAGCGGAATGAATTTCAAGGACGCGGAATTGATGCAATAGCGCAGATGCGTTGGTCCGGGGCCGTCGTCGAACACGTGACCGAGATGCGAATCCGCTGTCTTGGATCGAACTTCCGTGCGAACCATTCCGTAAGAGAGATCGTTCTTCTCCTTCACGAGCGAGTCGGAAAGCGGTTTGCTGAAGCTTGGCCAGCCGCAATCTGAATCGAATTTATCGAGCGAGCTGAACAAAGGCTGGCCGGAAACGACATCGACGTAAATACCGTGTCGGTGATTGTTCCAGTATTCATTATGGAACGCGGGTTCTGTAGCAGCATTCTGTGTCACGTTGAACTGCATCGGCGTGAGTTTTTTCTTCAGGTCATCGACGGAAGGTTTTTCGAAAGATTGCATGGGAGTTGAATTGGTTTTAGCGACGGCGTGTGGCTGGCCGGCTGGCGTGGTGGATTGTGCAAAGAGAGAAACTGTGGTGGCCAGCGTCAGACAACCGACGCCGCAGATGAGAGAAGTTCGCAGGTGGTTCATGGGTTGGATCATAGCACAGGTTGTTGGAAATTTCATCGGCGAGAACGATCTCTGAATATGGAAAGAGCGGCGCTGAAGCGCACGCATTCCAGACGCTTCGCGCGGTTTTGGTGCGCAGGTGTTTCGCGACAGCGTCTGGAATGCGTGCGCTTCAGCGCCGCTTCCATTTCACCGCGCTACTTTCTTTCGCGAACGATTCTGGAACAATTGATCCGCCAGAACGCCGAGCAAAACTACCGCGCCCATCACGGCGAAGTTGAGCGAGCTTGGAATGCCCAGCAGATTTACGAGATTTTGCAGGACTTGAAGCAGCGCGGTGCCGATCACAATGCCAATGATCGAACCTTCACCGCCACGCAGACTGCATCCACCCAGCACCGCTGCGGCAATGCCGTAAAGCTCGTAGAAATTTCCGTGGTTCGAAGGCGAAATGGAATTCGTGTAGAATGCGATCATGATTCCCGAAATACCAGTGAGCAGTCCGGCGATGATGTAACTGCTGGCGATCACGAGACGCGTGTTGATGCCCGAGAATCGCGCCGCTTCTTCGTTGCGTCCGACCGCGAGCAGATAGCGACCGTAAATCGAGCGATGCAAAACCACCCACATGATGATTGCAACAACGATCAGAATTATGAAAGGCATCGGGATGCCGAATAATTTTCCGCTCGCCAGACTGCGCAGGGATTCGAAACCTTCACCGCCCGCAAAACCTTTCGTTCCGTCGCGTGCAATGAATCGCGCAATGCCGCGATAGAGCAGCAGCCCGCAAAGAGTCACGATGAACGGCTGCATGTTGAAACGTGTAATCAGAATGCCGTGCCCCCAACCCAGCACCATTGGAACCGCAACGACCATCAGCGCCGCCAGCGGCCAGGCCCAATGCCATTCCGTCAATGCCATCGCGAGCAACACGCCGGTCAGTGCGCACATCGAGCCGATGGAAAGATCAATTCCTCCCGTGATAATTACGAGTCCCACGCCAATGCTGAACACGCCGAACAGGCCGATGACGTTGGCCATGTTCGTCAGGTTGGTGGCGGAGAGAAATCGCGGATTGATGCCCGCCGTGACAGCGCAAAGAACAATGAGCAGCGAAAGAATTCCAATTTCTTTTTTCATGGGTGGGTGCTTACGGATTGCTGAAAGCGGGTTTGGCAGCGGCGACGGTTTTTCCAACGGCGAGTTGCATAATGTTGTTCTCGTTGCAATCGCCGCGTTCCAGCACGCCGGAAATGCGGCCTTCGTGCATCACGGCAATGCGGTCGCTGACGTTCAGGATTTCCTCCATGTCGCTGCTGATCATGAGAATCACCGTGCCCTGCGCCGCCAGCGTGCGCATGAGTTTGTAGATTTCAGATTTTGCGCCGACGTCGATGCCGCGGGTCGGTTCATCGAGAATCATGACTTTCGGATTCATCGCGAGCCATTTGCCGAGCACGACCTTTTGCTGGTTGCCGCCGCTGAGATTTCGCACCAGCGCCTCGGTGGTCGGAGTTTTCACGCGTAATGAAGCAACCTGTTCCTGCGCCACGCGTTTTTCCTGATCGCCGCTGATCAATCCGAATCGTGAAAAGTTTGAAAGTGAAGGCAGCGTGATGTTTTCGCGCACGGACATTTCCACGACCAATCCTTCCGCGCGACGATCTTCAGGAACGAGGAAAATGCCGTGTTGAATCGCATCGCTCGCGGATTTCACCACCAGTTGTTGATCGGCCAATGCCACTTCCGCGCAGGTACCGCGATCCAGTCCGCAGATCGCTTTCATGATTTCCGAACGGCCTGCGCCAACCAGTCCGGCGAAACCAAGAATTTCACCTTTGCCCGCGTCGAACGAAACGCGTTCGCCCGGATAACGACTTGAACACGCGTTGCGGACACGGAGGAAACGCTCGGTGGGTTTGGATTCGGATGGAACGTAAAAGCTTTTGATTTCGCGCCCGACCATCAGGCTGACAATGCGGTCGTGCTGGATTTCACTTTGATCAAGGCCACCGGCATTTTTGCCGTCCCGCAGAACGACGACGCGATCCGAGCAGTTCTCTACTTCGCCGAGACGATGGGAAATATAAATGACGCTGACGCCCTGTTCGCTGAGTTCGCAAACGAGTTTCAGCAGCCGCTCGGTTTCGGTGAGCGTGAGGCTGGACGTGGGTTCATCCATGATAATGACGCGCGCGTTCAACGAAAGGGCTTTGGCGATTTCCACCATCTGTTGTTGAGCGATGGAAAGATTGCCGAGGCGCGTGCGGCTGGAAATGTTCAGGCCGAGACGTTTCAGAAAAGGCTCGGTGTCGGCGTGAATTTTTTTGCGATTGATCAACCGGAACGGCGCGATCAGCGGTTCGCGTCCCAGAAAAACATTGGCGGCAACGTCGAGATTTTCGAGAACGTTCAATTCCTGGTGAATGAACGCGATGCCAAGCTTCATGGCATCGGTGACGTCGTTGATGCAAACCGGTTTTCCATCCACGAGAATCTCGCCGCCGTCGGGTTGATGCACGCCGCCGAGGATTTTCATGAGCGTGGATTTGCCCGCGCCATTTTCACCACAGAGCGCGACCACTTCTCCGGGTTTGATTTCCAGGCTGACGTTGTCGAGCGCGACGACGCCGGGAAAGCGTTTGGAGATGCCGCGCATTTCGAGAAGGGGAGGTTGGCTCATGGTCGAAGTAAGCTCAGTAAACATCGGACACCGAACAACGAACATTGAACTTCGAACCCGGGATCAACCGCGTTTTCTTATTCGATGTTCGAAATTCCATGTTC
Organism: Verrucomicrobiia bacterium; assembly: GCA_035765675.1. Taxonomy (GTDB): domain Bacteria; phylum Verrucomicrobiota; class Verrucomicrobiia; order Limisphaerales; family DASXHY01; genus DASXHY01. Next base: position 4,302 of record DASTXC010000090.1, read on the forward strand.
ATTGTTCGATGTTTCAAATCAGGTGCTCAGCGTGGGTGCGGCCGCGGCGTGAATGAGTTCTTTGCGACGTGGTTGTGATTCATGCTTTTGCCGGACGGGCGCAGAACCTGTGCGCCCGGGCTGTCGCAAGCGCGGCAGCCGCTACCTGAAACTCGTGGCTGCCGTTCGAATTAATGGCCGAGAATTTTTTTCAGATTGGCCTGAAATTCCGCGACGTCGCCTTTTTTCAAACTGCGGGTCGGAACAATCTGCTTGCCGCCGGCGAGCGCTTCTTTGTCGCCTTCCAGATATTTCGCCATCTTGGTGATCGCCTGTTTGCCGAATTCGTATGGCTGTTGAACCACAGTTCCGTAAATGTCACCGGAAGCAACGCCTTCCAGCGTGGCAGGCCGTTCGTCGAAGCAGACGATTTTAACTTTGCCGGTCTGGCCGGCGGCGCGAACGGCGTTGAGAATTGCCGGGCCGTTGTAATCGTACAAGCCAACGAGGCATGAAATATCCGGATACTTCACGAGTGTATCCTCGGCGTTTTTCTGAGCGCGAACCGGATCGGCGTCATCGGTGCGCAGGTCAATGATCTGGATGTTGGAACCTTCGAGTTCTTTCTTGATGCCGCCAAAGCGATCTTTCGCGTTCTGCGCGTCCGCGAATCCGACGAACACCATGATTTTTCCGCCGTTCGGCAATACTTCCTTGATCAGCTTGCCCGCTTCCTGACCGGCCGCGAAGTTGTCGGTGCCGATGTAACAAACGCGTTTGCTTTCCGGCGCATCGCTGTCATGACAGATCAACAACGTCTGTTCCGCGATCTTGTTCAGGAACGCCGTTTGATTCGCGGCGTCAATCGGGCTGACCGCAATGCCATCCACGCCCCGCGCGACCAGGTCGTTCAACATCTGCTGTTGTTCCGCGACCTGGCCGCTGGAGGGAATGCGGAAATCCACTTCGACGTTGCCCAGTTCCTTTTCCGCGTCTTCGCAGCCCGAACGCGCGATGGTCCAGAATTCCGCCGCGTTGTTCACGACGAATGCGAGTTTGAGTTTCTTTTTGCCGCTGGCATCCGTGGAACCGGTGTTGTCTTTCGGACTGCAGCCGGAGAAGCCCAGCGCGAGCGCGAGCGCGGGAACGAGGAACAAGGTTTTTAATTTCATTTCGAAGTTGGTGGTTGTGGCGTGGTGGTGGTTGGTTACTTGCGAGTGGAGAACTTATAAATGATGACGTTGTGATACGTCTGGCCGGGCTTCAGCTCCGTGGTGGGGAACTGCGGCTTGTTCGGCGAATCCGGGAAATGCTGCGGCTCCATGCAGAACGCGGTGCGGCGTTGATACACTTTGCCTTCTTTTCCAGTGAGCGTGCCGTCCAGGAAATTGCCGGCGTAGAACTGCAATCCCGGTTCGGTGCTCAAAACTTCCATCACGCGGCCGGTCGTGGGTTCATAAACACGCGCCGCCAGACCGAGCTTGCCCAGCGGTTTGTTGATCACCCAGTTGTGATCGTAGCCCGGGCCGTATTGAAGAATCGTGTTCGGATCATCGATGCGCGCGCCGATCGCAGTCGGCTTGCGGAAATCGAACGGAGTCCCGTCCACCGAAGCGAGTTCGCCGGTCGGAATCAATTCGCTGTCCACCGGCGTGGTTTTGTTGGCGTCGATGTAAACTTCGTGACCGAGAATGTCGCCATTGCCCTGGCCGCGCAGGTTGAAGTACGAATGATGCGTGAGGTTAACGACGGTCGGCTTGTCGGTCGTGGCGGTGAATTCCAGACGCAGTTCATTGTCATCGGTAAGCGTGTAGGTCGCGGTCACATTGAGATTGCCCGGGAAACCTTCCTCGCCGTCTTTGCTCAGATAAGTGAGTTTGAGTTCCGGACCGTTCGCGGTGACGTCCGCTTTTTCGACGGTCCAGATCACTTTATCAAAACCTTTCAATCCGCCGTGCAGCGTGTTGCCGTTGTTGTTGGGCGCGAGCGTGTAGGTTTTTCCTTCGAGGGTGAATTTCGCGTCACCGATGCGATTGCCATAACGGCCGATCAACGCGCCGAAGTAAGGGCTGTCCTTCACGTAATCCTGCACGTTGTCAAAACCCAGCACGATGTCGCCGTAGTTGCCGTTGCGATCCGGCATTTTCAGTGATTGAACAATGCCGCCGTAGGTCATGATTTTCGCTTCGGCGCCTTTGGAATTTTTGAGCGTGTAGATCTCCACCGGTTTTCCATCCACGGTTCCAAACGGTTGTTTGGAGATGTCATCCTTGTTTGCAGAAGAGCCGTGAGTCGCGCAGCCCACGAGACAGGCCACGCAGGCGCTCGCGCCGAGAACCAGCATCCATTCGATCATGTTAGTTTTCACAGTTGATTTATTTAGTTTTTTTCTTGGTGTTCGGGATTCCGCAGGTTCATCACGATAGCTTCGGGGACCTTCAGAACTGTTCCGTGCCGAATCCCTTTCGGCAGTGACACTTGAGAAGAAATGTCCTGCCAATGTTCCAGGTCCACCGACTTCATCGCCCCGTAATACTTGGGATTGCTGTAATGGTCAAAGTAAACGTAGTGAATGCCATTCACCGTAATCGGGGATGGACCTTCGACCCAGTTTGTGGTGAATGCCGGACCGGCTTTTCCGAATGGACCTTCCGCAGAATCTCCCACCGCGAGATGCAAATCTTTCTTCAACGGATTCTTCGTTTCATCTTTTACAACGAGATAAAATTTCCCATTCGTCGGCAGAATCGCGGCATCGATCACATTGAAACCGCCGTCGTAAAACAGGCGCGTCGGGCTGAATGTCTGGAAATCCTTTGTGGTCACGCAATAGATGCGATGATTGTTGTCGCCGGAGTTTTCCGTTTCCGGAAATTTTCCCGGAACCGTGCTGGCCCAGAAAACAATCCACTGCGATTTCTGCGCGTCGTAGAACAGTTCCGGCGCCCAGACGTTTTTGCATTCCGGATCGTTTTCCATCACGGGAATCGCGCGCTGTTCCGACCAGTGAATCAAATCCATCGAACTCGCATAACCAAACACCGGCGGGCGTCCCCAGCTTGTTGTCCAAACCAGGTGAAACGTGCCGTCGGGTCCGAGCGCGAGACTTGGATCGCGCATCAACTTGCCGCCGACTTTTGGTTCCAGAAATGATTTGCCGTTGGGCGCTTTGAGTTCGGTCCATTGCAAACCGTTCGTGCTGGTCGCGAGCTGCAATCCAGCCTGGCCATTCGGTTCGCGGAAAAATGAAAAGAGCAGGGCGGTGTTTGTCTCCGCAGCCGTTGCGGAAAACAGCAGAGCGGTGGAAATGATCAAACCGAAAAAAACAACCGAAAGCCGAAACCGCGCGGCCGTTACGCGGCAGGCTTCGGAGTTTTGATTTCGGATTTCGAATTTCATTTCGCTTGTCCGTAGTAAGCGCCCGGTCCGTGTTTGCGCAGGAAATGCTTGTCGAGCAACGCGGATTGCATCGGCTTCGCTTTCGGATTGATACGCAAGGTCTCGCTGGCGAGCCGCGCGATAAATTCCAGCACGCTCGCGTTATGCACAGCGTCATGCGCGTCCTTGCCCCACGTGAATGGACCATGACTCGCTACCAGCACCGCGGGATGCTGCATCGGATCCAGTTTTTTGAAGCATTCGGCAATGACCTTGCCGGTGTTCGCTTCGTAATCTTTTTTGATTTCCGCCGGCTTCAACAGGCGCGTGCACGGAACGTCGCCGTACCAGTAATCCGCCTGCGTTGTTCCGTAAGACGGAATGCCTTTGCAAGCCTGCGCCCAGGCCGTCGCGTAAAGGCTGTGCGTATGAACCACGCCGCCGATTTCCTTGAACGCGCGATATAGGACAAGATGCGTCGGCGTGTCCGAACTTGGTTTGAGATTACCCTCCACGACATCGCCGGTTTCGAGTGAAACCACCACCATGTGTTTTGGTTTCATTCCGGCATACGGAACGCCGGACGGCTTGATGACCATCAAACCGCGTTCGCGATCCACGCCGCTGACATTGCCCCAGGTCTGGATCACGAGCCCTTCCGCGACCAGGTCCAGATTGGCTTTGCAAACGTCAGCTTTTAATTTTTCGAGCATAAAAATTTTAAACGCAGAGCGGAAAATTTAACGCAGAGGCGCAAAGGACGCAGAGGCGCAAGGAGGTAAAAACGAAAAAGACTTGCTCCACGATTCTCTGCGTTCTTCGCGTCTCTGCGTTAATTAGAAGGTTCATTCTTCAATTGTGTCGAAACCTTGTTGACTTCTTCACGGGATTCGAACGCCAACGCTTTGGGCAAAGCATCTTTCCTGCAAACGCCGTAGGCGTGGCATCTTTGTAGAAACCAGGTCCAATCAGATCATCAGCCCCGGAGGGGCGACATATGTTGAAATTATTTTTCATTCCGCTTTGAAAATGTATCGCGCATCGAAATCGACATTGAACTTCTCGAGCAGTTCAACGTATTCCTCGCGAAACGACTTCTTTGCATGATGTTTTTGTTGGTTTTGAATGTAGCGAATCACGGTGTCGAGCTGCGAACGGGCGTAGGAGAACGCACCAAAACCTTCCTGCCACGAGAACCTGCCAGCCATCCATCGCTTCTCGTTGATGAATTTGGATGAGCCAGCTTTTACGTCGCGCACCAGATCGGACAACGCCGCGTCGGGACGCAGGCCGACAAGCATATGCAAATGGTCGGGCATATTGTTGATCGCAATCAATTTGTGTCTCTGCGCCGTCACGATGCCGGTGATGTATTTTTGCAATTCATCGTTGTGTTCAGGTGCGATGAGGTTTTGTCTGCCTTCCACGGCAAACACGACATGCAGGTAGATTTGCGTGTAGGTGTTTGCCATTTTGATCTGAATGATGCCGCTCCTACGGAGCTTAGGTTGATTCGTTTTGGTTCTACAAAGATGTCGCACCTACGGTGCTGGTTTCGCTGTTGTTTTTAATCAGTGCTTTCTGGTCCGTGTTAGTTCGTGTCCACTCGTGGTTGAAAAAGAATTTATTCATTTTCGCGCTCGGTTCCGAATTTCGATGAGTTCCTTCATCACACCATGAAGGTTTCCATTCCACTCCTTCGTTCCAAAGGCGTCGTGGAGTGTGCGGTAGATTTTGTAAAGCTCGCGATAGATCGCATGGGCTTTCGCGTTTGGTTTGTAAACATGCGGCTTGAGGCCGGTCATCTTTTTTTGCGCGACGGCGAAGTTCGGATAAACACCCGCCGCGACCGCCGCCGCCACCGCGGATCCCAAAGCACAAGTTTGCGCGGAACGTGAGACCTTCATCGGACGTCCCGTCACGTCGGCATAGATTTGCATCACGACCGGATTCTTTTCCGCAATGCCGCCGCAGTTGATCACCTGCTTGATCTTCACGCCGTATTCCTCAAAACGATTGATAATGGTCAACGCGCCAAACGCGGTCGCTTCAATCAATGCGCGATAAATTTCCGCGGGCGTGGTGTAAAGCGTTTGGCCGATCAGCAAACCGGTGAGCCGTTGATCAACGAGCACCGTGCGATTGCCATTGTTCCAATCGAGCGCGAGCAATCCGGATTCGCCGGGTTTAAGTTTCGCGGCGTCGGCGGTGAGCGATTCGTGCGTGCCGGCTTTTCCGCAGGGTTGAAGATAATTTACGAACCAATTGAAAATATCGCCGACTGCGGATTGACCGGCTTCCAATCCAAGATGTCCCGGCAACACGCTGCCATCAACAATGCCGCACAGCCCCGGAACATCCGCGAGCTTTTCGTTGTTCACGCAAACCGCGATATCGCACGTGCTGGTCCCAATAATTTTCACCAACGCGCCGGCCGTGATGCCGGAACCGACTGCGCCCAGATGCGCATCGAACGCGCCGACCGCAACGGGGATTCCGGCTTTCAATCCGGTGCGTTTGGCCCACGCGGAAGTCAAACCACCGACCGCTTTGTCCACGGTTTCAACGCGCGTGGTCAGACGCTCGCGCAGCGCGCCAAGTTTGGGATCGAGCTTTGCGAGAAATTGTTTGTCCGGATAACCGTCCCAGTTCGCATTCCACATCGCTTTGTGGCCGGCAGCGCAAACGCCAGCGACAAACTTGTCCGGATGTTCCGTTCCTGTGAGCGCGGCTGGAACGTAATCCGCAAATTCGACCCACGAATGCGCGGCATTGAAGACCTGCGGCGCGGTGCGAAGGCATTTCAGAATTTTGCTCCAGAACCATTCGCTGGAATACGTGCCGCCGCATTTGGCGAGATATTGCGGGCGTAGTTTTTTCGCGAGTGCGGTGATTTCCGCGGCTTCATTGACGCTCGTGTGATCTTTCCAAAGCCACGCCATCGCAGCCGGATTGCTTTCAAACTTTTTCTGAAACGCGAGCGGCTGGCCGTTGGCATCAACGGGCAGGGGAGTGCTGCCGGTCGTATCCACGCCGATGCCCACGACTTGATCCGCGTTGAAACCGCGCACATTTTTCTTCGCGGACGCGAGCGCTTGCTTGATCGTGATCTCCGCGCCCTTGATGTAATCGGCGGGATGTTGTCGCGCGAGATTCGGATCGCGGCTGAGAATCACACCTTGCGTTCCATGCGCGTAGGTCCAGGTCGCGGCGGCGACTTCCGCGCCGTTGGCGACATTGACGACGAGCGCGCGAACCGAGTTCGTGCCGTAATCCAAACCGATGGTGTATTGAGTGGGCATAGGTTTTACAAAACGGGTTTAACGCAGAGGCGCAGAGATGCAGAGGGCCGCAGAGAAAATGAATTGAGAAGTCGGAAAACCTCCGCGCTTCTCGGCGTCCTTTGCGTCTCTGCGTTGAGATTGAATCGAGAAATCATTTCAAAGGTGTGCTTCCATCACGAGTTCCAGCCGCGGCTTTGCGCGTAATAAACTTCGTTCCAGCGCAGTTCTTTTTTGAAGTCGAACACGGAAGTCTTTTCGCCGATCAACAGGAATTCCAATCCGGCGATCTCCGCAAAGTCCTCCAGATGTTCGCGTGTGAGCGCCTGGCTGAAGCCGGTGTGATGCGCGCCGCCGGCGTAAATCCAGCAGGCGCACGCGTCTTCGAAATTCGGTTTGCATTTCCAGACGGCCTGCGCGACGGGCAGTTTCGGCATCGGCTGTTCCGGTTTGACGACTTCGACTTCATTGACGAGCAACCGAAAACGATTTCCGAAATCCATCATCGCCGCATTCAACGCCGCACCCGGTGGTGTGTTGAAAACGAGTCGCGCCGGATCGGCTTTGCCGCCGATGCCGAGCGGATGCACCTGCAGTGAAGGTTTTCCATCGGCAATGGACGGACAGATTTCCAGCATGTGCGAACCGAGAACGACCTTGCCCGCCGGGTTCAGATGATACGTGTAATCTTCCATGAACGACGTGCCGCCTTTCAGTCCGGATGCCATCACTTTCATCGCGCGAACCAGCGCCGCCGTTTTCCAATCGCCTTCACCCGCAAATCCAAAACCGCTCGCCATCAAACGCTGTGGCGCAAGTCCCGGCAGTTGAACCAGGCCATGCAAATCTTCAAACGTGGTGGTGAATCCTTTGAAACCGCCATCGGTCAGAAACGCGCGCAAACCAAGTTCGATTCGCGCGGCTTCGCGAATGGATTGATGACGCTTGCCGCCTTTGCGCAGATCAGGCGCGATGTCGTAAGTGGATTCGTATTCGGCGACGAGTTGATTGATTTCTCTGTCGGAAAATCCGTTCACGACTTTCACCAGATCGCCGACGCCATGCGTGTTGACCGAATAACCGAACTTGATTTGCGCCGCGACTTTATCGCCTTCGGTCACGGCGACTTCGCGCATGTTGTCGCCGAAACGAACGAACTTCGCGTTCTGCCAATCGTGCCACGCCGCCGCCGCGCGCGTCCACGTTCCGAGCTTTTCCTGAACGGCTGCATCCTGCCAGAAGCCGACGACGACTTTGCGATTAATCCGCAAACGGCTCATGATGAATCCGTGTTCGCGATCGCCGTGCGCAGCCTGATTCATGTTCATGAAATCCATGTCAATCGTCGCCCAGGGAATATCGCGATTGTATTGCGTGTGCAGATGCGCGAGCGGTTTGCGCAATTGTTTCAAGCCGTTGATCCACATTTTCGATGGCGAAAATGTGTGGCACCAGGTGATCAGTCCAATGCACTTCGGCGCGTTGTTCGCGGCCTGGCAAAGTTCCATGATCGCGTCCGGCGAAACGAGCACCGGTTTGAAAATCACTTTCACGGGAATCGCGCTGGCGGCGTTCAGGCCTTTGGCAATTTCCTGCGAATGTTCGGCGACTTTTTTCAACGTCTCGGGCCCGTAAAGATGCTGGCTGCCGGTGACGAACCAGACTTCGAGTTGCTTGAGATTGATCATAGTTTTCTGAATGGGGGCGTGAATTCAACCGTGAGACGCGGTGCGATGCAGCAGAGTTTCGTGATTTCGTTCGGACTCAGCCATCGGCATGATGAGTTGATCCAATCCAGCGGCGACCATTCCCGAAACCCGCCGGCGGGGAGCGCCTTCGACTTTGATTTCGCCAAATCGTGCCCAAAGCGCGCCTTTGGAAATTGCGTTGAAAAGATACGAAAGCACGGGCGCGGGCAGGTCGTTGATCGTTCCGGTGATGATGACGCGGCGAAGTCCGAGAATATTGAGCGCGCCAGCCATCACACTGGCAATCGCATCCAGCGCGTGCGCGAGCCAGGGTTCAACGCCGTTTTCCGAAACGGACGCCACCAGACTCTGCCACGAGCGTGTGGCTTTTGGTTTTGCAGCGGAAAAACTTTGCAGCAAACCGCGCGTTGACGTGAGCGTTTCCAGGCAACCCGTCGCGCCACAGCCGCAACGACGGTCATTGCCGATGATGGGCGTATGGCCAAGTTCGCCACTGATGGGCAGCGGATGCGTATTCAATTTTCCCGCCATCACCACGGCGCCGCCCACGCCTTCGCCGAAATCCGCGAGAATGAAATCTTCGCCTTCCGCATCTGCCGCCTGATGCCCAAGCGCCAGCGCGTGTTCTTCCTGAATGAGAATGACCGGAGCTTTCCAGATCTGGCGAATCAAGGCGGGCAAATCAGCGTCGGCGGTCCAGCGCAGATTGGGCGAGAACAGAATTTTTCCGAGGCGTTCATCAATGATTCCGGGCGCGCTGACCAGCACTCCCCAGAATTTTTTTTCCGGCAATTCAGCGGCCACAGTTCGGAATTTGCGCAGCAGATCGTTGGCGGAATCCGGCGTGGCGATATGGGCCTGCCAGTTGTCTTCGCCGCTGACACCGGCGGAGGGCAGGGCGAAGTCGGTTTTCTGAAGCCCAAGCTGAATCGCGAGAAAATGTGATTTGGAACGGCTCAACCGCAACATGCGCGCGGGCCGTCCGGCCTTGGAACGGGACAGGGATGAGCCGTTGGAATCCGGTTCGGCAGTGACTTCTTCAAACACGCCCATTGCCAGAAGTTCATCGACAATCTTTCCCGCAGTGGGCTGGCTCAGTCCGAGGGATTTTGCGAGATCAGCGCGGGAAGCAGTGCCCATGCGACGCAGGTGACCGAGGAGCGCCCTCTTATTCAACCGGCCCATGCGTGATGGCACGACGATCATAATAATTAAGAAAGTTTCGAAATTAATATTGAGAACGAACCGCGAGTCAAATCTGAAATGAAAAATCCGTAGCGCAGACTGTCAGTCTGCTGTGTCGCGGATTGGAAATCCGCGGCGGCGTGGATGGGAACGTCGATTGGCATTTTCCGAAACGTTTGAAAAATTTGCACGGCGCCGACTGCCAGTCGGCGATACAGCAGATTGCCAATCTGCGCTACGAGGATTTGCGATCAATCGCCCAATGGTTTTTCACCCCGGGCGCCCGGACTGGCGGGAATGTTGAAGTTTTCGATGGGATCGGGGTGGCGCGGATCAAACGATTTGAAATCCTTGGAAAGATGTTTCGCCAGCGGGAGTTTTAGATCTTTGATTCCCTTCACGACGCATTGGGCGAGTTCGTAGCTGCCATAATTATTGTGATGTGTTCCATCCTGAAACGCTTGATCGAGATGGGTTCCGAGCGCGCGATACAGAACTTTGCTCATCGCATTCAAATCAATGAGTGGAACATTTTCCTCGCGTGCGACCGTGCGAACCGTGTCGGGATAAGCGCCAAGCGTTTCGTGATCGACGCCGGCTTTGCGCTCCATTGAAGTGATCAGCACAGGAATTCCACCTTTTTCGCGTGTGCTGTTGACGAACCGTTTGAGGTTGGATTTGTAATTGGCCAGGGCGTTGGTCGAACGATCTTTCATGTCATTGTGGCCGTATTGAATAAACAGATAATCGCCGGGCCGCATCAGGCTCAGGACCTTCTCCAGCCGTCCCGCCGCAATGGAATTTTTCAACGTTTCGCCGGATTCAGCATGATTCGCGATGGCGAGGGTGGGTTTGAAAAAGCGGGTCAGCATCTGCCCCCAACTGTTCCACGGTTCGCTTGGCTGATCGCAAACCGTGGAATCGCCGAGCAGAAAAACGGTGGGAACCTTCGTCGCGGATTCAATTTCGACAGCGCAAATACAAGGGCGAGCGCCGTTGAATTCCAAGGTGAGCTTTTCATCCCACGCCCAAATCTCGGAAGTGCGTTCGCGTTCCTTCAATTTCACCGCACGAGTGGAATCAATTTTCGGCGTTCGGATGTTTACCATAAAGGTTTGCTGAGAAAATTTTCCCGGACGGGTGATGACGTTTTGAATCATCAAGCGGCGGAGTTCAACTTTGATGGTATTCGTCGAACCGTCCTGGCGGTCGCCCAGCGTGACGGTCACCCGATAATTTCCTTCCGGCACGGCCACGGAAAAATAGAACGGCGCCGTGCTGGTGCAGAAATCGCGTTTCAAGTCGTTGCCGCGCTGGCGATCCACATCAGATACGTGCGCGCCCGGTTCGAAACCAAAGCCGTTTGCTCGGGAGTAAACACAGGTTGAGAGCACTTGTGTGTAGCCGGATTGAACCGGGCCGGGGCCGAAATCGAATTTCCAATGCGGTTCGGCGGCGGACGCTGAAACAATAAAAAGAATCGCTGGAAGAAATCTGAAACGGCGAAAGCATTTTTGTCGGAGGCTCATTTCATCCGAAGTCTTTTGGCCGGCGGTTCAGAACACAAGCTGTGTTGAGGATGATTTTCTGGGGATAGGATTGAACAGGAGGAAACGGAGGGAATGGAGTTTCGAAATCGAAAACAAATTCTAAATTCCGAAAACTGAACGAGAAATTGATGGAATCGCTTTGCCTTTTCTAATTTGCGACCGAAGAACAACTGGAAAGTGATTCTCAGGAGTTTGTTCGTTCATCGGATATTCTTCTCTGTTTCCTCTGCTTGCTCCTGTTAAATATCATTTGCGCCGCAAGCGGGAAATTCGGCGCTTCAGAAAATTATTTTATTGCATCGATCATGAATCTCCTGGACTCCCCATTGACATTGAGCTTCGCGCCGATACTCTGTGCAAACCATTCCACGATGCCTCGTGTAGTGCTGAATCTTAGCCGTGGCTGAAAAAGACGATTATCTAGTGGACATGCTGGTGGACCTCGGTTTCGTGAGCCCCCAGCAGGTTGCCTCACTCCGGACTGAAGCTGAATCAGCAGGAGTTGGCGTAGTGGATTTAATGCTGGCCAACAAGCTCATCCGGCCAGCCGATGTCACCCAGGCCAAAGCCGCACATTTCGGCGCGGAAGTGGTCAACCTTGGAGACATCCGCATCGAAGACGATGTCATTGCCGCAGTGCCGCGCCACATTGCGCGCAAATACCGCGTCGTTCCCGTCTTCAAACACGACAATACCCTGACCGTTGCGCTGGCGGATCCTTCCGACCTCGACACCATCGACAGTCTCGGACATTTGCTGCACGCGGAAATCAATCATCAGGTTGCTTCCGAATCCGACATTGAAGCCGCATTGACCAAATATTACGGCGGCGAAAAGCAAACCCTGGAGCAGAACAGCGCTTTTCACGACGTCATCCAACAACTGACGCAGGAACATGTTGAAGCGGTTGGCGCGGCTAACGACGGGCCCGTAGAAGCCGATGCGCCGCTGATCAAACTGGTCAACCAGATCATCATTGACGCTTTCAAACTGCGCGCCTCGGACATTCATCTGGAACCGATGGCCAAGACTTTCCGGCTGCGTTATCGCATTGATGGCGTCATGCAGGAAATGAAGGCCCCGCCGAAACGGCTGCAGGCCGCGATCATCGCGCGGTTGAAAATTCAATCGAACATGTCGATTGCGGAACATCGCATTCCGCAGGACGGCCGCATTCAGACCTCCGTTGGCCCGAAGCTTATTGACCTGCGCGTTTCCTGCCTGCCGACGAATCATGGCGAAAGCATCGTCATGCGTATTCTGGACAAGGAAGGTTTGCGATTGGGCCTGGCGGAACTGGGATTTTTCACCGACGACCAGCAAACGTTCGAACGTTTGATCGGTTTGCCGGATGGAATTCTGCTCGTTACCGGCCCGACAGGTTCCGGCAAAACGACCACGCTGTATTCCTGCCTTCATTTTATCAATCGTCCTGACCGCAAAATCATCACCGTCGAAGATCCGGTGGAATACATTCTGGCCGGCATCAACCAGGTGCAGGTCAATGAAACGGTGGGATTAAGTTTCGGTGTCGCATTGCGTTCGATTCTGCGCCAGGCGCCGAACGTGGTGATGATCGGTGAAATTCGTGACGTGGAAACGGCGTCGATTGCGATCAACGCGTCGCTGACCGGTCATTTGGTTTTCTCAACGCTGCACACAAACGATGCGCCCAGCGCGGTCACGCGTTTGATCGACATTGGAATCAAGCCGTTCCTCGTGGCTTCTTCGACCCGCGCGTTGATGGCGCAACGCCTCGTGCGCAAAGTCTGCAAACAATGCGCCGCGCCGAGCATGCCGACCGAAGCGGAATTGCGGTCGCTGGGATTGGATGCCGAAGCGATCAAGAACGCGACGTTCATGAAAGGCAAAGGTTGTCCGAATTGTTCGGGAACGGGCTGCCGCGGCCGGTTTGGAATTTTTGAAATTTTCGTGGTGGACGACGAAGCCCGCAAACTGATTTACGAAAAGGTTCCGTCGTCGGTGTTGCGCACGCGCGCGCGCGAAATGGGAATGCGGACCTTGCGTGAAGACGGCATTCGCAAGGTATTGGCGGGGTTGACGACTCCGGAAGAAGTGATTCGCGCGACGGTGGGTGATGTGGATTAAGCAATCGGCGGCTTTCATGGAACAAGGAATTCAACATCCTCCGCGCAACGATTCAATGCTTCCCCGGTCTAAACACTGCGAAATGATTCAATCGCTAAACGACTTAACGGTGTAACGAACTCATGTCCTACTCGATGTCCGATTTGTTGCAGTTGGTGGTTTCGGAAAATGCTTCCGACCTCCACATCCGCGTGGGCACGCCTCCGACCATTCGCGTGCATGGCATTCTGCACCGCGTGGAAGGGCCGGCTTTGACGGCGGAAGATTCCGAAGAACTGATGCGCAGCATGACGTCGGAGGATCACATCCAGCAGGTGCGCGAAAAAGGCGGCGCGGACTTCGCCTTTGCGTTCGGTGAGGCGGCGCGCTTCCGTGTCAGTGTTTTCAAGGAAAAAGGCAATTTCGGACTCGTGCTTCGCCAGATTCCCAGCAAGTTGCTGAGCTTTGAGCAGATCGGTTTGCCGCCTTCCGTTAAAGAACTTCTGTATAAACCGCGCGGTTTGATTCTGGTGACGGGCCCGACCGGTTCGGGAAAATCCACGACCCTGGCTTCGCTGTTGAACATCGTCAATGAAGAGCGCGAGGAAGTTCACCTGATCACGATTGAGGATCCGATTGAATATTATCACAAGCACAAGAAAGCGTTGATCACCCAGCGCGAAGTGCATGTCGATGTGCCGAGTTTCGCGGAAGCGCTGCGGCGCGCGTTGCGTCAGGATCCCGACATGGTGCTGGTCGGTGAAATGCGCGATCTGGAAACAATTGAAGCGGCGATCACCGCGGCGGAAACGGGTCACTTGGTTTTCGGAACGTTGCACACGACCGGCGCGGCCAAGACGATCGATCGTCTCGTGAATGCGTTTCCGGTGAACCAGCAGGAAACCATTCGCATTCAGCTTTCGACCGTGTTGCAGGCGGTGATTTCGCAGTTGCTGATTCCGCGCATCGACAAGCCGGGCCGCGTGGCTGCGTTTGAAATCATGATCAACACGCCGTCCATTGCGGCGCTGATCCGCGACAACAAAACGTTCCGCATTCAATCGGATATTCAGACCGGCGCGAAATACGGCATGGTGACGCTGGACTCGTTCCTGATTGAGAAATATCTCGCGGGTATGATTTCGCGCGAAGAAGTGATTACGAAGTCGCAGGATCCAGTGACGATTCAGCAGAAGCTGCAGGAACTGGAACTGGCGCAGGCGGTCGGAGTCGATGCGCCCGGTGGCAAGCCGCCCAAGAGCTGATAAGTTGATTTGTTATGCCGGAAGAAATCTTAAATCCACTGCTTTCATTGATCCGGGAACAAGGGCTGATTGACGATTTGCAATACGAGGAAGTGGCCGCGGAACACAAACGCGCCGGCACGCCGGTGGGCCAGATTCTTCAGGATTTCGGGATCATGGATCTGGATTCCATTCTCCAGACCATCAGCAACTACATGGGAGCGCCGGTGGTTTCAGCCAACGACGTTGACTTCACGCCGGAACTGATCAAAGCCATTCCCGCCAGCACCGCCCGCATGTACCGCTGCGTGCCGGTAGGGCTGACCGATACCGGAATTCAGGTCGCGTTCGAAGATCCGCTGAATCCAGCGCGAGTGGATGAAGTGGGATTTATCGTAAAGCGGGACATCCAGCCGGTGATCGTGAACCCGGCGGATATTTCCAAGCTGATCGAAAAATATTACGGGCAGGAGGACAGCGACAGCGTTTCGGAAATTCTGAAGGAACTCGGCGCGAACACAGGATTGGCGAAAGACGTCGAGCAGCTCGAAGAAACGGACAATGCAGCGGTCATGGCCGACCTGGCGGATGCCGCGCCGATTGTGCGGTTCGTCAATCTTGTGTTGATGCAAGCGGTTCAGGATCGCGCGAGCGATATTCATTTCGAACCGTTCGAAACGGAATTCCGCATTCGCTATCGCGTGGACGGCGCGCTTTACGAAATGTCTCCGCCGCCGAAACACCTCGCGTTGCCGGTCATTTCCCGCATCAAGGTCATGGCGAGCCTGAACATTTCCGAACGCCGTTTGCCGCAGGATGGACGCATCAAATTTTCGCTCGCCAACAAGCAAATCGATTTGCGTGTTTCGACTTTGCCCACGGCGTTCGGTGAATCAGTGGTGTTGCGCGTGCTGGATCGCACGGCGGTGAACCTGGACATCGAAGCGCTGGGTTTTCCTAAATACGTGCATGATTACGTCACGGAAGCGATCATGCGTCCGAACGGCATTTTTGTGGTCACGGGCCCGACCGGTTCTGGTAAAACCACGACGCTTTATTCCTGCCTGAGCCGCGTCAATACCATCGATGCCAAATTGCTCACTGCGGAAGATCCGGTGGAATATGACATCGAAGGCATCATGCAGGTGGCGGTCAATGAAGCCGCCGGGCTGACCTTCAGTAAAGCGCTGCGATCCTTCCTTCGCCAGGACCCGGACATCATCATGGTGGGTGAAATGCGCGATCTTGAAACGGCGCAGATTTCAATTCAGGCATCGCTCACCGGTCACTTGGTTTTGAGCACACTGCACACGAACGATGCGCCGGGCGCGGTGACGCGTCTCGTGGATATGGGTGTGGAACCGTTCCTGATTTCCTCCACGCTCATGGGCGTGTTGGGACAACGTCTGGTGCGAACGATCTGCAAGGGTTGCCGCACACCGTTTGAGCCGACGGAAAATCAATTGGCGTTGTTGAATCTTTCGCCGCACGACCTCGGCGACAAGGTCTTCTACTACGGCCGCGGCTGTTCAGTTTGCAACGACACCGGCTACAAGGGCCGCAAAGGAATTTACGAATTGCTGGTCGTGAACGACGCGATTCGCAACCTGATCAATGAACGCGCGCCAACCGTGGTCATGCGTCAGAAAGCCGTGGAACTCGGCATGGTGACGCTGCGGGAAGATGGATTGCGCGGCATTTTTGAGGGCGATACCACTATCGAAGAAGTCGTCAAATACACCTAGGACAGGCTATGCCAAAATATAATTACGTCGCAATGGACTCCCGCGGGAAGGAGACCAAAGGCACCCTGGAAGTGGCGAGCCAGAACGAAGCCATTACTCGCGTCAAGGAAATGGGCCTGTTCCCGACGAAGATCGTCGAGACCGACAAGCTCAAGGCCGACAAAAAAGCCAAGCCCGCCGCGAAATCTGCCAAACCCGGCGCCAAAGGGAAAAAAGGCCAGATCAACATCAATATCAAAATCCCCGGTCTCGGCGGCAGGGTGAAGACCAAGGTTCTCACCACCTTCACGCGTCAATTGGCGACGCTGGTGGACGCCGGTCTGCCGTTGCTGCGCGGTTTGCGGGTGTTGGAAAAGCAGGAACGCAATCCCACTTTGAAAGGCATTATCGGGGAACTCGCGTTGTCAATCGAAGGCGGCAGCACGTTTTCTGAGGGGCTGGCGCAACATCCCAAAGTTTTTAATCGCTTGTTCGTGAACATGGTGAAGGCGGGCGAACTGGGCGGTGTGCTCGAAGTCGTACTCGCGCGTCTCGCCGAGTTCATGGAAAAAGCCCAGAAAATCAAAGGCAAAGTCAAAGCCGCGATGTTTTATCCGGTTGCGGTATTGATCGTCGCCACCGTGATTCTCGGCATCTTGACGGTGGTGGTGATTCCGAAGTTCAAGGAAGTGTTCGCGGGTCTGGGTGAAGGCCGGCCGCTCCCTGGCTTTACGCTCTTCGTGCTGGGTGTCAGTGATACCATCCGAACGCATTTCATCGCGACCGCCATCGGCGTGATCATTTTCATTATAATGTTCGTGTTGTTCATTAAAACCAAGTTTGGCCGAAAGGTGTTCGACAAGTTCAAATTGAAAATGCCGGTGATCGGCCCGGTCGTCAGCAAGATTGCCATTTCGCGGTTCACTCGAACGCTCGGCACCCTGGTCAGCAGCGGTGTTCCGATTCTGCAGGCGCTTACCATCGTGAAAGAAACATCCGGCAACGTGATTGTCGCGAATGCCGTCGGTGCCGTGCATGACAGCGTCAAGGAAGGCGAAACCATCACCGCGCCGCTTGAAGCTTCCGGCGTGTTTCCGCCGATGGTGATTTCGATGGTGGACGTCGGTGAACAAACCGGCGCATTGCCCGAAATGCTTTTGAAGATTGCGGACAACTTCGATGAAGAAGTGGATAACGCGGTGGCCGCGATGACTTCGCTCCTGGAACCGATCATGATCGTGTTCCTGGCAGTAATCGTGGGCAGCATCGTGATTGCGATGTTCCTGCCGCTGATTGATCTCATGAACAACCTGGGCGGCGGCCCGGGCGGGGATTAAGCGCAAAGCAAATTCACGAACAGCCACCGAAAAATCGGTGGCTGTTTTGTTTCCGCGAAATACAACCGTTGACAAAGGAAAACTGCGTGCGTAAATACATTGTAAACACATTGCATGGGCAAATAATTTACAATTCGACTCGCCATGGAGTTTGATTGGTCCAATTTGCCCTTCAGTTTGGATGGTTCTTTGACGGAGAAGGAAATAGAAGAGTCGTTTGAGGATCCTTTTGCGCTGCGGGTCTTGCCGGATTCGCCGCGGTTTTCAGTGCAAACCCGGTTCTTCAATCTCGGAATGTCCGCCGGCGGGGTGGGGGTGTTCAGTATTTATCGCACGAACGGCAAACAGGTTCGCGTGATTTACGCACGCCCCTTTGAGCCGGAGGAACGGTTCTTCTATCAACGAAAAATGGATCAGACTTTATCGTGATCTCGAACCATGCGATCAATCGCCAACTGGGAGGAAGTCCCGATCTTCGACAGCGAAACTGCCGAAGCGGATTTCTGGGCCGAGAACAAGCCGGACCTGCGCTTGATGGAATCCGCTCTGGCCGGGAGTGCGGAGGCGTCGGAATCGGTGACGATCACATTGCGGATCGATCCCCGGATGCTGGCGCGGATCAAGCGTCTCGCGCGGTCGCGGTATTTGAATTATCAGAGCATGATCAAACAATGGTTGAGCGAACGAATGGAGCAGGAATTGCGCGAACGCTGAAATAATTTATGAAATATCTTCTTCCACCATCCCCCCGGTCAACGCGAGCTTTCACGCTGATTGAGCTGCTGATCGTGATTGCAATCATCGCTGTTCTGGCCGGCCTGATTTTTTCAGCCATGCCGGGAATCAAGGCGAAGCAAGCGACCTCGGTGGCGAAATCGGAGCTGACCCAGATCACCACAGCGATTGAAGCTTACAAAGCGCGATACGGCAGTTATCCGCCGGACAGTCCGACGAATGTTTTCCCGGCCAATCCGCTTTATTTCGAGCTTACGGGAATGGTTATCTCGGGGAACTCCTATAAATCATTGGATGGAAGTTACGAGATTCCGATCAACACAGTTACGAATGGTTTGAAAGTGCCGGGACTGGTTAACGCTTCCACAACGGCAGCCGCCACCGACGACCATCCGGCCATCGAAACGTTTTTGAAACAAATCAAGCCGGATCAGATTACCACCAACAATGGTGTGCGTGTCCTGACCTGCTCCGTCGATGATACCGCTGTCTGGCGATACAATTCGTCGAATCCTACGAACAATCCGGGCTCTTACGATCTTTGGGTTGATCTGGTGTTCGGCGGAAAAACCAATCGAATCAGCAACTGGAGCCGATAACGCGCAAGCCCCTTCAACTCTAAACAACATGAGAACAACCTCTTCCTCATCCATCCGCACCGGGTTTACTTTGATTGAACTGCTGGTGGTGATTGCAATTATCGGCATTCTGGCGGCGATGCTTTTGCCGGCGATCTCAAAGATTAAAGAGAAAGCTTTGATCGGGCGGGCAAAACAGGAAATGGCAATAATCGCGAGTTCGGTAGAGCGATATTCGACAACCTATAGTCACGCTCCAGTTCCCAATGACGTGGCCAAACTGCACCCAAACGGGGACATTACTTATGGAGGGACGCTGCTCAATGGGTTTACCGGCGCGGAACGGGGCAATGACGAAATCGTGGCGATTTTGATGGATATGACTGCTTATCCTGCAAACGGAATTGCGACGACAAATGTAGATCACGTCAAAAACCCCCAGCAAATCAAATTTCTGAACGCTAAGATGGCGAATGAAGCGACTGGTCCCGGAGTTGGACCGGATTTGATCTATCGTGATCCGTGGGGAAATCCGTATGTCATCACGATCGATCTGAATTACGACGAGAAGTGCCTGGACGCTTTTTATCGCCAGGATGCTGTTTCAAAAAAAGGTTCCACGATCCTGAACGGCTTGTTCAATCCATCCGGCACAGCGAACGATAATCAGTGTAACAGTCCGGTAATGGTTTGGTCGGCTGGACCCGACGGAAGAATCGAGCCGGGAAAACTGGCTGACTCCGGCTTCAACAAAGACAATATCTTGAGTTGGAAATAACATGAAATTCCCGCAGGCATACAGGGCGGCCTTCACGCTCATCGAACTTCTGGTGGTGATCGCCATCATCGGAATCATGGCCGCCATTGTTGCCCCCACGCTTTCCGGCTTCCGCAAGGGAGACGCGATGGCGTCCGCCACCAGCCAATTGCTCGGCGGCGTGGCTCGCGCGCGGCAACTGGCCATCAGCCAGCGCGCGGATGTTTACATGGTTTTTCTGCCGACGAATTACTGGGGCGAAATAACGCCCGCCGAATGGACGGCTCTCTCCTACGAGCAAAGGGTTGCGGTTACGAATGTCGCGGACAAACAACTCACCGGTTATACCTTCATCAGCTTTCGTCAGGTGGGCGATCAACCCGGGCGCGGAACCACCAACTATCTTTCATCGTGGCACGCTTTGCCGGATGGAATTTTCATTCCTCCGGAAAAATTCGTGGACGATATAAACTACTCGTATCCCATTTTCGATCCGGCCAAGAACCAGACTTTTAACATTCACAGCTTCGCGCGCCGGGAGTTTCCGTTTCCAACCGCTGATTCAAAGGTCAGCCTGTTCCTGCCGTATATTGCCTTTGATTTTCGCGGAAAACTGATTTCACCTTTGCCCGTGGGAGAAAACAACGAATACATTCCGCTCGCTCACGGAAGCGTGCTGGAACCGCGGAATCCGCAGACCAAGCTTTTGCAGATCGGGCCCGCGGATCCTTTGGAACGTCCACCCGGCAACAGCACGAATGGTTATCATCTCGTTTCCATTGATTGGCTCACCGGCCGCGGTCATCTGGAACGGAGGGAAATTCAATGAAGCTTTCAATCCGTCAATCTCAAGCCGCATTCACCATGGTGGAAATCGCCCTCTGCCTGGCGATCGTGGGTTTTGCGCTGGTGGCAATCATTGGTGTTCTGCCGACCGGCATGAATGTTCAGCGCGATAATCGCAACGAAACGATCATCAACCAGGACGCGGCGGTGTGGATGGATGCGATCCGCAGCGGCGCGCAGGGTTATGACGATTTAACCAATTGGGTGATTGGGATTACGAATTACTGGACGACGTATAGAGTGGAAGATCTGAGTACGAATCGTATTACCTCGGGTTCGGACAGTTACACTTTAGGCGACTCCGATGTCACCAGCATCAGTCCGCAGCCCTATTGTCCGTTGACCAACGGATTTCGCATCGTGGGCCTGATGAGTACGCCGCGTTATTTATATTCCGATGAGACTCATTTCCAGAGCAACTACGTCGTCGCTTATTTCCGCGCGATGAGCGGTTCGGCTGTGGAAAAGCGTCCACAACAGAACGAGGACGTGCTCGCCAACGCCTTTGCATATCGCCTCATTCTGGAAAACACGCCGTATGTTCCGGTCGAGGATTCCAGCACCAACGCGCCCGATGTTCGTTTCCGGAACATTCTCCAGCGCAATTCCCGCGATCTGCGCCTGACGTTTCGCTGGCCGGTGTTGCCCAATGGAACCATCGGCAACGGACGCCAGACGTATCGTTTGTTTGTCGGCGGACTTCTCACGCAAACGAATGACGTCGATGCCGCCGGGCAACCGCTCTTTTTCTTCGAACCTTCAACCTACGTGCAAGCACAGTGAATCAGGAATCCTCAATCGCCGTCGCCGAACGGACCGCTTGCCATTCACGCCGCAGTGCGCGTGGCGACGCCGGTTTCTCGCTGGTGGAAATCATGGTCGCGGTCACACTGACTTCGGTGATCGTGCTGGGGCTGATGGCGATGTTCACGCAAACGCAGCGCGCGTTTCTTTATGGGACGAATCAATCGGACGTTCTCGAAGCCGGGCGCATGGCAACGGATCTGATCGTTCGCGAAATGGAACAGATTGCGCCTTCGGGCGTGGATTACACGAACAACATTAATGGCGTGAATTTTTATGCCTGCCCGATCAACGGCGATCCGACGCTTCCCGCCATTCAGCCCGCCGGTTATACCCCGTTCAAACAATCCTTGCCCGGCGTGGCTGCTCCGGACGGGCGAGAGAACATTCTCGAAAATCTATATTTCGTAACCCGCAATAATCAGACCTGGATCGGCATTGGTTATTTTGTGCGGACGAACGGATCATTTCAAAGTGGCTGGGAACCGGTCGGATCGCTTTATCGCGTGGAGAATTCGTTGAACACGTTTGAAATGGCCAGTGTGCCCGGACTTTCCCCGTTCGTCGCTTACCAGACCCAGGTCACCAATGTGAGCAAGATTCTGGACGGCGTGGTGCAGTTCACGGTTCGCGCCTACGACATAAATGGCGAATTGATTACGCCGGATACGGTGAATTACGGCATTTCGCCGGTTTTGCCGCGCGTGCGGCAGGAATGTTCCTTTGAGCCATCGAACGTGGACACGCTGCAGCCGGGATATTTCTTTACGGACAATGCAGTTCCGGCGTTTGTGGAATTGGAAATTGGCGTGCTCGAAGATCAGACCTACCAACGCTATCGCAACATCCCGATCGCTGCCGCGCGGGACGCATTTCTCAAGGAACACGCCGGAAACGTCCATGTCTTCCGGCAACGCATTCCGATCCGCAACGTTGATGTGACGGCTTATCAATGAACTTGAATTTTACATCTGTGACTTCATTTAACCTCGCGGCAAAGCGGCTGAGCCCGCGCCGCGCCGGCATGGCGTTGATCGTCACGCTGATCATGCTTTCGGTCATCACGTTCATGACCGTCACCTTCCTGGTGCTGAGCCAGCGCGAACGCGGATCGGTGACGACCAGCACGGATCAGCTTCTGGCGAAACAGGCGGCGGATTCGGGATTGGAACGCGCAAAAATAGAGATGCTCGCGCCGATGCTGGAGCTGACCAATTCGCAGCTTTACGGAATGGTGGTCTCCACGAACTTTATTAACGAGAACGGCTTTGACACTTCACCGCCCACGGACGCGAACAGTTTCACGAACGTAAGTTATGTTTATAAAAACGGAACGCCAGTCAGCTCCAAAGATGAACTACAGGTGCTGGCGAACCTGATGTACAATCCGCGTCCGCCGGTCTTCGTGACAAATCGGAATTCAAAAAGCACGGACTTTCGTTATTACCTCGATCTGAATCGAAACGGCGCTTACGACGGCAATGGATTTGTTCCGGAGACTGATTTTGACGGCAAGCCCGTTGTGGTCGACGGCGTGACCAATTATCTCTGGCAGGTGGGTGATCCGGAATGGATCGGAATTCTCGAACGTCCGGAACTGCCGCATTCCTCCAGTAACCGTTTCATTGGACGTTACGCGTACGCGGTCGTGCCGGCCGGAAAGACATTGGATGTGAATTACATTCACAATCAGGCGGCCTCAAAAGCACTGACGACCAGTGACGGCTTCTTCCGCAATCAAGGTATTGCTCCGTGGGAAATCAATCTCGCAGCGTTCCTGACCGATCTGAATACGAACATTTGGGGGACGAATGCGTACACCTATCGCCAGCCGAATTTGAATCCTCCCAATTTCAATGTAGGAATTGCCTTCGACGATGCCCGTTCTTTTCTCTCTTATCGTTACGACCAAAGCTACGGCAATCTTTTCCGGGCCAACGATCTGTTTGCGTTTCCGGCCAGATTTCAGTTCGACAACATCGACCAGTATTCGGATGGAACACTCGTGCATTCCAATGAACTTGCCGACGCACAACAGGATGATCCGTCACAGCGCTGGGTGGGTTCAGACAATCCTGTGCATTTTTTCAATCCGCAGGAATTTTTTGATCGCAACAATTTCGATACGACGGTGCCGCTCAATTTTGCCGACCGGTTGAATCTCACCGGGACGCCCGCCTACACCAATTCGTCCTACGACCGTTACACCTACTACCGGATGTTGGAACAATTGGGGACGGATTCCGAACCGGATCGGCGGATGAATCTGAACTATGTGAACTTGGATGCTTCGGGCCGCGTGATTCCGGGAATGGAAACGAACATGATCCATTGGACGCCGTTGCAATTCTTCACCAACGCCGCCGACCGCCTCATTCGCGCGCAGTTCCCGAACGACGATATTTCGATCACGAACATCCCGGTGTTCCAGAACAACACGCTGGTTTATTCGCCCGTCGTGAATCGCCTGCTGCAACTCGCGGCGAACATGTATGAAGCCACAACGAACACGCTCTATCCGACGCTGTTCCGGCCATTGTTCAGCCGCAATGGAACTAACGTGTTCATCAGCAGCTTTACGAATATTCCCAATCCGGTAATCACCGCTCCAGAATTTGCCCAGCAACCCATCGATCTCAATGAAGTCAATTTCGACGCCACCTTTTCGGGTGGTGACAATGTCGCGTTGAACATTTACGGAGTGCCGTGGATCATTGGTGTGCGGAAAGGTTTGCCGAACCTGAACGAAGTCACCGCGCAAAGCGTTTTTGATATGATCCGCCGGATTCAGGTTTCAAAGGCAAGCGTCAATGCCGATCCAAGCACTTACACGTATCAGCAGGAATACTTGATGGACATTTACAGCGCGCTGGGTGTTGAAGCCTGGAATTCGTATCACACCAATTTTCCCTTTGGAGGTCAGATTTACGCGAGCGGGCGATTCAGCTTTGGGTTGACCAATAATTTCGGTTATCGAACGAATGGTGAGTACTTCTTTCCGTCCGCAAGCGTAACACCTCCTCCGAATATCAGTTTCACGACCAATTGGCCAGGATATGGGCCGGCGACGCTTCCGTTTAATTTGTTGCCGGCGGACAATTCATTTTACGTTCCTCTCAGGACAAATTTTGTGATCGTGCCGCCGTCGATCTACAATCAGGCTTCCGCCACTTTTTATTCGGCCTCCAACACGCTGTTCGAACCTTTATCGCGCGTTCCGGTGCGATGGGGTTTGTTCATGACAAATCGGCTGCGGGTGATTCTGTGCGACAGCGCCGGTCGGGTATATGATTACGTTCAACTGCGAGGCCCTTCGGCATATCGCAATCTGAGCGAGGAAATCCGGACCAGTGGATATGGCTTCCGCGGCCTTTGGAACACGAATCTGACCACCAGCCCGATCATGCAGCAGGGTGTGCAATATCAGCTTCAGATTTCGCTCGGCCAGGTGGCGCCCACGACGGAAAGCGACTGGAAAAACTTTGGAATCGGGCCACTCACGACTGAGTCCCGCGATGCGGAAATTCAACACTTCCGGGATTTCTATTACGGAGAAGATAAAACCAATCTCGTAAAACAAGTACCTTACACGCCAATGCGCACGGTTGTCCTCAATCAGAGCTGGCAGGCCAACGATCCATTGGTTCATTACACCGCGGACGATTTAAATGACCTGGAAGGCATCACGGGTGTGGTGGGGCCGGATATTCAGGAACCGCCCGGCCCGGTGACGAATCTTTTGCACAACATCGGCAAAATTAACGAGCGATATAATCCCTGGCTTGGAAATCCACATAAGAGAGGCACCGGTTCAAAGGCGATCAACTTTGCGCTCAAAGATCCGCTCGTTGAGTATTCCGACGATTGGGATTTTCCGACCAACAAATTTGCGAACATCGGCTGGCTCGGACGCGTCCATCGCGGCACGCCCTGGCAGACGGTTTACATGAAGTCCGCGGATATTTTGAACGCCAACGTTTTCAAGGATCCTCCCGGTCCTAAGGAATGGCAGGAATGGATCGGATACAACGCAGGAACGAATGCCGCGCCTTCCACGGATCGTTTGATCTTTGACCTGTTTACGGCTGCGCCAAACGAAAATGCCGGACATGGACGCCTGCCGATCAATCAGGAAAATCTCGCCGCGTGGTCCGCGGTGCTGAGCGGCGTCGTGCTGATGACCAACGCGCAAACGGGTGAATGGACGGTGATCCAACCGGCTGCGTTCTCGACGAATGTTCAGTACATCGTCGATGGCATCAACACCGCCCGCGCCAACACGAACATCATCGATGGTCCGGTTTTCCCGAATCAACAATTCGCGCATCTCGGCGATATTCTGTCGGCGCCGCAGTTGACGGATCAATCGCCTTATTTGCCTGTCGTCGGCGCGGCAGAGTTTGAGAATTTCGGCATCAACGACACTGTGATGGAACGCATTCCGCAACAGATCATGTCGCTGCTGAGCTTCAGTCATTCACCTCGGTTTGTGATCTATTCCTACGGCCAGACGCTGCGTCCGGCGGAAGGATCCGTGATTCGATCCTTCGGTCAGTTTTACGGAATGTGCACGAATTACCAGATCACCGCGGAAACCGCGACCCGCGCGGTCGTGCGGGTGGAGGGATCGCTGAATCCGGCGGATCGGAATAATTCAGATCAAAGCCGGCGATATCCGCCCCGCATTGTGGTGGAGCAGTTCAACCTTTTGCCGCCGGATTGAAATGAAGGCGATTGAACAATCCCGTAGGACAGGCGTCCCGCCTGTTTCCAGATGTCTCCCAGTGCGGAACTGGATCCAACCTGATACCGAGAGATGGATCGTAACGCAGACTTCCAAGTCTGCTGTATCGCAGGTTTCCAAACCTGCGGGCGGTTCGTGCATAGCGACGCCGTGCCGATTCGGAAATCGGCGATACAGCAGGTTTGGAAACCTGCGCTACCCACGTTTCGCGCTTTCAGTTCAAGTTGATTATGAAAATGAGCAGGCCTGCCGTGCGGCGAAGCGCGGAGCGCGAGTCTGTGACCGGCAGCAGCGAGAAACTTCACTGCGGTTTCGGGAAGCGAAGGTTGCGGATTTAACGAAGTTGCTGCGAGTCACAGACTCGCGCTCCGACCAGAGGGCGGAGAGTCAAGGACAAGGGGCGCAACTTGACACCCGCACCATTTTCAATTCCCTCGCCCCGCAGCGAAGCGCGGGGAGAGGGTCAGGGAGAGGGGATTTTGAGCTAAAAACCTCCTCACCCCGGCCCTCTCCTCCGCCTTCGCTCGGAGGAGAGGGAGTGATCAGCCGTTCGGATTTTCGAAAGCTCGATCCGTTGTTTGGTGCGCGTGTTAAGTTGCGCCCAAGGACAAGAGGCAGGGTATTTTGCCATTCCCAATTTCTCAGCAAGTGTGATTAACTGATACGATTTTATGCGCCTGCGACCTTTATTCTGGCTTCTGATAAGTGCGGTTTGCTTTATCGGAGCTTTTTACTTCTGGCGATTGGGCAACCAGTGGCGCGAGCAGAAACATGCCGCGGTAAATCCGGCCCCGGCACAATCTGCGAAACCTGCGACACCCGCTGCGACCACAACCTACTCCAGCACCGCGCCGGTCGGACTTTTCCTCAAGGATCAATCCACGAACGCCGTTGCCGCCACGAACGAAACGAATCTCGCCACGCGGTATCGCCTGAGCAACACCACCAAAACCGTCGGCCAACTCGCTCAGGACGATCACGCAATTCTGCTGGCGAATGCCTTGATCGATCTGCGAATGCCGTTGGATTTGCACATTCCGGATTCGTTGAAATCCGAAGGCGATCCCGGCGCTTACATTGTGCAGTCGCAGGGTGCGATCAATGATTTGTTCCGCGCGCGATTGAAAGGCGCGGGTGTTGCCGTCGTTTCCTACATTCCGAACAACGCTTACCTCGTGACCGCGACGGAAAGCACAGCGCGTCAATTGCGCGGATTGCCGGGCGTGCAGGCGGTGATTCCTTTCGAGCCGTATTTCAAACTCGATCCGCGCCTGCTCGGCTGGGTGCTGAACGGAGATCAACCACCAGAATCGAGTTCCTTCAACGTCGTGGTGTTTCCCAACGAGGTGGAAAAAACTCTGAAAGCCTGGGAAGACCAGGGCGTCACGGTGGTTCCGCGGGGATCAACGCCGTTTGGACAACAATTCATGATCAGCGGCATCAGCGATGTCGCTTCCGTTGCGAAATTGCCCGGCGTCGGCACCATTGAATTATTCACTCCGCGTCGGCCCGCCAACGACCTGGCGCGCGCGCGAGTCGCGGTTTCTTCGAACAGCACCAACGCGGAAAATTATCTTGGCCTCACCGGATCGAATGTTTTGGTGAACATCAACGACACCGGCGTTTCGGGAAGTCATCCGGATTTAACCGGCCGCGTGTTTGGGCCGGCCAGCACCAGCGATCCCGACGGACACGGAACGCATGTCGCGGGAATTATTGCTGGAGACGGAACGGAATCGTTAACAGTTTCCAATGCTCCCGGTTCTTCGATGCCGCCGGTGGACAAGCAATTTCGCGGGATGGCGCCGGGATCGCATCTGTTTGCGATGCCGTTTGCCGATATTTTCAGCGATCTGGATTTACAGGAAGCCGCGGCGCGAACCAACGCTTTGATTTCAAACAACAGCTGGGGTTACAGCGACACGGCTTACGATATCGCTTCAGCGAGTTACGACGCGGCGGTGCGCGATTCGTTATCGACCGAAACCGGCTCGCAACCGGTCATGTACGTGTTCGCCGCAGGCAACGAAGGTGGAGGAAATGAAGCGGGTTTGGGCGGGCGTTCCCAAAGCGTGTTGTCGCCGGGAACGGCGAAGAACGTGATTACGGTCGGAGCGTTGGAACAATTCCGGAACCTTACGAATGAAGTGACGGTTCACAATGGTTCGCCCACGCCTTACTGGCAGTTGGGAACGGATTCCAGCGATGAAGTCGCGAGCTTCTCATCGCGTGGCAATGTGGGCATTGGAGTTGAAGGCGACTTTGGACGATTCAAGCCGGACGTGGTCGCGCCGGGAGTATTTGTAGTTTCAGCGCGGTGGCTCGATTGGGATGAAGCGGCTTATTACAATCCTACGAGTACGGTGACGCATACGGATCTGGATCAGATCGTGCAGACCAACTCGATGAAGCGCAGTTCGATCTTCATTCCCGACAACGCGGTTCAAGTGATCATTCAAGTCGGCGACACTATTCCGCACGTTGATGAAATGCCGATTTACGTTCGCGAAAATGGCTTTCCCACCGCGGGAGATTTCGTTGACTTCAATCAAGTGGAGATTCCTCCGGACAAACCGTTAAACCCGGGAGTTGAACTTTTTTACGCCGTGGGCAATCCGACCAATGTGCCGGTGCGTTATGATGTCACCACAATTCTCGTGCTGACGAACGAGATGGGAAATTACTTCGAGGTACTGAGTAACATGAACAATCAGCTCGGGCCGAATTACCGATACGAATCCGGCACCAGCATGGCGGCACCGGTGGTTTCCGGAACCCTGGCTTTGATTTCAGATTTCTTCACCAACAAACTGGGAACGCTTCCAAGTCCGGCGTTGATGAAAGCCATGCTGATCAACGGCGCGCGTTCCGCGAACGAAATCTACGATCTGAACGTCACCAAGAATGGCGGCGACAATCGGAATTACCAGGGCTGGGGCGTTGTGAATCTCACGAACAGTCTGGCCGGCCTTTCTACAAATTCCACGCCGACCAAAGAAATGTTTGCCCAAGGGCCATCCTCAGTTTTGTTCTTTGACCAGGACGCGACCAATGCGCTGGGCACTGCGGATCGCCGCACGTTTACGGTCACGCTCGATCCGAAAGCTGTGAATCTTCCCTTGCGAGCCACGCTCGTGTGGACCGATCCGCCGGGCAATCCCGTGGCGGGAATCAAGCTGGTCAACGATCTCGATCTGATCGTGACGAACCTGACTGACAAATCCGTTTACTACGGCAACGACATTCAACCGGATTCCAATTTCAGTTCAGCCTGGAACACAAACGGAACGCCAAATCGCGATTTCATCAACAACGTGGAAAATGTGTTCATCGCGCCAACGCCGTTCAGCACAAACAACCAGCAGTTTTCCATCACGGTGCTGGGCCGGAACGTGAACGTGAACGCGGTGCCCGGCCACACCAACAAGGTCGCGCAGGATTTCGCGCTGGTGATTTCCAGCGGCAACGGTCAGGTGACGAATGCGCTCACGCTGGCGTCTTTCCCGCCAACGACCACTGCGTCCACCGCATACACAAATATCACCTACATGACGAATCAGTTTGCCGGGACGGGCGTCACGAATCTGAGCGGTGGGCTGTTGTTGAACCAGCATGTTGGCGCGAATTCGCCGCTGATCGGCAACGGCACAGCGCAGGTGGGCGGCGACACGATCTGGGGAAGCGGCGGGACGAACGGAATGATATTTCTGGGTTCAACCAACCAATGGCATTTCTACGCGTTGACAAATGAATTCAGCTACACGAACGCGGCGTTCGTGACTTTCCTTGCTCCGACACTGGCGCTCCCGCGAATGGGCGTGACGAATTATGACAATCAGGATGAAGCCAGCCGCGTCGAAGCGGATATCGATTTATACGTTTCGCAGGATCCGAAGTTGTTGCAGCTCGCTCCCGAGGTAATCGAATCTTCGATGAAAGCGGTGGGACGTTACGGAACCGAAGTGGTCGCGACGACCAATGCGCAGCCGGGTGTGTATTATGTGGCGGTTCATTCGGAAGACCGTCAGGCAGCGGAGTACGGCTTCTTCGGCGGATTCAGCCTTCTTCCATTCAGCGATGATGACGGAAGAGGTGTGACGCTTCGCGGCATCAATGTTCCCTTGGAAATTCCAGACGGCAATCCGGCGCAACCGGGTGTCGCCCGCGTATTGGCGATTTGCGTTTCACCGATTCAGGTGCGGCGGGTTGTAGTGACGAACCTCACGATCTTCCATGAAAACCTGGGCGATCTCGTCGGCAACCTGAGCCACGGTCAAAATTTCGCGGTGCTTCACAATCATCGACCCGGCAATGGTCTGGTCGAAATGCAATTTGAAGACAACGAGGAAAATGATCCGGACACGGCGCAACGCACGGACGGTCCGGGCAGTCTGCGGAATTTCGTCGGCGAACGGGGAGAAGGTTTGTGGCTGTTGACGGAAATCGACGATGCCTCCGGCCATACGGGTCGCGTGGAGAATTTGACGATTCGACTGGATCGACAATTGCCTTTGGAAGACGGCATCGATGCAACGATTCAGCCGCACAGCTTCCGGGTGTTTTATGTGGATGCAGTTCCGGAAACGACAAATATCACAATTTGGGTGACGAACATTTCGACGTCGCCGCTGCCGCTGGAACTCTATGTTCGCCACGGTGACTTTCCGAGTTTAACGCAGTTTGATTACCGGTCGGATATTCCGCTGCCGCCGGACGGGTTGGTATTCACCATTGACCAATCAAGTTCT
Organism: Verrucomicrobiia bacterium; assembly: GCA_035765675.1. Taxonomy (GTDB): domain Bacteria; phylum Verrucomicrobiota; class Verrucomicrobiia; order Limisphaerales; family DASXHY01; genus DASXHY01. The sequence continues at coordinate 34,989 of DASTXC010000090.1, forward strand.
CCACCCTTGCGAACCGGAAGATATTTCATCGGTATTTACAATCCGAATGACGAACCGCAAACGGTGCATTTGATTGTAAAACATTTCGAGGACACGAGAGGTGTTCCGACCATTGATTTTACGATGTTCGGGCCACAGCCAATCCCTGACGACGCGGTCAGCTATTCCACGATTCACGTTCCGTATGATCGAACGATTGCGCGGGTGGACGTTGGCGTGGCGATTCAGCATCCGCGGATTTCTGATCTCGCACTGACGCTGATCAGCCCGAAAGGAAAGCGCATTCTGCTGTCCGAGAATCGCGGCGGAACATCGGCGGACATGGGAAATATTCTCGTGACCACGAATCTCACGGGCGTGAGTTCGGCGGGTGGACAATTGGCTTCCACGAACGTCATCGCGATTACAAATTCCTCCGGCATTTTGGTCGTGGACTTTGATTTCCACGAAGCGCCAGACACCATGGATGTCTATTATGGCGAGACGAATATCTTCAGCAGCGGACCGCTCACCGGGCATGGAACTTTGACGATTCCGTTCGGCCCCGGCTCAGAGACGAATCTCACCATCATCATCAATCAAAATGGAAATCCATACGACACGACGGTCTGGGATTATACCGCTCGGGTGATCACGGAAACGGGGTCGTATTTCACGTTCTCGGAAAACACGAATTTCACGCAGATTCCGATCAAATTTGTAGTGCCGCCGTTTGGATCCGGCGCGAATGGATGGTCGGAGTGGAGCAGTTCCGTCGGTGGAAATGACCATTGGTATAAGGCGGTGGTCAATCAGAGCGGCTTAAATTGGCTGCAAGCGAATGCTATTGCAGCATCTCAGGGTGCTTACCTGGCGACGATCTTGTCAGCGGCAGAAAATCAATTTGTATTTGGTTTGATAAATAATCCGCAATTCTTTGCGGGCCACGGCGGGAACGGTTCTGGTCCCGCGATTGGCGGGGTGCAATTAAGCGGGTCGAGCGAACCTGGGCAGGGTTGGAGTTGGGAAACAGGCGAGATTTTTAGTTATGCGAACTGGAATGTAGGCAAACCGGATAACGGCGGCGGAAACGAAGATCGCATTCATTATTTCAGCGGAACTCAAGGAGTTCCTTCAGACCGTTGGAACGATATACGTGGGATTGATACGAACCTCGGCGGGTATGTCATGGAACGCGGGCCGGTTTCTAAAGTTTTCTATTTCCCTGAAGAATCCCTCCAGGACCTCGTTGCGGAAAATTCCTTGGGCGACTGGCGATTGGAGATTTGGGATAATCGCGCCGGTGCCGTGGTTCCAGTGCCCCAACTGCTCACCTGGCAATTGCGCTTTATCTTCGACAAGGAGATCTTCCCGACCACCGTGCTGCAGCACGACGTTACGGTCACCAACACCATCGCACCGTGCCAGAGCGTTTATTTCTCGGTCGATGTTCCGTCCTGGGCCAGCTACATCACGAACACACTGGTGTCTGCAAGCGCACCGGTGAATGTCTTTGTGACCACCAACAATCCAGCCGCGACGGACGGAACGTTGGTTGATGGCGTGGCACTGTTCGATCCAATGCCGACAATGGGCGATTTCGCGGTGCTCAACACTAACTTCGTTTCGACGGGCCGCTATTACATCCAGGTGGAAAATCCGTGCGACAACACGACAAATGCCACGTTTGCTTTCAAGATTGAGTTCAACACCACAGCACTGTCCAACGCCATTCCGGTCACCAGCACCAATCTCGGCGACGCGGTTCCGCGTTACTTCCATTTTGATGTTTCCACAAATGCCACGGCGGTTTCATTCCAGCTCACGAACATGAGCGGAAACTTTGATCTCGTCGCGCGTTACGGCGGACCGCTGCCGACGACTGCCAGCTTCGATTATGGCAGTTTCAGTCCGGGAACGCAGGACGAGGAAATCATTGTCTTCCCGGATTCGAATCCGGTTCCGCTCGCGCCGGGCCGCTGGTATCTCGGCGTGTTCAACACCAGTCTGTTGAGCAATGTGTTTACGATTGTCGCGACCGAGTACACCAATGACTTCAAACTCATTACGCTGACGAACACTATCCCTTACACGAATTCCACGCCTGCCAATGGCGAAGATCATTATCGTTTCGTGGTTTCCGGCGCGGCCGTGCGCGCGCAGTTTGAAATCAACAATCCGAGCGGCGATATGATCCTGGTGGCCAGCAAGGGCCTGCCGTTGCCGAACCAGGCGGTTTACGATTATCTTAGCGACAATCCGTTCCTGAACGATGAAATGATTGTTGTGTTCACCAACTCGACGCCGGTTGCGCTCACGCCGGGCGATTGGTTCCTGACCGCAATCAACGTTTCCGGCGCGCCGGTTGATTACAGCATCAAAGCCACCGAATGGTTTTCCACCGGACGGCCGATCACTGTCACGGACGTTGACTACACGCCGCCCGACGGCACGAACAGCGCGGGATTCTGCATTACCTGGTCGTCCTTGCCGGGAATTCATTATTACATTGAAGGCAATCCGGATCTGACGACGACGAACTGGACTGTGGTTTCGCCGACGATCACGGCGACGGATTTCACCACGACGTATTGTGTTCCAATCGGGCCGGGCAACATGTTCTTCCGCGTCGTGGAAGGCCTGGCGATCAGTGATTTCGCGCCGCCACAGAATTTCTCCGTGATACCTGCCGCGGGAGGATTCCTGTTGCAATGGCGCGGTTCGGCGGATTCACAATATCAATTGCAATGGGCGACCAATCTGCCGCCAGCGTGGAATGCATTTACGCCGACCAACATGACTTCCACGAACGTGCCGTTCACGAATGGCGTTTACTCGTTCCTCGATGACAGCACGCAACTGGGCGGCCCGCCTCCGCCGTTGCAAACGTTTTATCGCGTGCTGTTGCTGCCGTAAGGATCGAACCAAATCCGTAGCGCAGACTGCCAGTCTGCTGTATCGGCGGATTGGCAATCCGCCGGCGGCGATTTACGAAAGGCCGTTGAACTTTTCAAAATCTCGCGCTTGCTGACACTTCGCCGGCTGCCAGTCGGCGACCCAGCAGATTATCAATCTGCGCTACACCGAAGCGGGCAATTGCCAATGGTTTCCTTGCTCTGTCTCTTCGTTGTTAAATCGTATCTCTTTCGCCGTTCCGCTTTGCTTCCGGACGATTTGCCATTAAATTTCTCGGTTGTTTTGATTCGAGAAATCTGTGAGCAAAGAATTCATCAAGATCGGTGGCGCGCGGGAGCATAATCTCAAAAACCTCACGCTCAGTATTCCGCGGGACAAGTTCGTGGTCATCACCGGCCTGAGCGGTTCGGGAAAATCTTCACTCGCATTCGACACCATCTACGCGGAAGGCCAGCGCAAATATGTCGAATCGCTGTCTGCCTACGCGCGGCAGTTTCTGGATCAGATGCAAAAGCCGGACGTGGATTTCATTGAAGGACTTTCGCCGGCCATCGCTATTGAGCAACGCAGTTCCGGCTCCAGTCCGCGTTCAATCATCGCGACCACCACCGAAATCTACGATTATCTCCGGCTGCTCTTTGCTCACATTGGCCAGCCTTATTGCCCGGATACCGGCGTGCCGATTGTGACGCAAACCACGAGCGATATTGTGGATCGCATTCTCGCCTTGCCGCCAAAAACGCGGCTGATGCTGCTCGCGCCGGTCGTGCGCGATCAGAAGGGCGAATTTCGCGATGTCGTGGAACGTCTCGCACGCGAAGGTTTCGTGCGCGCCCGCATTGACGGTCAGATTGTCGAACTCACCAGCAACGTACGCGTGAAACTCGATCCCAAGGAACGCCACACCATCGAAGCCGTGGTGGATCGCCTCGTGATCGACGAAAAAATTCGCGTCCGGCTCAGTGACTCCGTTGAAACCGCGCTCAAGTGGGGCGAAGGAACTTTGCTGACGTTGCATCAGTTGCCCGAGAAGTCAGTTGTCAGCAGTTCGTCATCCGCGGCAAAAGTTGGATCGTCCGCCGCGAAATCCGCGGATCCCGCCTGGATTGAAACGCTGCATTCCAATCGCAATGTGAGTCCCGCGACCGGCAAGAGTTACGAGCCGCTCACCCCAAAACATTTTTCCTTCAATGCTCCTGTTGGTGCGTGTCCCGTCTGTCACGGCCTTGGTCAGAAAATGGTTTTCGATGAAGGGCTCGTTGTTCCTGATCCGGAAAAATCATTGGAGCAGGGCGCGGTGTTGCCGTGGCGGCGCGGCGGCAAACGGATGATCGTTTATTACAAAAGCATGCTGCGTGCGGTGGCGGGGCATTACGGCGTCAGCATGGAGACGGCTTACAAAGATTTGCCGGACGATTTCAAACAGAAGTTGATGCACGGTACGGGGGAAACGGAAATTGATTTCAATTTTTTCCGAGCCGGTAAAACCAGCAAAATCACGCGTCCGTTTGAAGGCGTGATTCCCAATCTCGAACGCCTTTACCAGGAAAGCGAAAGTGAGTTCACGCGCAATCGGCTCAAGGCCTTCATGAGTCCGCAATTCTGTGACGCGTGCAAAGGCCAGCGATTGAAGCCGGAGATTCTCGCCGTTCGCGTCGGCGTTCCGGTGAATGAAACGGAGCAAGGGGGAGACGGCGAAACGGCGGCAGTTGCCGATTCACCGATTCGTTCCATCGCCGATTCGCCTCGGTTACCCGGTTTGTCGATCATGGACGTCTGCGCGCTTTCCGTGGACAAAGCGGAAACTTTTTTTGCGAATCTGAAGCTCACGGAATTTCAGCAGAAGATTGCGAACGAAATTGTGAAAGAAATTCGCGCACGGCTGGGCTTCCTGCGAAATGTTGGCCTCGGTTATCTGACGCTCAATCGTGAGAGCGGCACGTTGAGCGGCGGCGAAGCGCAACGCATTCGGCTCGCGACTCAAATTGGCGCGGGGCTCGTCGGCGTGCTCTACATTCTCGATGAGCCAAGCATCGGGTTGCATCAACGCGATAACGACCGACTACTCGGCACGCTCAAAGGTTTGCGGGACATCGGCAATTCGGTGCTCGTGGTGGAACACGACGCCGATACCATTCAGCAGGCCGATTACATTCTCGATCTCGGTCCCGGCGCCGGCGTGCGCGGCGGTGAAGTCGTGGCAGCGGGAACCTTGCCGGAAGTTTTGAAAAATCCACGTTCGCTCACCGGGAAATATCTGACTGGCGAACTGACAATTCCCATGCCGAAGGAACGCAAAAAACCTTCGGTGGATCGCGGCTGGATCGAAGTTCTCGGTGCGCGGGAAAACAATTTGAAGAACGTCGATTTGCGGGTGCCAATCGGTTTGATGACCTGCGTGACCGGCGTCAGCGGTTCGGGCAAAAGCACGTTGGTGGATGACATTCTTCGCCGCGCGCTCTTCCGGAAATTTTTTGGTTCCAAAGAACGGCCGGGCGCGCATCGCGTGCTGAAGGGCTTTGAAGGTCTGGACAAAGTCATCGTGATTGATCAAACGCCGATTGGCCGAACGCCGCGCAGCAATCCGGCGACTTACACCGGAATGTTCAATGCGATCCGCGATTTGTTTTCGCGATTGCCCACCGCAAAAATTCGCGGTTACGAAGCGGGACGTTTCAGCTTCAACGTGAAAGGCGGACGCTGTGAAAAATGCGAAGGCGACGGCCTGATCAAGATCGAGATGAATTTTCTGCCGCCGGTTTATGTCACGTGCGAAGCGTGCAACGGACGACGTTACAATCGCGAGACGCTGGAGATCACTTACAAAGGTTTGAACATCGCCGATGTGCTGGATCTTACGGTCGATGAAGCGGTGAACTTTTTTCGCGCCGTGCCGCAGATTTTCGATCCGTTGCTGACGCTTGCGGAAGTCGGTTTGGGCTACATTCGGCTGGGGCAATCTGGAACGACGTTAAGCGGCGGTGAGGCGCAGCGCATCAAGCTGGCTTCGGAGTTGAGTCGCAAAGCCACAGGCCGGACGCTTTATATTCTGGATGAACCCACGACCGGTTTGCATTTTCACGATGTCGCGAAGCTGTTGGAAGTGCTGTTCAAACTGCGCGCGTCGGGCAACACGCTGCTGATCATCGAACACAATCTCGACGTCATCAAAACGGCGGATTGGGTGATTGATCTGGGTCCGGAAGGCGGCGAGGGCGGGGGAATGATTGTGGCGCAGGGACCGCCGGAGGAAATCGTGAAGTGCGCGGAGAGCTACACAGGCAAGTATCTGAAGCCGGTTTTGAGTTTGTAAGCCAGACAGCACATTTAATTAACCGGAACGATGCAGTTCATTTGTTGGGGAGCGCGGCCGCCTCGGCTGCAGTTCGGTGCGCCTTCGCGCCGAACATAGCGGCTCGCACCAGCACCAAACGGTTCGTCCAATCCACGCCTTACAAGCAGCCGCGAGGGCGCGGCTGCTTGCGCCCGAGGCGGGCGCGCTCCCCATTCCCACTGCATGGATTCGGCTTAATGAAAACCTCATGCGTCTATATGCACAGCGAAAATCGCGCGGCCAGATTTTTTAAGTTGCTTTGAATTTTTCGCGCGGTTTCGTCGTCTCCTCCCGAGCGTCATTGCGAAAATCTCTTTCGGCTTTGTAACCAGCGGCTGAGATTTTCGCTCAATTCAGTTCGGCCCATGAATTTTTCGGCGGTTTCCTGAATTGGCGTTTGCCGAGATTCCTCAATGCGTTAACATACGGTTTTTCATACATGAAGAAGTGGATAGTTTTAATTGTGGCGATTGGCGTCGGAATCGGCGGTTATTCGGTCTGGAATCGAAAAAACACCGCCGCCGCCGCGACCGTCACCAACACCCGTCCGACCACCGCGACAATATCGTCCCGCGATATTCGTTTCGTCGTTAATGCCGCTGGCGACATCGGACCCGATGACATGGTTTCCGTGCGGCCGGAAGTGAACGGACGAATTTCCGAGCTTCCGGTGGATATCGGTGATGAAGTGAAGAAGGGCGATCTTTTGTGCGCCCTGGACGACCGGGATCTCCAGACCGAACGCGCTTCCCGGATGACCGACATTGAGGGCGCGAAGCTGCAACTCCAGCAGGCGCAACGGGTTTACGAACGCAGCCAGCGTCTTTATGCCGACACGTTGATTTCACAGGAGGTTTTTCAAGATTCTGAAACGACTTACAAGCTGGCGAAGAACGCTTTGGATCGCGCGCAGAAAGCGTTGGACCAGGTCGATGACCAGCTTTCCAAAACACGCATTGTCGCGCCGTTTGACTGCACGATTTTGACGCGGCCGGTTTCAATCGGCCAGGCGGTTTCCGGATCGGCGGGTTACAACAGCGGCACGGAAGTGATGACGATCGCAAACCTGAAAGAAATGATCATCATGGCGCACATGAATCAGGCCGACGTCATTCGGCTGAAAGCGGGACAGAAAGTCGATGTGCAGGTGCAGGCGGTTCCGGGTTTGACGATGGTGGGAATGGTGGAACGCGTCGCGCCGCAGGCCACGCTCAAAAACAATATCAAAGGTTTCGCCACGCAGATTCGTTTGAAGAATATCGATCCGCGGGTGCGGCCCGGCATGACCGCGAACATGACGATTCCGGTCGCGTCGGCGGAGAACGTTCTCGCGATTCCGATTGCGGCCGTTTTCACCGAGCAGGGCGAGCGTTACGCCTACGTGCGAACCGGCGATCAGCAATTTGAAATGCGCCCGATTGAACTCGGTATTTCGGATTATCAATTCGCTCAGATCACCGGCGGATTGTCGGATGGCGAAGTCGTTTCGCTGGTTCGTCCGCAGATGGGCGCCATCGTGAAAATGCCGGCGTCCGGAACCGAGAAAGCCGTAGAGAAAGTCGCGACCCTGAATTCCAGCGCCGCTGCCGCCCGCTGAATCCGCGAACTGCCATGGCTTTAATCGAGCTTCGAAATATCAGCAAACTCTACCACCTCGGCGGCGAGGAAATCCGCGCGCTGGATAATGTCTCCCTGGATATTGAAGGCGGCGAACTGATTTCCATCATCGGCCCGTCCGGCAGCGGCAAATCCACACTGATGCATATCATCGGTTGTCTGGATTCGCCGACACACGGAACGATTACGCTGGACGGCATTGCGCTGCACGGCGCTTCCCCGCGGGAACTGGCGCGCATTCGCAATCAGAAGATTGGTTTCGTGTTTCAGTTTTTCAATCTGCTGCCGAAGTTGAGCGTGCTGCAGAATATCGAGCTGCCGATGATCTACAGTGGCAAGCCGGCTTCGGAACGACGCGAACGTGCCATGAATGCGCTGAAACTCGTCGGTCTGGAAAATCGCAGCAAGCATCGGCCCATGCAGATTTCCGGTGGCCAGCAGCAGCGTGTCGCCATCGCCCGCGCGCTGGTGAATGATCCCAAAATTATTTTTGCCGATGAGCCGACGGGAAATCTCGATTCGCAAACCGGCGACGCCATTCTGGAATTATTTCACAAGCTGAGCAGCGAAGGCCGCACGATTGTGCTCGTGACGCATGATCCGGAAATTGCCGCCGTGACGCCGCGCCGCATTGAAATCCGCGACGGGAAAATTGCAGAGAAGTTGACTCCGGAATTGATTGGTGAAAAAGCGCGGACGCATGGGCTCATGCAGCCAAGCGAATCGCTTGCGGAAAAAACTCCGGCGGTGAAAGGATGACATTGGCGGCATGAATCTTCTCAACGCCATTTTCGTGGGATTCAAGGAAATCTGGGCGCACAAGTTTCGGTCGATGCTGACCATGCTCGGAATTATTCTCGGTGTTTCGAGCCTGATCGGAATGTCGGCGCTGGTGAAAGGCATGGAGAACGGAATGCGGGAAGCGTTGATCGCTGTGGGCGGTGTCGAGCGCGTTCGCATCGAAGAAGGCGATATTCCCGCGGATCAGGAGTATATGTCTGACCAAGCAGTGGGCATCACGATGAATGATGTTTCCGCTTTGAAAGCGAGCGCGCCGTTGTTGCATTCGATCACTCCGGAAATGCGCCAGCGCGGCGTGGTTCTCTCGCACGGTGCCAAAGCCTGCCGTCCTTTCATTTTCATGGGCACCTGGCCGAGCGCGTTGGAGATGAACGACCATCGTATTGCTCACGGACGCATGTTCAATGAACTCGATGGAGAAACCGCGCGGCCCGTATGCGTGATTGGCACTGGCGTGCGCGATGATTTGTTTGGATCACCGGAGGAGCTTGGTTTTGCCTACAATCCCGTGGGTGAACAGGTGAACATTCAAAATCAGGTGTTCACGATCATCGGCATGTTCGAGCATTACGAAAGCGAACAGGAACGGCGCCAGCGCGAATACGAGGAAGCCCATCGAACCGGAACGAATTCTGTCGCCGGCGGGCGTCGCGGTGGACGGCGGCAAAGCTGGGTGTTCCGCGTGAAGAACAACACGGTTTACATTCCGCTCAACACGATGTGGCTGCGCTTCCGCGCATCGGCCAATACGAATGGCGCGCCCGATCCGCGGTTGACTGGTCTGGCGGTGAAAGTTGCCAACGTGAATTTCATGGATTCTGCGATTGAAGAAGCGCACAAGGCGTTGATGCCGGTTCACAATAACATTGAAGATTTCTCGTTCGACACGCAGGAAGGCTGGGCAGAAAACATCAACGCCGCCATTCGCAATGCACGGGTCAGCGGCGGAATCATCGCGGCGATCAGCCTCATCGTCGGCGGCATTGGCATCATGAATATCATGCTGGCAAGCATTACCGAACGCATTCGCGAAATCGGAATCCGCAAGGCGATCGGCGCGACATCGTTCGACGTATTCATTCAAATTCTGGTCGAGAGCATTGTCATCGCAATCATTGGCGGGATCGCGGGTTTGATTGCATCGATGTGGCTGGTGAATCTGTTGGGTTACATTTCGCCGAATGACAATCTCCCGCAGATCACCGCCGGCGCGTGCATTGTGGCATTCAGTTTCAGCGCGGGGATTGGCGTTCTGGCGGGATTGTTTCCTGCGTTCAAAGCGGCGCGGCTCGATCCGATTCAAGCATTGCGCTACGAATAACGCCAGCAACGCTGAAGCGGGAAAACATTCGGCAACTGGCATTCAATTCTCAACATCGAATCGACTGATCACCTGTCGTTCGGTGTCGGACATTTCTGAATTGAGACCTTCGTAATTTCGGACGCGTTCGAAAGCGGCGCTGAAGCGCACGCACTCCAAACGCTGGCGCGCGATTCCCAGGCTGGCATTCCGCGCGAAGCGTCTGGAGTGCGTGCGCTTTAGCGCCGCTTTTGCCGCATTCAAACTTTCCCCCATGCGCTCACGGTCATCCGCGGTTCGCCCGGTTTTTCATTCCGTTCCCGCGCGGGGTCGATTACAGTTGGCTGGCATGGCTCGTTTGTGCCGATTTTTATTTTTGATGGTGTTGCTCAGCCGCAGTGTTTCGCTGTGTTCAGCGGCGTCGGCGGAAGACAACGCCTTCAAGATCGCCTCCGAAAAGTTCAACAAAGGATTCTGGGAATTCGCCGCCAGCGACTTCGCCGCGTTCGTGACCAATTTTCCAGGTTCCTTTCGCGTTCCTGACGCGATTCTGTTTCAGGCCGAAGCGGTGATGAACAATGGCGATTTCAATCGTGGAATCCAATTGCTCACCACGAACCAGTTTCGCGCCGGCACCTTGGGGGATGCCTTTCTTTACTGGATCGGTCACGGTCACCTCGGCAATACGAACTACGCTGAAGCCGCCCGTTGCTTTGGAAAGTTGACCAAGGATTTTCCAGCTTCGAACTACCGCCTCGAGTCCGCCGTCAACGAAGCGGCCGCTTACGCGAAGATGGAAAACTGGTCGCGCGTGGCCGAGTTGCTGAGCAACACGAATGAAACGTTTCAACAGATCAGCGCGACTGTGACCAACGATCTCACAGCGCGCGGCTACCTGTTGCTCGGCGAAGCGAACCTGGCGCGAAAGAATTTTGACGAAGCGCACGAGACGATTCGGTTGCTCGGCGGATTGAATCTCAAACCCGAGTTCGCCTGGCGCCGCGGATATCTGGAATCCCGGGTTGCTCTGGCTGAAGGCGGCGCGACCAACGCGCTGGCGGTCAGCACCAATTTGATCACGCTGGCCAATGCCGCTGACAGCAGCCGTCTGCGCGCGGAGAGTTACGTTTTGATTGCAAGCATTCTGGAGAAGTTGAAGCGTTACGATGACGCGATCACGACCTACGAACAGAATCTTTCCACCAATGCTCCGGTGGATCAGCAGCGCATTTCGCTCTTGAAGATTACGGAGTTGAGCCTTGCGCAAAATAAAATTTCCGCCGGAATCGCACGGCTGGAAACGTTCTGGACGCAGTTCCCTAAATCGCCCGCAGCGGACACGGTGTTGTTGTCGCTGGGCGAATTGCAATTGAAGCAGGCGATTTCCACCCGCGACGTTTCGACCAACCTGCTGGATCAAGCGGTCAATCGCTTCGACACGTTGCTCAAGGAATTTTCCGGCAGCCCGCTCGTCGGCAAAGCGCTTTTGGACAAAGGCTGGTCTCTGTGGTACGCCGATAAAATCGCCGCGAGCGAACAGGCGTTCAGCACCGCCGCGCCGCGATTGGCCGCGCCGGAAGATCAGGCTGAAGCGCGATTCAAACTCGCGGATGCGCAGTTCATGCAGGGCAATTTCACGAATGCGCTGGAGAACTACAACCTGGTCATCACCCGGTTCGCGGACGTTCCTTCGGTGAAAAGCAATCTTTTGGAACAGGCGCTTTATCAAACCGTCCGTGCTGCGCTCGCGGCGACCAATCTCCCCGCCGCGTCAGAGGCCGTCGCAAAAATTCTCGATTGGTATCCGGCTGGTTTCGCGGGCGACCGCTGCCTGTTTCTTGTGGCCGAAGGCTTTGCGAAAAATCATCAACCCGCAAAGGCGCGCGAACTGTTGAGCGATTTCGAATCGCGTTTCGGAAACGAGACAAATGCGCTGCTGCCGCAGGTTCGCCTGGCGGTGGCGCGCACTTACGAACAGGAACAGAATTGGGCGGCGGCGATTACAAATTACGACGCCTGGATCGCGAGTTTCACCAACAATTCCCGATTGCCGGAAGCCTTGTTTGCGCGGGCGTGGGCGACGGCGCGCGCGGGACAGGAAGCGGAAGCGTTGGGAATGTTCACCAACTTCGTCGCGCGATTTCGCACCAACGATCTCGCGCCGCGCGCGCAATGGTGGGTGGGCGATTATTACTTGCGACGCGGCGATTCTTCGAAGGCGGAAGAGAGTTATCAGTTTCCCGCGGAATGGTCGCACTCGGAACTTTATCTGCCGGCGCAGATGATGGCGGGCCGTGCGGCGATGGCGCGGGTGCTGGGCTACCGGGATGCCATTACGTACTTCACGAACCTCGCGAATAATTCATCCTGCCCGCTCGACCTGCGGGTTCAAGCGATGCTCGCCGCCGGTGATGCTTATGTTTCGCGCACGGAAACCGGCGCGACGAATCGTCCGGCCGATCTCGAAGAAGCGGTGCGCTGGTTCAAGTCAGTTCCCGCGTCCAGCGCGCGCGCGGTCGCGGCGTGGGGCGCGCTCGGCAATTGTTATCTGGAACTCGGAAATTTCGAAGAGGCCGCAAAGTTTTATAATGACGTGATTCAATCGCCCATCGCGATTATTGGCGCGCAACGCCAGGCGAAAGTCGGTTTGGGAAAAATCGCCGAGGCAAAGGCGGGGGGGAAAACCGGCGCGGAACAAAACGCATTGCTCAAGGAAGCGTTGGAACATTATTTGAATGCGTTCTGGTTTGAACGCGATCTGCGGCCGGGCGAGCCGAATGATTTTTTCTGGACCCAGAATGCCGGTTGGGAAGCGGCAAGGCTGGCGGAAACGCTGGGTCAATGGCCTCAAGCAGTGAATGTTTATCGTCAGATCCAGACCTTGCCGAATCTCTCCGCTCAATTTCAGGCCACGCTCGAGAAACGAATCGCGCGCGCGCGGGAACATCTGGTCGCAGCGAAAAATTAGCCCCACCCGTTTGACAGCCGCAAAGTCGGCAGTTAGCTTGGCAGCGGATTACGCGATATGGAATCGAACACCACCACGACGGAACCTGTGATCACGCTGACGGAAAGCGCCGCTGAAGAAGTGCGCGCGATGCTCGCGCAGCCGGAGAACGCGGGAAAAATCATGCGCGTCTATGTGGAGCAGGGCGGCTGTTCGGGAATGCAATATTCGATGGTGTTCGATGAACAGCGTCCGGACGATTTTTCGGTCGAGATGTTCGGGGTTTCGGTTCTGGTCGATCCGTTCAGCGCCAAGTATCTCAAGGGCACGCGCGTGGATTTCAGTTCGGAACTGACCGGAGGCGGATTCAAAATTCAAAATCCCAATGCGCGCCAGAGCTGTGGCTGCGGAAAATCCTTTCAAGCCTGAGTTGTCTAACGACCTCTCTTGCTAAAAAACGCCGTTCCGTGAGATGCGGAACGGCTTTTTTGTAAAAATCCCAGCAAAATTGGATAATCTGGAAAACACCGACGGGTTGGTGCCAGTTTAGTGCCACTTCCGACGCGGCAACTGAGAAAAATTCTGTTCTCAGTTGCATGAAAAATGAAAACGTAGTTGAAGTCCGGCACGTCGGGGGCAGCGTGCGAATTAAGCGGGAAAATCCAAGCCGTTATATCATTCCGATTACACCTCCGGCCAAAGGGTGCGCCATGTTCGAAGCTCAGAATCCGCCGCAAAGGAAAAAGCCAAAGAAATTTGTGAAACTTTGGCACGGGGAAAAGCTGAAGACCGTATCATTTTAACGAACGACGATCTTCGTTACGATCTGCGAAAATCGATGGAATTGATGCGGTCTGTGGGCGTCGAAGTTCGGCACGGGGCCGAATTGCTGGTTGCCGCTCTGAGGATTATACCCGCCGACGAATTACTGGCAGCAGCGCAATTCTATAAAGCAAACAGGCCGAATAGGCCCATACGTCATTTAACGGTTGAACAGTTAATTACCGACTTCAAAACGAATCACCGCGCAAGCGCCATCAGGAAGCAAAACCTCAGCAACTACCTCGAATTGTTCGCCCGGGAATTTGGAAACCGCGAAATTGCAGCTATTGAACGAATCGAGATTGAAAAATGGTTTAATGCTCAACCTTGGGCACCGAAGACCTACAATGACAATCTTCAAATGACGAGCCAATTTTGGAAGCATGCAATCAAAAGTCGGTGCGCAACGCAAAACCCAGTCACGGAAATTGAGCGCCTGACGGTTCCGCGCAAACCCATCAAAATTTACACTCCGGATACGTTACAAAAGCAGTTGTTCAACTTGCGCCAAAAAGCGCCTGAGCTGGTGGCGGTAGCTGCGTTCGGTTCCTTCGGAGGCGTCCGCATACGAGAATTAGCCTGACTCGATTGGACACAATTGAATGAGGCACTGCAAACAGGATTTCTTGAGCTTTCCGGCGATAAAACAAAAACCGGCGAATTACGTTACGTTCCGATCAGCGACAACCTGAAAGCATGGTTGCTGGTAAATCGTAAAGAATCGGGGCCGTTACTGCCGCCGCGCTGGTTGGAAAAAACGGCCAAAACTTCGGATAGGGAGGAAGCCGACCGTCTGGCGGTCCTTGCCGGTGTCAAAATCAGTGCGGCAGCGGGTTTTCGATCCCGCAAAAGGTCTCCCCGCTTTCGGGAATAGCGATGAACAGTTGCAACAATTAGTCTCGGTCCGTTGCGCGACCCCGGCTTTCGATTCGATGATCTAGGTCGCAAGCTGTTTGTTGTGATTTGGGAACGGAGCTGGTTTTGAATTCGTTTACCAAGAGATTAATCGCCAATGCCTGATATATTGTTATGAAGAACTCTGTTTCCATTTCCCGCCGTAAATTCCTGAAAACTGCCGCGCTGGTCAGCACCGCGCCCTTGATTCTGCCATCCACCGCATGGACGGATGCGGACGCAACGCACGATCAGATTACGCTTGGGTTTATCGGCTTGGGAACGCAGGGGCGCGGGCTGATGGACAATTTTATCAATCGTAATGACACGCGCGTTGTGGCGGTTTGCGATGTGGACACGACGCGGCGTGAGTTTGCGAAATCCCGAGTTGAAAAGCATTACGCGGACGAAACAAAATCGGGAACTTATCAAGGCTGCGCCGCTTACAACGATTTCCGTGAATTGCTGGCGCGAAAAGATATTGATGCGGTTGTCATTGCCACGCCGGACCATTGGCACGCGCTGATTTCAATCGCGGCCGCCGAAGCCGATAAGGACATTTATTGCGAGAAGCCGATGGCGCATACGATTCTCGAAGGCCGTGCCATGGTCAATGCGGTCCACTCGAATAAGCGCATTCTTCAGGTTGGCAGCATGCAAAGATCGTCCGCCGAATTTCGCGCCGCATGCGAACTCGTTCGCAATGGGGTCATCGGCAAAGTGAAGAAAGCGGATGTAGCGGTGGGCGGTCCGGCCAAACTGTGCGATCTGCCCGGTGAACCGGATGAACCCGGACTGGACTGGAGCTTTTGGCTCGGGCCGGCGCCAATGCGTCCTTACAATTCCGTTCTCAGCCCGCGCGGTGTTCACAAAGGTTTTCCTGATTGGCGGAATTATCGAGAATACGCTGCCGGCATGGTAGGCGACTGGGGCGCGCACCATTTCGATATTGTTCAATGGGCATTTGGGTTCGATGAAACCGGACCAACCGAAGTGATTCCGGCCGAAAGTCCGTCAGCCACGCATGGAGTCCGATTTCGTTACGCCACCGGCCAGGAAGTCACGCATATCGATGGAAATGGAATTACGTTCTACGGGGACAAAGGCAAAATCTACGTCAATCGCGGCAAGTTCCAGCTTTGGTTCGGTGATCAGCTGAAAGCGGAAAATCTGGATGGCTACACCAATCTGCTGAAAGAGCTGCTGCCTCAGAATGCGGTACGTTTGTATCACAGCAACAATCATCTCAGTGACTGGCTGACGAGCGTTCGAAAACGAACCTCGCCCATCTGCAATGTTGAAACCGGTCATCGCACCGCGACGATCTGCACCCTGGTGAATCTCGCTTACTATCACGGGAAACGAATTGAATGGAATCCTGCTACGGAACAATTCACAGGCGGAACGGGCGATCCGGAATGGCTCACACGTGAATATCGCGAGCCTTGGAAACTTGTGTGAATTTTAATTTCCAGAGAAGTTTCTGGTCCGATCATTCTGAAACATTGAACGAGTTTTAAGGGTCGCTTCTTCGTTTTTGATCGCTGTTTCAGGAGCTGTTCAGTTGGTTGCCAGCTCCGCGGCAATGAATACTGAATCCGACCTGAAGAGCGTGGTATTTCTATGAATAAAGGACTCCTCATTTTATTTCTTCTGGCCGTCGGAACTGGCGCAGCTTTCGCGCAAAGCAAACATTCGCCGACGACAAAATATCCAACCTATGACGGCCTTGCGCTGGCAGGGTATCAGGGCTGGTTCCGAGCGCCGCGCGACGGTGACCTGATGTATCCGGATGCGAAGAGTATTCGCATTGATATGTGGCCGGATGTGAGTGAATACGAAAAAACCTATCTCACGGGTTTGAAAATGGCCGACGGCAGCACCGCAAAATTTTTCAGTTCTACCGACAAAAGTACCGTTGATCTGCATTTCAAATGGATGAGGCAATACGGCGTGGACGGTGTGTTCATGCAACGATTCTATGGCGCGACCCGGTCCGGCCCGGGACGCGAACGCGGTGCGGAAATCATTTGCAACGCGTTGGATGCCGCTGGGAAAAACGGGCGGGCGATCGCGATCATGTATGATTTGTCCGGCCTGCGCGGATCGGGAGAGGAATGCACTCGGCTGATCGGCGATTGGAAGTTCCTGGTGGATTCGTTGAAGATCACCAATCCGGCAGACGGAACAAACACCTATTTGTATCATCATGGCAAACCCGTCGTCGCGATCTGGGGCGTTGGTTTTCCCGATCGTCCTTATAACATCAAAGAAATCGGTTTGGAAAAGGTCATTGATTTTTTTCACGACGACCCGGAATACGGCGGGTGCGCGGTGATGCTCGGCGTGCCGACGTTTTGGCGCGACCTGAATGCCGATTGCGTCAACGAACCGTACCTGCACGAACTGATCAAAAAGGCCGATCTTATCATGCCGTGGACAGTGCAACGCTTCACGCCGCTTTTGCACAACGACATGAACCGTTATCGCGATGTCATCAAGGCTGACATGAAATGGTGCAAGGAGAACAACGTGGATTACGTGCCGTGTGTCTGCCCTGGTTTCAGCTGGCACAATCTCAGCCGATTTGAATTTCCGGACGACATCAAACCTTCGGGCTCGATTCCGAGGCAAGGCGGAAAGTTTTATTGGCAGCAGATTTTCACCGCCGTGGGCGCAGGCGCGAACAAACTTTATATCGCGATGTTTGATGAAGTGAACGAAGGCACGGCGATTTTCAAATGCACAGATAATCCGCCAGTGAATCCTGATTGCCAGTTCATCGGAATGGACGGGAGGCCATCCGATCATTATTTGTGGCTGACCGGCGAAGCAAGCAGGATGCTGAGGAAGGAAATTCCTTTGACCAAACGAATGCCTGAACGGGAAAGCCCGCAGTAAGTGCAGACAATGAACAGGGTAGAATCGAAGAATTTTCGGATACGTCGCCGACTGCGTGATCTGTTCAAAAAGATTGCCTAAACGCCGCAAAATATTGTGTCACAGTCAGGTTAATCTTTTGTCATGAACAGTAGCATAATTGCTCTCTATAAAGTGTGCGTTTTTACGTTCGCAGTGCTGGCGCAATTTATCACCTGCACCAAACGTTCGCCCAAGCACTTTACACGAACGGTAGGAGGCGCAACAGACTTCCGATGGATTCTTGGCATTTGAGCCATGGATCACACCGGAATCATTCATTAATTTCAAAAACTTCCCGCTTTCGGGGATATTCTTGTTCTCGCGGTTTCAAATAGGATTAGAGGATGTTTGCCGGAACTTCTTAACGCACGGTGCTGAGCCATTTATTGGAACCGAAGACTCCCGCCAATCATTAATGAATCTGCGATTTTTTATCGACAAAATAGAAGTATGAAGCCTTCATCCTTGATCTGCATCAGATTGGCAATTCTCGCATCGTTCTGTCCTTTCCTGACAAATGCTGCCGTGGAATTCAATCGTCCGTTCGCACCGCAGGACGGACTGGTTGCGAAAGTTGAACAGCCCTGGCGGCAGGAAATCTGCCTGAACGGTTCATGGCAATTTCGAGGCGACGATGACACGGGTGTTGCCGGCGAAACCGCGCCTGAGTTCACGGACTGGGAGAAAACGCCGATTAAAATTCCGTCGCCGTGGAACGTCAATTCGTTCTCGATGGATCTTGGTGAACAGGGTGGAGATTTCGTCTCATATCCTTCGTATCCGAAATCGTGGGAAAATTTGCGCGCAGCGTGGATGAGTAAAAGCGTTCGCGTCCCGCGTGATTGGACCGGAAAACGCATTGTGCTGCACTTTGGAGCCGTGGCGGGAAAAATGACGGTTTACGTCAATGGGCGACGCGCCGGTGAAGGATTTGATATTTTTTTCGCACAGGAATTTGATGTCACACCGTTCATAAAAATCGGCGCCGATAATCAAATTCTGCTCAAAATTATCAGTCCGAAAGTGTTTGATAAACCCGGCCGTTATGGAGGGCGCGAATACTTGTCCGGTTCGTTCTGGGGAACGCACATTGCGGGAATCTGGCAGGATGTTTTTCTACTCGCGCAGCCGCAGCTGAGCATCAATGATGTTTTTGTTCAATCGTGGGTGGACCGTGATGAGCTCTGCGCGGATGTAACGCTGGCAAATTACGGGAACAAAATGCTGGCGGTGGAACTTTCCGGGACCGTCCACGAATGGATCAATCGTGCTGGCAAGTCGATCAAGCAAGCGCCTGAATTAAACTGGCATCTCGCCAAACATCCGAGCCTCGACCTCCCACCCCAATCCATCGAACTTGCGCCCGGCGAAACACGCGTCGTCAAGCTCACCGCGCGCGTCGATGGAAAATTGAAACTTTGGAATCCTTCGGAACCCAATCTTTACGGCATGGTTCTTCATGTTTCCCAAAATGGGAAAATCATTGATACGAAATATCAGCGCTTCGGCTGGCGGCAGTTCACGATCGACGGAAGCGAACTTCTTCTGAACGGAAAACCGATCACCTTGCGAGGTGATTCCTGGCATTTCATGGGCGTCCCGCAGATGACCCGTCGTTATGCATATGCGTGGTATCAACTGTTGAAAGATGCGGGCGCCAACGCGGTTCGCCTTCACGCTTCCATTTATCCTGCGTTCTATCACGACATGGCGGATGAGATGGGCATCATGATTCTCGACGAAAGCGCGATCTGGTTGAGCGATGGGGGTCCGAAAGCGGATAGCGCTCTCTTCTGGCGGAATTGCCGGACGAATGTGGAATCGCTTGTACGACGCGACCGCAATCATCCATCCGTTTTTGGCTGGAGCGTTTGCAATGAAGTGCTGCCGGTGTTGCGCAATGTCTGGCACGCGCCCGCAGCGATGATTGATGACTGCGTTCAGGAAATGTCGGGCTGGGTAACGATCTGCCGAACCAATGATCCCACGCGCCGCTGGATTTCCGGTGATGGGGAATTTGATGCCCAAGGAATTCTTCCCACGATCAATATTCATTACGGCGGCGAAGGCGAATTGCGACGCGCCGAAAAATCCGGCAAGCCCTGGGGCGTGGGTGAAACCAGCATGGCATATTACGGCACGCCGAAGCAGGTTTCGAAGTTCAATGGCGAACGCGCGTTTGAATCCGCACTCGGAAGAATGGAAGGGCTGGCGTACGAATGTTACAACCTGTTGCGCGACCAGCAACAGTTCGGCGGCAATTATCAAAGTGTTTTCAACATTGTGTGGTACGGCGTTCAACCGCTGCCGCTCGGCAAAAGCGATCTGTCCGGCCCGATTCAAGCCGACGAAGGAATTGTCTTTGGTTCCTTTCGTGAAGGTGTTCCTGGAATGCAGCCGGAACGACTCGGACCTTATACCAGCACGTTGAATCCCGGATACGATCCTCGGCTGCCGCTCTATCGTCCGTGGCCAATGTTCGATGCTATTCGTGATGCGAATCTCCAGATTGCTGATTCGCGCTGGGCGAAAATGCCTGATTCCGATTTAAAACAGAAATCAGTTTCCGCGAAGACCAATGGAACGACTGCTCTCGTGTTTCTTCCTGAAAACGGCAGCCGCCTGGTTCACCAATTGAGTCGAGCCGGAGCGAAAACCCGAACGTTTGCGGTAAATGAAAAAACGGATTTTCTTCTGCTCGATGCTTCAACTGATCAGACGGAGTTGGTGAAAGAGGCGGTCCAACAGGTCCTGGAAGATGGCGGAACCATCTGGGTCTGGGACATCCAGTCCAATGGCGTGAGCATGTTGAATCGATTGTTCGGTGGCGGGCTTTCGGTATTTCCGCGTGCAGCTTCTTCCTTGATTGTGAAGCAGCGCGACCGGCTGATTGAAGGATTTGATAATGCGGAATTGTATTTCTCTGAAAGTGACGATTGGGAATTGATGTCCTGTAGTCTGGGCGGTGAATTTCTGGGCGGCGCAAAAATTCTTCTCGAAGCGTGTCCGGCGGACTGGCGGCGCTGGAACTATCGACCCGAACCGGTGAAGACAGCGGCGTTGTTTCGGTCGGAACGGGAAGATCGCGGCCCGCTTGCGGCGCTGGTGACAAAACACGTTGGCAGAGGCCGTGTGATTCTATGCAGTTTGACTCCGGATATTCGTTCACCACGAAAGGCTGAATTGGTGCGTCACATGTTTCAAAACGAAGGAATCGAAATTCTGCCCACCTCTGATCGTGGCGGTTTTCTTGATGCGGAGGGGCGCCTGGTTCGCGCTTTGATCATCGGCGGTTTCGCATTCACGAACGTGGATCAGGCCTACAACGGGAAAATGCCCGCAGGTGAGGTGCGCGAAAATGGCCAGTCAAACGGACGACGATGGAATTTGAAAGATGCAGACCTGGATGGCGTTTTCGATTTCAACAGCAATTTGATTCAAGGAGAGAAAAACAACGCCGTCGCGTATCTGGCATTTTGGATCAAGTCACCGAAACCGCTCGACGATTTATTGTCGGAGCCGAATCTGCCGAAGTTGGCGTTTACTTATGGTTGCGATGATGGTTGCGAACTGTGGCTGAATGGCGAACTGCTGGTTTCGCATCAACGCACTGGGCCGATGGATTCCAAGATGTTTTCGCAGGATCCGTTGCTGTTGAAGCTCGGCTGGAACCAAATCGTAATCAAAGTGGTTCAGAACTCGGGCGAATGGAAGTTTGCCGGACGGTTTACCTGCTCAGATGTGGACTTCCTTTCGAAGCTGGAATTTGCGGGAGCAAGGGCGGATCAGACCGCGAGAGCTGGAAATCCGTAAGCAGCCAAAAGAGAATTCAGGCAAAGTTGCAAAGATGTCGGCGCGCAAAGCGGAACGCCGACACAAGTAAAAGTTCCGCACTTTCCAGTGACTGAGTTTCGCGGAAGTCAGGGGCGGACAGTGGAGCGTCGCCGTGGATTATTCGTGCCGCGCGGCCGGTCATGCGCAAATGGAAATCGCTCAGCAAACCTTCGAACGTCACGAACCGCGACAATCTGTCGGGTGGATCGTTGGTGCATTTGAAAATGGCGGTGCCTTCATCCACTTCATCGAACAGGGCCACACACACCATGGACACTCCCTGTTTTTTGCCTGCACTCGGGTTGATTCTCACAATTGAAAGAGGAAACGAGTGCATCATGGCGAACAGCGATAAGCAGTTGATGCCCCGTTTTCGGGGATGTTTATGGGCGGAGGGAATCCGTAGCGTTTGAGGATGTTTCACCGGAATTCAATGCCAGATTCTGGGAACCAGAATCAATTTTGTCTGCGTTTTCATTTCGCAGGGCTTGAACTGACGGTTCAGAAAACAGCATTGTATCTGCTCACGTCGTGGCTGAATCGCATTTCTGTTTTCGCTCTGATTCTGCTCGCATCGGAATTTCTTTTCCCAGCCGCAGCCGCAGGTCAAGGGGGACGTGATCCCCATCGGAGTTGGATGCAATACGGAGGCAATGCCGATCAATCGAAGTTTGTTGATTTCGCCGAGATCACTAAATCCAACGTCAGCCAGCTTCAAGTCGCATGGCATTACGCCGGGGGCGACGGCGCATACATGTTCAATCCCATTGTGGTGGATGGAATCATGTACGTGCTTGGACAAAGAGAATCTCTCGTCGCACTCGACGCAACGTCCGGTCGGGAAATCTGGGTGCGTCCGAATCTTTCGGGAATTATTCGAACTGGAATCAATTATTGGGAAAGCAAAGATCGCAAAGACCGGCGGCTCCTTTTCTGTCGGCAGAACCGATTGGAAGCCATCAACGCATGCACCGGCGAACCGATCCGCAGTTTCGGCGTCAACGGAAGTGTGTCTCTCAAAGAGGGTTTGGGCCGCGATCCGGAAAGCATTCGCCGCGTTCAAAGCACCACGCCCGGCCAGATTTTCGAAAATCTGATTTTGCTCGGATCATCGCCGGGTGAAAATTATTTCTCCGCGCCCGGACATCTACGCGCATACGATGTCGTGAGTGGAAAACTGGTTTGGGTGTTTCATACGATTCCATGGCCCGGAGAATTTGGTTATGAGAACTGGCTGCCGGAGGCGTATAAGTACGTTGGAGGCGTAAATGCGTGGGGCGAGATCACGATTGACGAAAAGAACGGCATCGCATTTTTTCCGCTCGGGGCACCGACCTACGATTATTACGGAGCGGATCGAAAAGGCAGCAGTCTGTTTGCAAACTGCATTCTGGCACTGGACGCGCGCACGGGAAAACGGCTCTGGCATTTTCAGGCGGTGCATCATGATCTGTGGGATTACGATTTTTGCTCCGCGCCGCAGTTGATCACGGTTGAGCATGAAAGAAAAAAAGTCGAAGCCGTGGCGATCGCGGGCAAGCAGGGGTTTCTTTACGTTTTTGATCGATTCAATGGAACGCCGCTGTGGCCGATTGAAGAACGTCCGGTTCCGGCCAGCGATGTTGTCGAAGAACAAGCATGGCCCACGCAGCCGTTTCCGACCGCCATTCCGCCTTTCACACGGCAGACCGTGACCACCAATGACATCAATCCATTTTTTTCGCGGGAAAAACGAGAAGAGTGGATCAAGCGGATTGCCGCTGCCAAAACAGGATTGTATCAACCTCTTTCGGACAAGCAGGAAACCATTGCGATGCCGGGCGCGGTGGGCGGCGCAAACCGGGGCAATTCCGCCGCCGACCCCGACAAGGGAATTGTTTACATCATCGCGCAGGATTTCGCTTCAGTTTATCGTTTGAAACCAGAAGAACCGCTGGCCAGTGCTACGGTGATTGCGGGGCCGACCAATTCCAGGTTGCCCAAGGTGGTGTCCGAAGTTCAGGCGAACTCCGCTCAAACGATTTATCAGCAAAACTGCCAGGCGTGTCATGGCGCGGATATGGCCGGACGCGCGGCGATTCCTGCACTTCGGGGAATTGGAAAACGACTGAGCCTAAGCGAATTCAGCACGACTGTTTCGGTTGGCAAAGGAGTAATGCCTGGCTTTCCACACGTGGATGAAAAATCCATGGAAAACCTGTTCACGTATCTTGGTGGAAGGATTGATAAAAATCTCTCTGCTTCTGAGGGCCAGAAAAATCGCGGAGAGCTTCGTAATTATCCGGCGGGAATTCACGGGCCGGCGCACAATTTCAGTTCCGGCTATGGAATGGAATTTCCAGATTTACTCAGCCCGCCGTGGTCGTGGGTGATCGCATACGATCTGAATCGCGGCGTTATCAAGTGGCGGCGTCCCCTGGGGCACGATCCAAAATTACCGAAAATAGATGGCAAGGAACTCGGAATCCCGGTCGGCTCGCAACGCAAAGGAATGATTGTTACCGCGACGGGATTATTGTTTTCCACCTGTCTCGACGGAAAAATTTATGCGTATGACACCGATGACGGCGCGTTGCTGTGGAGCAGTCAGTTGCCGCGAAATCCGGAAGGATTGCCCGCAATGTACACCGTGAACGGGCGTCAGTTTCTGGTCGTTTGCGACATGGGAAAAGTTATCGATTCTGACGCCGCGAAATCCATCCCTTCCGGGTACATCGTTTACGCGCTGCCCGAGAACAAACAACACACCGAAGTTACACCGAAAAATTAGATATTCTATGAACCGACGCACTTTTCTTTTTCGCAGCTTTGGACTGGCGCTCGCAGTTTATTCAGCGCCAGCGATTTCCCCTCTCAGAGCCGCTTCGTTATCTGGCGACCCGTTGGAGCGAATCGCTTTGGGAACGTTGTTGTTTCGTTATCGGTTCAAACAGACCAAGCCGAAGGAACTGCCAGTAATCAAAGATGAACTGACGCTGCTCGATGTTCCGGGATTTTATCGCGACCGATTCGGAATCCGGAAAATAGAATTCTGGAACGAACATTTCGAATCTTTGAAACCTTCTTATTTGAAATTGATTAAAAGCAAAATCAAGGCCACTGGGTCGGAACTGGTAAACGTGCAGATTGATCGGATTTCCTACGATCTGGCTTCACCCGATGAAGCCGTGCGTTTGAAAAGTTTGAAGGATGTGAAGGAATGGATCGACGCTGTTTCCTTTCTGGAATCGAAGTTTATTCGCATCAATCCCGGACGCCTGAGCGGCTCGCTCGAGAAGAGCATCGAGTCGCTGAAGGAACTCGGCGCTTATGCTCGAGCTAAAAACTTGAAAATCATTACGGCGAATCATTTCGGGATTGAAATGGATCCGGGCAAACATGTGCAGATTGTGAAAGGAGCAGGGGAGAATGTTTATACGGAACCGGATTTTGGGAATTATCCGCACGACTCCGCCTTGCTGGATAAATTGAAAAAAATCATTCCCTACGCGGGTGTCGTTTCAGCCAAGGTTTGCGACTTCAACGGCGAGTTGAAACACATCTCGTATGACTTTGATGCCTGCGTGCGGTTGTGTGAAACGCTGGGATTCAAAGGCGTTTATATGGCGGCGCAGTGGAGCGGAACATTTCAGAACATCGATTATTCCAAAGTGGCGGATTGGGTGATTGCTCACTTGAAACAGAATATCCGCGCCTGAGCATGAGAACGTTCTTCCGTTGTATTTCGTGGCTCGCGCTGGCCGCCAACCTGTGCGTCGCGCAGGATGGAACCGGATGGACATTCCAACCGGAATTCACTTTCAGCGGTTCGAACCTGGATCGGTGGCGCACAGTGGGAAAGGCGGATTGGAGCGCGAAGGAAGGGGAAATTGTTGGACTTCTGAAAGAGCCGGAGCAAAGC
The DNA here is from genome assembly GCA_035765675.1 of Verrucomicrobiia bacterium. Classification (GTDB taxonomy): domain Bacteria; phylum Verrucomicrobiota; class Verrucomicrobiia; order Limisphaerales; family DASXHY01; genus DASXHY01. Next base: position 60,256 of record DASTXC010000090.1, read on the forward strand.
GGTCTGCTGCTGTTTGACCAATCGCTTCAGGACGTGGCTTTTCACGCCGCGTTTCGCTGTTCGGAAAATGCTGAAGCAGGAATTGTGTTTCGATTGGAAGAAAGTTCCCGCGGCTTCAAAGGTATTCTCGTTTCGATCAAAAACGGTGACGTGAATTCCTATGCTGTTGCGTTTGATTCCAACGGGAACGAAACGAAGCGTGAACAACTCCGATCTGCCGGCCCTGATCCGTTGGCGCGCATTGCTCCTCTGCCTGATTCCAACAAAGTGGCGTCAGCCAATCAGCGCTCCGAGCGTTCGCGTCATCGTGATGCAAAATTAGATAACAATGCCAAACCTTTATCGCGACCTGATACGTCTTTTCGCTCGAACGCGTGGAACCAGATCGAAGTGTTCCTGGACGCAAATATCATTCGCGCGTTTCTGAACGACGGTGCGCCGACCTCGGTGGGCGCGGCGGATGAAATCGACGGAAGTTTTGGGCCAATTGCACTTTATGTTTCCGGAACGGGCGAGGCGCGTTTCAAACAAATTGGTTTGAAGGACGCCGCTATTCGTGTGACGCCCAAAGAACAAAGTTCGCCGCGATTCCAGGTGCAACGAATCAGCGACATGTTTTATTCCTGGGCCGCTGCAGCGGGCGATTTCAATCGGGATGGCGCGATGGATATCGTTGCTGGACCCGTCATCTATTATGGGCCGGAATTTACGCGACATCGCGAAATATTTCCGGCCACAACACTGAATCCCTCCCGAATGTTCCCCGAAATTAATTGCCAATACGTCTTCGACTTCAATGACGACAGGTGGCCGGACATTCTCACTGGTCCGCCACAAGCCACGCTTTATTTGAACCCGAAAGGCGAATCGCGCCGCTGGGAAAAACACGTCGTGATTCCCTCCGTGCAAAGCGAAATTACGGCGTTCCAAGAAATCGATGGTTCGGGAATGCCGGCTTTGATTTATGCGTCCGAGGGCACGTTGCGTTACGCTAAAGCAGATCGACAGAATCCCTCCGCACCATGGCAGGAACACATCATTTCAGAAAAAGGTTTCGCGATGGCGCATGGGATTGGCGCGGGCGACCTCAATAGTGACGGACGTGTGGACGTGTTGAATCCGAACGGATGGTGGGAACAGCCGGCGAAGCGAGCGGATCGTGAACTTTGGATTTATCATCCCGTTGCCTTCGCCCGATATGGCCATCGGAGCACCGGCGCGGGCGGCGCGGCGATGGGGGTTTTCGATGTGAATGGCGACGGGCTTAACGACGTTGTAACCAGCCTGAATGCTCATGGATTTGGCCTCGCCTGGTTCGAGCAACAACGCGCGCCCGATGGTGGCATTTCATTTGTCCGACACATGATCGCGGACGATTACGGATCGACAAACTCCGGTGGCATCACTTTCTCAGAAGCTCACGGCGCTGCCTTTGGTGATTTGGATAATGATGGTGTAATCGATTTCATCGTTGGAAAGCGATACTGGTCGCATCTCGACAGTTATTTCGATCCGGATCCGTATGGCGCGCCGGTTTTATATTGGTATCGAACTGTGCGTAACGCATCCGCGTCTGGCGGTGCCGAATTTGTTCCGCAGTTGATTCACAATCGTTCGGGAGCAGGCTCGGACGTGCTGCTCGTTGACCTCAACAAGGATGGATTCGAAGAGGTGATTGTCTCCACGGATCGGGGAACGTTTGTATTCTGGAACACTGGGTCAGGAAAGATTTCCGCGAACTGATTTCTGTGCGGGTTTTAGGCGCTGATTCGGTTGTTTTCGTGAAAAGCGTGCTCTGCCCGCTTTCGGGTATATGAGAAAATTGGGGGGAGTTGTAATCTCAAAATCGTTCCTGGCTATCGCGCGTGAACAAAATGGTTCCCGCCTCATAGTCATGACTGCAACCAACAATCAACCCCATCCATCATGCACCTCCACCTCTCTGAACTTTCCTGCTTTCCGCGATTCGGTAATGCAGGCTGGAAGATGTCACTTTTGAAAGTGTTAACACTGTTGGCGCTGATTTCGTCCGTGCAACTGCCGGCCATTGCCGCCGGCCCCGTCGTGCAACTGCTTTGGGCCACACAGCCCGGTTCGGCTACCGTTGGAAATCCTTTTGGCCAGCAACCCGTGCTGATCACTGCGGATGCGACTGGCGCTCCTTCGACTGTTGGACTCGCGGACACCGTCAATGTGACCGTGGATTCAGAACCGGCCGGGCATCTGAATGGCGGCCCGATTACGGTTAACCTCGGCACGAGCGGCTTGAATGGTGTGGCAACGTTCAGCGATTTGCAGATCAATACTGCCGGTGGTTATTCGATTGTGGCCACGACGGGCAATGGCACGAATGGAGTTTTTTCACCGACGAACGATTTGCCCGCCTGCAAGCTGTGGCTGGATGCCAGTGATCTTTCCACGCTCACGCTCAACGCGAGCAACAATCTTTATTTTTGGAGAGATAAAAGCGGTATTGCCAATAATGCAACCAACATTAACGGAGCAGACCTTAACGCCAATGTTCCGCGAACCAATGCCAACTTCAACCTGGCTGTTTCGGCTTACGGCGGACAACGCACCGTGAGCTTTTATGGAACGAACCGGCTCAACATCAATCTGACCGGTATCACGAACAGCACTTACAGCATTGTGGCGCTCACGATTCTTGATCCTGCGGTGACAGCCAATAACGACTATTATATTGGAACGCCGTTTACCGGCGATGGCGTTGATAAGGTGCTTCATATCGGTTATCGCAACACTACCCAATATACATTTGCGCAATATGCGGATGACTTGAACGTTCCGACCGCCGGTGCGGGTCCGCTGATTGCTTCGCACATACATTCGCCTGGTCAAAAGCAGGTTTACTTCAACGGGATTCCTGGCGGAACACAAAACGGCGCCAACCATCTGGTGACCGTTGGTCAAGGAACAATCGGACAGGGCAACGGTGGGAATTTTCGCGGGGATATCGCAGAGATTGTTGTTTACAGCACCAACCTGACGGATCTTCAGCGGGTTGCTTTGGAGAATTATTTGAACAACAAATGGCTAGGGCAATTTTCTGCTGCGGCAACCAGTGTTCCGTTTTTTGTCGGTAATGGTGAAAGCGTGGCGGGGCTGCGCTTCTCGGAGCAACCTTCTGACACGATTGCAGGAAACAATATCCTCCCGGCGGTCGGTGTGCTGGTTACCAATTCGAGCGGAGCGGGCGTGGCGAACATTCCAGTCGCCTTAACTCTCGCCAGCGGGACCGGGCCGATGAATGGGACGCTTATGCAGCCGACGGATGCGAACGGCATTGCGACATTTGCTGATCTGAATTTCTCCGTAACAGGACCGAAGTCTTTGCGCGCGACAGTTTCCGGAGCAGCGACGAATATCAGCTCGGGCTTTAACATTCTTCCCGCCGCAGCATCGCAATTGGTTATTCGAACTCAGCCATCGGCAAATGCCACTGCCGGAATCGCACTTTCCCAGCAGCCAGTCGTTTCTATCGAAGATTCATTTGGTAATATTGTTTCCAACGCTGTGGATGAGATCGTAATTTCTCAGACTGATGGAGGCAATTTAAGTGAGACGCCTGATAACGCCGTGCATGTCGCGGCAGTGAATGGAACCGCGACCTTCAGCGGTTTGTATATTACCAATGCTGGAACAACTACGCTCACAGTCTCATCTGGAACTTTTCCGACGCTCAATTCAGGCAACATCACTGTCGTTGCGGGTGCTCCAAGCATGATTGCGGTGCAACAACAACCATCAGCCACGGCGCAGGTCGGAGTTCCGTTCGAGAGTCAGCCATCCGTTATAGTGACTGACGCCTACGGAAATCCCGTGGTGGATAATACAATTGTTTCCGTCTCGACCACAGACGGAGCCGCCCAAGGCCCCGCAACTTCAGTCGGTACCACGTCCGGCGTGGCGACATTCGTCGGCCTCTCAGTGACCAACACCGGCATGATCAGGCTGGTCTTCACTTCCGGTCTGGCTTCAGCGGAATCCAGTGACATCAACGTTGCTGTGGGTCCGGCAATGTCGGTCAGTTGGACGACTCAGCCAGGAGCGGTTTTGGCGGGCGTGCCATTTGGACAACAACCGGTTTTGAAAACCGTGGATGCAGGAGGAAATGTCACGACGGAAGGATTATCCCCGACCAATCTGGTCGTGGTGCATCTGGTTTCCGGTACAGGACTCGTGGGCGACCGGCGGATTTTTAACATCGGAACCGATGGCTTCAATGGCATCATCAACTTCGAGGACTTGCAAATTGATGCGTCGGCATCGGGATCGGGTTATGTTCTGGCGGCCGATTACATCGGTTCGGAAATTAATCCCACGAACATCTCTGGTTCTATCCTGTGGCTCGACTCCTACGACCGCAGCACGCTTCAGATTCAAGATACAGATGTCACGACCTGGATCGACAAGAGCGGTTTCGGAAACAATGCCACGAACAGTGGCAATTTTCCGAAAACGAATCTGAATACGTCCATTTCGCAGTTTTCATATGGCGGGCAGGAAACCGTTGATTTCTTCGGCACCAACTGGTTGAACGTTGATCTCACTCCCTTGAGCGGTTTTGAAGGATTCACGATCTTTGTCGTCGATGTCGTTCGCGAAATTCCTTCTGCGACGTACTTTCTGGGAACATCCTTCAACAATGTCGATGCGACATTGCACTTTGGTTATCGAAGTGCGAATCAGTTCACGCTCGCTCAGTACGCGGATGACCTTAATTGGACGGCGCCGACCAATTTCGCTTCCGCGACACCCAGACTTTGGACGCTGCGATTGGACTCCGGCGCCAGCCAAACCATTTTCCTGAATGGTCTCCAGCGCGCGACGCGCGGTGCCACTGGAGCTCCCGATAATCTGCTTCAAGGATTTGTTGGGCAGGCGTCGGGAGGCAGCTATCGCGGCGATCTTGCGGAAGTCATCGTTTATGAACGCGGCTTGGATGATACGGAACGAATGGCAGTGGAGAAATATCTGACCCATAAATGGCTTTCCCACAGCCGCGCGCTTACGGATCCATTCGCTGTATCGAGTGCGACACCATCGCTGGCGATTTCCCACAATGGATCCGGCGTCAAGCTCACAGTTTCCGGCGCTTCCGGAAAAACCTATCGCATATTGGCCACGGATGATTTAACCAAACCGATCTCGCTGTGGATGCCGGTTGGAACCAACATTCTGGATGGAACCGGTCTCTGGGAGATAAATGATGCCAGCACTCAGGGCGCGCGTTTCTACCGCGCCGTAACTCCGTAACATTGGTTTTAACTGCCGGGGAGTTTCGCAACGAACTCCCCGGCGTCCTGAATTAAAAGATTTTCCTCGATGAACATCAGCACCAACTCTCAAAAGCATTTTCGCCGTTCAAGGTTCGGCTTCACCCTGATCGAGCTTCTAGTTGTCATTGCCATTATCGCAATTCTTGCGGCAATGCTGCTGCCCGCGTTGTCCAAAGCGAAAGTCCGCGCGCAAGGCATTTCGTGTTTGAACAACATGAAGCAATTGCAATTGGCGAGCATTCTCTACTCCGGCGACAATCTTGAACTGCTGCCTGGTAATGCCGGCGGCGCAAGTCTTGGCGCGCCTTACATCGGCGCCGCTCCTGGTTATCCAAACTGGGTTGCAGGCTGGATGGCGGGGCCGAAAAGCGGATCGACTCCGTTCGGCGCGGGCACCAATGTCAGTCTGCTTGGCGTCCAGGGGGATACAGATTCGCTGGGCAACAAGCTGGTCGGTTCGCTCGGAAGTTACACTAAAGCGGCGGGAATTTACCATTGTCCGGCGGACAAATTCATGGATCCCGATTCGCAGAACATTCGTGTTCGCTCGGTATCTGCAAACAGCTACATGGGCACCTCACCGGGAGAGCCGAATGTCAGTGGCGACGCTTACAAAAAGTTCCGGAAGACCGCCGATTTCAACTCGCGGCTCGGCAGTTCGGATGCCGTTTATTTCCTCGATGAAAATCCCGCCAGCATCAACGATGGATTTTTCCTCGGCAGCGCCAATCCGGCAGGAACGGGAGTGAACGACATGCCGGCGGTCAATCATGGAAACTCCAGCTCAATTTCTTTTGCCGACGGACATGCGGAATTAAAAAAATGGGTGGATGTGTTTCTGCATCCTGACAAACCGGGATTTATCCGTGCTGACTCCAAATGGCTGGCCACGCATTTGACTTACGCGCCTTGAATTTTGTCGGCGGGCGCTTTTTGACTTCAAAATTGTTCCAAGAGATTTGTTTTATGATTTACAGGCTTTCCCGGCCGGTGATGAAACTGTTGTTGATTTTTTTGTTTCACTCCGCCGCTCAAGCGATGAACTTCGATTTGCATTCGTTAATCGATAGCAACAATGTCGCGTGGACCGTCCCGGGACCGACCTCTTTGCAATCCATGCCGCTCGGCAACGGTGACATCGGTTTGAACGTCTGGGTGGAGACGAACGGCGATGTGGCGTTTTATATCGGCAAATCCGATTGCTGGAATGAAGACGTTTTTGGGGATCGCGGCTTGATGAAAATTGGAGGCATGCGCCTTTCGCTGAATCCGAATCCATTGACCGCGGGCGCTCCTTTCTTGCAAATGCTCAAACTTCGCGAAGGCGAAATCGAAATTCGTGAGGGATACGCCACAAACGCCGCGGTTGTCCGCATTTGGGTCGATGCAAACCATCCCGTTATTCGCGTGGAGGTTGTCAGCAGCAATCAACCGGTTACTGCATCGGCGAAACTGATCAATTGGCGATTGAACGGCGGGAACCCGGATGTGGTGGTGAGCCACCAGACAAATCAAATTGTTTGGTATCATCGCAACGGTTCCGGCGCTAATTCCAATGTGGCGAATCTGACTTTCGGTGCCGTCATTAAAGCTACGGGATTTACCAATTTAAATTCCACCAATCTTGTTTCCTCCAGCGGAGATCGATCGCATCTCATTTCGATTTATCCGCTTACATCGAAAACGGCGACATCTGGTTTGTGGCAATCACAACTCCGGACCCAGGTCGATCAGATCGAATCCCAAAATCTTGAAGAAACGCGTGAAGCGCATCGAAGCTGGTGGGAAAATTTCTGGAATCGAAGTTGGGTTTTCGTTCGCGGAGATTCCGATGCTTCCAAAGTGACCCAAGGTTATGTCCTTCAGCGATTCGTTACTGCGTGCGGAGGGCGTGGCGCTTATCCGATTAAATTTAACGGCTCGCTTTTCGTTGTGGACAATCCGGAGCAATCAAAGAACGCAGATGCCCGTGATTGGGGGGGGCAGTATTGGTTTCAGAATACGCGGGCGATGTATTGGCCTCGGCTTGCCGCAGGCGATTTCGACGTGATGCAGCCGTTGTTTCGAATGTATGCCGATATTCTTGACAGGAACGCTGCGCAGGTGACTGCTTATTACGGACATCAGGGTTCTTATTTTATGGAAACCGCGCCGTTCTGGGGGGGGCTGAAATATGCGGGTCCGGAACTTTCGGAAGACTGGACGCGGCATTATTTCGTTCCGGTGCTTGAGCTGAGCATGATGATGCTCGATTATTTCGAATTCACCGGTGATACGAACTTCGCGCAGAATACTTTGCTACCGTCCGTCACTGCCGGGTTGAAATTTTACGATCAACACTTCACCCGCGACGTTCAGGGCAAATTGCTGCTTGATCCGGTAAACTCGATCGAAACCTACTGGAAAACTCACAATCCCGCTCCTGACATTGCGGGTTTGAGAGCAGTGCTGCCGCGAATGATTGCGCTGACCAATCTCACAATTGCAGATGCCACGCGGAACGACTGGATTCGAATGCTTTCGGAAATTCCGGATTTGCCGATTGGAACGAAGAATGGGAGACAGGTTTTACTGCCTTACACCGGGCCGCAAACGAATCAGATCCGGAATGGAGAAAATCCCGAATTGTATGCGGTTTATCCCTTTCGACTGTTCGGGCTTGGCAAATCAGACCTGCAACTCGCGGTTTCCACTTTTAAAGCGCGTATCTTCACTCAGATGGGTTGCTGGGTCCAGGATCCGATTCAAGCGGCGATGCTGGGGCAAGCAGCGACTGCGCGGCGTTACATTGTTTATAATTTTACCAACAAGGAACCTGGACTGAAATTCCCGGCGTTCTGGGCCAGGAAAAATGATTACGCGCCAGACGAGGACAACGGTGGTAACGGCGAGCATGGATTGCAGCAAATGATCATGCAGACAGACGGCCGAAAAATTCTGCTCGCTCCCGCGTGGCCGGCAGACTGGAACGCGGACTTCAAACTCCACGCGCCGTTTCAAACCACAGTCCAAGGCAGTATTTTGAACGGCCGAATTGCTAATCTGGTTGTTGATCCGCCCGAGCGAATGTCTGATGTCATTGATCTTTCCACGAACCAAACCGCAAATTCCAAAATCAGTCTCGACAGCATCCTTTCTCCGCAGGACGCAATAGTCCCGTTAAAGCGAACGGTCAAAGGCAGCACAAATACTATCGCTGTTTCCGGTGATTTTGGCGGAAGCGGAAATTCCGAATTGGTTGTGAACGTCATCGACCGCAACCTGAACTCAAAATATTTTAACAAAGCACCGGCCGTTGAGAGCGGATCGCCAGGCGTCAACACGGGTTTTGTGATCACGCCCGCAGCAGGTGAATCCGTGGTGAACGCAATTCAATTCGCCACCGCGAATGACATGTCGAACCGCGATCCCTACAGCATCACGGTGGAAGGCTCGAACGATCCAAACGCCGCTCAAGCGGGGCAAGGGAACGATTTCATTTTGCTTTACGAAGGAACAGCGGGCTTGGACAACGAACCTGCCCGAAAAGCGTGGGGGCAGGTGGTGCAGTTCAGCAATTCAACCCCCTACAAAAGTTATCGTGTATTGATCACAGCGATCACCGGAAATGGCGCCGATGCCGTTCAATACAGCGAGGTGAAACTCGGAATGGCGGGCACCGCCGAAATTCCGATGTCGAACGTAATTCAAATGCAGGCGGAGGCGAACGGCCTTTGGGTCTCCTCAGCAGGCAACGGAACGTTGCCGCTGATTGCAAACCAATCGATTGCCGGAATTTCAGAATCCTTCCGGATTGTTGATGCCACCGGTTTTTATGGCTACGGCTATGTGGCTTTGCAGGCGTTGGTTAACGATCGTTACATCACTGCCGCAAATGCGGGATCACCATTGGTTGCCAACGCAACCGAGATTGGACCTCAACAGATATTTCATTGGAACGAAAATTCGGATGGCAGCATTGCTCTGCGAAATCTCAATACCGGAATGTTCGTTTGCGCTGAAGCGGCGGGGACGGGAGCGCTCATCGCAAATCGCAGCGTAGTTGGTCCATGGGAAAGTTTCACGATTTTCAAGGCCTATCACCAACCGGTTTTGAGCGAGGTTTCATTGACTGGTGACGCGATGATTCTGCACGGATCGAACGGACTGCCCGGAGGCACCTATACGATTTTGACGTCCACAAATCTTGCGATGCCGCTTGCAATGTGGACCTCCAATGGCGCGGGAATTTTTGATCTTCAAACGGGAACATTCTCCCGTTCGCTGCCTGTCAATACATTCGAAATCGAACGCTACTTTCGCGTCCGCCAGCCTTGAGACACTGACTGACAAAAGAGCCTTCTGAATTCCCGATCATGATTGCACCACGGAATCATTTGAAGCGGCTAACGCTCGGCGTGCTGGCCCTTTTCGCAAGCTTTGTTTCAGCTTGGGCGCAATATATCGGAGTTACTTGCGGCTGGCAGTACAGCGCGCAATTGTCCGGACCCGTCAGCTATCCAACGCATGCAAACATTTCGCTTTATAACCCCGATCCGGCAAATCCGAATGCGACCTGGGACAGTTGGGCGGAGCAACTGGCGCAGTCGGGAGTGGATTTCATATGTCCAAACCTCACGGGATCCAACCCCAATGCGAATGGTTCGCCATCGAAGATGCTGCCGCTGCTCAATGCGATTCGCCATCAAGGATTGACGAATCGAATCAAGTTCGCCGCTTTCGATGACAATGCGGCATCGTGGACCGCGCAATGGAATATGGCGAACGGACGCGGCTATGGTTATGCGCAGAAGTTTGACATGGCCGATACCAACAACTGGCGGTTCATTTACGATTACAACTACAAAATATTCTTCGAGACCATTCCCGAGGAAAACCGATTCAAAATTAATGGACGTCCGTTGATCATCATCTGGAGCGGGAACACCGTGACTTTTCTGACAAACATGCAGGGTAATGCATCAAGGGCCATTCTACACGTGCGCAAACGATGTCAGGAAGATTTCGGTTTTAATCCGTTCATTGTGCTTTCACAGGATTTCTTTTCGAACGACAGCACCTGCAACAATCCCGGCGTAGCGGACGGATCGCACAGCTGGTTCACTGCCGGTCCCAATGGCCCTTCGCACACGCTGACGATCAAAAACGGAACGCGAGTTGGCGTTGCAGTACCGCAGTTTCAAAGAGCCGGGCACAGCGGATTTCTGGATCCAGCTCATGGCGCGTTGTTTGAAACAGGATTGTCGAATACCGTCGGTCAGAATGCGTTGTTCACGTTGTGTGAAGGATTCACGGATTACGAAGAGGATGCTGCGATGTGGCGTGTGCGCAATCTTTCCACCGACGGTTCAGTTCTCGGCTACACGGAAACCTACTATGATTATCCAAACCAGCGCTTGAACATTTTGCGGCGGCACAGCAACTGGCCATTCCCGCCCCAACTTAAGTTCGAAGCGGAAGGTTGCGACTACTTCGGTGGCACGGCAGGTGGTAACGGAAAATTAAATTATTATCGCAACGGAAATATCGCGATCGAACCTGCATCAGATGATGGAGGCGGGCACGACATCGGTTGGATTCAGCCGGGAGAATGGTTCGAATGGCTCGAAGTGCCGATGCAGGGAAGCGCGGTTCGAATACAGGCGCGAGTGGCATCGCCGAACGAAAACTGTCGGCTTCATTTTCAAGTGGACGGCACGAACTACCCCGCAATTCAGATTCCGAACACCGGCGGATATCAGGTTTGGACGACCGTGGAGAGCGGCCCAATTTCTTTTCCGCGTGGAAGTTATCACACGGTTCGGATCATCTGCGACACGGGCGGGTTCAATTTGAATTATTGGCAATATCGGACGGCGATTCCTTTTGACGGCAATGTTCGATTGCAGGCTATGTCTAATAACAAATGGGTTTCCATGGCACATACCAATCTGACTGCCGACGCGAATGTTCCTTCGGTGAATGAACTGTTTAAGGTAGTCGATGCCAGCAGCAACGGCTATGGCTATGGTCATGTCGCGCTGAAAGCTTTTGCGAACGGCAAGTTCGTGTCTGCAGATACAAATGGAATTCAACCATTGTCTGCCAGCGCGGAGCAAATGAGCGACGAGGAAATATTTCAATGGACGGATAACGCGGATGGAACGATTTCGCTCCGTGCTTTGACAACCAGCAAACTTGTTTCGGTAACAAACTATTCTGACGCTGATTCGTTGATTCCCTCGCGCATTCGCAATGCAGGAATGGCCGAGCAGTTTGCTTTGACGCAGGTTTCTTCAAACACCCTTCGTTTTGTCAGCGAACCGAACGATGCTGTTTCCGGCGCGCCAATCACTGCCGGCGATCTACCGGAGGTGCAGGTGCTCGCGTTGGATCCATCGGGCGCAGAAGTTTCAGGTGTGGTAGTGAATTTATTCCTCGCGAGCGGTTCGGGGACGTTGACCGGAAACAGCGCCATCACAGACGAAAACGGCATCGCGCATTTTAACAATCTGACGATTGATCTTGCTGGAGAGAAAACGCTGGGCGCAATCAGTGGTGTGTTCATGGCGGTGGAATCGCAGCCATTTCCGGTTTTCCCCGGACCGGCGGCGCAATTGAAAATTGAAACTGCGCCGGATGGAAGCGGGACTGAATATGTCGGTGGTGTTATAACCCTTTATTCCTCTGTGACGGTGTACTCGGTATTGCGCGATGCTGGAGGAAATTTCCTGTTCAATGCACCTGCAACGTGGTCTCTGATCGACCTTGCCGGAAATATTTCGACAAATGATCTGGTCGTCGCACCCGATCACCGAAGCGCCATCTTTAACTCTCATGCCGCGGGAAGCAGTCGCATTCAGGCGCTGGGAGATTTTGTTGGAATCTCCGGAGTTTTGCTGGTGCTGGATCCGACGGTGACATTTGAGTCCGGTACATTCACTGACAACTCAGTCCTCGCGTTGACGGGCCCTCCGTCTTGGCAGGAATACGGCGTGAACCTAGGGGCGGCGACTTCTCAAACAAGCGCGAATGGCTACACGTTCAATGGATTTCCGGACAGCCGCGTGAGTTACGGCGGCTCGGGTGGTTATGGACTGGCAGCGTTCCTCGGGGGCGGCGGCGGAAGTAGTGATTCTCATTTTGATACCGTTCTTCACAGTGCGTTTTTGGGAATCAACAACGGTGTGTTGAGACTAAGCGACCTGACGGTCGGAGCTACTTACAAGCTTCTGGTGCTTTCTGCCGATACAAGAGCGGGCGTGGGGTCGCGCGCCTTTGGAATCGCATCAACAGGTGGATCAAGCGGCAATCAATTTTATGCGTTTCCGGGTGGCGCGACAGCTCTCGGTGGATATGTGCTCGCAACTTTTGTTGCCAGCGATTCGACCAAAATATTCACCAATACACAGGCTGGATACGGTTATCAATTGAATGCCATTCTGCTTGGGAGAGTTCCAGTGAACACCTCACCTATCGTTGTTAAGACGTCGATTGAATCGACCCGACTGACGCTGGTGGGAACCAACGGTACACCTGGGTTTTTGTATCGCGTGTTGTGCGCAACTAACTTGAATGCCGCCGCGGATATGTGGCGTCCCGTGCTGACAAATACTTTTGATGAATCCGGGAATTTCCAATTTTCAATTCCAATTCGTGGCGATGAAAAATCCATGTTCTATCGGTTGGCTGTGCCTTGAATCGTGAGATTCCAAAGGGAGGATTGTCACGTGCGTTGCGTCTGATCAGGTCGGTTCCAAACCAAATCATGCGACGGCTTCACCTCTGTTTTTGCGCGGCATTTCTTCGGTGCGTTCTCGTTTCTGCAAGCGGCTCGGCAATGCCATTGGTGGACTGTATTAATCCAATGATCGGCGTCAGCACCAGTATGCAATATGGGGAGGGCAAGAATTTCCAGGCGCAACGACTCCCTTTGGGCTGGTGCAGTTGAGTCCGGATACCATTACGGGCGGCGACAATGGCTCTGGCTATTCCTGGGAACACAATATCATTGAAGGCTTCAGTTTCATTCACATGAGCGGCGTCGGCTGGTATGGAGACTTTGGCAATTTTCAGGTGATGCCGACGCTCGGGCCACTCAAAACTGAACGAGGGCGAAACGGGTCTGGAGACGGTTTTCGGTCGCGCTTCCGGCATGATACCGAAGTCGCCAAAGCTGGTTATTATGCAGTTACTCTTGATGATTATCGGATTCGCGCTGAAATGTCTGCCACCCCTCACGCTGGAATTCTTCGCTTCACATTTCCCAAATCAGATCAGTCACGCATTCAAATCGATCTCGCCCGGCGCATCGGCGGCACTTCGACCCGCCAGTGTCTCAAGGTCGTGAACGAGACAACTATCCAGGGCTGGACGAAATGTCCGCCGTCAGGCGGCGGCTCGGGAAATGGCGCCGGGAAGGCCGATTACACCGTTTATTTCTATGCTCAATTCAGCAAACCATTGAAGAAGTTTGGCGTGTGGTCCGCGGATATTTCGCCCAAATGGAATCGCAAACTCGAGGACATCGGGAGCCAGCGTTATCGCGAGGTGATTGCCGCGGCAAAGGTGATTGAAGGCTGCCGCGAAAGGGAAGGGGATCATCAGGGATTTTATTCTGAATTTCCGACCGCCCCAGGCGAACAGGTGTTGGTGAAATGCGGCGTTTCATTTGCCAGCATCGATGGGGCCGGTGGCAAACACGAACTGGGGTTCGGCGGACGATCAGCTTCCGCCGGGATTTCTTGCGGAAGTTCCTCGACTGAGTGCTCCTCCGGCTTCAGCAGAAACGAGCGGTTCGGCCCGATAGGTGTCGGAATGTAATCACACTGAATCACGGGGCGCAAAAGCGTCGCGCTAACCGGTTCCGGGTATATTCAAGCCTGGAAAATCTGATTCAATAGATTCACGCCTGCACCTGCTGCTTAAAGCAAAAGATCGTTTCCTTCATGGCCACCCGATGGTTTGAAACGATTGCCGGAAGCAGGCATTCACAACTCAACCAAAGGTTCCAGTCTATGCGAACTCGTCATAAAAATGTTGGTGCGTCGGTGTTGGTTTCATCGTTGATTACAGCAACCTGTCTCGTGCAGCCCAATCTCGCCAAGGCTCAGTATCTGGGTGTCACCTGCGGGTTTCAATACAGCTCGCAGTTAACGGGGCCGGTCACTTATCCAAACCAGTTCAACATATCGCTCTACAATCCGCAGGGTGGCAGCCAATACGATCCTAATAATCCAACCTGGGACGTGTGGGCGGAACAACTGGAACAGGCCGGTGTAGATTTCGTGTGTCCAAATCTTACCGGCTCGTGGCCGCACACCAACAATCCCCCATCGCAGATGATTGGATTGCTGAATGCCATCAATCGACGCGGCCTGGGAAGCACGATCAAGTTTGCGCTCTTCGATGACAATGCGGCCTCGTGGACCGCGCAGTGGAACATGGCCAACGGCCGTGGATTCGGTTACGCACAGCCGTTCGACATTTCAAATTCAGCCAATTGGGTTTACCTCTACGATTACAATTACAAGATTTTCTATCAGACTATTCCCGATGCGAATCGTTTCAAAATCAACGGACGTCCGGTAATCATAATCTGGACGGGAAATCCTTATTTCGTCGCAAATTCTCAGGGCAATCTGTCGCGCGCGTTGAATTATGTTCGCCAGAAATGCCAGGCGGATTTTGGTTTCAATCCGTACATCATTGCGAACGAGGACATGCTCCAACAGGACACAACCTGCAACAATCCGGCCGTCGTGGACGCAACGCATCGCTGGTTTGGTCCGCCGTCTGACCCGTACACGCTTTCAACTTTTAATGGCGTGAAAGTCGGCGTCGCAGTTCCGGAATTCCAACACACGGGACAGAATGGATTCCTCGATCCCAACCACGGCACATTGTTTGACAACGGCTTGAATCAAACGGTTGGCGCCGGCGCATTGCTGACCCTGTGCGAAGGCTTCACGGATTATGAAGAGGACGCCGCGATGTGGCGCGTTCGCAACAAAGACGCGAATGGAAACAATCTGAGCTACAGCCAGACACTCTATGATTTTCCGAATCAGCGCATCAGCCTGTTGCGTTCACACAGTCGAAATCCATTTCCGGCGCAGATGAAATTCGAAGCGGAAGGTTGCGATACATTCGGCGGCGCTGCCGGTGGCAACGGACTGGTGAACTTCTATCGCAACGGAAATATCGCGATTCAGGCGACCACCGATTCCATGGGCGGCTTCAATGTGGGTTGGATGCAGAATGGCGAATGGTTCGAATGGCAGCGGGTTCCCTTGAATGGAACGCCTCATTTCAAAATTCGCGTGGCGACTCCGAACAACGGTTGCTCGGCGCACTTGGTGGTGAACGGAGTTGCAAAACCCGTCGTCGCTCTGCCGAATACCGGCGGATGGCAGACCTGGACGACAGTGGACCTGGGAACCGCAGGCACGTTCAACAATTCCTACAACACCGTGCGAATTGTTTTCGATACCGGCGGTGTGAACTTCAACTGGTGGCAGTTCACCGACGCGTCGAGCAGCGGTGTGACTTTCTATGCCGATGTGAATTACGGCGGCGCGGCGAGTCAGGCGTTGCCGGTGGGGAATTATACGCTCTCCCAACTCGCGGCTCGCGGAATGCCCAACGATTGGGCTTCGTCCGTTCGCGTTCCATCGGGTCGAACGGTTATCATGTATTCGGATGACAATTTCAGCGGCACATCCTGGACTCGGACGGCGGACACGCCGAATTTTCCGGGGCTGAGTCCCAACGCCAACGACGTAGTGTCATCCGTTCGCGTGCAATAACGAATTGCGAGTCATTCTCTGCAACGCCCGCCCCGTTTTAACGGGGCGGGCGAAGCGCCGGTGAATTACATACCCGATTTCGGGTATGTCTCCGGTTCCTTTTGCGGCGTACCTTTCAAACTGCTTGAGCAAATGAAAAACCTTCAGATTCGAATCTACTGCGCAGCACGGTGGTGTTTGGCGGGTGGTTTGATTGGGATTGCTGGATTTGGAATCATCGTTTTCCACAGCTCACGACCGTCTGATTTTACCTCAAACACGACGCCTGCGATCGAAATGCCTTCATTCGACGCGATCGAAAATTCGAATCGCCAACGGCCGATCAGATTTTCAGCACCAGTCTTTTCTGCCGAATTAAGTCCAAACGACCTGGCGTGGCTGATTCGTGAAAAGCTGGCGGACGATGACGGCGCAACTCGGGAGCTTGTTTGCAGCAATGAATGGATGGCGCTGTGGGAAGCGGACGCTTCCACCGCCCGAGAGCTGTTCGAAGAAATTTCCAATCCAGTTCAACGCGAACGATTGCTTGAATTTTTTGCGGAGGAATTGGTGAAGCTGGACGGCTCCAACGCGGTGCTTTGGGCGGAAAGTTTATCCGATTCCTCCGAGCGGAAGCTGGCTTTGAAGTTGGTATGTTCCACGCTCGTTAAATCGGATCCGCAACGAGCGATCCAGGTAGCCGATCGAGAGTTCGTCGGTGAACAGCACGAACTGATGCTTCGGGAAATCAGCCACCGGTGGGCGTTACAGAATCTGGATGAGGCTTTGTCGTGGGCAACATTGCGTTCCCCTGATGAAAGCCGCGACAAGCTGCTTTTGGAAATTGCGCTTGCGGCATCGGAATCGGATCCGGCGCGAGCCGCAGAAATTACGGCTGATCACATTTCACCCGGCGCAATTCAAGGGGTCGCAGCCTTGTCCATTTTAGATCAATGGGCGCAAAGCGATTTTGCTTCGGCCAGTGATTGGCTGAGCCGTTTTCCCGAAGGAAACGTTCGCGATCAAGCGGTTCTGCATCTGGGCCACATGGCGTTTTACGAAACGCGCCGGAATCTCACTCAGCCTGCATCGGAGTGATGAATTACCGGAAGCAGGCCTTGAATGTGAACAGGATGTGTCTTCACAGCAGATGTTCGAGTTCGTTTCAGCTCGGAACAGCTTCGTTCGCGCCGTATATCTGCCGAAAGCTTGAATCCTCTATGTCGTCGGACCTATTCTGCTCTGCCTTTAGCGTTTGTTTGTGAACCGCCACGCCACGACATTTTGCGCATTGACCCTGATTCCGGCAGGCATTCATTGATGTACCCGCGTCCACTTTCGAATAAAGAATCTCGCTCTGGCATCGACAGAACAAAGTGTAGAAGACTTCTGACGGGCCTCGTCATGGGGATTTTTTTGGGCGTTGAATCAATTTACGGCGCGACGTCCAATGCTGTTTTGCAGGTTCGCGACATCACGGCTGCTGGCAAACGAATTGAGCCGCCCTTCAATAAGGAAGTGAACCTCGGGCCGTTTCCCGAGGATACGGTTTTTTATTTTGGTCCGGTGGATAAGCCCGAGCATTCACCGCTGCGGATCCGGTGCCAGTTGGAAGGTTACGAAGAAACGTGGCACGAAGGCGGCGGGGAGATGTATCTGATCGTTCGTTTCTACAACGCTTCAGGCGATAACATTGATCAGGTCAAATATACCGTCCGCGGAACGAGCCCCGGCTGGACCGGCGACGTTCGGACTTCTCCGCTGACTCATCGACGCGAAACGGTTATCGTTCCCACCAATTCAGCGCGCGTCATGCTAGTGCTCTCTTCTGCCGGCCCACCCGCCACAATCGGCGCGTACGTCGTGCAGGGGCTGACTATTTCCAAACGCGGAACCAACTCCACCGAGCTTGAATCGACATTAATGCCGCCGCTTTCCGTACTGCCCCATGATGGAAGCGTCGATGAAGTTCCCGCAGGTTGGGAACGCGACGGCATTCGTCCGACGATGGCGAAGCTGACTGAGGTGGGAGAAGATCGCACGCTCGCGTTTGCAATTATCGATGATGATCCGCTGGGGCACGCCGAGTGGCACAACGACAAATCGCTCGCTCCGAAAGTTGCGGCGAATGATCGTCTCGTAATCGAATGGAACGAGATGTTCAGCATGGGGGTGAGTGACTTTCGTGTGCAAACTTATCAGGAGCTGCGCGCGGGTTTATACCATTTCCGATTGTCTGAACTCAGTGTTTTTGGAATGCCCGTCGGGCCGGAGGTAACGATCGGATTGCGGGTGCCGCCGCCGTATTGGCGAACACCCTGGTTCTGGAGTGTGGTCGTGGCGTCGCTGGCACTTTGCTTCGTGCTCGCGTTCCGGTACTTCAGTTGGCGCCGAATGCAGTTGGCCATGGCGAAGTTGCAACAACAAAATGCGCTTGAGCAGGAACGACTTCGGATTGCGCAGGATATTCACGACGATCTCGGTGCGCGTGTCACACAGATTTCAATTGTCAGCGGGATGGCTCAGAAGGATCCGTCTGTTTCGGGTAAAGCGCGGGTGGAGTTTGACCGCATTGCCACGATGTCGCGCGATCTGGTTTCAGCGCTTTATGAGACGGTATGGGCGGTCAACCCGGCTAAAGACAATGTGGAAGCGGTCGGCAGTCATCTTTGTCAACGCATCAATGAGTTGTGCATTCAAGCCGGATTGCGTTGCCGCCTGAATGTTTCCTCGCTGCCACAGGATGTCGAAATTTCCAGCCGCGCTCGACACAATTTGAGCATGGCTGCCAATGAAGCTGTTCATAATGTGATCAAGCACGCTCGCGCAACACTGGTTACCGTTCGGATTATTTTTGAAGACGGACGTTTATCCGTCGTGATATCAGATGACGGTTGTGGTTTTCAGATGGAATCGGCTACGTCGAAAGGTTACGGCCTGACAAATATCCAACGCCGCTTGGATGAGATCGGCGGCGCGTGCCAAATCGAAAGTAAAGTTGGCGCGGGAACTTCGATCAGTCTTCAACTCGGTTTTAAATCCTCGTCGAACAAAGCCAAAATTTTGTGCAAATCAAACAGGCTCCGTTAACAGCCCGCGTAGCGTTATGATCAAATCAGTGGTAATTGTAGAAGACAATCGTGGTTTGCGAGACGAATTGATCAATCTTCTGGGCAGTGCGCCGGACATCAATTGTATTGGCGCTTTCGCGTCCGGTGAAGAAGCGTTGAAGCGGATTCCAGAACGCTGGCCCGACGTGGTTCTGATGGACATCGGTTTGCCGGGAATGTCTGGCATTGATTGCGTCAGCGAGTTGAAACGCCGTAATCCTTCGCTTCAGATCATAATGGTCACCGTTTACGAAGACAGCGAACGTTTGTTCAAGGCACTCATGTCCGGAGCGAACGGCTATCTGGTAAAGTCAAAATCAACGGAGCATTTGATCGACGCGGTGAGAGATCTGGAATCCGGCGGCGCGCCGATGTCCAGCCAGATTGCCCGAAAATTGGTTCAACACTTTCACGATCTCTCTGCTCGAAACCGGCAAAAGAGTTCCCTGTCCCCCCGGGAGCAGAAAGTTCTCGCATTGTTGGCGGAGGGATACATTTACAAGGAGATCGGCGAGGAAATGAAAATTGCCGCGGAGACGGTAAGAACGCACGTAAAAAACATCTGCCAGAAATTGCACGTCAGAAATCGGCTGGAGGCGATTGCAAAACATAGGCACGAGTTTTCAGACGAAAAATAGTCTGTTCGCTTCGCTAGAAATTTTAGTTCGTAATCCTGGACGGATGTCATGCAGTACCCGCTTTAGGGGACTGCATGTGGTCTAGCTCTCAAGTAATCTCGCGCATGGTGGAAGGGATTTCCGCGACTGCAATGCTAATCATCGTGCCTGGAGAAAACAGTTCGAGATCAAAAGCTCTCTGGGATTGAGAGGCTCGATTGAGAGATTCAAATCGACCATGAAAAAAATGTTCATAGATTTCACACTCGCCTTTGTGTTGGCTGTTTTTACAACTAGTGCTTTCGCACGGGAAATTGAACCTCCAGCCAGCCCGGAAATTACCGCTGCGATGCAACCCTACTTGGATAGCCACTGGAATTTTCACAAATGGAGTCGGCCAGCAGGCAATGCATTAAACGGAATAGGAAGTTTCGCGATATTTCAGAAGCTCGCGCTGTTTATTTCGGATATGATGATGGCCGTAATGGGGCGTTCGAAGGCGATTGCCGCTCTTCGACAAATCAATCCGCTGTTAAAATCAATACGTATCAATCCCAGGATCCCGTAAAGATGAATCGATAGAACGCAATGGGTTGATTTGAGGCTCTAGCGACACAAACGCTTGCAGATGCTTTCCAGTTCGACAGTGCCACCAATTGGAGGCATCGAGTGGGCAAAGACTGTGAACTCTAAGTGCTTCAATTTGTCCAAGGGCTACGGATTTAATGCATCAATAAAGCTAAATTCGAACCAAGGATGGGGGGTGTAAAAGTCTTTCTGTAAATTGTCTTTCTTCCATCTGCCTCCACCCCTTTGGGGTGAGGC
>DASTXC010000091.1:0-18579 GCA_035765675.1 Verrucomicrobiia bacterium
AACGCCCTGATCGCTCAGCCGCTTGCGAAGCGCATTGAGCTGTGTTTCCAGAATGCTCGGCAAATGCGCGCCGAAGATTTTATAGTCCGCGGCAATCCTGCCCGCCTCAGTTTTCCAGCCTGCGACATCAACCGACAGCAGTTCCGTCAGGTCATCAGGCGCGATATCG
Organism: Verrucomicrobiia bacterium; assembly: GCA_035765675.1. Taxonomy (GTDB): domain Bacteria; phylum Verrucomicrobiota; class Verrucomicrobiia; order Limisphaerales; family DASXHY01; genus DASXHY01. Next base: position 170 of record DASTXC010000091.1, read on the forward strand.
AGTCCCGAAAGATCCAGCGCATCAGGCGCGGGCAGATTGCCGATGGGTGTGGTCTGCGCTTCGGCGGAGCCTTCGACGCGTTCGCAAATCCATTTCAGCACGCGGCTGTTTTCACCGTAACCGGGCCACAGCCATTTGCCGCTGGCATTCTTGCGAAACCAATTTACGAAAAAGATTTTGGGCAGTTTCCTGCGATCGGTCCGTTGTGCAAGCGAAAGCCAGTGCGAAAAATAATCGCCCATGTTGTAGCCACAGAACGGCAGCATCGCAAAAGGATCGCGCCGGAGAACACCGGTTTGGCCGAGCGCGGCGGCGGTGGTTTCCGATCCACAGGTCGATCCCAGGAAAACACCGTGCTCCCAACTGAACGCTTCGTTTACCAATGGAACCGTGGTGGGACGGCGGCCGCCGAAGAGAATCGCCGCGAGCGGAACGCCTTCGGGATTTTGCCAGTCGGGATCGATCACCGGACATTGCGAGGCGGGCGCGGTGAACCGTGAATTCGCATGAGCGCCTTTACGTCCGCAGGATGGCGTCCACTCCTTGCCTTCCCAGTCAATGCCGCGCGTCGGTGCGGGCACGCCCATGTCTTCCCACCAGACATCGCCGTCGGGCGTGAGCACGACATTGGTGAAGATGGTATTGCGCGAACACGCGGCCAGCGCATTGGGATTTGATTTCGCGGACGTTCCCGGCGCGACACCGAAGAAACCTGTTTCCGGATTCATCGCGTAGAGCCGTCCGTCTTTGCCAATGCGAATCCAGGCAATGTCATCACCGAGCGTCGTGATCTTCCAACCCGGCAGGGAAGGTTTCATCATCGCGAGATTGGTTTTGCCACAGGCGCTTGGGAACGCCGCCGCGAGATAGAATTTTTTTCCGGCGGGCGACATCACACGAAGAATCAACATGTGTTCCGCCAGCCAGCCTTCTTTTTCCGCGAGCGTCGAAGCGATGCGCAACGCGAGACATTTTTTTCCCAGCAACGCGTTGCCGCCATACCCGGAACCGTACGACCAGACCGCGGGCTTTTCAGTGAAGTGGACAATGTATTTCTTTTTGGGATCCGGTTCGCACGGCCAAGGAACGTCTTTCTGTCCGGGCGCGAGCGGTGCGCCGACCGAGTGCATGCATGGCACGAAATCGCCTTCGCTGCCGAGCTTTTCCAGAACGGCCCGGCCCATGCGCGCCATGATGCGCATGTTCACAACAACGTAAGGTGAGTCCGTGAGTTGCACGCCGATTTTGCAGATCGGTGAATCGAGCGGGCCCATGGCGAACGGCACGACATACAGAATTCTTCCGCGCATGCAGTTGCGGAAAACCTCCACCATTTTTGATTTCATCTCGATTGGGTTCGCCCAATTGTTTGTGGGACCGGCTTCGTCGCGGGTCGGAGAACAGATGAACGTGCGATCTTCCACGCGCGCGACATCGCTGGAATGCGAACGCGCGAGAAATGATCCAGGACGTTTGGCGGGATTGAGGCGCGTGAACGTTCCATTGCGGACCAGCAGTTCGCAGAGTTCGTGATTTTCGGCTTCGGAACCATCGCACCAGATCACGCGTTCCGGCGCGCAGAGCCGCGTCATGTCCTTGACCCAGGCGATCAGTTTCTCATTGGAGGTGTTGGAGTAGTATGAGCCTTTCATAATGTTGGAAGCGCGAAGCAGGGAGGTGAGGGCTGAATCCGCATTTCTGGATCGAGTCAGCGCCTGCGATGCTCGGGCAAAGGCAGTATCGCATACGCGCTATTTTGGAGGTATCAAAAAATGGAAATATATTTTCAAGAAAAGTGGAGTTTCCCTTGTATTTACTAGGGTAAAACCATCATTCGGCAGGCTTTGCTTTTGAGCGCATGGCGGATTCCGACGACGCAAAAAAGTTCAACTGCGAATTGAAATGAAGATGAATATCGAAGACACGGTTGGCTGCCGGACGATGGTTCCCTCGTGTGTGGTTTGCGGCAAGAACACTCAGAACGGCGGCGGCTTTGCGCGACTCAAACGCGGCGAAGTGATGCTGGAGTTATGTTGCCCGCTCTGCGTTGAAACATTTCAGAAAACTCCCGAGCCTTTTCTCAAACGCTTTCATCGCGCCAACTACTTTCGCGAACTGGCAGAACTGCAACGCGGAACGTGACGCCGCTCGTGTGTGCGAGAAATCAGAAATTTGAAACTTGGAACTTGGAATTTCGTCCTACCCATTCCGTCCCAAAATATATCTCGCCACCGCTTCCGCCCGCGAACGCACGTGCATCTTCTCGTAGATATGCTTGAGATGGCTGCGAACCGTTTCGATGCTCAGGTTCAGGCGATCGGCAATTTCCTTGTTTGAATAACCTTTGGACAGGAGCAGCAACGTTTCCTCTTCGCGCGCCGTAAGGCTGATGCTGTCATCTCGACCGCGGGCTTTTTGACGAAACGATTCCACCACGCGCCGCGCAATCTCACTGCTCATCGGCGCGCCGCCGCTCAACACATCGAGCAACGCTGCGCGCAGATCGGAAGGTTTGGTGCGTTTCAGAAGATAACCATCCGCGCCGGCTTCCAGAGCCACGAAAACCATTTCGTCGTCGTCCGACGCGGTAAGCATGACGATGGGTGTTTTCGGCAACGTCGTTTTCATTCGCGCCGTGCATTCGATACCGGACATGCGTGGCAGGAAAATATCCATCAGGATCACATCCGGCTTCAGCGGTGGAATCAGCCGCAACGCGTCTTCCGCACTGGCGCATTTGCACATGCAGGCGAAATCCGGAAAGGAATTGATCAGGCGCGCCCAACTCTCGCGCACGTCGCGTTTGTCTTCCACCAGCGCAATCCGCAGCGGTGATTCCGCGGAGAATGCGAACGGTTTCGTTTCTTCAAGCTTGAGTGAATTCATGATTCGGAAAACTGCGCGCGACCATCGGAGTTCAATTCATCGGCAGGGCTGGTCTGCGAACGTCGCCTGCGCCAAAGCGACCTTCCGGAAAACGCATTGCGCGACGCCGGATGCGCGAGCGGCATTTTGAATTCCACCAGACAACCCGCGCCGGCGTTGCTGAGAATCCGGCACGTGCCGCCGAGATCCCAAAGCCGCTGCGTCATGTTCGCAAGACCATTGCGATCGCCGCTCGCGGACATCAGATTGAAACCTTTGCCGTTATCTTCCACCACGACGACGACGTGTCCGCCGCTTTGATAGATGCGCAGAAAAACTTCGCTCGCGCCGGAATGTTTCGCGACGTTGTTCAACGCTTCCTTCACCGCCAGCAGCAAGCCCCGCCGAACCGGAAGGTCGAAAACACTCGCGGGCATGTTCGGCTGGACATCGAGACGGCAGCGAATCTGGGTCGCGCTCAAAAACGCCTGCGCGTATTTGCAAAGGTACGAGGAAAAATCGCGCAACGTGTCGCGCTTGGAATTCACGGCCCAGACCACTTCATCGAGCGCGTGCGAAACGGCCCGCGCGCGTTCGCACAGATAATTGAACTGCGCATGCGCGGCGGAACCTTCGGGAAATTCCGTCTGCGCAACTTCGCCCTGCAATACGAGCTGCGTCAATGCCGCGCCGAGGTCGTCGTGAATATCGCGCGCAATCCGGGCGCGTTCAATTTCGAGAAGTTTTTGCGCGCGCGTTTGAACTGTGAGCTTGGCGGCGAGTCGCAGACTGAGCGCCAGTGCAATGAAACAGACCGAAAGCATGCTCGTGAGAAACCAGCCCGTTTGCCAGAAACGCAAATCCGGCGGACGCAGCGGCGGGGTGTTGATGATGCTGATCGGCTCCAACCACCAGGGCGGCTGGCCGAGCACGCCGACTGCGGTAGCGAAATGCCATTTGGGATCGGCGTGAGTTTTATGTTGCCAGCGCGAAACGTTGTTGGGGACGACGCGCCAGGATTCATCGGAAAGAATCTGCATCTGATCGTCATTGGCGAACTGAATCCGCAGGCCCAGCAGAATGCCGCCTTCGAGACTGTCGTTCAGCGCTTCAACCGCGAGCACGTGCCGGCCGCCATCGAGCAGAAACGTCAGATCGTATTCCGTTAATGCCTTCCAGTTGCCGCCTTCGCCGACTTCTTCGCCGTCGAGATAAAGCCGGTAAAGATTGTCCGCAGTGATGCGCAAAATCGCCCGCTGCACGCGATTCGTTTCCGGCAGCGTGAACGAACGCCAGATGCGGCAGGTTTGCTTATCCGAGAAGTTCGTGGTCCAGATCCAGGCGCCGACGCCCAGTTCCGCCGCGGCTTTCTGCGCTTGCGGCGACGGCTTTTCGGCAATCGGTTTGGCAATTTCGCGCAGTTCTCCGTGAGCCAGGAATGGAAATATCAGCAGCCCGAACGCGAGAACTTTGGGAAAATTTTTTGCGCGAGCTGAATACTTCGATCGCCATTCACCAAGAGATTTTGTGATGTGCCGGCGCATGCTGCTGGGTTGAAACTTTGGCAGAGCGCGCACGATTCGTCGAGCGGCATGCGCTCACCCAATCGGGTGAGATTGGAATAATTGGAATACAATCCCTCACCCCAGCCCTCTCCCATCCGATGGGAGAGGGCTGGGGTGAGGGATGCCCTTGAACTCACAAAGTTGCTGCGAGTCACAGACCGCGATCCGTTCTCACCCGGTTGGGGGATGGACGGTTTTTGCGGTCGATTTAGGATAAGCGAATTCGAACCACGCAAATCCCAATCCAACCCGACCATGAGAATTCAGTCCGGCCCGATTCGTTCCGCGTTGATCGTGTTTTCAGTTTTCGCGCTGGCCAACCTGGCTGATGCCGGTCTGCAGATTCCTTATTCGCCCGATGCGAGCACCACGCATCTTTGGCATTTCGATGGTTCCTCCACCAATCTCGATGGCACGACCAATGTGCTGACGCCCGACGAAGTTGCGGTTGGCGGTTTGACTTTGACGAACGTCGCGCAAACACAGATTCCCGGCGCGGTGGTCACGCTGGGCAATCCATCCGCCGACAGTTTGGGAAACGCCTGGCATCTGATTGCGACCAATCTCGCACTGGGGAATGCGTACGCGATGGCGTCCGCCGGACCCGTGACCAACGCCAGCCTGATCAACGATACGAGCGGCGGCGCGTTTACATTTGAAGCGATTTTGAAAATGGATATCAGCCCGTTCGCCACGAGCGGCGCGGCGCAGAACTGGGAAATTATTTCCGGCGACAACAGCGCCAATGGAACCGGAACGCGTGGCTGGCAATTCAGAATCACGACCGGTGCGTCCGCAGTGATCAACTTCAATGCCGCGCCCGGATTCAATGCCGCCGTCAACAACATCACCGTGCCTCTGCCCAACAGCGGCCCGAACGCCGCCGTCGCCGGGCAATGGTATCACGTCGCGGTTGCGTTCACTGGGAACGCGCCGACCAACAGTGATCCGGCGAATGTGCTGACGTTTTACTGGACGTTGCTGGATGCGAATCGCACCAGCGCGGATGTGTTGTCGGTGGTGAATGTCCAATCCGGTTTTGGAATTCTTCCCACCGTCAATTCCACTCTGGCCGTCGGCGGCAACGGACGCGCGAACAACGGCGTGGGAAATGGCGAAGGCTTCAAAGGTTATATCGACGAAGTGCGTTTGAGCGTGGTTGCTCGCGGCTCGAATGAAATGGCGTTCACGACCGGCGGCGCGCTGACTGCGCCGAGTTTTGCCGCGGAAGCGCCGTCCGATACGTTCCTCGGTTTTGGTCAAACGTTGACGCTTCCGACCGTGGTGGTTGGAACTTTGCCGATTCACTTTCAATGGCAGCAGGACAGCGGCGGTGGATTCGCTGATGTTGCCGGCCAGACCAACAACACGCTTTCGCTCAGCAACGTGACTTTTGCGGCGGCGGGATTGTATCGCTTGATCGCCACCAACAGTCAGGGCAGCGCGACCGGCGAAGTGGCGCAGGTTTCAATCGGCGCGGCGTTTTCGGAATTGTTCAGCACCGGCCTGGATGCCAATGGCGCATTGATCGCGGGCGGCGCAGGAATCTTTGATCCGCATTATCAAATGATCGAAAGCGCGGACCTCGCGAACCTGGGTCCGAACGCCACGGTTTGGGATATGGCCAACGCACCGGTGAAATCGAATGGCGGACGCTTCTCCAATGCCGACGGGCTTTCGCAATGGATCGGGCCGAGCAATGCCGAACTGACGCCGAGCGGCATCTACCGCTATCGCACGCAATTTTTGATCGATCAAACCGACCTGAACACCGCGACCCTTCACGGAACCCTGTGGGCGAATCTGAGCATTCAGGACGTGATTCTCAACGGCGTTTCACACGGGCCGCTGGTCGCGAACAAATCGGATGCGGACAGTTTCAATTTCACTTTGGCGAACGGTTTGAAAGCTGGATTGAACACGCTCACGTTTGTAACGACGAACGATTCCACCGCGCAGGATACGATGTCAGCGTTGCGCGTGGAATTGTCGGGTTTGGGCGAAGCGCTGGCGCCGGGATTGCCGGAGTTGCTTTCGGAACCAGCGGACCAGGTGGTGCGCGACGCCAGTTATGGTGGCGGCAGTGCGGTGACGTTTTCCACGGTCGCGACCGGACGTCCGCCCTTGAATTATCAATGGCTCGCGGACGGCGCGACGATTCCCGATGCGACCAATCGCACGCTGACTTTTCTGAATCCATTCTCCGGCGGACAAGGTTCCAGCTTCGCGGTGATTGTGAGCAATGATTCCGGTTCGGTGACCAGCCGGGTTGCGAATCTCATTCTGGTGATGACGAATCAGCCGGCGATTGCGCCGACTTACAATTTTACAATCTCCACGAATCAAACACTGCGCGTGAATCTTTCCGCGCTGCTCAATGCTACGAGCGATCCCGATGGAGACGTAATCTATCTGGCGGGATACGATACCACGACGACGAACAATGTCGCGCTTGGTTTTGAAGGTTCCACGCTGTTGTTTGTTCCGCCGCAGGATTTCACGGGCGCGGATCAATTCACCTACACCGTGTTCGATCAGTTCGAATATTCCGTCGGCCTGGTGAACATCCATGTGATCGTCCCGGCAAATCCCACGATTGCATCGGTGCGCCAATCTTCGGGCAATCTGATTTTCAGTGGCACCGGCGCGGCGGGCGCGACCTTTCATATTTTATCCACGACCAATCTGACCCGGCCGATTGCGGAATGGGAAAGCGTGAGCGCGGGAGTGTTCGATAACGCTGGCCAGTTCAACGCGACCAATGCCATTGCGCCCGGTGAAGCGCAGCGGTTTTTTATTATGAAAACCCCGTGAGCATAACCCACAGGAAGCAATTAAAAGCGCCCGAATTTTTCCATAATCCCCAACAACCAAAAACGTATGAAACCAAAACTACTCAGTTCAAAACTCGCGGTGTTTGTTCCGTTGATCGGCATAGGGTTGATCGCCCTCCCTGCGTCTGCGGACATCACGATCTATTCAGATAACTTCGACGGCATTGGGCTGTCCCTGAATGGATCCTCGGTTGACGTGGGCAACCAAAACTGGCAGGCCGGTGGCGCATTTCTGGACAACGGCGCGGTTAATACCGTGGTTGGTACGGCGGTGGGTAATGCCGCATTTCTTCCTTTTAGCCCGCTCAGCGGAACCGTTTACACGGCTTCTGCGACGATTGTGAATCCATACGGAGATTGGATCGGCTTCGGCTTCTTCTCGGCGCTGCCTGTCAATGGCGGGGATTGGACCGGCACAACCTTTGGCCAGCGGCATTCGAACAGCGGTTATGCCTGGCTGCTGGATCGCAATCTTGCAGGGCAATCGGATCAGCAGGCATTTCTCGGATATGGGACAGGGAATTCGATTGGAGCGATCAATGGTGATCTTTTTGATTCCAGCGCACCGCTCACGATTTCCATTGTGCTGGACACCACCACCGCGAATTGGAGCGCGGAATTTATTTTGAACGGGAATTCTCAAGGCGTTTTTAGTTTTCCATCTGCAGACAATCCCGGGATCGGTGGCATCGGATTCAGCCGGACCAGCAATGGATCCTCTGGAACAGGAGGAACGATTTCCGGGTTCACATTGACTCAGGTTCCGGAGCCATCCGCGCTGGCGCTGCTTGGATTGAGCTGGATGGGAACATTGTTGTTCCGTCGTCATAAAAAATAAGGCTCGCGACATGTTGCAGGCATTGTCTGTCAAAAAAACGGGCGCGCGGCCATCCAGCCCGCGCCCGGTTTGCAAAGGTTTCACCCTGATCGAATTGCTGGTGGTCATTGCCATCATCGCTATTCTCGCCGCCATGCTGCTGCCGGCTTTGGCGAAAGCGAAAGAAAAAGCCAAACGCATTCAGTGCGTGGGAAATCTCAAACAGGTCGGGCTGGCGTGTCTGATGTATGCCGGCGATTTTCACGATGTGTTTCCCCCGGCGGCTTTCAACACCGGCTGGGGCGTGGTCAATCCCTGGCAGCTTTCTGCGGAATTGGCGGCGAGCGCCACGCAGTTGGGATTGAACACCAACGCCGTCGTGAACAATTCCGTCATCTCGCCCACGATCTGGAGTTGTCCGAATCGTCCCACGCTCCCGGCGCGATCCGGCAACACGTGGGCGATTGGCTATCAATATTATTGTGGCGTGACGACCTGGACGGTTACGGCGGGCAGCGGCAAAGCGGCGAGCCCGATCAAGAGTTCCACTTCGAAACCCGGCTGGATGATTGCCGCCGATCTTGTCGTTCAGATGGCGGGAACAGCTTGGACTGATACGGCCGCGACTTCCAACAGCGGCACCTATGGGCTCCCCGCGCACAATAAAAGCGGCGGCCTTCCGGCAGGTGGAAATGAATTGTTCGTGGACGGCTCGGCTCATTGGGTGAAAGCGTCGGACATGCTGAACCTTTACAGCGCGAATGGCGCGAAGCGTTACGAAATGTATTTCTTCCAGGACGATCTCGGCGGATTGACTCCTTATCGCAATGCGCTCAAGCGGGGACCGAAATAGTCTCGTCGATCTGAATCGCGTTCAGTAATTTTGTCCGACACTTTTCCCCCGCATGATCCGAAATCCTTCTTTTAAAAATCTTCAAAGCGTTTCAAAACATTGGCTGTCGTTGTTTTCGGCCCGCCCGGAGCGCGAGTCTGTGACTCGCAGCAACTTCGCAAAACCGACAGCGTTCGATGATGTGGTTGCGCTCGTGAAAAAATCCTATTGCTGCGGGTCACAGACCCGCGCTCCGTTCATCTTTGGCTTTCCGAAATTCTCATCATTCGTGCGAGTAGCCAGTTGCGCCTTGTCATTGCTTTCATTGCTCCTGATGCCGCTGAAAACTCAGGCGGTCGATCTGGAAGCCGGTTTCGCCAATCCGCCGAACGAGGCCCGCATTCGCGCTTACTGGTGGTGGTTGAACGGCAACGTGGACGCGGCGGCGATCACGCGTGACCTGGAAGAAATGAAAGCCAAAGGCTGGGGTGGCGCGCTGCTCTGCGACGCCGGCGGCGCGGAACAGGATGGCAATGATCGCGTGCCGCACGGGCCAACTTTCTTCAGTCCGGAATGGCGCGCGCTCTACAAACACACGTTGCAGGAAGCGCATCGGCTTGGCCTGGAAATCAGCCTGAACATTCAAAGCGGCTGGAACCTCGGCGGCCCGGGAGTGAGCGCCGATGACGCGGCGAAAAAACTCGTCTGGTCGGAAGTTGTTGTATCAGGTCCAACCAATCTGGCGCTGGCTTTGCCAATGCCGTCATTGCGCGACAATTACTCCCGCGAAATCGCCGTGATTGCGTATCGCATTCGTGACGACCTGCCGACGAATCGTCCGCCCTTGAAAAACTGGCGTGAGAAAGCAATTCACAATGCGCTGCATTTTTCCGCGCCGGACACGAGTGTGTTGTTTGAAGAAATTCCCAGCCAACCCAACGAACAGGATGCGAATACGAGCGATGTGATTGAGCTGAGTTCCAGTCTCGACGCCAACGGCGTGCTGCATTGGAACGCGCCCGCCGGTCGCTGGCAGATTCTGCGTTTCGTCAGCACGATTGGCGATCACTCGTATGTCTCCACTTCAAGCGATGGTTGGAAGGGTTACGCGTTGGATGTGCTGGATCAGCGCGCGTTGAAAAAATATTGGGATGCGGTCGTGGAACCACTGATTGCCGACGCCGGGCCGCTCGCGGGGAATACGTTGAAGTATTTACACACGGACAGTTGGGAAGTGGAGCCGCTGAACTGGACGCCGCGTTTTCGCGAGCAGTTTCGGAAATATCGCGGTTACGAACTGACGCCGTGGCTGCCGGTGCTGGCCGGGCGAATCATCAACAGTCGCGAAGAGAGCGATCGCTTTCTCGCGGATTTCCGCAAGACGCTTGGAGATCTCGCGGTGGACGAGCATTACGTTCCGTTTGCGAACTGGGCGCATCAACATGGATTGCAGATTCATCCGGAATCCGGCGGCCCGCACGCGGTGCCAATCGATGCGCAGCGCTGTCTTGGGATGGACGACGTTCCCATGTCGGAATTCTGGGCGTGGTCCTGGCGGCATCGCGTCGGCGACAAGAACCGTTTCTTCGTCAAGCAACCCGCCTCCGCGGCGCACACGTATGGACATCGTTTCGTCGCGGCTGAAGGATTCACCACCATCGGGCCGCACTGGCAGGAAACGATCTGGGACAATCTCCGTCCCGCATTCGATCACGCCTGTACAGAAGGAATGAATCGCCTGGTGTGGCACGCTTTTGTCTGTTCGCCGGAATCCGCGGGCATTCCCGGTCAGCAATATTTCGCCGGAACCCATTTCAATCCGAACACGACCTGGTGGGAAAAATCCGGTCCGTTCATTGATTACCTGAACCGCACGCAGTTTCTGTTGCAGCAGGGATTGTTCGTTGCCGACGCGCTTTATTATTACGGCGATCACGTGCCGAACTTCGCGCAGTTGCGCAGCTCCGATCCCGCGAAACTGGGCGCGGGCTACGATTACGATGTGATTACCGAAGACGCGATTCTGAACCGGCTCAGCGTGAAGGATCATCGGCTGATTCTGCCGGATGGAATGAGTTATCGCGTGCTGATTCTGCCGGATCGAAAAATCATCTCCCTCGCGGTTCTGGAAAAAGTGCAACAACTCGTGACCGACGGCGCGACGGTGATCATGACGCGTCCAGAACAGGCGAGCGGATTGACCAATTTTCCGAAGTCGGACGCACGCGTCGAGCAGATCGCGAATCAACTGTTTGGTGAACGAGTCATGGACGGCATTCGCTCTGTCGGCAAAGGCCGCGTGATTACTGAAAAAACCGCGCGGGAAATTTTGCTCAGCGACGGCGTGAAACCGGACTTTGAATTCAGTGGCGCGGACGCGGATGCGGAAATCAATTATGTGCATCGCCGCGTTGGCCAAGCGGAGATTTATTTCGTCGCCAATCGTTCGACGAATGCGGAACTGATCTCCGCGACGTTTCGGATTTCCGGCAAAGCGCCGGAATTGTGGGACGCGGTTTCCGGCGAACATCGTTTTGCGACGGACTATCTGGAAGAGCAGGGCCGCACGGTCGTGCCGATGGAATTGCCCCCGTGCGGATCGCTGCTCGTAATTTTCCGTGAACCCTCGGCAAAGCATCTCGCCACCGGCAAAATGAATTCGCCACAGTTCACGCCGGTGCAGCCGATTGATGGATCGTGGACTGTGGCCTTCGATCCGAAATGGGGCGGGCCGGCGGAAGCGACGTTTGCCACGCTCACGGATTGGTCGCAGAACAGTGATCCACAAATCCGTTATTATTCCGGCACGGCGATTTACCGAAAAAAATTCACGCTGGCGGACCTCAGCGCGAACGAGCGTTCGGAATTGTATCTCGATCTCGGCGATGTTCGCGAGTTGGCGGAAGTGAAAGTGAACGGCCAATCCTGCGGCGTCAGTTGGGCGCCGCCCTTCCGCGTGGACATCAGCCGCGCGTTGAAGCCGGGTGCGAATGACTTGGAAATTGAAGTCGTGAACTTCTGGCCGAACCGCATTATCGGCGACAGCAGTTTGCCGAAAGAAAAGCAATTCACGCGCACGAATATCCGCAAGCTGACGTCGCAATCCAGCCTGATGCGCTCGGGTTTGTTCGGCCCGGTGCAGATTGTCCGGCGTGAACTCGCGCCTGCGCCGCGGCTCAAAGCGGAGGCGAGTTCAAGGAAGTTCTGAATCGTGGCAGCGCCGCACTTTTCCAACGCGCGGGGTTGCCTGTTTCGGATTGCCACGGCTGCAGCGGTCCTGCTGGCTTCAAATATTTCCTCAACGGCGCTGACGCCATACTCCGTCGATTCCGCCACGCTGCATCTTTGGCATCTCGATGAGGCAACGACGCCGTGCGCAGACGCCGTATCAGGCGGTTCGGAGTTGACGTCGCTTTCGGGCGGAGCGTCGTTGAACGCGTTTTCGTTTCCGGGATTTGGAACGGCATTGAACACGGTTGATGGCGGTCAAAGCGCAACTTCCGGAAACAGTCGGAACGCCGCGTTGTCCGCTTTGCCACTCGCCAATGGCAGCGAGGATAACGTGGCGATGAATTTCGCGGATGCAGTTACAGGCGCGTTCACGTTCGAAGCGTTGGTGCGAATTGATTTTGATCCGTCGCAAGATCTGATCGCGCGCGGTTCGGGAATGCAGATTCTCAGCGCGGAAGGCGATGATGCCGATGCGTCGCCGAGTCGCTTGTTTCAATGGCGCATTGATCCAATTGGCGTTGGTGGCGGCGACGATCGCGTTCCACGATTGGAGTTCATCAATCTTCGCCAGGGTTTTGGAATTCAAAGTGTCGTGACTCCGATTCCAACCACCGGATCGCACGCAATCGTTTCCAATGGCTGGTATCACGCGGCGATTTCCTACAGCGGCGACGCGGACGTCAGCGGCAATCTTCGCTTTTATTGGACCGCGTTAAACGAGACGAATGCGGGCGCAAATCTGATCGGGACGGCGCGATTGAACGAGGATCTTTCCGATGGAGTCGCGGCGGATTTTTGCATTGGCAATGAAGGCCGTTCGGTGAGTGGCGCGACGGATAATTTTCTCGGGCTGATCGATGAAGTTCGCATCAGCGGTGTGGCGCGCGGGGCTTTTGATTTTTATTGGGGAACGAATTCGACAATACCGAATCCGCCGCTGACCGATGAACCGATTCTTCCCGGGACAACCTATTTTCCAGTGGACGACGGAAATGCTGACACGAGCGAATTTGGCTATGCGGGATCGTCGGCGATCAATGCGGTGGCGTTCATTTGTTCGGGTTTGAAAACGGTGGGCGATCAGCAGTTCCTGACGTACTACGGACGGCATCAGAGCGATCCTGCGTATGAGTTCAACAATACGATCTGGGTCGCGCGGCGAACGATTGGGTCGAATCGCTGGGAAGTTTTTCGAACCACGTTCAAGGCGAATGCGATCACGGACGGGCATGATGTGGTTTGTTTTGGAATTGATGGCGAGGGCTTCATGCACATCTCGTGGGGCATGCACGGCGATTCGTTTCATTACGCGCGCAGTCTGAAAAGTGTCACGGGCAGCGAGCCGATTGCGTTCGGGCCGGACACGACCATGACGGGCGCGGAAAACACGGCCACGTATCCGCAATTCCTGACGCTGCCGGGCGGGGATCTGATTTACATTTATCGGAAAGGAAGTTCCGGAGCAGGGGACACGTACATCAATCGCTATGTTCTCGCTTCGAAAACCTGGACGAACGTTCATGCGAGCGGTGATACGGTTTTGCCGTTCATCAAAGGCACGGGCTGGCCGCTGGATTACAATGCGTACGGGCAGATGCCGTGTGTCGATGCGGATGGAAAATTGTTTCTCGTGTGGACGTGGCGCTATACGCCAGCGTTTCAATCGAATCATGATTTTGCGTTTGCAATGTCGCCGGACAGCGGTGTCAGCTGGCAGCGGAGTGATGGAAGGGTTTATACATTGCCGATCGATGAGAGCGTGACGAATGGCAGTGCGGATCCTGAAACCGTTGCGGAACGCATTTTTGAAATTCCACAGGACTCCACGTTGATCAATCAAGCGGGCATGTGTCTGGATCAGGATGGGCGACCCGTGATTGCGACGTGGTGGGCGCCGGGATCGGCGACGAATAATTTCCGACGGCAATACATGCTGGCGCTTGCCGACGAGAACAGTGCCTGGCACGTGCGGCAGATTTCCAATCGCACGAATGATCCGCCGGGAACGATTCAGCAGGATGCGGCGGTGCGCGATCTGGGGCGGCCGGTGGTGGTTTGCGATCGCGACGGGCGGATCATTGTGCTGTATCGCGACAATGCGGGTAGCAACGGTTTGACGATTGTTCACAGTCTGCCGCAAGCGCTCGATCCGGAGCGGAACGTCTGGATCACGGTTGATTTGACCACGGCGAATCTCGGCAATTACGAACCGGTGATCGATCTGGCGCGCTGGCAACGCGACAACATTCTGAGCATTCTTTATCAACCGAGCAGTGGCTTGGGCTACACGCCTCCGGCAAACAATGCGTCGGAAATCGGTGTGCTCGAATGGAACGCCGCCGCGTATTTCGCTCATCGTTCGGCGCTCAACGTAACGCTTCAAGATCATGACGCAGTTTTAAGTTTTCGTTCGCAACCCGGCTGGAGCTATCGCGTGCAGGCGAGCAACGATCTGTCTCAATGGACGAATGTGATCACGCTGCCGGGTACCGGCGGCTTTTTGAAATACGTGCGGACGAATGCTCTCGACGAGCGGCAGTTCTGGCGGTTGGAAATTCGGGAGGGCAGTTTTTGATAAGCCTTGGCTCAAGCTGCATTCTTTTCTGTCGGTTGAAGAATTCGGGCAGGAGTTCACGGGCGCAATCGCGCATGATCGATGTGGCACGGGCGTCTCGCCGGTACGATTCGAAACACACGGGCGAGACGCTCGTACCGCGACGGAATAAAGGGAACGATCAGCCGTTCTGATTTCTGAAGCTCAATCCGTTGTTGATGCTTGCCGCAAGTTGCGCCGGGTTTCGTTTCGCGTTGCAATCCTCGTTTGACGGACAACGCATGGGGCGGGAAACTCGAATTATGTTTTTTCGAATTGCTTGCACAGCCTTGGCCGGGTTGCTGATCGCGGGTTGTGGAACCCGAACGATGTATCCCGCGGCTGAAAAGACGAATCGATCCGTCGTTTTCTTTGTCGCGACCAATGGAAACGATGCGTGGTCGGGACAGCTTGCGGCGGCGGGTTCGCAACACGATGACGGTCCTTTCGCGACTTTGCCCCGCGCTGTGATCGCCGCGCGGAAATTCAAATCCGGACAGCCGAATGCGAACGTCACGATTCGGCTCTGTTCAGGAATTTATTTTTTAAATGAACCGCTCGTGCTCACGTCCGAGGATTCCGGACTTCAAATCGCCGCCTTTCGTAACGAGCAGCCGATCATCAGCGGCGGCGAGTGCATCACGAATTGGAAGGCCGAGACGCTCAATGGAAAATTGCTTTGGACGGCGGACGTTCCGGAAGTGAAAGCCGGGCGCTGGATGTTTCACGAGCTTTGGGTCAATGGCCGTCGGGCTATGCGCGCGCGGCAACCGAATCGAGGTTTCTTCGCGGTGGAAAGTCTGCCGCAAAAATCCACGAACTGGATGCACGGCCACACGAATTTCGTTTTCCAGGCCGGCGATTTAAAAGCATCGCCATCGCTCACGAACGCTGAAGTCGTGATCATGGATCGCTGGGTGGAATCGCGCCTGCCGATCACCGGGATTGATGAGGCGCGGCGCGTGGTTCATCTCGGCAAACGCAGCGTGTTCAGCCTGGAGCCGGGTGATCTTTATTTTGTCGAGAACGCATTTGAAGCTTTGGATGCGCCGGGCGAATGGTATCTCGATCCAGTCGTTGGCAAGCTGTTCTATGCGCCGCGGCCCGATGAACGACTAAATCGCGTCGAAGCCATTGCGCCGCGCCTGGCTCAATTGATTCGGCTGGAAGGCGAGCCTGAAAAGGGAAGATTGATCGAGCGATTGCGTTTCAACGGACTTTCATTCTCGCACGCCGAATGGTGTTTCCCCGAACGTTCTGAAAATCGTGACGACGCGCTGAAACTTGTTCCGGAGCCGCGATCAGGCGTGGGCGGTTTCGGCCAGGCGGCGATTGGCGTGCCCGCTGCGATTCAGGGCAACGGTGTTTGCGACTCGGTGTTCGAGCATTGCACCTTCGCGCAACTCGGTGGATACGCATTGGAACTGGCGCGCGGCTGCCGGTCGAATCGCATTGAGAATTGTGAATTCACTGATCTGGGCGCGGGCGGAATCAAGATTGGCGAAACAGTGATTCGCTCAAAGGCGTCGGACCAAACGGTTGGCAACGTGATTTCTCATTGTGAAATTCAGGATGGCGGAAATCTGTTCCGCAGCGCCGTTGGAATCTGGATCGGCCAGTCGGCGAACAATCAGATCGTGCACAACACGATCTACAATTTTTATTACACCGGCATTTCAGTCGGCTGGACCTGGGGATATGGCAATTCGTCCGCGACCAACAATCTGTTCGCTTTCAATCACGTTCATCATCTCGGCGCGAAAACCGATGGTGAACCGCCGGCGCTCAGCGACATGGGCGGCATTTATACATTGGGCGGGGAATCCGGCACGCGCATCGTGAATAATCTCTGGCACGACATTGCGGGATTTCGCTATGGCGGCTGGGGAATTTATTTTGACGAAGGCAGTTCCGGCATTCTCGCCGAAAGCAACGTGGTTTATCGCACGACGCACGGCGGTTTTCACCAGCACTACGGCGAAACGAATATCGTGCGAAATAATATTTTCGCTTTCGGCCGCGATCACCAGATTCAGCGCACGCGCAGTGAAAATCGGATCGCGTTCATCTTCACCAACAACATCGTTTACTTCGACACTGGAAGACTGCTGGCCGGGAACTGGCAGAACGACCGGTTCATCATCGATGGAAATATTTATTGGGACACGCGGCTGCGAACCAATTTCGAGGACCTGAAAATCGACAACAAAACGCTGGAGCAATGGCGTCTTTACGGACACGACAATCATTCATTGATTGCCGATCCGATGTTTGTTGCGCCGGAGCGATATGATTTTCGGTTCAAGGCCGGTTCACCTGCGTTGGAACGGGGATTTCATCCCATCGATTTGCGTGGCGTGGGATCGGGCGCTTCGCGGTAATTGTGCCCGGCGCAATCCCGCGATCCTGCTGATTTCAAATGTTTTCCTGCTGTGGCGCGGGAATGTTCGTCTTGACGAAGTCCCGCGAAGTCGGATTATTTGCGGAACGTTGAAGCGCGTGTTCACGGTTCCAGCGATGCCATCGGCAGTCGCCTCGAATGCGTAAGCTTTTAATGCCAGTTTAGCTCAGTGGTAGAGCAACGGTTTTGTAAACCGTCGGTCGTCGGTTCAAATCCGACAACTGGCTCCAGCTTCAGGTTTTCTCGATCATGAAAAAGAAATTGCGGCCAAAGTACAGTCGGATTCTGCTCAAGCTCAGCGGTGAAGCGCTCGGCGGCAACGCAGGCGCCGGCATTTCGCCCGAAGCGCTGCAGAACATGGCGGAGCAAATCCGCGAAGTCCGCGAATTCGGCGTGCAGGTCGTGATCGTGATCGGCGGCGGAAATATCTTCCGCGGTTTGCAGGGATGCGAACGCGGGATCGAACGCGCGACGGGCGATTACATGGGCATGCTGGCGACCGTGATCAATTCGCTGGCGTTGCAGGATGCACTGGAAAAAATCGGAGTTCCAACCCGCGTGCAAAGCGCGATCACGATGTCGCAGGTGGCCGAACCGTTTATCCGTCGGCGCGCCGTTCGGCATCTGGAAAAAGGCCGCGTGGTGATTTTCGGCGGCGGCACGGGCAATCCTTATTTTTCCACCGACACCGCGGCGGCCTTGCGGGCGAACGAGATTGGCGCGGAAGTGATTTTGAAGGCGACCAAAGTCGATGGCATTTACGACTGCGATCCAAAGAAGAACGCCAAAGCCAAACGCTTTTCGGAAATCAGTTACATCGACGCGTTGCAGAAACAGTTGAAGGTGATGGATTCCACGGCCTTCTCGCTCTGCATGGATAACAAAATGCCGATCATCGTGTTCGATCTCTTCCAGCCGCACAACCTGCGCCGCGTCGTCACCGGCGAAAAAGTCGGAACGCTGGTGACGGGATAGTTCGCCGGTAATGAACCGGGCTTGGTTCGAAAGCAGAACTACTACGCGCGCTTCGCGTCTCATCATTTTTCAATTATTCGAAGGTATTCACTCGAATACCAAAGCGGGCGTCCAGCGCCAGTGTGCATTTCAACGAACAGGGGATTCAAATCCATGCCCGGCGGATTGCGAAGCGTTGATAAAATTTTTGAATCAATAGCAGCGGACGCGCATCCAATCCGCCGCAACTCAGGTTGAACATATTCAAAATGATTAAGACGACCCTCACCCCGGCCCTCTCCCATCCGATGGGAGAGG
>DASTXC010000092.1:0-10454 GCA_035765675.1 Verrucomicrobiia bacterium
TTCACTCTCGCCCCGTGAGGAACGAGCGGGGAGAGAGCCGGAGAGAGGGGCTTTTGATTTTCTCATCGATCAGGCAGATCCGACAAATTGGATTGTAAACGACTGAAAACCTCCTCTCCCCAACCCTCTCCTCCTTCCTTCGTCAGGAAGAGAGGGAGCATGATCCTCACTATTCAATCACACCTGTCAGGCCTTTGCGACTTTCATCCGAATGGCCGGACGCGTTTTGCTGTCCCTTAACTGACGTCCACGAAAGCGCCGGAGCGAATGCGTTGTGAGACTTTCCATAAACAGATCCCGATTGATCGCCTGCGCCGCGGTCGCGCCCTGCCCGGCGGCAATGATCATCTGGCAATTGGCCGGTGTCACACAGCCCGCGGCATAAAGTCCCGGAACCGTCGTTCGCATGTTGAGATCCACTGTAATTTCCCCATCGCGATTGATCTCCGCTCCGAGCGCCTGAGCGAGCCGATTGAAATAAATATCGCCACGCGTCGTGAACAACGCAGAAACCACCAGGCGCGCCTCCCGTGAAAATTTCAACGCCTGCAACTGATTGCCTTTCCGCGCCACTCCGATGATCGGATGCGCGTACACCGGCAGTTCGTATTCGCGAATCCATTCCGTGTGCTGCCGATCCCAGCGCGGTTCGTGTCCGTCCGTCACAATCGAGACGCAGGACGAATAAAACATCATCGCCAACGCGTATTCCACGGTCTCATTCGTCCAGCCGTAGATCGCAATCGATTGACCCCGAACGCGGAATCCATCGCAATCCTTGCAGAAAAAAAGACTGTGGCCGAGGCACGGTTTGATCTGCGGAATCTCCGGCGGCAAATGATAAATGCCCGTGGCGAGCAGCAGACGCCGGCATTCATACGTTTTGGAATCGCCTTTTAGCAGGAAGGTATTTTCGGTGGATTTGCGCGCGGCAAAAATTTCATCGCGCCGGATTTTCACATGATAGCGCCGGGCCTGATCGCGCGCGCGTTGCAACAGTTCCTCGCCTTCAATGCCATTGGGAAAGCCCAGATAATTCTGAACATCCGGTTCCCAGCGCGCCATGGATTTTCCGGAATCAATCACCAACGTTTCGCGCCGGGCGCGCCCAAGATAAATCGCCGCGGATAAACCAGCCAATCCGCCGCCAACAATAATCACCGGCGAGCGGATTCGTTCCGCGCGAACAACCGCCGCCCCGCGCGGTTCTGTATGCTCGTGTTTCACCTGGTCAGTCCTCGCGCAAAAAACGGCAACCCGTTCCCGGGCCGCCGCCAATCAAAGTCGCAGTTCTCCAAATTATTTTTGCGGTTCGTGATAAATCCTTTCCAACGCGTTCGTTCGCCCGGTGAATTGCAAAGCGCCGCTTTCGAAATATCCCGGCGTTCCATAAAAGGCGTAAATCTGCTTTGCCCGCTGCAAATCGGAAAGGTTCGCCCAGTCGCCCGGACGTAACTGCGGCGCGGCGACAAACCGATCGCTGGTCATTGTGAGCGCGAGCGATTTCCCATTCGTCATTTTCAAAGCACTCGACGGAACCGGATACCACACGGCCGCAAGTTTCAGAACGCCCGACGGCGCGACGATCACAAATGGAATCCGTTCTGAATTCCAATCCAGCGCCAGGTCTTTGACTTCGCCCGCAGCTTCGCCGGAAGAATCGAACACACGCATCCCCAAAATCGATTTCGCCAGTTGAAGTTGGGACGCATTTGTGATCGCACCGGAATCTCGCGAACCCTCCGGCGGGAAACGGCGATTCAGATCGGACAGGAATTCGGCACTGAGACTCGATTTCGCCGAGAACGTCGGCGCGGAACTCAGCTTTGATTTGTCCCCCTTGAGGATCAGGTGATTATCTTTCGCCGCGAGCAGTCCTGCGGGAACGGTAAGCAAATGATTCTCCGCATCCTGATCGCCCCCGATTGAAACCACCGCGTAAAGAATTTTCCCGCCTTCGAGATCGAGTGCTACATCTTTGATGTCGCCAAGCTTCTTGTCCGAACTATCGCGAACGTCATGGCCGATCAGGTCGCTGGCTTTGACGACATTTGACAACGGACGTTCCGCGAGAATTTCCGAAAGCGTGGTATTGGTGTCGGCCGCTTCGACGAACGTGATCGCGGCAACAAAGCTGAATCCAGTTATAAGCCAGCGGTTCATTCTTCCGAACCTTTCCGTTCCCTGAATTTTTTAGGCTTGCGGCCGAGACCCTCCATTTCGAACTTCGAACCCGGCCCGCGTTCGTATTCGATTTCAATGAATTTATCCTTGGGTATTTTCGACTTTTTGCGAGTGATCGATTCGTCTTCGTGTTCCCAATGTTCATCGCGCCCGACTACGGTTTCTTCACGACTTGGCAATGACTCGCCCGCGCGTCCCTGCATTTGCCCGCCGGTCAACGCGTCGAATTTGTTCTCGCTTTCCCGACCGGAACTTTTCGCGGAATTCGATCTCGGCTTGGACATAACTCAATCAAGGTTGCGGGTTGATATTCAAAGGCGGCTGGCTTGTGGAGCTGACACGAAGCTGATTGTCCACACTGGAAACGCCGGTGGCGCGTTGAATCGCGGATTCGATTTCGCGCTTCTGAACTTCGTTCTTCACCGTGCCGCGCAACGTAACGCGGCCGTTCGCCACGGTAACGTTCACCTGGGAAATCGCTGCCGCCAGCGAAGCATCAGTGCGCAATTCCTGATTGATCTGTTGAGCCAGGGTTTGGTCGGTGGGACTCGTGCCTTGAACCTGGATATTCACTCCGCCGGTTTGACCGCCGATCATTTCATCAGGCACCGAATTGGTGACGCCCGGATAAACATTCGCCTGCCCGCTGCGGCTCGCCGTTGCTTCCAAGTGCCCGTCGCCTTGCGTGCCATCGCTCGTCACAACATCGATCCGATTCAAATCACTCTGCGGATTCTGCGCGGCCACATTTTCGACGTGATTCGAAACGGCCGTTGAACCAGGAGCGTTGGTGAAACTATCCAGGGAACTCGAACCCGCGACCAGATCGCTGGTGTTATTTGCGGAAAGTTCATCCGCCGCTGCTACAGCTTTCGATCCCGAACTTCCAATGCCAGGGTCATGAATGAAGCCGGATGCGGCGGGATCAGACTCCGCTTCACGAGAAGTTGCAGAAAGCGCGTCAGCAACCGGTCCGGCGGAAGACGCGACCTGCAGACGATTATCGACCGACGTGACGCCCGGAGTTTTCCAGGCAATCGATTCCACATTCTGCTTTTGTTCGATAGTACCAACACTTCCTGAAAGCGTGACAACGCCGCCGTTAACATTGATTCCAATCGCGGGGGCCAATGCCGCTACGCCCGAATCGTCCGTCAAATTACGTCGCACTTGCGTTTCCAGATTTACGTCCTGCCAGCCGCTTCCCGACGACGTGTCGGTTGGTGTATATGCCGCCGACGGACTGCTCGCAAAATTGCCCGCGGGCGCGCCGCCGTAATCAATTCCCGTTCGACTCACACCGGAACTGGTGATGTAGCCCGGCATGTACATCGTGTCGTCGTACTGAGCGAGTCCGTGATCCTGATAAGCGCAACCGGCGGCCAAGATGAGGGGCGAAGCGATCAAAAAGAGTTGTGAAGTTTTCATAGCAGAGATGGGTTCCTTGAAGGTGGATTTACAGTTGGCTTGTTTCCATAGGGTGCTGTGCCCAAACGTCCACAGCCCGTGCGGCTCACGTACAACCGCGAGCCAAAAACAGGATCAACAAAATCGGAATCGGAACTCCGAGCAGCCATAACACCAGCCATCCTACTTTACCCGCTTCGCGTTTAAGGTTTGTATGTATCTTCATGATTCAACGTTCCTCACGCCCGCGTAACTCTCCATGGGGTTAGTTCTCCAAACGTTGGTGGTAGAAATTTTTAACCATGAATGAACGCGGATAAACACCGATGTGAGTCTCACGCTTTGAGTCGATTGAAATGCCGGAACTCAGATAGACGGATGTTCATGCACAATGAACTTCTACAAATCCGTGTTCATTCGTGTTAATCTGCGGTTGAGTTTTGAAAAGAAAACGGCGCCGGAAAATTCCCGCGCCGCACAACAAACAAGGCAGTGACTGCCTGCTCCAAAGCTCGAAGCTATTTGGTTCCGCCCTGAATTGACTCACCCGCATTCTCCATGTCTTCGCCGAAACCGTGCGCCGTGCGACAGCCGGTGAACAGCGCTGCGCTGGCGATCAGCAGACACAGGCAGAGGAAGGTTTTGTGTAACGTTTTCATTTGTCCTTTCTGTTTGGTTGATGTTGAGAAATCCCGTTTGAAAAATTCCATTCAAATCCGACCCAGCAGCGCCAGAATGATCACCACGACCAACAGCAATCCGACAATGCCGCCGGGCGTGTAACCCCAACCGGAACTGTAACCCCACGTGGGCAACACTCCGATCAGCGCGAGAATCAGCAGAACGACCAATATTGTTCCAAGGCTCATATTTTCCTCTCATTCAGGCTCACCGGTTGTGTAACTCTGCTCCGGTGACGGCCTGATTCAACCATAGGACATCCGCTCCATCTCTCCATAGGGTCTAATGCCCAAACTCTGAAAAGAAACAGGTTAGAAGCTGTTTTCGAAAACAATCACTGAGGTAAGTCAGCTCTATCTGCCAAGCCGATTTGAAGAAGAATAAAAAAACAGGAATCTCCTCGAGATACAAAGTTCACAAGGGCACACGGAACATGCGTACTCGGAGCGTAAGTGCAGCGCGGCGACACGATTCCAATCAAGACCGCGCCCGGAAGCTCCAGCCAGTATCAACTCCGGAAGACATACTCCGCTTTCAAATCCGGGCCGCCCGCTTCCCGAATGATCTTGAAACCCACTTTCCGGCTCACCCGCTGCATTCCCGCGTTATCCGACATGATTTCCGCCGTGATGCGTTTCAGCTTCTCGTTTTTTCCAATCTGGATCAGCCGCTTCAACATCTCCGTGCCCAATCCATGCTTTTGCCACGGATCGCCAATAATCATCGCGAACTCGGCTTCATTCAGACCGCGCGCCTTGCTCAATCGCGCCACGCCAATAATCTGCCGCCGGCCTGTTTTGGAATCTCCGTATTCTGCCACCAAGGCGATCTCGCGATCATAATCGTTGAAACAAATGCGCACCAATCGTTCGTGCGCGATGCGTTGATCGAGTTTGATCTGGCTGAAATAGCGATGATAAACGCTCTCCTCTGAAAGCGTGCGGTGAAACTCCACCAGCAACGGTTCGTCTTCGGGACGAATCGGCCGAATCGTCACCGGCTTTCCATCCTTCATTTTCCATGCGCTCACGTACCGCGTCGGATACGAACGAATCGCCAGCTTCGGCAGTTTTTCTTCTTTCGTTTTTGGATCGTGCAGAATCACGCGCGCGTCCAGCGCCACGAGCTCATCCGCGGAAGCGAACAGCGGATTGATGTCGATTTCGCGAATCCACGTTTGTTCCGCGACCAACTGGCTGAAGCCGACCAGCAAATGTTCCAGCGCCACAAGATTCACCGATTTCCGCCCACGAACCCCTTTCAACGCCTGATAAATCTTCGTCGTTTCCATCATGCGCCGAGCGAGCGTTGTGTTCAGCGGCGGCAATCCCAGCGCTTTGTCTTTGAACACCTCCACCAGTTGCCCGCCCATGCCGAACAGCAACACCGGACCGAACTGCGGATCAATGCTGCTGCCGAGAATGATTTCATAACCGTCGCTGAGCCGGATCATTTTCTGAACCGTGACGCCCTGAAAATGTTTCGCACCGGCTTTCTCAATGCATGCGGCTTTGATCGTCCGAAACGCACGGCGCGCCTCAGCGGCATCTTTCAGATTCAATTGCACGCCACCAACGTCGGTCTTGTGTGTGATCGTTTCCGAATAGAGTTTCAGCACCACGGGAAAACCAATCTCCTTCGCCAGCTTCGCGGATTCCGCTTCGGATTTTGCCACCCGAGTGACCACGGTTGGAATGCCATAGCAGGCCAGCAATTCCTTCGATTCGGATTCAGTGAGAATGACGCGCCCGGATTTTTTCACCGATTCGATCAACGCTTTCGCCTTCGCGCGACCGGATTGCAGATCGTCAACATTTGCCGAGGGAACAGGCGTCTCGTACAACGCCCGAAGATTGTCCGCGTAACGCCACATCTGACTGAACACCCGCGCGGCAGTGTCGGGATATGGAAACGTCGGAATGCCTGCGTTGTTCAAAATCTGTTCGCCCGCCGCGACATCGCGTCCGCCCATCCAACTCGCAAGAACCGGTTTGCCTTCAATATGTCCGAACGCCTTCAACTTCTCCGCCGTGCCCGTGCAATCCGTCATGGCCTGCGGCGTAAGAATCACCAGCAGGCCGTCGCTGTTCGGATCGCCTCCGGCAATTTCCAGCGTCTTTGCGTAAGTCTCCGCACTCGCATCGCCCAGCACATCCACCGGATTATTGTGCGACCACGCGCTCGGCAAAATTTTGTTCAACTCTTCAATTGTGCCTTTGGAAACTTCCGCCAGCGCACCACCACTCGTCAGCAACGCATCGGTCGCCAGCACGCCCGGACCGCCCGCGTTCGTAATCATGGTCAAACGATTGCCACGCGGACGCGGCTGGCGTCCGAGCACTTCCGACATGTAGAACAGATCCGAAATATTATTCACGCGCAGCACGCCGCAACGTTTGAACGCGGCATCAAGAACATCGTCGCTGCCGGTCAATGAACCAGTGTGCGATGCCGCCGCTTTGGCCGCGCCTTCAGTTCGGCCGGGTTTGATGACGATGATCGGTTTGGTCAACGCCACTTCGCGCGCCGCGGAGAGAAACGCCCGCGCGTCGCCGATGGTTTCCATATAAATGACGATGCTCTTCGTGTTCGGATCATCGCCAAGATAATAAATGAGATCGCCCCAACCGACATCGAGCATCGATCCAATCGAAACAAACGCGCTGAATCCAACGTTCTCCTTCAGACTCCAATCGAGCACTGCCGTGCACAGCGCGCCGCTCTGGCTGAGAAAAGCCACATTGCCCGACTTCGCAATCGTGGTCGCAAACGTCGCATTCAATCCGCGTTCCGGCACCATCACGCCCAAACAATTCGGTCCGACAATCCGCATTCCGCCCTGGCGCGCGGCTGAGAGAATTTGCTTTTCCAGCGCCACACCTTCCGGCCCGGTTTCCTTGAACCCGGCTGAAATGATGATTGCGCCCGGCACTTGCATCTGAATGCATTCCTGAATCAGGCCCGGCACAGTTTTCGCCGGCGTGCAGATCACCGCGAGATCCACTTTCTCAGGCAACGCGGAAAGACTCGGATACGCGCGCACACTGAGAACAGAATTGCGTTTCGGATTCACGGGATAAACGACGCCCTGAAATCCGCCGCGGCCGAGATTTTGAAAAATCGTTCGCCCGACGCTGCCCGCGGTTTCCGACGCACCGATCAACGCCACGGATCGCGGCGCAAAAATTGGATCCAGTGGATGCGAACGCGCGTGAAGAATGTCATGGGCGGTTTCAACGGTGTGAGCATCTGGCCTGGTATTTTGCATCATTAAAATTTCCGAAGTTTCCAATGAATTGTCTGAGCGCATTATACCTCATTCACACGCCGCGCCAATTCAAGGAAGCTGAACCGCGTCCACGATTCGCTTTACTTTCAAATTCAAAGAATCGCAATGCTGCTTCGATCTGCGAAAATTTCATATCCCAATCTGGCGGGCGTCCGCCGGATCGCCTTCACTCCTTTTGCACAATCCCCGACATATTTTGGCTAATCGCTGGCAGCGTAGCGCAGACTGTCAGTCTGCTGTATTGCCGACTGGCGGTCGGCATAGCGGGACCAACCGTCAGCACGTGACGGATTCGAACCGCCTCATATTTTAAACGCACTTCCCAATTTACACCCAGCGGATTGCCAATCCGCGACACGGCAGACTGTCAGTCTGCGCTACGAGTTGGTTGAACCAGAATAATCAACCGCGATAAACACAGCGCGCCGTGCAGGTCTCCGCGACCACCACTTCAGTCAACAACGCCAATTGCGGTTTCAACTGTTGCCAGATCCAGATCGCGATATTTTCGCTCGTCGGATTTTCCAGTCCGGGAATTTCGTTGAGATAGTAGTGATCCAGCTTTTCCCAAAGCGGTTTGAACGCCGCCGTGATCTCCGCGTAATCCATCACCCAGCCCAGTTTCGGATCGCAGTCGCCGGTGACGACGATCTCGACTGAAAAGCTGTGTCCATGCAACCGCCGGCATTTATGCGTCGCCGGCAAATGCGGCAACAGATGCGCCGCTTCAAATTGAAATGTTTTTCGTAGTTCCATCTTTTTTAGTCAGTAGTTCGTAGTCAGTGGTCAGTAGCAAAGAATCGCAGTGTAGTGCGCAGCGGTATTTCAGCTGCGAACTCCGGACACTGACTACTGACTCCCTTCAAAATCCGTCCACGTAATCAAATCTCCCAAAACCGGCCGCCCATCGTGCCGCCAGGTCAGCGGTGGATTCTGCATCTGGCCGAGCGGACAAATCCGCGTTGCGCCCCAGCGCGCCAAATCGGCGGCGAGTTCCACTGCTTTCGCTTCCGGCGCGGCGATTCCAACCGTGGAAACTTTTCCGCGAATGCTGTCCGCGTTTTCCAAAGCCGTCTTCAAATCCGGAACACTCTTCACGTAAACAAAACGGTTCAGGCAGGAGAGTTGAAATTTCGGGTCGGCTTCATAAACCACTGTCCAACTCGTCGAATTTTCACTGCGCCAGAATTTAGTGTCCGGTGAATGCGCCGCGCGCACTTCGTAAAATCCCCGACGCGAAACAATCGTCGCAGCAGCTTCGTTTGAAATCGTTCCGCGCGGCTCAGTCTGTTCGCGTTTCGCCAATTCTTCCGCCAGCAGTTCCGCAAAATGTTCGGCAACAAACACGCCGCCGGGCTCCACATAAATCACATGCGGCGACAGGCATCCCAACTGATTCCACGCCACCACATCACTTGCAGCGCGCGCGATCACTTTCTTGGCGTTGAATCCGGTCAAAGCTTCTTTGCTCACGTAACCAAAACTCACGCGATGACCGTAGCCGACAAATCTCACCTGCGCGGGAATGCGCTGGCGAATCGCTCCCAAGGTTTCATCACTGCCGGTTGCCGTTACGCAATTCGCTTCGGCAAATAAAGCTTCTTCCAGGACGGCATTGCCGCCGCGCCATTCCGCAATTTCCAGACACGATCCCAGCTTGCGATCTTCGTCGTAGATCGAATGTGCGAACAGACGCGGCAGAAACGATGCCCCGCTGGCGCATTTCACGAATTGCGCCGAGCGCAGCAAAATTCCAAACGCCATGCTCATGAACGTGGGATTCGGCAGCGTCCCGGCGGCAATGTGAACCAACAGTTCCGGCGCGCATGCGACTGCCGAACGCGATTGCCGTTCTTCAGCGACAGTGGAAACAAATTTGTCGAGCCGCCGTTCATCGCCGAATTCCTGAATCAAAAGTTGTTTGAAATTCTGCGGCGTAAATTGCTTGAAAAAATCATCCAGTCCGCGACTTAACGTTTCACCGGAAAAACCCGTCGCCGACGGCCCTTCCTCCAGCGCCAGTTTTCGAAATGGATAATCAGGTTGCAGCCAGTTCTCCGCGACGCCGCATAAAAGCTCGATCAAACTTTGCGTCGAACGCGAAGCCAGATACGCCTCACGATTGCGCCGCAAGGTCTGACATGCCTCGGCGATCATCGGCGCGGTCAACGTCGCTTCGGCTGGCAGATCGGCGAGGAAATAATTGGGTAGATTCACAGCGGATTTGCGATTGGCGATTTACGCGGTTCCGGGCATCAGCGAACAACCGCGCGGCTCGCTTTGTTCAGCGCGGCCAATCAGTCCGAAACGGTCACCGCGGCGAATCGCCAAATCTTCGGTTTGAACCGCCATCACGGAAAACACATTCGCGAGATCGAAGATTCGGACCAGACCCGTTTCGCCTTCACCAACTTCACGTCCAGTTTCTGGCGAAACAATTTGAACCCGCGCCCAGGGTGGAAAATGAAGTGTTCGAAGTTCAGTCTTTGGATTTCCAACTTCGCTCGACGGCGGCGCGTCATACGCCTGCGAACTCAATTCGCTCATGCCGTATTCGCAAATGATTTCCGAGGCGGCAATTCCCAATCGATCTGTGATCAGCGCGTGCAGTTCGGATTTCGGCAACGCGCGTGAGCGGCCTTTGTAACCGCCGGTTTCCATCGCCCGCGAACCGACGGGCAACGCGAATCGAAGGTTTTTTTCGACCAGATAATCCAGCAAATGAATGAACGAGAAAGCGGTTCCCAGCAGAAGAACTGGTTCTGCTTTTTCGGCTGCATTTCGCAGGTAATCAACCGCGCGGTTGAAATCCAGAGTCCACGAACCGTCGTCCGCAACGTTCCCCAGAAAAACAGATTCGTCCGCCGCCAGTTTCAGACGAACGGTTTCGAAC
>DASTXC010000093.1:0-21075 GCA_035765675.1 Verrucomicrobiia bacterium
TTTGCCGCCATAAGTGATGTTGAGCGTGTCCACCTGCGAAGGCGCGAGCTGCGACAAAACTTTGCCGAGCTTTTCGCCAAGCGTGAGATACGGCTTCACTTGTTCGTAAGTCTTCGCATCGAGATACGGCAGATTGACCGCGTTCCGCACTTCGCCGGTCAGTAGATAACCCGCAATCACTTCGGCGACTTCGATGCCGCATTTCTCCTGCGCTTCGTTCGTGCTGGCACCAAGATGCGGCGTCAGAATGATGTTCGGATTTTTCCGGAACGGATGATCCACTGGCAACGGTTCCACCGCAAATACGTCCAAGGCCGCGCCCGCGACTTTGCCGGATTCCAATGCCGCAAGCAGATCGTCTTCGACAATGATTTCGCCGCGCGCACAATTCACGATATTGACCTTCGGCTTCATTTTCGAAAACGCCGCCGAGTTCAACATTCCGCGCGTCTGTTCCGTCACCGGCATGTGAACCGTGATGAAATCGGCATCGCGATAAACCGCATCCAGTTCCGCCACCAGTTCCACTCCCAACGCTTTCGCGCGTGCTTCCGTGAGAAACGGATCGTAAGCCAGCACACGCATTCCGAACGCCACCGCGCGTTTGGCCACTTCGCCGCCGATGCGGCCCATACCCAGAATGCCCAGGGTTTTGCCGAAAATTTCCGTGCCTTGATACAGTTTGCGATCCCATTTACCGGCAACCATGGAGCCGTTTGCCTGCGGCACTTTGCGCGCGAGGCTGAGCATCATGGTAAAAGTCAGTTCCGCCGTGGTAATCGTATTTCCGCCTGGCGTGTTCATGACCACCACACCGCGTTGCGTGGCGGCTTCGACGTCGATGTTGTCGATCCCGACGCCTGCGCGACCGACGACGCGCAATTGCTTTGCCGCTTCGAGAACTTTGCGCGTCACCTTGGTTTCGGAGCGCACGACCATCGCGGAAACGTCCGCGACGATGGGCAGCAGTTCGGCTTCGGATAAACGTTTGGACAGAACCGTTACTTGAAATTCAGGGCGTTGTTGCAGCAGGGCAATGCCTTTCGGCGAGATCGGGTCACAAACAAGAACTTTCATAAATGAGGGGCGAGTCTAGGGAATGGGCGAAAAAGGTCAAACTTTCCTCAAATCGCAGCCGCGCGTTGCAGTGCAATCAACGCCAGCGGAGCGCGGACTTCAGTCCGCGTGTTGGAGGCAATCAGCGTGACTCGCGGACTGAAGTCCGCGCTCCGGAAAAATTCATTCAATTCCTCCCCCGCTCCTTCGGCGATCTTAGCTTCTCCTGCGGCGCGGATTCTTCCTTTTTATCCTTCGCATTCTCCTCCTTGAACGCCGAACGTAGAAACCAGTGATGTTTCAATCCCTGAACCAGATTGTCCGCATTCACAATCGCTTTGGAGACGTTGCTCAGCACATTCGTGTTCGCCTGAACCTGCGCGTTCAGATTGCTCGTGATCTGCGAAAGATTCTCCAGCGATTCATACAGGCTCTGCATCAACACGGTCAGATTTGTATTCGCATTGTTCAAAGTCGAATTCGCGCCGCCGAGAACCGAATCCAGTTTCTGATTGATATTCGTCGGCAACAGCCATTCGCCCAGCGCGCCGGGCTGATTCAACTGCGCCACAACCAGGTTGAGATTGCTGACCGCGGGTTTGGCAACTACCGCCACTTCGCTGAGATGCGCGGTCAAAATAGCTGAATTGGAAAGCACGGCGGAAATCTGATTCGTGAGATTCAAAATGTTCGGCAACGCTTCTTCGACCTGATCGGCCACCTGTTCCAGACGATCATTCAACGCCGGTGCTTCTTCCGGCGAAATCCAATAAGTCTGCGTCAGGTTCGTGTAAAACCGCTGGGGATTCGCTTGCGTGAGTTCTCCCAGCCGGGCGTTCACCAGCCATTCAAGTTTCAACTGATTGGTTCGCTCCATTTCCGGATACTCGGCGCGAATTTCCGCCAGCACATCCTTGCGTGTTTCAGCGATCACTTTGGATCGCAGCATTCCCCGCGGGACATTGTTGGTGTCTTCGAGAATTGTGGGAATGCCCGCTGCGCCCTTGGTAATTTCCAACGCGCGATGGCCGAGAAAGTCCGACGTGATTTTCACCTTGGAATCATCCCAGATGTAACCGTAGTTCGGCTTGAGCACATTGAAATAGACCGTCATTCCGTAATATTCATTGGGCGCATTCGGAACAATTTTCGTGATCTGCCCAACCGGTTTTCCCATCAGCATCACGCTGTTGCCTTCCTTCAATCCAGCTGCGTTATTCAATCCGGTTTGATAATTGAACTTGGTGGTGAACCAGCCTTTCCGCTGCGCCATGTTGTAAATGTAATAACCAAATCCAAACAACAGCAGTGCCGTCGCGATGATCACGAACCAGCCGACCGCGCGTTCCATCCGGCTGAGTCGCGTGCGCAATTGCGGAGTTAAATCCTGTAAGGCCATTTAAAAAAGTTTCTGGTTTCCAACTTTTGGTTTCGGATTCGTTTTCGGCTTGCGTTCGAGCTGACTTAGAAAATCGAAACGGAGCATTTCAGCATTTCAGCATTTCAGCATTTCAGCATTTCAGCTTTTCAATATTCAATATTCAACGGGTCATCAGTTCCTGAACCTGTTCAAGGTTTGTGTTTTCCACCTGTTCCCACGAACCGAGTGTGACGAATTGCTTGTCCTTCAAGAGCGCGAATTGTTTCGCACGCTTCCACCACGGACGCAGATCATCCGCAGTCGCAATCACGGTGACGGCACGACCTTCCATCCAATCGTGACCGCGCGACAGTTCACCCAGAAAATTCAGCCACCAGGCGCGATGCCGCAGATCGAGCCCGGTCAGCGGATTGTCCAACAGCAAAACTTCCGGACGCAACACCAGCGCGCGCGCCAATCCCACACGCTTTTGCCAGTTGCGTCCAATCGCGCCCGGCGTGCTGTCCGCCCATGGCGCGAGATCCGTCTGCTCCAGCAATTTCTGCACTTCCGATTTCGCCTGCGCGGCGGAAAGATTTCGATGATACCGCAAAGGCAACGCGATGTTTTCGGAGACCGTCAGGTGATTGAACAATTGTCCGCCGTCAAAAACCAAACCCAGTTTCAAACGCTCGCGCAATCGCTCCTCTTCAAAGATCGGCATCGTCTCGCCCAGGAATTGATACGAGCCTGCAAGCGGCGCCATTAATCCGCCGGCGAGCAACAGAAAATCCGTTTTGCCCGAACCCTGCAAACCGCCGATCACCCAGAAATCGCCCGGCATCACCGTCCAGTTTACGTCATTCAGCAGAACGGTGTTCTGATCGCGAATCGCGCTGACGCTGACACCGCGCATTTCGAGCGCGGGTCTGATGATTTCCGGCGTGTCGCTCATGAAACGGCGAGGTAAATCACGATGAACAAGGCATCAAGCAGAACACACGCAATTACGCTCTGCGCGACGGCGCGGACGGTCGCAAATGAAACTTCCTCCAGTCGCAGCGGCTGCGCGAGTCCGTGATAACAGGTCACAATCGAAATGATGAACCCGAACAGCAACGTCTTGAACGCGAGCAGCGCGAAATCCATTACGCTTAAACCGTTGGCAAGCTGCTCAAAATAATCCCCCGGCCGCAGCGGCACATCCTGGAGAAACGCCCAGAGATAACCGCTGAACAACGCGCCGATGATCAGATAAACCGTCAGTGAAAAAATGCCAACCGCCATTCCGATTACGCGCGGCACCACGAGATAATGCACGGGATCAATTCCCAATGCTTCCAGCGCTTCCACCTCGCCCATTGCGCGCGCGGTTCCGAGTTCAATCACATTCGCCGCACCAACTCTCGACAGCACGAGCAGCGCGGCGATCAGCGGTCCAAGTTCGCGCACCACCACCAGAACCATGATCGTGCCGAGATAATTGATGGCGCCCACGCGCGTCAGCCAGGAAACCGTTTGACCGATGATCACCAATCCCAGCGCCAGCGCGAGAAACAGAAACATCGGAAGCAATCGCAACCCGGCGCGGGAAACCTGTTGAAAGATCAGCGGGCGAATCACCTGCGGCGCGACGCGGAATTTCGTGATGATGACGCCCAGCGTAATCAGGGCAAACGCGCCGAGTCCCTGAATGGTGAGTAAAAAGCGGAACAGTTTTCGTCCGAGATAACTGGAATAAGAACGCGGCAACGGCAGGCGCAGAACGAAGCGCACTTTCGGCGAATCAAACGTGCTGGCGTTGCCTTTGGACACGCGCGCAACCTAAGTTCTGAGCCGAAACGGGTCAATGCGGATTGGAATGAACTGACGGCAGACGGTTTAATCGGAACGGAAACATCGAACACTGAACAACGAACTTCGAACTTCGAACGCAGTTCCTGCACAGGCGGTTCTTCGTTTTTTTGTTTCTTCGGTGTTAAACGTCTGTCAGAGCGGCGCTGAAGCGGCCGCACTCCAGACGCTCCGCAAATTGCTGTGACTTGAAACCGCGCCAGCGTTTGGAGTGCGAGTGCTTCAGCACCGCTTTCAGGATGGGAATTTCACAACCAAGCAACCAAGTAACTAAGCCGCCTCTATGCAGTTGAAATGGGGAGCGCGCCCGCCTCGGGCGCAATCAGCCGCGCCCTCGCGGCTGATTTTGAGGCGTGAAATCGACAGACCGTTTGGTGCCGGTGTGAGCCGCTATGTTCGGCGCGAGGGCGCACCGAACCGCAGCCGAGGCGGCTGCGCTCCCCGAACGAATGAACTGCGTGGGATCCGGCTAAGTGAATCCGGTTCTTCGTTCCTTTGTTGTTAATTCTTCAATTCCCGCCCAATCGCCGGATGACGCGGCAGGGATTTCCCGCAGCCACAACATCCGCCGGAATCGCTCGCGTCACCACGCTGCCCGCCCCAATCACCGAACGATCCCCAATGCTGGCGCCCGGACAAATGATCGCGCCGCCGCCCACCCAAACGTCCGAGCCAATCGTCACCGGTCGCGCGAGTTCCAGCCATTTGCGACGTTCCAGCGCGCTGATCGGATGGGTCGCGGTATAAATCTGGACCGCGGGACCAAAGAGCACATTTGTTCCAATCACCACGGACATCACATCCAGAACCACACAGTTGAAATTGAAGAACACTTTGCTGCCGAGGGAAATATTGGTGCCGTAGTCACAGAAGAACGGCGGTTGAATCCAAGCATCCGTCGCAGCCCCGAACAATTCGGCAATGATCCGCTGACGTTCCGCAACCTGATCTTCGCGCGATTCGTTCAATCGCTGGCATAAGTCGCGAGCGCGCTGACGTCCGCGGGAAAGTTCCGGATCAAACGGATCGTACAGTTCGCCCGCGAGCATTTTTTCTTTCTCGGTTTTCATACGCGACGAAACGTAACGCAGGAAGCATTCGCCGCAACGCGATGAATTGTTCGACTGGAACATCCGCTCTCTCAAAGATTGGAGAAGAGAACCCTCACCCGGCCTTCGGCCACCCACTCCCATCGGATGGGAGAGGGACGGGGTGAGGGCACCTCG
Organism: Verrucomicrobiia bacterium; assembly: GCA_035765675.1. GTDB lineage: Bacteria > Verrucomicrobiota > Verrucomicrobiia > Limisphaerales > DASXHY01 > DASXHY01. The sequence goes on from DASTXC010000093.1 coordinate 5,497, forward strand.
TTTCCCTTTCAAAACCATTTTTGACTTTTAGCGGTCGCGATTCCGTTTACGATGACGCGCAACGATTACGATCCGCCGTTGATGAAGAACATTGTCTATTTCGATCTGGAAACACAGAAATCCGCCCAGGAAGTCGGCGGTTGGGATAAAATCAGCCAGATGGGCATGAGCATCGGCGTGACCTACAGCACGGCGCGCGGCGATTACAAAATTTACGGAGAACAACAAGTTGATGATCTCATCCGCGAACTTCAGCGCGCGGACCTGGTGGTGGGCTTCAACAATCTCCGGTTTGATTACGAAGTGTTGCACGGCTACACCGCATTCGATCTCCGCCAGTTGCCTACGCTCGATATGTTGATCGATCTGCAAAACACGCTGCAGCATCGTCTCTCGCTGGATTCCATCGCAACGGCAACCTTTGGCGTGGAGAAAACCGCCGAAGGTTTGCAGGCGATTGAATGGTTCCGCGCCGGGAAACTGTTGAACATCGCCGAGTATTGCTGTTTCGACGTGAAGATTACGAAGCTTGTCCACGAATACGGCTGCTATCATCGCCAGCTTCATTATCACAATCGTTTCGGCAAAAAACTGACCGTGCCCGTGAGCTGGGCCATGGCGCAAGCTGTGGCAGTTTAAATCGCGGACATCACGGATCGAGTCTCGCTGACTTCGCACAACGCAAACTTCCTCGGAGAGCGTTGTCGCGCTTGCGACAACCCGGGCTGTACCAGTTCTGCGGCGGTTGCAAAACCTTCATCCAATCGGTTCGATAAACACCTGCTTGGCGTTGGGCATATCACCCACTTAATAAAACCGCCCTCCGCTTTTAGGTTTCATTCACAGAACGAACGGCTGTCAGACCAGCCAAAAACCTGAAAGCTCTATGAACAAACCTCTATCAATCGCCTGCCTTGTCGCCGGAGTGATTCTGTTGATCTTCGGCATCAGCGCTGCGGATTCATTCTCCTCCGATGTCTCGCAATTCTTCACCGGTTCGCCGACGGACAAGGCGGTCTGGATGATGATCGGCGGTGTGGTGCTCGCGATTGTGGGCCTGTTCGGGACAATGAGGGGAGCCAAATAAATCAACCCAAGGAAAATTATGTTAAGCTATGCCCTGACCTTTTTGATCATTGCGCTGATTGCCGGCGCGCTCGGATTTTTTGCCGTCGCAGGCATCGCGGCGACCATTGCGAAGATTCTGTTTGTCGTCTTCCTCGTGCTGTTCATCGTTTCGCTGCTGACGCGGGGACGCAGCGGCCCGCCCGCGGTTTAAATCTCATCGGGTCGAGAAGCTCGACCCTCTTCGGTTTGAGCGGCGGGTGAACACCTGCCGCTTGCGGGTAGTCAGGAGCACGGGATCCAGCCCGCTTCAGCGCTCCGTCGCAACACGCAGTAACCCGCTTCTTTCCTGAATCATCCCGTTCCGCTTCAAAACCTATTTGAAAATAAACGAAGATATAGTTTGCATTCGGCGCGTTCTGAACGATGCTCAGCGCACGTTTAGAACGAGTTCGAGTTCAGATATGGTAGATCGTCAGTTGGAGGGGACCTTCAGTGATGGTTTGAAATCCGGCAAACGGGAACAATCTAGTCTTCAGTCTTCTAAGTAGAAAAAAATCATCAATGAGTACCAAATTATTTGTGGGAAACCTTTCCTTCAACACCACCGAAAACGATCTGCAGGACGCTTTTGCCGCGCACGGCACTGTGGCCTCCGTCGATTTGATCATGGACAAAATGAGCGGCCGCCCGCGCGGTTTCGGTTTTGTCACGATGTCCAGCGACGCTGAAGCGAATGCCGCAGTTCAGGCCCTCAACGGCGCGGATCTCGATGGCCGCAATCTGACTGTGAACGAAGCGCGTCCGCGCGAAGATCGTCCGGCCCGCTCCGGCGGTTCGGGCGGATTCCGTGGCCGTGGCGAACGCCGCAGCTACTGATCTCGCCCCGGCGAAACAGTTGATTTGATTACAACCGAGAACGCTCAGCGTTCTCGGTTTTTTCGTGGGAACATTCAACCAGCTTAAAACCTGAACGGCAGGTTTTTCCCAACCGCTCGATCCGGCGTTGGACGTTGAATGTTCTTCGTGGAGTTCGAGGACTCGTGTAACTCGTCCTTCCGATCACGTCCTTCCGGAAATCACGGATGCGTCAGACGAAAGAAAACAGCTTCGTTGTCAGAACTGATCGGGACAAACACGCGATTTGTTTCGGCGGATTCCAGAATCGGAATCCAGTTCGATCCCAGTCCCGTCGCGAGTGAATTGGTCTGCGCTTCCAATCGCCAGCCCAGATGATCCGTCGGCCACGTGAATTCCAATTGATCTCCGCTGCGGCTGACGACGATCTGCGGCGGATCGATCGATGTAGGCCGCGCGCTGACTGGATTACTGTCGGCGCTTTCGCCATTCGCGTTCACTGCCGAAACCACGTAGAAATAATTCGTTCCATTTCCCGCCGTCGCATCGACGTAATTTGCCACATTCGGTGAAGCGATAATCGCATAAGGTCCCGCCACGTTCAGTGAACGTTTCACTCTGTAACTCGCCGCGCCGGGCAAAGGCGTCCAGGTCAAAGCCACTTGCGCATCCCCGGCCATCGCAGACAAATCCAGCGGCGCCTGAGCCGTCGGCAGTTCCAGATTCAAATAGTCATACATGACGTAACTCGAAGTTGCGGTCGTGGCGCGGCGTTGCACGAGCGTAATGGTGTTCGTCCCAGCCACGAATCGGCTTACCGGGATGTTGATGTGATTGATCCCGTATTTGTCGTGAATGCCCTGACGGATCAGCGAATTCGCGCCGCTTGGAACGTTGGGATAAAAATCCCGGAATACTGATCCGCTGCGATTTGGATCATTCACAAAAACCTGAATCGCCGCGCTGTATGCACCGGCCCACGCGATGTTCAAAACCGCGTTCCCACTGACGGGAACGCGCGGCAAATTGAATTTCACCGTCCACGCCATGTTCTGCGCCACGCCATTCACCCAGTACGCGCCTTGAACGTAATTCCAGTCATTCGTCCAACTGCTTGCGCCCACGGTGTAAGTCATTGGATTGGGAAACTCATTTGCAAAATTCAGCCACAATCCGGGAATCGAGTAATCATCTCCGTGACGAAACTCCACCGCGGTGCGATTCGGATAACCAATTTCCCACGCGATGCTTGAACCCTGATGCGGCACCGTCCAGGTCAACGTTCCGAGATTTGTGACGGTGCCCGGCGCAAAGGTGTAAGGCCCGGATCGAAATTCTCCGACCGAACCATTTGTTCCCGCGCAGTACGCATAAAGCTGATACGTCGCCGCTTCGCCGTAAGGTGTGAACGTCGTCACCGGCGGCAATGTGAACGTTCCGTCTTCCGCGACCTGCGTCCAGAATTGATAACCATCGGATTGCAGTTGCCAGTTGTCCGAAGCGTTCTCCACTCCCGCATCCGGCGCGGCCAATCCAATCCACGCGCCCGCCGCGTTCGCCTGCGGACGCAACGGATCGTGGATCACCAATTGTCCGCTTACCGTCGCGCGCTGATTCTTCGATTGATAAAGACTGTTCGTCAGCCATGCGTACGGCCATGCCGCTTTTTCTGCCAGCGCCTGTTGTTTGGAATCTTCCCAGCACGCCGCGCCATTCGATCCGCTGTTCATATAAAAAAGCCACGGTCCGTAAATCTTGTTGAAATCGGCATTGCTGCTGACGTTCAGACCGGTGTTGCCGTAATGCGCGATCAACGGTTCAAACGTCACAATGCCGCCAATGCCGCCGGAATACTCACACGCCGTCGGACCGTTGTTCTGATATTCATGACCACCCGCGACAAACCACAGCCCGACCTTGTTGATGTCACTGGCCATTCCAAACGTGCTGAGCTGCGGATAATCGAATGTGTAGGAATATTTCCCATTCGTGCTGCCCGCGAAAACTCCCGTGGTGTACTTCGTGACTTCCTTGGGAATGTTGATATTCGTCACCGCGACCTGATGCCAGTTGTCCCAGAACGTGGGCTGCAATCCGTTGCGCTTTTGGAAAACACCGTCGCGCTGCAGACCGTAGCGAACGCCATCATCGACATAGGAATTTTCACAAAGAAAATTGACGCTGTCGTGCGCAGTCGGCCAGAGACATTGAATGAAGCTGATGTTCAGGTCCTTTGCATAGCTGGCGTAACTCGCGGGATGCCGGACGATCAGATACGCGTAAAGCCCGGTGTTGCCCTGGCCGAGCGCGTAATGCAGTTCGATGTCCGCCACGACCTGATGTTTCGCCGGGTTGAAAATCCGCCGGTAACCGATGTCGATGTTCGTGGCGGAACTGTGCGTGTTCAGATAAACGCAATCATTGCCGTCCGGATACCAGTAATAATAAATCGCTTTGTGATTGGCGAAGTTGACGCCCGATTGGCTGACCATTTCCACGCCGTTGTTCTTCGGTGTTCCGGGCAAACCCGGTTTCAGATATTTGATGGAATCCACATTGCCGTTCGATGCGATCAACACGTGCAGAATTCCGTTGTCCAGAAATCGATCCGTCCGTCCGTTGTAGGTTTCAGTGCCGGTCGTAACGGGCGTGGTCACCAAAGACGTGAAACCGCCGGCTTGATTTGCAAACGTCGATGAAATCGCGGCAAAGCAAAGCACAATTATCACAACCACAAATCCAACCTGATCTGCAAACCGCGCGAAAGGCGGGAACGCTTTGGAATAAAACAATTTCATGGCGGGTAACGGACGAAAGATTACGCCGGATTTGTCCCAACCCGCCATCGACATAACTGGTGATTATTCGGTCAAACGCAGAGACGCTGAGAACGCAGAGTTGGAAAACCGGACCCTTCTCCGCGTAACTTTGCGTTCTTTGCGTCTCTGCGTTTAACTGGCTTCCATTTCGTTAGCTCTTTCATCGGGGCGCGAGTCTGTGATTCGCAGCAACTTCGCAAATCGGACGCTTCCACTTGCCGATCGCCATTGTGAAAATCCCGCTGCTGCAGGTCACAGACCGGCGCTCCGTCGTCAGGAAGGAATGTTGAATGTCTCGACCTGTCCGTGAGTTCAATCGCTTATCTTCCTTCGCTTCGTTTCCTTTTGTGATTCCAACGTCCGGCGCGGGCGGCGCTTGGGTTCGATTGCTTACTGGAAAGTCCTACTTCGCAAACCGCGCGAATCAGCAGTGAATGTTTCGGTTCGCCACCGACCCTCACGGAGCGGGCCATCATGACCGAACCGGGATCAGCCAATCGTTCGACTGCACGCAAGCGTTTCAGCCGACGCGCTTTTCTCAGCGCCGCCGCTGCCAGTGGCGCTTACGTTGCCGCGCGTCGCCTTCATTTCTTTCAACCCACCGCCGCACAGATCGTTCACCGGTTCGCCGGTGAAAAATTGAATCTCGCCGCGATCGGCATTGGCGGACAGGGCAACGCCGATCTCAAGGAATTGAGCAGCGAAAACATCGTGGCGCTCTGCGACGTTGATGAACGTTACGCCGCCCACACGTTCAAGGAATATCCGAAAGCCCGGCGTTACAAAGATTTTCGGGTGATGTTTGAAAAGGAAAAAAACATCGACGGCGTCGTAATCGCCACGCCCGATCATTTGCATGCCGTTGCCACCATGACGGCTCTGAAGCTCGGCAAACATGTCTATTGCGAAAAGCCGCTGACGCACACCGTTCACGAAGCGCGCGCCATCACGCTCGCCGCGCGTGAAGCCAAAGTCGCCACGCAAATGGGCAATCAGGGGATGGCTTTCGAAGCCAATCGCCTGATCAATGAATGGATCTGGGACGGCGCCATTGGTCCGGTGCACGAAGTTCACGCGTGGTCGGATCGCCCGACGCATCGCGGCAAAATGCCGTTGTGGTGGGCGCAGGGCGTCGAGCCTCCGCAGGACACGCCGCCCCTGCCGGACACACTCGATTGGGATCTGTGGCTGGGACCGGCGTCGTACCGGCCTTACAATCCGGCCTACGTTCCATTCCGCTGGCGCGGCTGGTGGGATTTCGGTTCCGGCGGACTCGGCGACATGGGCATTCACAATCTCGCGCCGGTTTTCTCCGCGCTGAAACTCGGCGCGCCAGAAAGTGTGATCGCCAGTTCCACTCCCTTGTGCGGCGATTCCATTCCCGCGGCGTCCATCGTGCATTATCGATTTCCCGCGCGCGGTGAAATGCCGCCGGTGGAACTGCATTGGTACGATGGAGGTCTGCTTCCGGATCGACCAGAGGAACTGGACGCCAATCATGAACTCGATCCTGAGGACGGAATCCTCTTCGTCGGCAGCAAAGGAAAAATGCTCGTGTCCGGCTGGGGCGGCCAGGAAGTGCGGATCATTCCGCGCAGCCTGGACAAAGCCTATGAACGTCCGCCAAAAACCCTGCCCCGCTCCATCGGTCATCACCAGGAATGGCTCGCGGCTTGTCGCGGCGAAATGACCACGCGTTCGAATTTCGATTTTGCCGGGCCGCTGACGGAAGCCGTGCTGCTGGGCGCCGTCTGCATTCGCAACGGCGGCGAAAAACTGATCTGGGACAGCGCCAATCTTCGATTCACGAACAACAACGAAGCGAATCGTTTCCTTCATTATCAATACCGTCCCGGCTGGACTTTGTGACAGGAGAAAGCCGAGAGAGCGGAGAACAAGACGATCGGGTGGTCGCATCCGAATACGGAGCGCGGCTCTGTGAGCCGCAGCAACGTGAACCAATCCAGGGTTTGCGACCGATTCAAGGTTTGCTTTCTCACGGCTTGCCGTTTCACGTTGCTGCGAGTCGCAGACTCGCGCTCCGTCACCAACCTTCTCCCCCTTTGTGATCTTCATTTGCTTCTGTTAAATGCTTTGGCTTGTGAATTGACCCGATAAAATCATCGCAGCAATGAAACGCGGTTTGGACAAACTCACGCGCGCACAGCGAAGCTGGAACATGTCGCGCATCCGCGGCAAAAACACGACACCGGAAATGATCGTGCGCCGCACGCTGCATCGGCTGGGCTATCGCTTTCGTCTGCACGTCCGCCTTCCCCTCGGAGGGACGAATTCCAGGAGTCCCATTCCGCACCCGCGTCCCATTTCATCCGCTAGGAAAATATCTGGAATTCAAAAGTTGGGGACTCGTATAACTCGTCCCTCCGAAAAGCGGCGTTCCGTTTCCGTCGATATTCTTCTGCCCAAATACAAAACCGCAATTTTCGTTCACGGCTGTTTCTGGCATCGGCACCGCGGCTGTAAAAACTGCACCACGCCCACACACCGCCGCGAATTCTGGCTGGAAAAACTCAACGGCAACGCCACACGCGATAAAAGGAATCAACAAGCGCTGAAGAAACTCGGCTGGCGCGTGCTCGTGATCTGGGAGTGTGAAACTGACAGAGAAGAAATATTTCAACACGTCGCAAAACGCCTGCAAAAAACCGATTCATTCCGTCGGGAAATGCACCCTGACTTTTAAATCCGTAACGAGAACGAAACATCGTTCCCACGACCTGACGGGTTCGCTCGCAAAGACCTCGCGAATTCGGCGGGCCAAGGCCAATCTTCCCGGAATCCGCAAACGAACCAGCATCAGCCCGTGATGCGTTCCCGGAGCAAACTGCCGAATGTCTGAAAAATCCAGGTCCTGTGTAATTAGAAAGCGACCGGCTTCTTGAGCGGCCCTCCAGACACTGACATCATCTTTCCCGGCCAGCCCCTCCTGCCGGATATTATCCACGTCGTGATTCAATTCAGTGAGCGTACTCAGCAATATCTCGGGCAGATTTTCGTCCAATTTGAGTTTCATGCCAAAGATGGCAGCGAGGGTGCCGGAAGATCCTCTTCCGCGGAAGCAGCCGCGTAGGCAATCACGGCGCGGATCGCATCTTTGGAGACCGTCGGAAAATCCGTGATAATCTCTTCCACCGATGCGCCCTCGGCGAGGCTGGCCAGAACAGTCCGCACCGTCACCCGCGTCCCACGAATGACCGCTTCACCAGCGCACATCTGTGGATTACGCTCGATGAATTTCTGGAAATCGATTGGCATGAAATCAATCTAGTGCTGCATCTGAAACGCGACAAGCTCACAAAAGCCGCACCACGCCCACGCACCGTCGGGAATTCTGGCTCGCGAAACTCAACGGCAACGCCGAACGCGACACACTCAATCAGCGCGCTCAAGAAACTCGGTTGGCGCGTGATGGTGATCTGGGAGTGTGAAACCACTCCGACTAAACTGCGGAAAATTCTAGAACGCCGTACGATTTGGCTGACCGACTATTCTATCATCGCGGAGCAGCGTTAATCTCCAATTGGCCCGGCGGCAAACAGTGAAGAGTGGAATTTCAAGGCCACTCGATTTTGGCCTTGGTGATACTCTCAAAATCCTTTGGGTTTCGCGTCAAGATTATCTCGGCATTCTCTTTATCCGCTGCCAGTGCGTGACCGTAATCATACACTCTTCCTCCCGCGACACCCACTTTGCGCGCCTCTCCGAGCGCATCCAAGACCTCTCGAAAATTTAATTCCACGAAACGGACCTTCGCTGCAAATTGCTCCAACCACGCGGTTGCGTCATCCGTGCTCAACACGAGCCGCGCGGGATTTCCGTTCTGATCCGTTACCGCAATCCCGCGCCCGGTTATAATGGAGAAAAATTCGAAGAGCAAATGCACCCGCGCAAAATGATCGCCGGATTGAAGACGCGCGTAAGCGGAAGGCGAAATCAGCGCGTTGATGGCTGCGGAAGTATCCCAGAAGATTTTCAACGGTCACGCTCCTCGCGTACCGCCTGTGCAATATCGCTTTCTGTAATGGTCATTCCCGCAGAATCCAAGACCCACGAATCGCCCCGTCGAAGAAGTTTCCCGACGATGCGACGAGACGGTTGCGACGTGACCTTCCGCCCGCGAATTTCTCCATTTTCAAATCGCCAATCAATTCGATCACTCGGAGAAAGCCCGGCAGCGTTGACCACGTCACCCGGCAACGTGATCTGGTTCTTTTCTCGCAGAAGGGTGTCGCTCATGTGCCGAATTTTCCATTCGCCAGAGATATTTTCAAGCTGCAAACCAAGGTGCGGTGAAAATGGGGGAGCACGCGCCCCTGGCGTGTGGTGTTCGGCGTCTCGCCGAGCACTTCCAACCCTCATTCTTCCCATACTAATAATGACGGGAAAAGTTTGTGGGTTGAAGTCGTTGTCGAGACGACAACAACAGCACGCGGGACGCGTGCGCTCCCAGCGCAACTGCATGGATTCGGTTAAGCAATAGCAGCCGACGTGAATCGTCTCCATTGCTCATACCCGATTTGAGAAGATATTGGCGCGGACTTACGTCCACGACTACCAAAGGAACATTTTTGAACGGTCTGTTAGATTAGACCTCTGAACGTTACCAAAAATCCCAGTGACGAAATCCCTTGAACGGATTAGCTTCAGCCACTCACCAACCGAAAGACACTCCCATGCGATCAATACAACCAGCGTTGTTTTTAGCTGCGGTTCATTTCACGGTTTCTTCCTTGGCTGGAACAGTCATCACCAACAACCTTCCGCCCGACACCGCCATCATCAACATCGACGCCCGACAGGACGGCATCGCCAATTTCAGCGGCGGTCAGGCATTTTGGTACCAACCCTTTTTTACCGGCGGCGCGACGGAATTGCTCCACTACCAGGTTCCGCCCGGCACCTACACCTTCCGCGTCATCAACCCCGCCGACGCGCGGGCGATGTTTCCCAATCTCACAACGGAACAGACGAACCAGATTTTCACCGCCTGGACGTTCAATTCCCCGTGGATCACAGATTACATGGTGTTCACCAGCGCAGCCGCGACGAACAATACCATTCCCCAACTGTTCGACGGCGCCTGCACGAATCTCTTTTCCAACGGCCCGTTCTTCAACAACGCCGCCAGCGCTTACTCCGGCGCGGTAAACGGGAATTTTGCAAACGCCATCCGCACCAGTGAAAGCGGCGGACGCGGCAGCACGAATTTCGTTTATTCCTACACCTTCGCCCATGCCGACGATCTCATCTTTGGCGTGCCGGACAATATTCTCAGCGACAACTCCGGTGGCGTCTCGGTGCTGGTGACGCCTGCCGGGCCTTCGCTCCACGTTTCATTGGCCGCAGCGAATCTCGTTTTGCAATGGCCGACCAACTTCAGCAACTACACGCTGCAACACGCCTTCAGCCTGAATCCAGTCATCGCGTGGTCCACTGTAACGAACGTCTCGCAACTCAGCGGTCCCGACTTCGTCGTCACCCTCCCGGCGACCAACAACGCGGAATATTTTCGGCTGACGAAGCTGTGAACCGGTGAACGTAAGAAAAGCCTCATGACTGATGCCGGATTTGAAATTGAATTCCCGGAGCAAGTTTCTGCACCAGCGAAATGATCTCCTTGTAACTCACGCGATCCGCGATGTGTTCCGCCAGTCCGTCAGCGGGAATGCCGTACAAAGCAAAATGCGGTTTCCCAAATTCTTCGTCGAACGGATCATCTGAAATCGTAAACGGCTCAACATCGCCGCCCTCAGTGTGCCTCACCGTTTGAATTCTGAACTTAACGAAAGCGGAATGCTGAACCGGATTCAGCGCGAGCAAGTCAACGGGAATGGGCAGATTCTCTTTCAAAAACAATGGAAGTCGAAGGCGTAAAGCCAATCGCAGACAGTCGCGTTCATTGAAGTCGGCCAGATCTGTCGGGGCGAAAACCGAAAGACAGGTTTCTCCAAATTTCTCCTCGAGGAAATACGGCCAAACCTCACCCAGTTCATCGAAATTCACATGAGCGCAGGCCCAAGCTTCAAAATGATTCGCAATTCTCATCAGTTCGCGCATGAACTGATCTGCCCCATGATAGCTTTCGCTCAAATTCACATTCCGATCGTGATCCGCGCATTTGTGACACGCCTGCCAAAGAGAAAGCGCTGAAGCAAAAACAGCAGCAGGATCAGGCTGAAAAGTGGCCGACATAATTGTCATATCCGGCAGAAACACCTGGCCAGGTACCACGATTGGCGCAAGTATTTTCCTGCTTTCTCAATCGCGACGGCTTCTGGCAATCTGCGCAAATGGCAAAAGCACCTCCGGTGAAATGGACCCGCGAGCATTTCCTCATCGCGCTGAATCTTTATTGCAAGCTGCCGTTCGGAAAACTTCACAAAGGCAACCCGATCATCATTGAGACTGCGGAGAAAATGGGCCGAACGCCTAACAGTCTCGCAATGAAGCTCTGCAATTTCGCCGCGCTTGATCCAGTGCAACAAGCTCGCGGTATTCGCGGCTTGCCCGGCGCAACGAAACAAGACCGGGCGATGTGGAGTGAATTCCACTCGAATCTCTCCGCGCTGGGTACCGAAAGCGAAGAATTGCTGCACAACCTTTTTACGCGTGACGAAACGAAGGAAGTGGATTTTCTGAGCCGCGACAAAGTTCGACTTGTTGCGCCAAGCGGTCCAACCGAATCGCAGGCCACCGTGAAAGTTCGGCGCGGACAGCAATTCTTCCGGCAATCCGTTTTAACCGCGTACAACATCAGTTGCTGCATCAGCGGCATCAATGTTCCGCGATTGCTGGTGGCGAGCCACATCAAGCCCTGGGGAAAATTTCCCGATTGCCGTCTCAATCCAAAGAACGGCTTGTGCCTTTCCACGCTTCACGATGCGGCATTTGATTCCGGTCTTATCACACTGGACGAAAACCTGAATGTTCTTTTGAGCAAACGACTGCGCGGCTTCTTCCCGCAACGGTCATTGGAACAGAACTTTGTTCCGTTTGAAGGGAGGCCAATTCGATTGCCCGAGAAATTGGCGGAGCCTGACGGTGATTTCCTTCGATATCATCGCGAAGAAATTTTCCAAAACTGATCGGTGGACGTGATGGCAATCAAGGCACCCGCAATGCTGAAGAGCTGACAGGGAAAACCGGCGCACAGGTTTCGTGCTCCGGAATATCCGCCACCGCCACGGTATGAATGTCGCCGTGCGGTTGTTCGCCGAAATTTGCCTTGTAGGTTTCCCGCGCTTTCTCGTTCCAGTCAGATGAGAAAACGCATCGGCCTCCCGCGCGTTCAAACGCGAGCCGGAATCCGCCAATGCCGCAAAACAAATCTACGAACCGCGGCTTGGTTTCAGCAGCGGGCTGTAGCGTCGAGCCTGCGGCTCGATTCGTTTCGGCCACAGGCCGAACGCTACATACGTTCGCATGATATTCCGGTGCGTCTTCGTGAAGTTCTTTGGCCGCACGTTGCTGCCGCGCCTCGTTGTCCTTCTTTAGGTTCCGGGCGTGAACCGGGATTTTAGGAACGCGCGGCAACGCAGTCTTGCCGGATTTCGATTTTCCGGTCACGCGTCCACTCCTTTGCACAGTTCGGACGTGGTGAGGCCGAGCGCTTTGGCCAGCTTGGCAACGTTTTTGATTCCCGGATTGCGCAGGCCGCGTTCGATGTCGCTGATGTACGTCGCATCGAGGCCGGATTTCTCGGCGAGTTTTTCCTGCGTGAATTCGCAGATTTCGCGGTGCTTCCGGACGTTCAGCCCGAGAGCGGAAAGAATTTTGTCACGTTTCGACATGACTGATAGTCCATGTCAAACGCGGGGAAAGGTCTATCGGCTATGAGCCAGGTTGAGGCGGTGGAACGCCAGCGGGACAAGAGAAACTATCTCAGCCAAACGATTTTGATTTCTTTCTCCAACTCCTTGAATTCGGGATCGCCCGTGACCAGTTCGACTTTTCGAATTTTGGCCAGTGCTGCCGCAAAACAATCGGCGCAAGCGTTTGGGGTGGCTCTGAACATGGCCGCTTGTTTCAAAGTTCCCGCTCCTTCTTGCGGTCTTCCATCATGGCCTTCATGGCGCCCTTGCCTTTGAGCGTGCCGCGCAGGCTGCGAATGAATTTAGCGGTGACCGGCTTGATCAGAATGCCCTCTGGAGTGGAGACAACGCAGGCTCGGGTCCCTGCCTCAATCTCAAACTCCTTGCGCAGCCATCGCGGAATGACTACCCGGCCATTGCTTGAAAAGCTGACGATTTTAGATTTAGCAGCAACACTCATCAAAGAATTCAACCTGACCCGAAAAGCCTAAACATCCTCGCCCCACCCACCTCACGGTCACTCGGGTTCAGTCGGCATCTCAATATGTTCGCAGAAACGGACGATAGACGTTTTGGCTACGAACACTGTTTGCCCATCGGCTGGCTCCAGTTCGATAAATTCTGCGAACTGGTCATATCCGCGATTTGGGAAAAGAGCTTTCACTCCTTTGAATCGCACATTGCGATAAATCAGTGTCGGCTGATTCCCTTGTCCACAGTAGATGTCGTAGCGTTTGGAAGTATCCACCGGCTCGCGATGCGCGGTCGCGAGGATGGTTTTTGGCGACGCGCTCGGTTCGACCGACAATGCCGCGGTTTTCGATTCCGGGACAGGCGCGGTTTCCGATGTGGCATCTCATTTCGGCGCAAGTTCTTTAAGAATTTCCTGCCGCGTTCCTTCCAGATCGACATTAAAACGCTGCAACACCCGCGCCGCAACTGCATCCCCTTCGCGCAGCAATCCCAGCAGAAGATGTTCGGTGCCGACGTAAGTGTGATTCAATGCCGCGGCTTCTTTGGCAGCGAGACTTAAAACTCTTCTCACGCGCGGAGTGTAAGGAATTGTGCCGCTGACCATCTCATCGGGTCCGCAGCCAACCCTTTTCTCGACTTCCTCGCGAACCTTGTTCAGATCAAGCCCCCATCTTCAACGCACATTGACCGCTGTTCCCCGGCCGAGTGCCACCAACCCGAGCAACACATGTTCGGTGCCGACGAAATTGTGATTGAAACGCTGGGCTTCCTTCCGAGACAACGCGAGCACCTGCTGCGCGCGGGGAGTGAAGTCGGGTAGTGATCCACGCGAGGGCGAGCGAGAATGCGCCATTTCGCGCGGCGGCGCAGCGGGTGTATTCAGAGCTCTCCAAAACGATTTCAACCAGTTCATACGCAGTGTTCTCCTTCCGCCGATGACGCAGTCTGTCACTGAGTGATTTATTTCCAAGTACAGAAAAAGCGCGGGATGGCTGCTCTCGCTCAACCGGAAATCTCGCACCAACAATGGATTGAACTTCAGGTTTTAGCTCAGAATCCCCTCTCCCTAACCCTCTCCCCGCGCTTCGCTGCGGGGCGAGGGAATTAAAAAGAGTGCGAGGTCACGTACGCGCGGAAACGACAAAGAAAGATTTGTGAATTGAAGTCGTTGTCGAGACGACAACGACGGCACGCGAGACGCGGGCGCTCCTTCCGCGATCTCCTGTTCAAATTACTTTTCCAAAAAAGAAAGCGCCGGATTGCTCCGGCGCTTGTGGAAATAAACTTTGCGTTGCAGCCGTTTTTATTTCGGCAACAGATCGCTGACCATCGCGCGTTCTTCCTTCAATTCATTGATCGTCGCGTTGATCTTGCCCTGGCTGAATTCGTTGATCGGCAAACCTTGAACAATCTCCACCGTCTTGCCGTTGCTGCGGATCGGGAAGGATGTGATCAAACCTTTTTCCACGCCGTAGCTGCCATCCGAGAAAACACACAGGCTGTTCCAATCGCCGGTCGGCGTGGGCGTCACGACGGAGCGGACGCTGTCCACAATCGCATTTGCCGCGCTGGCTGCGCTCGAAGAACCGCGCGCTTTGATGATCGCCGCGCCGCGCTGTTGCACGGTCGTGATGAATTCACCTTCGAGCCAGCCGTGATGACCGATGACGTCCACCACCGGGCGGCCCGCGATTTTTGCGTTCGTGAAATCGGGATACATCGTCGCGCTGTGATTGCCCCAGACGGCGAGGTTCGTGACGGCGGTGATATCGACGCTGGCTTTTTTGGCGAGCTGCGTTTTGGCGCGATTTTCATCCAGGCGCGTCATGGCAAACCAGCGATCGGCAGGAATGTTTTTCGCGTTGCTCATCGCGATCAGGCAGTTCGTGTTGCAAGGATTGCCGACGACAAGAACGCGGACATCGCTGGAGGCGTTTTTCTGAATCGCCTGGCCCTGGCCGATGAAAATCTTGCCGTTGATGCCGAGCAGATCTTTGCGTTCCATTCCGGCTTTGCGCGGCACGCTGCCGACGAGCAACGCCCAGTTCACATCGCGAAAACCTTCATCGAGATTGGCCGTCGCGACGATGCCTTTGAGCAACGGAAACGCGCAGTCTTCGAGTTCCATCACGACGCCCTGGAGCGCGGGAAGAGCGGGTTCGATTTCAATCAGGTGCAGAATCACGGGCTGGTTCGGACCGAACATCGCGCCGGAAGCGATGCGAAAAAGAAGTGCGTAACCGATTTGGCCGGCAGCGCCGGTGACTGCGACACGGATGGGAGCTGTATTCATAATTTTCAATTGTAGAATCGAAGGAGCGAGTATGTTCGGCGCGTAAAAACCGCGCAAGCGATAGTTGACCCGCGAACGCCTGATGGGCACAACTTGACACCCGCACCAAACAACGGGTTGAGCTTTCGAAATTCAAAACGGCTGCTCACTCCCTCTCCTCCGAGCGAAGCCGGAGGAGAGGGCCGGGGTGAGGAGGTTTTTAGCTCAAAATCCCCTCTCCCTAGCCCTCTCCCCGCGC
>DASTXC010000094.1:0-3803 GCA_035765675.1 Verrucomicrobiia bacterium
TCTCTCCTCCGTCTGATCACCGCGCTTTTGAGCGAAACCAGCGACGAATGGGAAACCGGAAAAATTTACCTCAACATGGAATGCCAAAACCCACCCTCAGTTTGAGGCTCAACGAATTTACAGAAAAGAAATTGCGCCGCCGTCGGCCACTTGCGCCGGCTTTTTATTTCTCTGGAAAGGACATCCTTGTAGTATGCCAAGCGACGCTGCGCCCACTTGGTGCGCATGTTGTGATCACGTCTATAGGCTTTTACTCGGCGTTCAAACTCTCCGCTCAGATCGCCTCTGGGAATCCCAACAGATAGGGTCATCTCCTTCATCGTGCAGAATTTTGGCAACGCGAAGGCTTGAGCCAAGTCGAAGCCAATTCGAGCACACTCGGATCGTAAAACCTGCAAGTCGAATTCGATATTATGCGCAACAAGAAGCTGCGGGCTAAACGACGTGATGTCCTTCTTGAACTCCGCAAGAATCAATTCAATAACGACGCCTTCTCGCAATGCTTTTTCTTTACCAATTCCATGTTTGAGCGTTCCTGAAGGGTTCGGATCAAAATCATCAGCGCGAACAATGAAGCTCTGTTTTCGGAAGCATCCGCTTTTGATTGAAAAAACAGACCATGCTAATGCGACCATGCGAGGATTTGTCTTCCTGTTAGATCGAAAAAGGCCGTTCGTCTCGGTATCAAAAACTAAACAACATGTCTCTCGATTAAGTTGTTCCCAAATGTTCATTCACCTCGGTTGTCAGATTGAATGTAACAACCTCATCCAGCCAGAACTTTCTCGCGAGTTTACCGAAGGAAAAGTCTCGCGATAGTAATCCAAGGACAGGTCGTCAGCGAGGTAATGAAATCAGCGTCTCAACCGGCAGCCATGTGCTGAAAATACGGGCTTGCCGCCAACGATCCAGGGCACTCTCGACCATCCTCTGGCAACTCATGAATCTCGGCGGTCGTGTTCATGGCCCAATATCAACTCAGTGGCTGCCGTCGCCCAGCGGCGTTTCGATTGAACCTTGTCCCCTGGGCTGCTACGCCGTTTTCCCGAACGTTTCCGCCAGGGCCACGGCTTTGAGCATGGCCTTGCTCTTGTTCACGGTTTCCTGAAATTCGGCTTCGGGTTCGGAGTCGTTGACCCAGCCGCCGCCGGCCTGGACGTAAGCTTTGCCGTCCTTGAGCAGCGCGGTGCGGATGGTGATGCAGGTGTCGAGGTTGCCATTGAAACTGAAGTAACCCACGCAGCCGGCATACGGTCCGCGCGTCGTGCCTTCGAGATCGGAAATGATTTGCATCGCGCGAATCTTCGGCGCGCCGCTGACGGTGCCCGCCGGGAACGTCGCGCGCATCAGGTCGTAATTGGTTTTGTCCGCCGCAAGTTTGCCTTCAACGCTCGACACGATGTGCATGACGTGGCTGTAGCGTTCGATGATCATCAGGTCGCGCACCTGCACGCTGCCGAAATCGCACACACGCCCGATGTCGTTGCGCGCGAGGTCCACGAGCATGACGTGTTCGGCGCGTTCCTTCGGATCGGCGAGAAGTTCCTTTTCCAACGCGATGTCTTCATCGGCGGTTTTGCCACGGCGACGCGTTCCGGCGATCGGGCGAATTTCAACCTGATGATCCTCGCTGCGCACGTGAATTTCCGGCGATGCGCCGACGAGTGAAAAGCCATTCAGTTCCAGCAGGAACATGTAGGGCGATGGATTCACCGAACGCACGGCGCGATATACATCCATCGCTGACGCTTTGGTTTCCACGCTGAAACGCTGGGAGCCGACAACCTGGATGATATCGCCGCTGTTGATAAATTTTTTCGAGGCCTGAACGTTGGCGAGGAATTTTTCCTTTGGCACATTCGAGCTGAACGGCAGTTCGGGAACTTCCGTTGGAACTGTCGCGGGACGATGTTCGCTCGGCTGTTCCAGCAGCGAAACGATGCGCTCGATTTCTGCGACCGCGTTCTCATACGCCTCTTCCGGACTGGAGGAATCTTCCAGAATCGCGTTGACGAGAACGATGATCGTCTGAGCGACGCGGTCGAAAATCAGCAATTGATCCGCGATCAGGAAATACATGACCGGCGTGCCGAGTTCATCCTTGGCCGCCCGCGGAACGACGGGTTCAACATCGTGAATGAATTCGTAGCCAATGAAACCGATTGCGCCGCCGGTGAAACGGGGAAGTCCGGGCACAGTGACCGGCCGGAATTTTTTCATCACGCGCTCCACGACGGCGAGACCGTCGGGAACATTGTTCGCGCCCGCGTCGCTACTGACGGTGAATGACTCGGTGACTTTGCGGTTTTCGATGACGTCCACGCGGTTGCCATCCTGGCGAATGATCGCGCGTGGATTGCAACCGACGAAGGAATAGCGTCCGAGATGTTCGCCGCCTTCGACGGATTCGAAGAGAAACGATTCGCCCTGGCCGCGGATTTTGCGATAAGCGGAGAGCGGCGTTTCAATGTCGGCGAGCAATCGGCGGGTGACCGGAATCAGGTTTCCCTGCGCCGCCAGTTTCAAAAATTCGTCGGAATTGGGTGAATACATAATCCAGGAGCAAGGAAGCCGGGATGGACTCTTTGCCTCGCGAAATTATTAAGGATGGTTCGCGCGGGAGTAAACCACGGATTGAACGGGCTATTGCGCCAACCCCGAGCCATCGCCCGTCAGTGCCGGCGCCGTGAGGTTTTGCCGCAGGCGGCGTTTGGTCGCGCGACGGTTTTTCCACACGGCCAGCAGCGTGTAAAAGGCAACTGCCATGGCGTAGGCGATGATTCCCATGCCGATGCCAACCGCCAGGAATTCTTCGTTGCTGAAAAAAATCAGCGCTCCGCCGACCGCCGCCGTGAGCAACGTATTTCCAGCGAGGCAGGAAAGGTAAAGTGTGATCGGCGTTTCCTGAATGCGCGTGACGTACCACTCGCGATAATTTTCTTCACCGAGCGAGCGCATCAACCACGCAGACTGAAAATTCCGCGCCGCGACCAGCAGGCTCGTGGTGCTGACAACAATGGCCGCCAGTCCGGAAAATGAAAGGCCAAGGCAGATCAGAACATTGATGGGAATGCCGAAACTCCAGCCGAGTTTTTTCGCGATAGGATTTCCCTCCAGCACCAGGTTGGGCGTCGCGACCCAGGTGCTGAGAAAATCCATTCCCCGCGCCACGATCAGCAACAGAAAGAACAGGCAATAACCGCGGCTGCCGAATGAAAACAATTCATCCATTATTTTTTGCCGTAAATTTCCTCCGGCGTTTGCAACTGTGCTTCGGTGGCTTTGAACGTTGCGCCATCGCCTTCAATGGAGCGGAAAAAACAGGATTGATAACCTTCGTGGCACGCGGCACCGATCTGTTCCACCTGGATCAGGAGCGTGTCGCCATCGCAATCGAATGCGATATCTTTGACGGCTTGCGTGTGGCCGCTGGATTCGCCTTTCATCCAGAATTTCTGGCGTGAGCGGCTCCAGAAATGCGTCTTGCCGGTTGCAATAGTGGTTTCCAGCGAAGCGCGATTCATCCAGGCCATCATCAGGACGCGGCCGGTTTTCTGTTCCTGAACAATGGCAGGAATCAGGCCGTTCGCGTCGAATTTCAATTTGTCATAAAAACTCATATCGCCTCCGGAACGTAACAGAAATGCGGATTTGAACCACGAAAAACTTGGAGCCGCAAAGGACGAGGCAGATTTGTGGTGCAGCGGCAGGGATGCTGTCCATGAACTTTCAAAAGCGGCGCTGAAGCGCACGCACTCCAAACGCTGGCGCGACGTATTTACGCATGGAAACTGCGCGGAGCG
>DASTXC010000095.1:0-44367 GCA_035765675.1 Verrucomicrobiia bacterium
GGTCGCTTCAGCGCCGCTTTCGGTCAACTCACCTGCCGTTCGCCTTGCTCCAGCCGCCATTGGGAATCCTGCTTGAGATAAACCGTGCGCGACGGAAACGCGAAGCCGATGCCTTCCGCGTCGAAGCGTTCCTTGATCGTAAGATTCATCTGCTGCATTCCGGCGAGATATTCTTTGCCGTCCAGTGAAGCCCACCAATGCACGACCTGAATGTTCAATGACGAATCAGCAAATTGATTGAAGCTGATGATGACATCCGCAGTCTTCGGATTGCCTTTGTAAACTTCCGAAAGAATTTCCAGCGCGCGCCGGACTTTAGGTGTGGGCGTGTCGTAGGTGAGCCCAATGGTCATTACCGTTTTGATATTCGGCCGACGGGTGACATTTGTAATGGTGGCATTGCCCATGGTCTTGTTCGGCACGGTAATGAAATAACCATCCAGATGACGCACGCGCGTGCTGCGAAGCCCGATGGATTCAACCGTTCCATCCACACCGTCGAGTTGAATGCGGTCACCAATCTTGAACGGCTTGTCGATGAATACCGCGACCGCGCCAAACAAATTCGCGAGCGTATCCTGCGCCGCCAGGCCAACCGCCAAACCACCGATGGATAACGAGGCGATCGCCGCAGTGATATTTACTTCGAGGTTATCGAGCGTGACCAGTGTCGCGACCACGACGATAAACAGCTTGAGGCTTTTTCGAATGATCGGAAACAGTTGTTCATCGAAAGCGCGGTCGGTTTCAACGCGCGTCCTTTGCCTCCAATAACTCATCACCAGATCCACGAATTTCAGCGCGGTATAAGTCAGCGACAGCGCAACGATGACCGTGAATGCTTTGCCGAGAAAGATTCGAACCATCAAAGGCCAGCTGAAAACTTCCAGGCCGATCCGCAACAGGATGATGAAAGCGATGACTTTGGTCGGGCCATTCAGCAGATCGAGCAGCAGATCGTCGAACTGGGTTTTCGTTTTCTGCGCCCAGCGTTTCAGCCAGACGCGCATCAGGAAGTCGAAGAATTTCGAAGCGTAGAACGCCAGGAAGATGTAGATCAGCGACGCGCAATACTGCCACAAAGGAATGCCGAAAAGTTTCACGCGCTCCAGAAATTCATTTCGATCCAGACCAAACGTGAGCCAGGTATTGTACACGCGAATGCGGATGCGCCCCGATTCCAGCGGCGTTCCTTCCGGTGGAATGGCGCGGGCTGAAATGACGTATGAACCGACTGGAACGCGCGTCCAGTTGAATGAGTACGGAAGATTGCTGACCACGCCGATCACCGCGCCGTCAGCCACAAATTCAACTCGTTTGATGCCGCGGATATATTCGCTTAAACCCGCGCGGAGCAGAATGTTTGTTCCCGGCATGAACCGCGCTCCGTCCTGCGGTTGAAGAAGCGTAATTGTCGCGCTGTCACTTTGCGCGGCGGTGTTTCGCAGCGAAGCGGAAAAGATCAGCAGCGCGAGCAAACCTGTTCTGATTACAGCGCGGACGGCAAATTTCATGGGCGAAATTGAAACCGCACGAAGGGTCGTCGAACAAGTTCAAACCGTCGGGGAAAAGAAGTGGAACCGAAGTCTGTCAGACCATCACCGAAAAAGCTCTGTGGCCGTTCAGCAGGTAAATTCGCTGGCTTCGATGGCGGGCAAATCCGCGGGATCAACCGTTACTTCACGAGTGTTTTCCTTCAAAGCGCGGACTTCGAGCAACTGCCGCAACTGCTTGACGTCCCGCGCCAGGCTCTTCATTGCTGCATTGCTGTCCGCCGCCATCGAGCTGAGATTGATACTGTCATTCATGAGCGTAAACTGTTCTGCCCCAAGGATGCCGAAATGAAAAAATCGCAACAATAGGGTGACGACCCTAAGTTTTTCCGGAACACTGCTCGGAAGGGGGAAACGGGAAGGAGAAAATGAGGGAACATTCAACGCTCAACAATTCAACTTTCAACCTCCATTGAAACGCCGTCAGCGGGCGCTCGTTCTCGGAGCGCGGACTTCAGTCCGCGTGCTCCTGTGCTTGATCGAAACTCGCGGACTGAAGTCCGCGCTCCGATCACGCGACCCCTTCCGCGCATCTCCTCGACGTTCAGCGTTCGATGTTGAATGTTGAATGTTGAAATTCCCGTGCTGATCCCGCGCTGCACCCCAGTTGCATTTCTGATTCTCACCGCTAATCTCGCGGCATGATCAAGGCAGACAAAACGCCGGCGGAATTGGAACTGCGGCGGAGAATCCAGGAATTGATTGCCTTCAAGGGCGGCGGATTCAATCAGGAAAGCGTGGCCGACATCATCGAAAACGCGCTGAAAATTCTTCACGACGTGGAAGACAGCGGCGACGTGCGCGTGATCCAGACTTCGCTGCGCGAATTGCGTTATGCTTTCAAATTGTTCGCGCCGTACAGCAACGCCCGCAAAGTCACCATCTTTGGTTCCGCGCGCACCCAGCCGAGCAAACTCGAATATCATCAGGCGCTGGAATTCGGGCGGAAAATTGCCGAAGCCGGGTTCATGGTCATCACCGGTGCCGGTGGCGGAATCATGCACGCCGGACATGAAGGCGCGGGACCGGAAAAAAGTTTCGGCGCGAACATTCGCCTACCGTGGGAACAAAGCGCCAACCCGATCATTCGCGAAGATAAAAAACTGATCACGTTCAAATATTTCTTCACTCGCAAATTGATTTTCATCCGGCACTCGGACGCCATCGCGCTGTTCCCCGGCGGCTTCGGAACAATGGATGAAGGCTACGAAGCGCTCACGCTGATGCAGACCGGCAAGAGCCAGTTGATGCCGCTGGTGCTGGTGGATCGTCCGGGCGGAACGTATTGGAAGACGTGGGACAAACACGTCCGCGAACATCTCTTGCGCGATCAATTGATTTCGCCCGACGACCTGAATCTTTATCGCATTACGGACAACACCGATGAAGCTGTGAAAATCATTACGCGCTTTTATCGGAACTTCCATTCCACACGTTTCGTGAAGGATTTATTTGTCATTCGATTGAAGCACGCGCCCACCTCGACCGCGATTGAAGCGATGAACGAAGACTTTGCCGATATCATCAGCGGTCCGGCGATTCATTCGATCTCTGCCACGCCCGAGGAAGTGGAGGATCAGGATCATCCCGAATTGCCGCGGCTGGCATTCGGATTCAATCGCCGGGATTACGGACGATTGCGCCAGCTCATTGATGTGTTGAACAGTTTGTGAGAATGCGCGGGATTGGCTTCAGGCGTAGCGCAGGCTGGCAGCCTGCTGTGTCGCCGGCTGGCAGCCGGCAGGATTGTGGCCGTCGCGCGCGTTTTGAAAATTTTTGAATGGCATTTCTCAAATCACACCCGGCGGATTGCCAATCCGCGATACAGCAGACTGCCGGTCTGCGCTACAGCGAGTTCGCGGCGGAAGAGTCCCGACTCGTCAAAATGAACATTGCCGGTAAATTATCCTCGTGCAGCTTTTGACCAACAACAAAGCCATCGGAACGTTGCACACCTTCCTTCGCCTGCACTGGCAACGCCTGCTCCGCATCCGTCAGCGAATCCGCTTCAGCGAAGAAGCGTTTCATCTCGTGCTCGCCGGCGGCGTAGGCGTCATGGGCGGTTTGGTAAATTTGTTTTTTTATTACGCGACCGAATCGGTCAAATACCTGTTCCTGCGGCATCCCGGTGATCCGGCGGAAATTGCCGAAATGATGGGCGGTGTGGAGCGCGTGATTACCCCGGCGATCGGCGGACTTTGCGCGGGGCTGATTCTCTTCTGGGGTTTGCGGCTCGTCGGCCAACAGCGTTCCAGCAACCTGCTTGAAGTCGTTGTCGCCGGCGATGGCAAGCTGCCGTTCCGCACGGCGCTCGTGAAATTTTTCTCGTCGTTGATGACGATTGGAACCGGCGGTTCAATCGGGCGCGAAGGCGGCATTGTGCAACTGTCGGCGACGCTCGCCTCCAAGTGGGGACAGGTTTCCAAATGGCCGCCGTATCGATTGCGCTTGCTCGTGGGTTGCGGCGCGGCATCGGGAATTGCAGCGGCTTACAATGCGCCGATTGCCGGAGCGGTGTTTGCATCGATGATCGTGCTGGGAAATTTTTCCATGAACCTGTTCGCGCCGCTCGTCTTTGCATCCGTCGTGGCGGCGATGGTTTCGCGCAGCTTTTTTGGAATCAAACCGTGGTACACGGTTCCGCCGTTTGAGTTCACCAGCGTGATGCAATTGCCCTGGTTTATTGTGCTGGGAATTCTGGCGGGCGCTCTCGGTGCGGCGTTTCTCACGCTGCTGCATCGCAGTGAAGAACTGTTCAAAAAAATTAAAGCACCGATTTACATCCGCCTCGCGCTGGGCGGATTGCTGGTCGGCCTGATCGCGCTTCCGTTTCCAAAAGTCTGGGGCAACGGTTACGTGGTGACGAATCAGATTCTTCAAGACCCGACCGGACTGCTGCGTGAACCGTTCATGAGTGAAAGATTTTTGCTGGCAACGATGGTTGCGCTGTTGCTGGCAAAACTTCTGGCGACTTTGGTCACGGTTGGCTCCGGCGCTGTAGGGGGGGTGTTCACACCAACACTTTTTCTGGGCGCCAGTCTGGGCGCGACTTTCGGTCTGACGCTCCATCGATTTGGAACCGGATTGGATCTTCCCGTCGCGGCGTTCGCGTTGGTCGGAATGGGCAGCACGCTGGCGGCAACCACGCGTTCGCCGATGCTGGCCATCATCATGGTTTTTGAAATCTCACTGGATTATTCCCTGATGCCGCCGCTGATGCTGGGCTGTGTTGTCGCCATCCTCGTGGCCGGAAGATTTGTGGCGGAATCCGTTTACACCGAACCGCTCCGGCGCAAAGGACTCACCGTGCGTCAGGAAACCACCGATCCCGGCGCGGCGACCGAGCGAACCGTGGGCGACATTATGCAGGCTCCGATTCCACCGGTTCGAGAGAACGCCACGCTTAATCAATTGGCGGATCGTTTCCTGAGCAGCCCGAACAATTTTCTTCCGGTCGTGGACGCCAAACAACAATTCATCGGCATGGTCGCGTTGCAGGATTTGAAAGAATACCTGAACACCGGCGTGGAATTGAAAGCGGTGATTGCTTATGACGTGATGCGTCCGCCGCCGCCCTGCGTGACGCCGAATCAACGATTGCTCGATATTCTGCCCGTGGTGCTTTCGAGCGAGCAAAGAAACATTCCCGTCGTCACCACACTGAAGGAAAACCGGCTCGTGGGTGCCGTGGTGCGCGCAGAAGTGTTGAACCTGTTCTCGGAAGCCATCGCTGCGAGCAGTAAGCCGGGAACGTGAATGGACGCAGCTTCGGAACGATCGGTGAGGGTTTGCATCGTAGCGCAGGTTTCCAAACCTGCTGTATCGCCGATTTCAAAATCGGCAGAGCGTGAATTTTCCAGACGCGTAAAAATCTTCCGCCGCGCAGGTTAAGAAACCTGCGATACAGCAGACTTGGAAGTCTGCGCTACGCAACGACTGTGGCCACATCGATTCATCGTTGTTTCCGGAGTTAAGATTATTTCGACTTGAACGCTTCAAACCGACAGCAAAGAATTCGGCCTGGACGGA
This sequence comes from Verrucomicrobiia bacterium, assembly GCA_035765675.1. Classification (GTDB taxonomy): domain Bacteria; phylum Verrucomicrobiota; class Verrucomicrobiia; order Limisphaerales; family DASXHY01; genus DASXHY01. The sequence goes on from DASTXC010000095.1 coordinate 5,583, forward strand.
AATAAAGCACATCGAAATGAAAACCATCGTTCTCGCATTTTCCCTGATTGCAATCGCCGGTTGCAGCACGCCTAATCCGCATCCTTCGGCCACTCATGCGGCTTACCATCAGGTGACCACGGGCATGACGCGCGCGCAGGTTTACGCGTTGCTTGGTCCGCCGCGCTCGATGCATCCCGGTGGCGATTTCGATCACTGCGAATCCGCAACCTGGGGCATACCGCACAACAGTCACGGCTGGGGACGCTGGACGATTCATTTCGACGGTGACACAGTTCGAAAAATCAGCACGTCGCACGCGACGACCACATTTTCAGCGAGCCATTGAACAGTCAGCTTTGCCAATCCATCTCGAAAAGCTTCGGCTGATTTCGAAATCGCTTGTCGTTCATCTTCCTTCTCATTCGCTTCGCCGCCCGCTAACTTCATCGCAGTGGCCATTCATCTTTACGATCTGATTCCGCGCGGCGAAAACCTGAGTAACGACGTTCTGCTCGAACGCTTTCTCGAATATGCCGAAGCGCGGAAGCTTCAGCTTTATCCCGCGCAGGAAACGGCGATTCTCGAATTGTTCGAAGAAAAGAACGTTATCCTCAATACGCCGACCGGTTCCGGCAAATCATTGGTCGCAACCGCGCTGCATTTCAAAGCGCTCGCTCAGGGGCGTCGCTCGATTTACACGTGTCCGATTAAAGCGTTGGTGAATGAAAAATGGCTGGCGCTGTGCCGCGAGTTCGGTCCGCAGAATGTCGGGCTCAGCACCGGGGACGCTTCCGTGAATCGCGACGCGCCGATCCTTTGTTGCACGGCGGAAATCCTGGCGAACATCGCTTTGCGGGAAGGCGATCAGGCGGATGTTCAGGACGTTGTGATGGATGAATTTCATTACTACGCCGATCGCGAACGCGGCTGGGCGTGGCAGGTTCCTTTGCTGACGCTGCCGCAAACACGTTTTCTTTTGATGTCCGCAACGCTGGGAGAAACCGCGTTCTTCGAAGAGAAACTCACCCAATTGACCGGTCGCGAAACGGTGACCGTTGCGTCTGCGGAACGTCCGGTTCCGCTCGAACACGCGTATTCAGAAATGGCGCTGGCGAAAACGCTGGAGACGCTTGTGGCCGACGGCAAGGCGCCGGTTTATGTCGTTCACTTCACGCAACTCGAAGCCGCCCAGAGCGCGCAGGATTTCACGAGCATCAACGTCTGCACGCGTGAGGAAAAAGCCGCGATCGGCAACGCGCTGGAAGGTTTCAAATTCAGCAGCCCGTACGGTCCGGAAATCAGGAAATGGCTGCGGCATGGCATCGGACTGCATCACGCTGGCTTGTTGCCGAAATACCGCGTGCTCGTCGAACAACTCGCGCAACGCGGTTTGCTCAAGGTGATCTGCGGCACGGACACGCTTGGGGTGGGTGTGAATGTTCCGATTCGCACGGTGCTTTTCACGCGCCTCTGCAAATTTGACGGACAAAAAACCGGCATTCTGACCGCGCGGGATTTTCATCAGATCGGCGGACGCGCCGGACGCAAAGGTTTCGATGACCGCGGCTGGGTGGTGGCGCAGGCGCCGGAACATGTGATTGAAAATTTGAAGCTGGCGGAGAAATCCGCGCGCGACGGAAAGAAAACCGTAAAACGCCAGCCGCCGGAAAAGAATTTCGTGAACTGGGACAAGAACACGTTTTCGCGATTGATCGCCGCACCGCCGGAACGATTGACCTCGCGATTTCAGGTCACGCACGGAATGTTGTTGAACGTGCTGAGCCGGAAAAGTGACGGCTGCGCGGCGATGCAAAAGCTGATCCGGGATTCGCATGAATCGCCGCGACAAAAACAGGCGCATATCAAACGCGGCTGGCAATTGTTCCGTTCGTTGCTGGACCGGAATATCATCGAGTTTATCAATCCAGTTCAGCGGCGATCTTCTCTCTCGCCCCATGAGGAACGAACGCGGAGAGAGCCGGAGAGAGGGGATGCTGAGCTTTCGAATGTTTCCGAAATCAAAACCTCCTCTTCCCAACCCTCTCCTCCGCTTTCGGCGGAAGAGTGGGAGGAAGGGAAACGCTCTGAAGCTGATTTGTATGCGAATGCTGGCGAAGGTGATTCACGAACTCACACCGGCCAGAAGCTTCGCGTGAACGTGGAATTGCAGGATGACTTTTCCATGGATCAGGTTTTGTCGTTGTACCTGCTCGACACGATTCCGTTGCTCGATCCGGAACAGCCCGATTACGCGCTCGTGCTGCTGACGTTGGTGGAATCGATTCTGGAAAATCCCGATGCGATTCTCCGCAAGCAGCTCGACAAAGTGAAATCGGCGAAGATGGCTGAGATGAAAATGGATGGGCTGGATTACGACGAGCGCATGGAGGAACTGGAGAAGCTCGAATATCCCAAGCCGAATCGCGAGTTCGTCTATTCCACGTTCAACGCATTCGCGGACAAACATCCGTGGGTTGGCCAGGAGAACATTCGTCCGAAATCCATTGTTCGCGAAATGTTCGAGCAATTCCGATCCTTCGCCGATTACATTCGCGATTACGAATTGCAACGCGCGGAAGGCGTGCTGCTGCGGCATTTGAACAGCGTGTTCAAAGTGCTGGCGCAAACGGTTCCCGATTCCGCGAAGAACGATCAGGTTCGCGAAATGGAATTGTATCTCGGTTCCATGATTCGCCAGGTGGATTCCAGCCTGCTCGATGAATGGGAGAAAATGCGCGACCCGAATTATCAGCGCGCGGAAGTGAAGGAGCTGCGTCCGCCGGGTGCGGAAGAAGCCGCGGCGGATATCACGCGCGACACGAAAGCCTTCACGGCGGCGATTCGGAATCGCATTTTCATTTTCTTGCGCGGATTGGTGATTCGCGATTTCGAAGCGGCGCTGGCTTCATTGCGAAACGGGGAAGGTGAGAGACGGCGAGACGGCGAAACGGAGAAACAGCGAGACGGTGAGGTTTGTGCGATCGCCGATTCGCCCATTCACCGCGTCGCCGTTTCAACGACAGAAGACTGGACGCCCGAGCGATTGCGTCAGGCTTTGGAAGATTACGAAGCGGAACACAAATATCTGTGTCTCGATCCCAACGCGCGCAATGTCCGGCACACTTATGTTGTTCCGTCGGAAGATCGAAAAACCTGGCGCGTTCAGCAGATGTTGATCGATCCGGAAGAACACAACGATTGGGTGGCGGAGTTCGAAGTGGATCTGATGGCGTCGCGTCAGGCGAGCGAACCGGTTCTGACGCTTCAGCGCATTGGCAGTTTGACGCGGTGACGTTGCAACTTGCAGCGCGATGGAGCGCGGACTTCAGTCCGCGTGAATATAAAAACCAGACGTAACCATTGTGGCGGTTTCGGATCGACTGAACCGGAGCAAAATTCCGAGCGCTTTTTCAGAGTGGGACTCGTATAACTCGTCCTTCCGAGAGTTGCGTCTGCGTTGGAAAATGTTTCCCGCGATCAGGCTTTTTTCGACGCCAGATGCTGCACGTGACGTTCGATGCGTTCGCTCGCTTCGATGAGCTGCTCGTAACTGGTCGCAAAACAAGCACGGCAAAATCCAGCGCCGTTTTCGCCAAACGCCGTTCCGGGAACCATCGCGACGCGTTCCGCCTGAAGCAGGCTGACGGCAAAATCTTTTTCGCTCAAACCCGTGCCGCTGACATACGGAAACGCGTAAAACGATCCGCGCGGGAGATGACATTTCAAACCGATTTCATTCAACCGGCGCACGATGTAATCGCGGCGGCGATGATACTGCTCACGCATTGCTTTCATGCCTTCTTCACCATGCGCCAGCGCTTCGACCGCGCCTTCCTGGCTGATGATCGACGCGCACATCATTGAATATTGATGCACCTTCATCATCGCTTCAATCAGCGGCGCCGGACCGCACGCGTAACCAATGCGCCAGCCGGTCATTGCAAACGCTTTGGAAAATCCGTGGAGGAAAATCGTGCGTTCCTTCATGCCGGGAAGACTGGCGATGCTGACGTGTTCGCCTTCGAAGGTCAGTTCGGAATAAATTTCGTCGCTGAGAACGAGCAATTCTTTTTCAACCGCGAACTTTGCAATCGCTTCCAACTGCGCGCGATTGCAGGTGCCGCCGGTCGGGTTGCACGGCAGGTTCAGCATCAGCAGTTTGCAACCCGGTTGCCACGCCGCCTGCAAGGCTTCCGCGGTGAGCGCGAAATTATCTTTGGCAAAAGTCGGAACGGGAATCGCCTCGCCGTGCGCGAGCGTGATGCTCGGATGATAGCTGACGTAACACGGCTGATGAAACATCACCTTGTCGCCAGGATTCAGCAGCGCGCGCGTGGCGATGTCGATGGCTTCGGAAACGCCGACCGTAACGAGAATTTCGTTTTCCGGATTGTAGCTGACGTGGAAATTCTTTTCGACGTAGCGGTTGATTTCGCGGCGCAATTCAATCAAGCCCAGGTTCGACGTGTAATGCGTTTTGCCTTTCTCCAGGGCGTAAATGGCCGCTTCGCGAATATGCCAGGGTGTGTCGAAGTCCGGCTCGCCGATGCCGAGCGAGATCACGTCTTTCATCTTGGCGACGATTTCAAAAAAGTCGCGGATGCCCGAGCGGGGCAGGTTGATGACGTGTTTGGCGATATAGCGGGTTGTGTCCATGAGAAAACTAGTTAAACGAACGCATCAGTGATGTTTTTGAATATTTGTCACCACGAATTTTCCGTTTTCTTTAAATACCGCCAGGTCGAAGGAGAACGTGGATTTGCCTTGCGCGGTTCCAGTTACTAAAAGTCCCACGTTATTTTTCTCGTCAATGTTGGGAATGCTTCTGAAATTCCATGTCACTTTGGCTCCCTGAAACTGCGGGACAACCTGATCCGCGTACACGGTGCGGACCGAACCCGATTGTGTGGCGCGGGTTAGCGAACTTGTGATTTCCATCATTTGTTGAACATTGCCGGCTTGTGCATAGCGAACAAATTCTGCCGCTTTGCTTTGATAGTTTGATACATCTCCCGGACCGAAAAGAATTTCCGCCCGCTTGGCAACCGTGTTTGCCGAATCAGTAAAGGTGACTTTGGCGCAGAACAAGTTGCTGCCGCAACTCGGCGATGAAGCTTCCATCATGTAAAGACGAACGTATCGGCTTAGCTTCAGTCCAGGCTCCTGCAAACCAACAAACTTCAGATCTGTGCAGTCGCCACCGCGCGCAGTTTCAAAATCCCGAATTGCCTGTGAAAAGCGACCGGCGTTTTGATATGCCCGGCCCTTCGCATCCATTTCCAACATCTGCTTGCTCAATTCAGAATCGGGCGAAACGGCAATGTTCTTTGTTCCAGACTGGCAGCCGGCCAGAGACAAAGCGGTCAGTAAAAGAAAAGCGAATTGGTTGAAACGCATGGCTGCAACTTGGAATTCTTACGGCGCGACGTTGAGCCGGCTGTTTTCCTCGGTCTTCGTTTCGAGCAGGAATCCTTGTTCCTTGTAGGAACGCAGCATGAAGTGCGTAGCGGTCGAAAGCACGCCTTCGAGCGAAGAAAGTTTTTCCGAAACGAACCGCGCGACTTGTTGCAGGCTCGCGCCGCTGACGAATACCAGCAGATCGTAACCGCCGGACATCAGGTAGCAGGATTCCACTTCATCGAAGCGGCTGATGCGTTCGGCGAGGCGATTGAATCCGCCGCCGCGTTCGGGCGTGAGTCGGACTTCGATCACGGCGCGCACGGTTCCCGAGCGTTCGTCGGAAAGATTCAGAACGGGCCGCCAGCCCAGGAGGATTTGATCCTTCTTGAGCTGGTCCAATTCGCGGTTGATGTCCGCTTCGGACAGATTCAACACCTGCGCCATTTGCGCGGTGCTCAGGCTGCCGCCTTCGAGCAAAAGTTTAATGACCGGATTCATCGGTGCCGCAGTGTCGCAAAAACCGGCGGTAAATCCATAAGAAAACCTGCCCGCCACCGGAGCGCGGACTTCAGTCCGCGTGTCTCAACCCGGTCGGGAACTCGCAGACTGAAGTCCGCGCTCCGGTGCTGCTGCCGGTCGGAATGTTTTCAGGAAGCCAAAGCTGGATTGCCGTCGGAAAGGTGCTATGGTTTGGCCGCAGTTTAGAAAGACCAGACGCCATTCGTTGAAAGCTTTAATCGATACACGGAACACGAAAACCGAACGGGTTTTCCTCGTCGGCATTGAACTCAAATCGGGCCGCTCCTCGGAACATCGCGAATCATTGGAGGAACTCGCCGAACTCGCCGCGACTGCCGGCGGAGAGGTTGTCGGTGAAGGCGTTCAGAAACTGGAAACGCCCAACGCCGCCACCTTCATCGGCACCGGCAAGGCCGCCGAATTTTCCAAGTACTGCAAGGAACACAATGTCGATACGATTATTTTCGACGACGAACTTTCGCCCGCGCAGAGCCGCAACCTGGAAAAGCTTTTCAACTGCAAGGTGCTGGATCGCACCGCGCTGATTCTCGATATTTTCGCGCAACGCGCCCGGACGCGTGAAGGCAAGATGCAGATTGAACTGGCGCAGCTTCAACATCTGCTTCCGCGATTGACACGTTTCTGGGGCCACTTGTCGCGTCAGTCCGGCGGCATTGGCATGCGTGGTGGTGAAGGCGAATCGCAGTTGGAAGTGGACCGCCGCAAAGTTCAGGAGCGCATTGAGAAAATCACGCGCGACCTCGGCACGGTCCGCAACCAACGTTCCATTCAACGTTCCGCCCGGCAGCGCAATAACTGGCCGTTGGCTTCCATTGTTGGTTACACGAACGCAGGCAAATCAACTTTGCTGAATCAGCTCACCGGCGCAGCGGTGCTGGCGGAAAATAAATTATTCGCGACGCTCGATCCGACCACGCGCCGATTACGTTTGCCGACCAATCAAAATGTTCTGCTGACGGACACGGTGGGTTTTATTCGCAAACTGCCGCATGGATTGGTCGAAGCGTTCAAAGCGACGCTTGAAGAAGTTGTCGAAGCCGACCTGTTGCTGCACGTCGTCGATGTCAGCCATCCCCAGGCCGAAGAACAGATTCAAGCCGTGGAAGGTGTGTTGCGGGAGATCGGCGCGGAAGGCAAACCGACGCTGATGATTTTCAACAAAGTGGATTTGCTGCCGGGCTCGGAATCACTCGTCCGTTTTCTCGAACGGCATCCCAATGGTGTCTCCATTTCCGCGCGGTCCGGCGAAGGCATTCCCGCGTTGTTGGCGGAACTCAGCACGCAATTGCGACCCATCCGCGAGTTCATTGAACTGGCCGTGCCGCATGAAAAATCAGATGTGATTGCGCGGCTGCACGAAGTCGGGCAGGTGGTTGAGCGGCATTACGAAGGCGAAACGGCGCGGTTCAAAGCGCGCATACCACCGCATTTTCATCGCGAGTTCGAGCCGTTCGTCGTGCGGGAACTGCAAACAGCATAACTAGGAGCGCAGCGGCCACGGCTGCCATTCGGTGCGCCTCAGGTCGAACTCAAACCGTCATTCTCCAGGCGGAAGTGCGAACCCTCACCCCAACCCTCTCCCATCCGATGGGCGAGGGGATCGGAAGCGCGCCTGAAATCACCGCCCGCCGGTTTTCAAAATCACGCTTGTTCGGACTCCCTCTCCCATCGGATGGGAGAGGGTTGGGGTGAGGGCAACGCACCAGCAACGCACAGGCGAGACGCCCGTGCCACTATCGCCCGCCCGAGCGGCGATTGCGGTTTTGGCGGTTTGAACGGCGCCCGGGTCGGAACGTTTGAGACGCGCGGAATTCGTGTTTGGGTTGGCGAGATTCCGGTGCGCGTTTGTCGCGGAACCGGCCTGATTGATTCTGCTTTTCACCGGCGAGCCGGAAATCCACCTGCTTCTTGAAACTGTCCACCTTCGCAACCCGCACCTGAACTTTGTCGCCGAGACGGATCATGCGCCGCGTGCGCCGGCCAATCAATTGACTGCGATCCGGATCGAAAAGGTAGAAGTCATCTTCCAGTCCGGACAGAGGAACAAGCCCGCTCATTGCCAGTCCGGGAACATCTACAAAGAAACCGAAGTTGCGAACATCGATCACCAGCGCGGGATAAATATTCGGCCGGTCGGATTGAAGCTGTGCTTTCAAAAACGCGTAAAGCTTTACGTCTTTGCTGTCGCGTTCCGCGTCGGCGGAATTGCGTTCCGTGTCTGAAATATGATCAGCAATTTGATGCAGCGCGTTTCGTGATCCGGGATTTTTGTCGAACAGCGCGCGATGCACCACAAGGTCCGCATAGCGCCGGATCGGCGACGTGAAGTGCGCGTATTTGGGTTTCGCCAGACCGTAGTGACCGAGCGGTTCGACGGCGTAACGCGCGCGCATGAGGGATCGCAGAAAACCGATTTTCAAAGCCGCGCCGATTGAAATCGTGTCCAGCTTCTGCAAGAGCTTTTGAACTTCCGTTCGCTTCGTGAGATTGCCGACGGGGATGTTATGGCTGAGAACATCTTCGCGATATTCTTTCAAACGCCGTTCGTCCGGCGCTTCGTGAACGCGATAAATCGCGGGTGTGTTCTGGCTCATCAATTTCGCGGCGACGGCTTCATTCGCGAGCAACATGTATTCTTCAATGAGCTGATGGGAAATGTCGTTTTCAACGCGTTCGATGCTGGAAATTTTTCCGTGTTCATCGAGCCGGATTTTCATTTCCGGGAAATCGAGGTTGAGCGAGCCGGCTTTGAATCGCAGCCGCCGGATTTTTTGCGCGAGCGTGTTCGCGTCGTGCAACATGCGTTCAACGCTGCCCGAGGGTTCGCGCTGAAGAACCGCGAACACTTCCTTGTAGGTGAACCGGCGTTGGGAATGGATGACGGCGGAATAAAATTTTGTGCTGATCACGCGGCCTTCGTTCGACACGAGAAATTCCACACACTTCGTCAGCCGATCGACGTTGGGTTTCAGCGAACACAGTTCATTGCTCAGAGCTTCAGGCAGCATGGGAATCACGCGATCCACGAGGTAAGTGGAATTGCCGCGCTCGCGTGCTTCTTCATCCAATGCGGAACCGGGTTTCACGTAATGCGAGACGTCAGCAATGTGAACCCACAGCTTCCATTCGTTCTGCGAAACGCGTTGCAGACAGATCGCATCGTCGAAATCTTTCGCGTCGTCGGGATCAATCGTTACCACTGGATGCGCGCGGCAATCCACGCGGCCGTCGATTTCGTGCGGTTGAATCGCGGTTCCATTCGCACGCGCCTCCTGAAGAACGTTCCTGGGAAAATGCAGCGGCAGATTATATTGCCGCAGCACGGAAAGCATATCGACGCCTTCTTCATCCGGCGCGCCCAGCACTTCAATGATTTCGCCTTCCGGACTGACGTGACGGGTTTCCCATTCGCGCAGTTCGACAACCACTTTGTCGCCAACGTTGGCCGGACGTCCCACGTCGCGGGGCGGGGGAACGTAAATATTGTGTGGAATGCGCGGGTCATCGGGAATCACGTAGAGAAACTGGCGGCTGCGTTGCAGCGTGCCGACAAGTTGCGTGCGTTTGCGTTCGAGAATGCGAATGACTGCGCCGGTCTCCGGTTGCGACGGATCGCGATAGCCCTTGCCTTTAACATCGCGGCGAACCAGAACGCGATCGCCATGCAGGGCCGTGGAGGTCGCGCTTTCGGGAATGACAATTTCCTTGAGATTCGGAGCTTCCGGGCGCAGGAAACCTTTTCCCTGGCGATTGATCTGAATCGTTCCCGGAACGAGATCGGCTTCCTGTGACAGAATGTAGCGATTGCCTTTAGTGCGAGTGATGCGTCCGGATTGTTCAAGGGCGCGCAGCGTGCGTTGCAAATCCTGCTGGCGATTCGGCGGCCAGCGAAGAAGACGCAACAGTTCCGGCACATTGGCCGGCACGTAGCCTTCCCGGCCCAGGAGTTTTAAAATTTGTTGTTCCATAGATTTCCCGCAGAAGTGTTTCACTTCTCAATCCGCACTATGGCTGAATTCAATCACAATGCCAGTGTCGAATACCCGATGAGCGAGGAAGGAATTCAGTGAATGGAAAGTAAACCCTCACCTCGGCCTTCTCCCATCCGATGGGCGAGGGGGTCCGAACAACGCGTGATTGCGAAACCGGTGCGCGGCGATTTCAGGCGCGCTTCTGGTCGCCCTCTTCCATCGGATGGGAGAGGGGACGGGGTGAAGGCTCTTTTAATAGAAAACCATCCACCTCATCAACCGCCGATTGAACGCATGCGATCGCGTTTTGAACTGAAAACCGCGAATAATTCGTCGCCGATCCGGCGGCTGGATTTCAGGACGAATTGCGAAGCGTTCGCCAGCTTTGCGTTTCCAACGCCGTCAGAGATGGTGGGCGCAGTTCGGCCGCCGAAGATTTTCGGACAAATCGTCAGATGCAACTCATCCACAAGATCCGCGCGGAACAATGCGTCGTTGAGTTCGCCGCCGCCTTCGCAGAGCAGCCGTTTCACGTTCCATTTCTCACGCAGCCAGCGCAGGGCTTTTGCAAAATTGATTTCCTGAACGCCACAGATTTTCACTTCGTCGGCAAGCGTGCGAAGCACATTCAATCGCGCAGCGGAAGCTCGTTGCGTGGTGATGATCAGAACCGGCGAGAAACGATGTCGAAAAATTTCCGCGGCGGGATTGATCGAGCCGGTGCGGCTGACGACGATGCGCAAATTGTATTCCGCTAAACCATGCTTGAGCCGCGCACGACGATACTTCTCCGCACCGGGGCCAAGATTCACATTTGCGGAATCAACCGTTCGTGCACCGGCCATAACAGCATCGGCGGTTGTGCGAAGTTCGAGCAGGTGATCGTGATCGCGCCGGCTGCCGAAAGTGGAAACCTCGCGGTTCGCGGTCGCGATTTTTCCATCGGCAGTCATCGCCATGTTGATGAAAACGAAGGGGCGTTTCGTGGAACGTGTTGCGTGGTTCGTTTTCACAGTTTTCGGTCGTGGCGCAGAGTGGCAGTCTGCTGTGCCGCGGATTGGAAATCCGCGAGGTGTGATTCGCAAAAGGCGGCAGGAAATTTATAAGCGCGTCGCAACCGCCACGCTTCGCCGACTGCCAGCCGGCGATACAGCAGGCTGCCAGTCTGCGCTACGCAAACGCCGAGCTGCGCCAGCAATCCGTATTCATCTGTGTTCATCCGTGGTTGAAAAAACATGGGGGAAATTTTCACGCGATGAGCATCGCATCGCCGTAGCTGAAAAAGCGATAGCGTTCGCGAACCGCTTCCGCATACGCGGACAAAGCCATTTCGCGCCCGCGCGTTTCCTTCGGTGCAGCAAACGCGCTGACGAGCATCAACAGCGTGGAGCAGGGGAGATGAAAATTGGTGAGCAGCGCATTCACGATTTTGAATTCGTACGGCGGATAAATAAAAATTTTAGTGCGGCCGGAACCGGCAACCAATTGTCCGTTGTGATTTGCCGCCACGCTTTCCAAAACGCGCACGCTCGTGGTTCCAACCGCGATGACGCGGCGTCCGGATTGTTTCGCGTCATTCACTGCGCGCGCCGTGGCTTCGCTCAGTTCAAAACGCTCTTCATGCATCGTGTGACCTTCGACCGTTTCCGATTTCACCGGCGCAAAGGTACCGAGTCCAACGTGCAACGTAACGAAACAGACAGTCACGCCAAGCGAACGGATTTGGTTCAACAGCGATTCCGTGAAATGCAATCCCGCCGTCGGCGCAGCAACCGATCCGGCGGTTTGCGCGAACACGGTTTGATAACGTTCGCGGTCGGAGGGTTGATGTGGGTCGTCGCGATTGATGTAGGGCGGCAAGGGAATTTCTCCGAATGCTTCCGCTGTTTCGAACACATTCGACGTTCCGGAAAACTGAAGTCGGCGATGTCCTTCCGCGTTCACATCCGTCACCGTGGCGCGAACCGTTGTCGGACGATGTTCCGCGTCCAGGATCAGGATTTCCGTTCCGATCTTCGCGCGTTTTCCCGGGCGAAGCATTACCCACCAATCGTTCGTCGCGTTTTCTTCGATCAAAAGGATTTCGAAGTTTCCACCGGTTTTGACATTCCCGCCGCGCAGGCGGGCCGGGAAAACCCTGGAATTATTCAGAACGATAACGTCACCGGAATTGAGAAAGCGGGTTAAATCCGAAAAATGACGGTGTTCGATCTGATTTTCCGTCCGCTTCAAAACCAACAATCGCGATTGATCCCGTTCCGCCGCCGGATTTTGAGCAATCAGCTCGGGCGGCAGGTGGAAATCGAAATCAGCGGTTCGCATTGCGGGCGGGACGGTAGCAGTGCGGCGGGTGGATTGAGAAGGGGGAAAATGGGAAGGAATCGGAGAAACGGCGAAACGGGGAAGCGGCGCGAGGCTATGGATCGCACCCCGTTCGTCGTTTCTCCCCTTCGCCGGTTCAATCAGCGCCTGGGGTCTTACCCTCAACAATTCCCAATCTCTCCTCGGAACTGTGAATAACTTTTCAATAAACGCCCCGAATCTCATTGACACGAAGTGGTTTAAAATGGTTAAAAGTGGGGCGTTGTGGGGCAAAACTGATGTTTCGCCTGACCCTGTGGATAAAGTGACTGAGAACGCGACCATCGCACCGACTTATTACAATTCGCTCTACCGGCATGGAGTTGATGAGAAGCGCCGCGTCCAGATTCCGGCGAAATGGCGTCCGGCGGATACCGGGGTCGAGTTCACATTGATCCTCTGGCCAAAGGCGAAAGAAGGCCCCTGCCTGCGCGTGTTGCCACCAAAAGAGATGGCGCAATTGATGAGCGACATCGACGCGATGTCCAATGGCGATCCCAGCAAAGTGGTGCTCAAACGGTTCATCGGCAGCGAATCCGTTCAGGTGGCGCTGGACAAAGGCGGTCGGATTTGTTTGCCGGAAGGAATGGCGAAAGCGGCGGGGATCAATGGTGAAGCCGTGTTGGTCGGCTTGTTGGATCGATTCGAGATTTGGAACCCTGAGCGTTACGAAAAAGTGCGCGCGTCCGACGCCATCATGGCGCAGGAAGCGTTCAAATTAATGGAGTAGCACATGAGCCTTGGAAGATTGCTGACATCGGGAAAAAGTCTGGTGGGGTTGCAGAACGACGGATGCCGCTACGAAATGCGGCCGAAAAATTTATTGCCGAAATTCGGTTCGGACAAAAATCCGTTCCTGACCGCGAAACCCAAAGTGGAATCCGCACCGGCTGAATCCAGCCGCAAGGTTTCGGTCGAATCGCGAACTTTGAAGTCTGCGGAACCCGAGGTCGCGAAGTTAAGCGAGACCAAACCGTTGCCCGCGATCAAAGCCTTTAAATCCTCCGAAGCTGTCCCGGAAAAACCGATTGTGAAAATCAATATGCTGAATCGTTTGAGTTGTTGGCTGAATAAACTCAACCCGCTCAACTGGCGTCGCGGCGCGCGGGCGGAAAAAAAATCCGCAGCTATTATCAAAACCCCGATTCAGGCTGAACTCTCGTTGGATAAAATCAAAGTCCTTCGCAACGACCTGACGGAAGCCGACGTGGAAGTGGTTCCGGTAAAAATTTCCGTGCAGCCCAAACCCCAACCCGCAGCTCCGCCCGCGAAAGTCGCGGAAACGGCGGAGCTGATAAAAACCTGATTGAGGACCGATGCGCAGTGCCCGACTTCGTTCACAAGCCAGTGATGGTGGCGGAGGTGCTGGACGCGCTGCGCCCGAAGTCCGGCGGGGTTTACGCCGACGGGACGCTCGGTGGGGCTGGACACGCAGCAGCCATGTTGGCCACGAGTTCACCGACTGGATGGTTGTATGGATGCGATCGCGATGGCGCCGCGATTGAAATTGCGAAACAGCGGTTGAGCGAGTTTGCGGGACGCTTTGAAATCCGGCGCGGAAATTTTTCGGAAATGGCCGATTGGGTGCCGACGGGAAGCTGCGATGGCGTTTTGCTGGACCTGGGTGTGAGTTCGCCGCAATTGGACGTGGCGGAACGCGGATTCAGTTTTCAGCAGGACGGGCCGCTCGATATGCGGATGGACACGCGGCAGCCGTTGACGGCTGCGGAACTGGTCAACACGGCGAGCGACCAGGAACTGGCGAGAATTTTTTGGGAATACGGTGATGAACGGGATTCGCGGCGGTTCGCTCGGGCGATTGTTCACGACCGGGAATTCCGAAAGTTCGAAACGACGCGGCAACTGGCGGAGCTGATTGAAAGACTCGCGCCGCGTTACGGGAAAAAGGCGCATCCAGCGACACGCGTGTTTCAGGCGCTGCGGATCGCGGTGAACGACGAGATCGGTTCTTTGAATCGCGGGCTGGAAGGGGCGCTGAAGGTTTTAAAACCTGGCGGTCGGCTGGCGGTGATTACGTTTCATTCGCTGGAGGATCGCGTGGTGAAAAATTTCGGACGAGCGCGGGCGCGGGATTACACGTTCACGGGAGGAGTGGACGTTCCGGAGTTGCGTGAGCCGCGCACGCCCGAAGTGAAGTTGATTTCTCGCAAGGCAATTTTGCCCGGCGAAACGGAGCTGGCGGAAAACCCGCGCAGCCGCAGCGCACAGTTGCGCGTGATGGAAAAAATTTAAGAAGCAATGGCTCGGAATCGCAGAACGCAGTCGGCAGCAATCCGGTTTGGACCGGCGATCAAGGCATTTTTGCTGTGCCTGGTGATCGGCGGCTCGGGCGTGGGTTACGTCTGGCAGAAAAGCCAGATCGAGGAACTCGGCCGGCAGATTCGTAAAAACGAAATGGAAGTGCGCGCGCTGCAGGTTCAAAACGAGAAACTGCGCAAGCAACTCGCGATGATGTATTCGCCGCGCTATCTCGAAGCGAAAGTCAAAGAGCTGAATCTCGGTCTGGTGCAGGCCGATCCGTCGCAGAAATGGCTGCTGCGAGAAACGCCATCCGGAATTTCGCCCGCCGCGCGGTCGCGGGATTACGCCGCGCAATAGCGGTTCGGCACAATTTTGCCGCCGCTCGCGAAGCAGTCGGGAGTGAGGACCCGACGGGCTCGCGGGCGGCCGGCAAATTCAGAATGAAACTTTAGCGAAATGAAAAAACAATTTACCGCCGCTCGCGATGCTGTCGGAGAGGAACCGACCATTGCGGGCGGCTGGTCTTTTTAGATGGCCCGAAAAATACAATTTCATCGGCTGCTGTTGATCGCGATCCTGCTTGGACTCGCGCTCACGGCGCTGGGTTATCGGCTCGTCGATCTGCAAATCCTGCGGCACGGCGAATTGAAAGCGATTGCGCAACAGAACACGCAACGCGAATTCCTGTTCGAACCGCGCCGCGGTGACATTCTCGATTCCCGCGGAAATCTCCTCGCCACGAGCGTCGCCGTGAAGGTTGTTTGCGCTGATCCTTCAATGATCGGCGATCGCGCTCCGGAAGTAGCTCGCGCGCTGGCGCCGTTGTTGCAGATGAGCGAAGCCGATCTTTACGAAAAACTCGTTCCGCGCACGCGCCTCAATGACAAAGGCGAAACGATCACGAATCGATACATCCGCCTGAAAACCCGCGTGCCGCTGGAGACCTGGGACCTGATCCGAACGAACATGGAAAATCTTGCGTTCGCTGTGGATGAGAAAAAGCTTCCTCGCACCGAACAGACTTTTCTTCGCAACCTTCGGAAACACGCGATTTTTTCGGAGGAATATCCAATCCGCGTTTATCCGAATCAAACACTCGCCGCGCATGTTCTGGGTTTTGCTTCCACCAGCGAAAAGAAGATCGACGATCATCTGATCAACGAGATTCAGGGCCGCGATGGAATTGAACTGACGCTCAACGACAAGCTGAATGGCGTCGCTGGATGGCGTCGCACGGAAACGGATCGACGCGGCCGCGAAGTCGTTTCCTTCCGCGAACAGGATGTGGAACCGCGCGAAGGATTAAGTGTGGTCCTGACGATTGATTCCGTGATTCAAAGCGCGGTGGAAAGCGTGCTGGCGGACACGATGGAAAAACATACGCCGATCAGCGCGACGGGAATTGTGATGCGTCCGCGCACCGGTGAAATCCTGGCGATGGCGACGTTTCCGAATTTCGATCCCAACAACCCCGGGGCGAGTCCCATTGCAGCGCGTCGGAATCGTGTGATCACGGACGTCGTGGAACCGGGTTCGACTTTCAAGATCGTGGTGGTTTCAGCGGGCTTGAACGACGGCATCATTCATTTGAACGATGTTTTCGATTGCGAACACGGGCACTTCGCGTTCGGCGGTCGCGTGCTGCACGATCATGAAGCGTACGACAATCTGACCGTGAAGGAGATCATCATGAAATCCTCGAACATTGGCGCCGCGAAAATCGGCATCAAGCTGGGCGAGGAACGCCTGTTCGAATATCTCGGCAGCTACGGTTTCCGCGAACGCACCGGGATTCCACTGCCCGGCGAAGTGCGCGGCATTGTGAATCCGCTGAAAAGCTGGAGCAAAGTTTCCATCGCGCAGATTCCCATGGGCCACGGCATCGCGTTGACGCGATTGCAGATGTTGATGGCGATGAGCGCGATTGCCAACGGCGGCGTATTGATGCGTCCGATGCTGGTGGAACGGTTGGAAGATCAGAATGGAAATCTGGTGGCGCGTTACTCGCCGCAGGCCGCGCGGCAGGTGATCAGTGAAGCCGCCGCAAAGCAAATGGTGGAAGCGCTGAAAACCGTGGTGACATCGGAAGGCACTGCGCCAAAGGCGGCGATGGAACATTACACCGTGGCGGGCAAAACCGGCACGGCGCAGAAAGTCGAAAACGGCCGTTACGTTCGGAACAAATACGTGTCATCGTTCATTGGATTCTTTCCGGCGGACAATCCGGAGCTGTGCATTTCGATCGTGTTGGATGAATCCAAGGAAGGCTACTACGGCGGCCAGGTTGCGGCTCCGGCATTTCGGCAGATTGCGGAACGCGCCGCCAGTTACCTGAATATTCGTCCCGACATTGAAGACAAAAATCCGGGACCGGATTCGCTCACGCAATCAGACAGTCCAAAAGTGGCTGTGACCCGCTGATTGGAATCGATGATGAGCCGTCCGGGAAAATGGCTGGATGACTATGGAAGTTCGCAGTTTGAAATTTATTGCAGAAGCTTGCGCCGGCGAGCAGCGGCGGGGATCGCCCGAGACGCTCGTGCGACGCGTCTGCACGGATTCGCGCCAGGCGCAGTCCGGTGATTTGTTTGTGGCGCTGCCGGGCGAGCGCCATGACGCGCACGCGTTTTTGCCGGACGTGATGCGCAATGGCGTGAGCGCCGCGCTGGTCGAACGTTCCCGCGCAGTTCCTGAATTTCCCGAAGGAGCGGTTGTCGCAGTCACGAATACTCGTCGCGCGCTCGGACAGATTGCGGCGCGTTATCGCAAAGATTTTTCCGTGCCGATCATTGCGGTCGGCGGTTCCAACGGCAAAACCACAACCAAGGAATTGATTGCATCCGTGCTGCGCCAGAAGCTGAACACGCTTTGGAGTGAAGCCAGTTTCAACAACGACATCGGCGTGCCGCTCACCTTGTTGCGACTTGAAAATTCGCATCAGGCCGCGGTTCTCGAAGTCGGCACGAATCATCCCGGCGAAATCGCGCCGCTGATGAAAATGATCCGACCACAGCTTGGCGTGATCACGAACGTGGGCCGCGAACATCTGGAATTTTTCGGCGACCTCGAAGGCGTGGCAAAAGAAGAAGGCGCGGTCGCGGAAGGTCTTCCTGCCGACGGAAAATTGTTCATCAACGGCGACAACGAATGGACGGAAAAAATCGTTCAACGCACGAAGGCAAAGATCGTGCGCGTCGGGTTGAACGAAGGAAACGACTGGCGCGCGAGCCGGTTGCGTCCGGACAAGAACGGTCTGGCGTTCACCGTTCAATCGGCCAACGCAGAATTTGCGGGCGAGTATCGCGTCAATCTGCTCGGCCGGCATCAGGTTGTGAACGCGCTGTTCGCATTGGCAATTGGCGCTGAACTGGGCTTGAGCCGGATCGAAATCGAACGCGGTCTCGCGGAATGTCAGCCGCCGAAAATGCGTTTGCAGCTTTGGGAATTCAATGGCGTGCGCGTGCTGGACGATGCTTACAACGCCAATGCGGATTCGGTTTTAGCCGCGTTGCAGACGTTGCAGGATTTTCCGTGCAAAGGCCGCCGCGTGGCGGTTTTGGGTGACATGGCAGAACTGGGCGCGCATGCGGAATCCGCGCATCTGGAAATCGGCCGCCGTGCCGCGGAACTCGGTGTGGAACAACTGTTCACGTTTGGCACGATGGCGCCGTTGATCGCGCGCGCCGCGCGTGAAGCGGGATTGAATCGCGTGCTGGAGTTCATTGATGTCGAACCGGCCGCCGATGCGGTGAAAAAATTTGTGAAGCCCGGCGATGTGCTGTTGTTGAAGGCGTCACGTTCCTCCCGGTTGGAACGGATCGCGGAACTGCTGCGCGCGGGCGAAGGCGTGAGAAAGAATTGAATGCTGTATTTCCTGAGCCAGAAAATTGGGGAATGGACGGACGGGACCGTCTGGGCGGAGCGGCTGTCGTCGCTGCGGTTGTTCCGTTACATCACCGTGCGCAGCGCGGGCGCGGCGATCACGGCATTGCTCTTGAGCTGGTGGCTCGGACCGAAAGTGATTCTCTGGCTGCAACGATTGAAGTTCGGCCAGGAATACAAAGACATCGCGGATCAGCACGGCGATTTCGGCACGCGCATTCTCAGCAAAAAAGGAACACCGACGATGGGCGGAATTCTGATCGTCGCGGTGCTCAGCACGACGACGCTGCTGTGGACGGCTTGGAATCCGTTGATCGAACTCACGCTGCTTTCATTGCTCGTCCTGGCGGGTCTCGGATTTTACGACGATTACGCGAAGATCACGCAGCAGAGCGGACACGGCACGGCGCCGCAGGTGAAATTGTGGGTGCAGATTGGATTGGGTTTATTCGTTGCGATCTATCTCTGGCAGCTCCCGGCGCAAAGCTGGCTCAAGTTTCCAGAAAATCCGGAGATCATTCACAGCAATCTCATCACGGTGATGATGCTGCCGTTTTACAAACATCCAATTGCCGTCGGCGCAGTGATTGGAATTGCGCTCACTACTCTGGCGATTGTCGGCAGTTCGAACGCAGTGAATCTGACCGACGGTTTGGATGGCTTGGCAATCGGCTGCACGCTGATTGTTTCGTTTGTGTTTCTCATTCTGACTTACGTCGCGGGAAATTATCGCGCGGCGGAATATCTACAGATTCCTTATGTGTCCGGCGCGGGCGAATTGACGGTATTCTGCGCGGCAATGATCGGCGCGGGGCTGGGTTTTCTGTGGTTCAACTGTCATCCCGCGCGCGTGTTCATGGGCGACACCGGATCGCTGGCGATCGGCGGTGCGTTGGGAATCATCGCGGTGCTGATTCATCAGCCGTTTGTGCTGGTGATCGCGGGCGGCGTGTTCGTGATGGAAGCCGTTTCAGTGATCCTCCAAAAGGGCTGGTTTCGGTACACGCGAAAACGTTACGGCACCGGGCGTAGAATCTTTTTGATGGCGCCGATTCATCATCACTTCGAAAAGAAGGGCTGGTATGAATCGCAGGTCGTGATGCGGTTTTACATTTTGTGCGTGCTGTTTGCAGTGGTGGCGTTGAGCACGTTGAAGATCCGGTGATGCGTGATGCGTGATGCGGCGTCCGATTTTGAACGCAACACGCACCACGTAATACGAACAATTTTAGATGCTCGAACTCAGTAACAAACAAATCATCGTTCTCGGCCTCGGCGGCCGCGGTCAGGCCGCGGCGGCGCTGCTGTGCCGCTTGGGTGCAAAGGTGCTGGCCGTGGACAGCGGAGATTCGGACGCGCTTCGCAACGCAGCGAAAGAACTTCGCGCCAGCGGCATTCAAACCGAGTTGGGCATTTCCAAACTGCCGAACCAGAACTTTGATCTCGCGGTCGTCAGTCCCGCCGTGCCGATGAGTTCGTCGCTGGTTCGCGCATTGGTTGAAAAGAAGATTCCGGTGATTGGCGAACTTGAGTTGGGCTGGCGGCTCTCACGCTGCCTGGCGATTGGTATTTCGGGAACCAATGGCAAGGGCACGACCGCGGAACTCGTGGAACAGATGCTGTTGAACAATGATCGCAAGACGGTGCTTGCGGGACACGGTGGACGGCCGGTTTGCTCCGTGGTGGAAGAGACCCGCGAGCTGGATTTTCTCATCCTTCAGGTGAACGCGTTTCAGTTGGAAGCGACGGAATTTTTCCGGCCGAACGTGGCGGTTTTATTGAACGCCACTCCGGATCATCTGGATCGTTATTCCAGCCAGGACGAATATCTCAGGGCTTACGGGAAGTTGTTTCAGAATCAACAGGCATTCGACTGGATGATCATTCAGTCCGAAGCGCTGGCAAAACTGAAACAACTCAAACTCGTGCCGCCGTCCAAAACAATCACCTTCAGCGCCACCGATCAAAGTGCGGATATTTATCTCGACCGCGGATTGATCATCAGCCGGCTGGCGAACTGGCCGGGGCCGTTGCTCGATACGGATCAATGCCAGTTGCGCGGACCTCACAACGCGGAAAACCTGATGGCCGCGCTGGCGGTGGGACATGCGTTGCGATTGCCGCTGGAGAACATGGTCGCGACTTTGAAATCGCAGCCGCACGGCGCGCATCGTTTTGAATTCGTGGCGGAGATCGATGGCGTTCAGATCATCGACGATTCCAAGGCGACGAATCCGGACGCGTTGAACCAGGCGCTGCTCGCAACCCGAGCGGGTGAAGCGGGCAAACCGAACGTGTGGCTGATCGCGGGCGGACGCGACAAAGGCGCGGAATTTCATGGCCTCGGACCGCTGCTTTCGAAGCGGGTAAAAGGCGCATTTTTGATCGGAGAAGCGCGCGAAAAAATTCGCTCCGCGTGGAGTCTCTTTACTCCTTGCACGCTGGCAGGTTCATTGTTAGAAGCAGTGACTGTAGCGGCAAAAAGTGCAGCGCCCGGCGACGTGGTTTTGCTTTCACCTGCTTGTTCGAGCTTTGACCAGTTTCAAAACTACCAGGAACGCGGCGAAAAATTTTGCCAAATTGTGAAATCAATTAGTTGGGGTGAGGCATTGTCCAGCCCCAATATGAGCGACAAATCAGCGACGACTTGAAGCAGATGATCGACAGTCTCTGGAAATGCAATTTTTCGCTTCGCGGTTTTTTGAGGGAAAACCACGAGGCGAATCACTCAACACTCACACCTCACCGAAAGGCCGCTTACCGCGCCCAAAACTCCAATGAATAATCGTAGTCCATTTGCACCGCAGAGCTCCCAGCCGGAGCCAAATAATTCGAGCCGCGCGCGCGTGCGGTTGTACGTTTTCGGAATCTGGTCCATCCACGTGGTGGGACTGATCGCCTTGCTCATGGTCGGCTGCCGCCGCCAGGAGCCGGAACCCATCCCGGCGCCGGAGGACACCACCACGTTCCCGATGGATACCACGCTGGATGCGCCTTCGAACGTCGATATGAATGTGCCGACGAACGAAGCGCCGATGCTGCCGCCGCCCGAGACCAATCTGCCGCCGCTCACTCCGCCGCCGCAGGTTTCGCTCCCGCCGGACACCACGCCCATTCCGCCAACCACATCGCTCCCGCCGGCCGCCGGCCAGGAATACACAATTGTGAAAGGCGACACGTTCTCCGGCATCGCGAAAAATTTCCCGGGCGTCACCGCGAGAATGATTCAGGACGCGAATCCGAGCGTCGATCCGACACGATTGAAGATCGGCCAGAAGATTCAAATTCCCGCGCCGTCCGTGAATGCGCCGTCCACTTCGACGATCTCCAGTTCCGCGTATGATTCCGCCGGTGGAAATATCTACACGGTGAAATCCGGCGATACACTCAGCGCAATCGCGCGGCGCGAACACACGTCGGTCAAAGCATTGCGCTCGGCAAACAATCTGATCACCGATCGCATCCGCGTGGGTCAGAAGTTGAAAATTCCTTCGTCCGCTGCTCCGGCTCCGGCTGAAAACTATCCCGCGACTCCGTCCTATCCGGCCGCGCCCACGCAGCCGTAACGAACTTGCGGACACCGGGCGTCCTCAACCCGGTGTCCGTTTCCGTGTCCGATGAAACTTGCCGTCACAACTCTGGTCTTCTGCGTTGCCGCTCTGCTCTCGCTGGGAATGGTGATGCTTTACAGCTCCAGCATGACGCAGGTGGGCGCGCGTTATCTCATCATGCAATTGATCTGGTGCGCGCTGGGATTGGTGGTTTGTGTCACAGTCGCCAGTCTGGATTATCGACTGTTGAAAAAGATCTGGTGGCTGCTGCTGGGCGCCGCCCTGACGCTGCTGGCGTTGGTGCTTGTGCCACACATTGGCGTCGTGCGCGGACATGCGCGGCGATGGTTCAGCTTTGGTGGTGTCAGTTTTCAGCCTTCGGAATTCGCGCGGCTCGCGCTCATTATTGCGCTCGCCTGGTACGGCGAACATTTCCAGCGCCAGATGGGAACCTTCAAACGCGGCATTCTGATTCCCGGCCTGTTCATCGTTCCGGCGTTGGGTTTGATTTTCGTGGAACCGGATCGCGGGACAACCATTCTGCTCGCGGCGGTCGCGGCGGGAATGCTGGTGGTCGCTGGCGTGCGTTGGAAATATTTCTTTCCGCCCATTGTTCTGGGCATCGCGGGTCTGGCGTTTTCGCTGTGGCATGATCCGATGCGCATGAAACGCATCTTCAGTTGGCTTTATCTCGAAGAACACAAAGACGGCGTAGGGTATCAGGCGTATCAGGCAATGCTCGCGCTGGGCGCGGGCGGCTGGAGCGGATTGGGATTGGGCAATGGCCGTCAGAAACTTGGCTTCGTTCCCGAACATCATACGGATTTCATTTTGTCGATCATTGGTGAAGAACTCGGTTTGATCGCCACGTTGTTGGTGGTGCTCGCGTTCATCGCGTTGATTGTCTGTGGAATTTATATCGCATCGCGCGCGCGTGACACCTTCGGGCTGCTGCTGGCGGTTGGAATCACGATGCTGATCGGTCTTCAGGCAACGATCAACATTGGCGTCGTGACGAGCGCGCTGCCGAACAAAGGGTTGCCGCTGCCGTTCATCAGCTATGGCGGGTCCAATCTGCTGGCGATGCTGACCTGCGTGGGGCTGCTTCTGAGCATTGCGCGCCGCGCTCGGGTGAGCGCGGATTATGCGGACGCGCCCATTTCTTCCCCAGAGGTTCAAACGGCATGACCGCGAATGCGCCATTCAAAGTTGCGATTGCCTGCGGCGGAACCGGCGGACATTTGTTTCCCGGACTCGCAGTTGCGGAACGATTGGTTGCGCGCGGTTGTTCGGTGACGCTGCTGGTTTCGCCGAAGGAAGTTGATCAACAGGCGGTGAAGCTGGCGAAAGGCATGGAAGTCGTCACGTTGCCCGCTGTGGGTTTGAGTCAGGGAAAACGATTGGCATTTCTGCGCGGCTTTCTTCGATCACAACGCGCGGCCAAAAAATATTTCAAAACGTTTCGTCCCGATGCTGCACTGGCCATGGGCGGATTCACCAGCGCTCCGCCGATTCTGGCGGCAAGAAAGTTCGGTGCGCGAACGTTCCTGCATGAATCCAACACCATTCCGGGCCGTGCGAATCGTTGGTTGTCGTGGGTGGTGAATCAGGCGTTCGTCGGATTTCCTCAAGCCGGTTCGCGCTTGCATACACGCAAAGTTATTTGTTCCGGAACGCCGGTGCGTCCGCAGTTTCAACCGCGCGACGCCGCAGCCTGTCGAACCGCGCTGGGATTGGATTCCGCGAAACCGGTCCTGCTCGTCACGGGTGGAAGCCAGGGCGCGAGCGGTATCAATGATCTGGTTTCACGCGCGCTGCCACTGCTCGGAAAGGCAATTCCCGAACTGCAACTGTTTTTCCTCACTGGTCCGAGCGACGCAGAAAAAGTTCAGGCTGTGTGCGCGAGAACGAATTTGAAAGCAGTCGTGCATTCGTTCTTCGCTGACATGGATTTGGCATTGGGCGCGGCGACAGTCGCGATCAGCCGCGCGGGTGCGTCTTCGATTGCTGAACTCGCGGCCGTGCGGATTCCGAGCGTGTTGATTCCGTTTCCCGCCGCGACGGACAATCATCAATTCTTCAATGCGCGCGCGCTGGAGGAAACGGGCGCGGCACGTTTGCTCGAACAGAAAACCGTAACGCCGGAACAACTCGCGCAGGTGATTTGCGAATTGATTCGCGATTCCGTTGCACGCGAAAAAGTTCAATCCGCGCTGGCGCAGTGGCACAAGCCGGAAGCGGCCGGGCAGATTGCAGAAACGATTTTAGCGGAGATGGAACGGGAGCGCGAACGGCGCGCGAAACTGGAAGCCGGTTGCGGTTGCTGTTCGTGCGGTCACGATCATCACGCCCGAACGGAAGTGCGCGCCAAAGCCGCATGACCACGTTCTGCGCGAATCCAAACATGCCGATGCCGAGCGAGAGTCACTTCGACGATTTAACTCAGCGCGTATCGCGCGAAACAGTGATCCGTCGCAATGAACCGCTGGCCAAACGCACGACGTTGCGAGTCGGTGGCCCGGCCGATCTGTTCGTGGAACCGGCTTCTGAAACGGATCTCGCGAGCGTATTGAAATTCTGCGCGGAACAATCGCTAAAATTTTTTGTTCTCGGTCGCGGTTCCAATCTGCTGGTGCGCGACGGCGGTTTTCGCGGTGTGGTGATCTCGCTTGCGCAGCCGCATTTCAGCCGGATTGAAATCAGCGGCGAACGCATGAACTGCGGCGCGGGTGCGAAGTTGAAACAGGTGGCCGTCGAAGCGCGGCGCAACGGTTTGGCCGGGCTCGAATTTCTCGAAGGCATTCCCGGAACCGTCGGCGGCGCGCTGCGAATGAATGCGGGCGCGATGGCGGGAACCACGTTCGAAATTGTAGAGCGGGTGCGGTTGATGGATTACGACGGTTCGATTCGCGAACTGGCGCCTGCGGAAATGGGCGTGACATATCGCAGTTGCGCGACGCTGAAAACGAGCATTGCGTTGAGCGCGGTTTTCAAAGGGCGGCCGGATTCGTCCGATGCAATTGCGGAACGCATGATGGCGTTCAGCCAGAAGCGGTGGGATTCACAACCGGCATCGCCCAGCGCGGGTTGCATGTTCAAAAATCCAGCAGCGATTCCGGCCGGGAAACTGG
Organism: Verrucomicrobiia bacterium; assembly: GCA_035765675.1. GTDB lineage: Bacteria > Verrucomicrobiota > Verrucomicrobiia > Limisphaerales > DASXHY01 > DASXHY01. The sequence goes on from DASTXC010000095.1 coordinate 30,663, forward strand.
TGGATGAACTGGGCTTGAAAGGCACGCGCGTCGGGGGCGCGATGGTTTCGACCGAGCACGGAAATTTTCTGGTGAATGATGGAACGGCGACGGCGAAGGATGTTTTGGAATTGATTGAGACTTTGAAAGCGCGTGTGAAAGCCGAACGCGGCATCGAGTTGCACACGGAAGTGGAAGTGGTGGGTGATGATGAATAATTCAAACGCGACCCTCACCCCGGCCCTCTCCCGTCGGACGGGAGAGGGAGAGCGATTTCACGGGTGGCGAAGGATTGACGCGCTCGAAATCATGACGCGCCGCTTCTTCTCCCTCTCCCATTGGATGGGAGAGGGCCGGGGTGAGGGTTTATCCAAAAAATCCGCGAACCAAGACGCACAAACGGAGCGCGGGTCTGTGACCCGCAGCAACGAGATTTGTCACGGTGATTATCGAGTAAGTGACCGCTTCCGATTTTGCCATGTTGCTGCGGGTCATAGACCCGCGCTCCGATGCGAGCCGCCACACGCATGACAAAAAAACTGAACATCACCGTTTTGCTTGGCGGTCCCAGCGCGGAACGCGAAGTCTCGTTGCGCAGCGGCGAAGGCGTTGCGAAGGCGCTGCGGTCGCTTGGGCATTCTGTCAGCGAAGTCGATCCGCGGGACGGCACGTTTCAATTGCCGCCGCAAACCGATGTGGTCTTTCTTGCACTGCACGGAACTTACGGCGAAGACGGCACGGTGCAGGAACAACTCGAAAAACTCGGCGTGCCGTACACGGGTTGCGATGTCGAATCGAGCCGCGTGGCATTTGACAAATTGCTGACGAAACAACGTTGCGTGGCAGCCGGGGTTCCGACGGCAAAGTTTTTAGTCATCGATTCCGCGTCAACCGCGTGGCCGAGCGATTGGCAGCCGCCGGTCGTTGCGAAACCGGTTCGCCAGGGATCAAGCGTCGGGTTGCAATTCGTTGATCGTATTGACGATTGGAGCGCAGCCCTTGCGGAATCTCTGCGTCACGATTCGCAGGTGTTGGTTGAAGAAAAAATTCAAGGTCGCGAAACGACCGTGGGAATTCTCGGTGATCAGGCGCTGCCGATTGTGGAAGTGCGACCGAAAGCCGGCGCTTACGATTATCGCAATAAATACACGGCGGGCCGCACGGAATATTTTTGCCCGGCGGAATTTGATGCCGGAACCACGCAGCGGATTCAAGCGGCTGCACTGGCAGCGTTCCGCTCGGTGAACGGACGCGATTACGGACGCGTGGATATCATGGTGCGATCCAGCGGCGAACCCATCGTGCTGGAAGTGAACACGCTGCCGGGCATGACGGAAACCAGTCTTCTGCCCAAAGCGGCAGCAGCGGCGGGAATCAGTTATGCGGAACTTTGCCAGCGGATGATTGACATGGCGCTGGCTCGAAAAATCATGGTTTGAAAATTTAACGGAAATCAAAAAAGTGTTTTGGAACAAACGTAAATCCCGGAACCGGCGGCTGGGCCGCACGCGAGTGCTTGATGTGAAAGTTCGCTCCAGCGTTGCCGCGGCCGCGCGCACGCGAATGATCGCCATTGCGCTCGGCGTCACGTTCGGAACGGTGATCGGACTTTACGGATTGTGGCGTGGTGGCGAATGGGCGCTGAACCGGTTGGTGTATCAGAACAAAGCGTTCGCAATTCAGCACATTGACATTCAAACCGACGGCGTGCTGTCGGTGGAACAATTGCGTCGTTGGTGCGAAGTCCGGCCCGGACAGAATCTCCTCGCGCTGGATCTCGCCCGCGTAAAGCGCGATCTGGAATTTCGCGCGATCATTCAATCCGTCTCGCTGGAGCGTATTCTGCCGGGCACGTTGCGCGTTCGCGTGATGGAACGGGAGCCGGTCGCGCAGATTCATGTTCCGATTCCGGCCCGCGATGGAAACGGCATTCAGCTCAAAATTTATCAGGTGGACGCGCAGGGCTTCGTGATGCTGCCGCTTGATCCGCGCCAGCGCTCGGTTCCGACGCAAGGAATCGAAGACTCGATGCCGGTGATTTCCGGAATCAATTTCAGCGAATTGCAGCCGGGTCGGAAAATCGATTCCGCGCAGATGAAAGCGGCGCTGCAATTGATCCAGAGCTTCGACAGCTCGCCGATGGCGGGATTGGTGGAGTTGAAACGCATCGATGTTTCCGCCCCGCGGGTTTTAATTGCGACGACCGGGCAGGGGAGCGAAGTGACCTTGGGATTGACCGATTTTGACCGGCAGTTGCATCGCTGGCAGCAGGTGCATCAGGAATGTTTGAAATACCATCGGACGATTGCGACGCTCGATCTGGCGGTGAAGGAGAATACACCTTTGCGCATGCAGGAAGCCAGCGTGCTGCCGCCGTCCGCCCCCAGAACCGCGAAACCACTACGCAACAGGAGAAGAAATGTTTGAGTCTTCATCGATCATCGTCGGCCTTGAAATCGGCACGTCCAAGGTGTGCGCCGTCGTCGGCGACATGAGCCCCGAGGGCGTGCTCAATATTGTCGGGCTTGGCCAGTCCAAATCGCGCGGCGTGCGCAAAGGCGAAATCTGCGATGCGCCCAAAGCCGAAGAGGACATTCGCAACGCCATTGTCGAAGCCGAACAAATGGCCGACGTGGAAATCCGCAGCGCTTATCTCGCCGTCACCGGCAGCCACATTCGCGGCTTCAACAATCGCGGCGTGCATCCGGTCGTTTCGGCGGATCGCGAGATTTCCGAAGAAGACGTTCAGGACGTAATCAAGAATGCGAAGACGATCAATCTGCCCGCGCAGAACCACGTGGTTCACGCCATCCGCCAGCATTTTCTCGTGGACGGCCAGGATGGAATCACGAATCCCGTCGGCATGCTGGGCGGGCGCGTCGAGGTGGATGTGCATGTGGTTCACGGAACGTTGAACCGATTGCAGAATGCGATTCGCTCGGTCAAAGGTTTGCAGTTGGAAGTCGATGAAATTGTTTTCAGCGGCCTGGCGTCATCGCTCGCGTTGCTGACGAACGAACAAAAGGAACTCGGCGCGCTGGTCATCGACATCGGCGGCGGCACGACTGAATACGTGGTTTATGCCGATGGCGTGATCAAGCACGTCGGCGTTCTGGCCGTGGGCGGTGATCATGTTTCGAACGATCTGGCGTATGGCTTGAAAGTTCCGCTGGGCCGCGCGGAACAATTGAAAATTGAGCAAGGCTCGGCGTTGATCGACGACGCCTGCAAAGGCCAGACGATCAGCATCTCAAACGAAATCGGTTTGGAGATGAAGAAGATCAACCTGGAAAACCTGCGGCGCATCATGGCGCTGCGGCTGGAGGAAATTTTTCAATTGATCGCGCAGGATCTGGATTCAGCCGGGCTGCTGGATTATCTGCGCGCGGGAGTTTTCCTGTGCGGCGGCGGCGCGCGGATTCCGGAAATTGCGAAGCTCGCGGAAATGGTTTTGAACATGCCGGTGACGCTCGGGAAAGCGAATTCGATCAGCGGTTTGAAATCCGCGCTGGATCAGCCGGAGTTTGCCACGGCGATCGGCCTGGTGAAGTTCGGTTCCTTTCAGCAACGCAAACGCGGCAAGTCGGGAATCAAAGAGAATTTCAAAACCACGCTCACGCAGATTTTTAAACGCGCATAAAGGAACCTATGGAAACCCAATCGCAAAACGAAACGGTGATCAATCTTCCGCGCGGCAAAGCGCTGAAAATTTTCGGCGTCGGCACCGCCGGCATCAACATCCTGCAGCAGGTGTCGCCGGGCACGCTGACCAACACCACGCTGGTCGCGCTGAATACCGATGCGCAATCGTTCGCAAATTCCAGCGCCACGGAAAAGATCTGCCTGGAATCCCGATTGACCCGCGGCCTCGGCACGGGCGGCGATCCCGAACGCGGTCGCGCGACGGCGGAAGAGCAGCGCGAAGTTCTGAAAGCGGCCTGCGCGGGCGCGGACATTGTTTTCATTGTCGCTGGACTCGGCGGCGGCGCGGGCACGGGCATCAGTCCAGTGCTGGCGCAGGTGGCAAAAGAAGCCGGCGCGCTGGTGCTGGCGTTCACCACGCTGCCGTTTGATTGCGAAGGCAATCGGCGTCAACGCCAGGCGCTTGAAGGTTTGCAGGCTTTGAAGGCCGCGGCGGATGGCGTGATCTGTTTGCCTAGCCAGAAGTTGCTGCGGTTGATTGATGAGAACACGCGCGTGCTCGATACGTTCAAGCTTTCCAACGAATTGCTGGCGGAAGGCGTTGTGAGCGTCTGGCGTTTGATTCATTGCCAGGGATTGATTGAAATTCATTTCGACGACCTGTGCAGTTTTCTGCGCGATCGCCATGGTGAAAGTTATTTCGCCACGGCCGAAGCCGCGGGCGCGACGCGTTCGCGCGAAGTAATCGATAAGTTGCTCGCACACCCCATGCTCGACAGCGGCAAAGGCTTGGCGGAAGCGGAGGCGGTGCTGGTCAGCATCATCGCCGGAACGGATCTCACCATGGCGGAGATCAATCGCGTGATGGAACACATCAACAGCAAATGCGCGCGCGCGCAGGTGATCATGGGGGCGGCAGTAAATGTGGATTTTCAGGATCGCATGGCGGTGACGATTGTGGCATCGCGCGGAATGGAATTGCCGGTGACGCGCGGCGCGAAAGATTTTGCGATGCACGAAAGTGGGTCGCAGCCGCAGCCGTCCGAGGAATTGGACACGCAATTTCATCGTGCGCCCAGCGCGCGTCCGCAATCGCGATTTGTGCCGCCGCCGCCCGCGATGTCGCCGGAGAAGATGGAACAACTCGCCAGCCGCCAGGCAGGCACGGCATCGCGCAGTCGCAAAGCCGCATCGCGTCTGCGTCAGACACAGTTGCCGCTGGAGATTGTTTCGAAAGGCCGCTTCGATAAAAGCGAACCCACGATTCACAAAGGCGAAGACCTGGATGTGCCGACTTACATCCGCCGCGGCGTGGCGTTGAATTGAGTGGGGAACGCTTCTGACATAAGCTCGGATTCCCCGACCTGCGATGTCGAGTTCAAACAGGGTTTGTTCGAATCCACGCAAATTGAAAAAGAATTCGCAGTTATTGGTAATAGCAGACGCTAATCCCCTCCAATTCATTTGCAAACCACGTGGAGAGATTGAGCCGACTCACGTCTGCTGCTACTTCTTGAAGGATCTGTTAAAACGGCCTGTTCGGCTTTTGAATGCGAAACAGCCGAATCGGGATTCCCGGTTCGGCTGCTTTTGCTGAGAACACCATTACAATGACATGTGCGACACCGGATCGCTCCAGTCACTCGAACCAGTGCTGCCGCCAATGGCGCGCGCCTGAATCGTATAAGTCGTGCCCGGAGTCAGATCAGTCAGAACGATCTTGCGGGCCTGCGTAAAAATGCCGGCCGTCTGCCACGTGCCGCCCGCGTAACTCAAACGCACTTCATACGCGCGAGCGTTGGAAACGGGTTGCAGGCGCAGCGCGAGTTGGGCACTGGCCGGATTGTCCACGCGATCAATCACGGGCTTGGACAGTTCGACCCGCGCGCGATTGGTGCTCACTGCCTGGAACCCGGACGAGAGCAGCATTTCGATGCTTTCGCTCGCCAGGCTCTGCACATACGCGGCTTCCTGGCGCAGCAGGTTTTCCAAAGTGCGCCGCGCGAGGTTTTTCGCCACCGTATCTTTTCGGGTTCCATCTTCCACGGCGGCCAGCCTGGCGACATAGTCCGCGTTCGCCGCCGTCAAATCGGGAACTGGAACGGGAGGGTTGGGGAAGTTAGCATTTCCAGTAAGATGCTCCGCAACGCCAGTAGTGAACGGAGGCAAATCGCCATCCGGCAATTCTACAAACGAGAGTGCAACACGATAGAGTTGTTGTTTCATAAGATTTACCTTCTTTCTTTCGATTGCGTCGCGGCGCGCTGGTGATCACACGATCACCAATCCGGCTGACGGGGTCGGGCACAGTTATTGGATGTTGAACCGTGTACGCCGCCGTCCTGTCGCTACAAAGCATTATGCCTTGTAACCGTAAGTGCGGCATAACGTCAGCATCAGCCGACATAGCGCGTCTCTTCGAACCGAATACTTACTGCCTTCTTTGTTAAAGACCCTTTGGAACCTGCGAGAGTAAACAGCCACCTCGCTGCTATTCCCAAGCTGACGGAGAACGCCATAGCCAATACCTTGCCAACGGATTCGGGTGTGGTTGAAGAGCCGCGAAACCATTTATGGAAAACTTTTGCCGGGGTTTATTCGATGTGTTCACAAGTTGTTACGAATTAGAACTTTGGACTTGAAGTGCAATTGTCGAAAGAAGCTGCGGCGAATTCCGAAGTTCCACCGGAATCAAGTGAACCGGGAAAGGCGTCGGTTGGGAAAGTTTCGCCCTCCGGTAAAATGGAACAGGAAATATTTGCCGCTTGCCGGAACGATTCAGGTCGCGCCACATGCATCTCAGTGCCATCCTCCGGAGCGCGAGTCTGCGACTCGCAGCAACTTGATGGGATCGGCGGCGTGAGTGTTTTTGGGAGCCTCGGGCGAATATTCCCGTTGCTGCGGGTCACAGACCCGCGCTCCCGATTTTCAACGGAATAGAGTCGGCTCCGTTGGGAGCGCAGGCAGCTCTCCCGGGCCATTTTTAAGTTCGGAACGAATAAGTTCCGGGGCAACAGCTGGAACTTCCACGGCCGGCCTTACAACTTCCGCCACGGAAGTTGTAAGTTCCGTCCTGGAACTTGTAAGATTTGTCCCGGAAGTTATGAATTCCACGGTGAAATTATAGATTCCGCCCTGCAAAATATGACTTCCGGCTCTGAATCAGTAACTTCCAGGCCGGAAGTTGTAGCGTTTGGCTCAAAACTTATGACTTCAAAGGCAAAAGTTATAGCTTCCATGCTGAAAGAACCTGATTTGGGTCCACCGTTATAGGAAACGAGCTGCGGCAATCCGGGATTTTCGAAAGCCCGCAGGAAGCGAACTCAGACTTTTTTCGTTGTTTCGAGAACGCGCGTAATCGCTTCGGCCTGACCTTCCGGTGGATCGGACGGCTCTTCAGGACATCAGCAGTTACTCCCGCGCGACCACGGTGTCGTAAAGACCATAAAGGGCCAGGCCGTCATGGCTCTCAATGCCTGTATATCGCAGTGATGCATCTTCATAGCGCCGGAAGGCAAACACGGCCTGGTTCATTTGTTCGGTGTTAAATACCTTAAGGCTGACGAGCAAATGGAAGTCCTTCACGGTCAAACCGGTGACGGTCTCGAATAGGTCCGGCTCTATCTTCGTGATCACGTCCTGCAATTTGTTCTCCCGGAAATCGGTCAGATACATGAACGCTGGAATGCGCGTGGCGAATTTGATCAATTTTTCCTGCACCAGCTTGCGCTTTGACTTGAATTCCTTCTCCTCGTCCGTGAGTTCTTTTTTCTCCTTCTTCGTGAGTTCGCTGTTCTTCGCCTTATTCTTCAGCTCCTTGATCCGGTCGCTCTTGTTGATGATGGTTTCGAGAATGTTGTCTCCCAGTGAACGCCAGCCTTCGATGCGTTCCACGGCAGCCAACGCGTCCGGGTTTTCGAGAATGCGGCGCAACGTGTCGTTGTCCACGTTCACGAGAACGGCGCTTTCCCATTTTCGCGCAAGCAATGTCCCTGACGTTCCGGCCATCGCGATGTCGAGAATTCCCCCGGCATCAATCTGTGTCATGTTCGCGCCGTCGTAAGCCAGCACCGGGAGAAACGACACGAGATCCTTCACCGCGTTTTCCGGATTCGGCTCATTTGGCGAAAGCCCGATTCCATATTCGGAAAGCTGTCGTAATGCCCGCGTCGGCGCGAAGTCGAACACGAAACAAACCGGCTTAAGAATTTCCTCCTCGTTCGGGTCGTCGCCGTTCGGGTTTTTGATCGACCACGGCGATTGCACGCGAAAGGCAGCCTGGAAATAAGTCTCCGGCGATTTCAGGTTCCGCAACATCAGGATCGAGGACCATTGCGGCACGGTGACGCCGGTTGTGAGCTTGCCGCAGGAAAGCGTAATCGTCTTCGTGGCAAAGCCGCTGCCGATTTCCTTCCGCACCGGCGGCAATGCATCCAAGCCGATTCCAGCCGCGGCACCCGCCGCCACAATCACTTCGTAATCTTTCCAGAAAACATTTTGCTTTTCGGCCAACAGGTTCGCCATCGCGTGACACGCGGCAACGTTGGGCAAAAACCAGAACGAATGCTGGAGATACGGCAACAGGCGAACGTCCGAGTATGGAAACGGCGGACGCGTCCCGGTCTTGAGATGTTCCAATGCCTTGGGCGCATAGTCGCCTTGAATAATTCTCAGCCACTTCTGCACATCGCTCTTGTGCTTGAACTGGGCTTTATCGCCATTGCCCGATGCCTCGAAGAATGCGTTCAGGTCAAATTCATCAAACTCTCCCGCGCTGGCGATGGCCACCAATTCCTCTGGCATTTGATACGTCAGCAAACGCATCTGCGGCAACGCGCCGTATGGATTCCATTTGCCGGGATTTTTCTTCGCGAACTCTTCCTTGGCGCGCTGCTCATCAGTGTAAGTCCAGTTGAAAATCTGTTCTTCGATGAACTCGCCGGTGGCCAGCGCTTTGAACGGCGTGCCGGAAAGATACAAATAAGCCTTCGTCGTGATGGGCAGAAATTCCGTTTCCTTTTCCGACAGCACGGAAAGGTCTTCGTTCACGCCTTCCAAATCTTTCGTGTATTTGAGTTCCTTTTTGGCTACCGCTTCTTCTTCACCCTCGAACAATTCTTTGGCCGTCTCGCGCCATGCGCCGAAATGATATTCGTCGAACACGACCAAATCCCATTTCACTTTGTGCAGCCATTCGTTGTTCGGCTTGATATTTCCCGCGTCGTCGCGGCCCAGCAAATCCTGAAACGAGCCGAAATAAACGAGCGGCTTTTTCTTGTCCACCTGTGTCGGGTCGCTGTTTGAATTGCGCGACATGTATTGCCATCCGTCGAAGTCCACATGGGATTCAAGGTCGGTCTGCCACGCATCTTCCACGGCAGGTTTGAAGGTGACCACGAGCACGCGCTTGGCCCCGAGTTTCCGTGCGAGTTGATATGAGGTGAAGGTTTTGCCGAAACGCATTTTCGCGTTCCAGAGGAAACGCGGCACGGCGTGCATGTCCTCTTTCCAGATGGAATGGAAATAGTCGTGCGTCTTTTCCACGGCGGCGCGTTGCTCGGCGCGCATGACAAACGTCTCGTGATGCGTGCCGGTGAACTTCTTCCCGCAACGCAACTCCGCAAGGACGGTTTTCACATCCTTGACCGTGCAACGCATCCATTCCAGTTCCGTGTTCTCGAATTTCTTTTTGACGAGCGCGGCGCGCACGTCGTGGTCGGTGAAGATTGTGCCGTCCTCGCGCTCGGCGGGTTCGTCGAGTTCGATTTTGAAATTCTTGATCGCGGCGGTTTTGAGTTGCTGGGCGACGCGCAGTTTCACGTCACGCGTGGTCTGCCCGATTTTGAGAAGTCCCGCGTGCGCCTTGTCGTCAATCGAATAGGCGTAGATGCGGGGCCGCGCTTCCGGCTTCGGCGCAAGGATTTCTTCAATGGCTTTACTCATCGTCGTCTTCGGCGAGGTTCATCTCACGGACTTGAGACTCGATGTATCCCTGCTCTTTTCGCGTAATGCCGTATTTCGCGTAGAGCTCTTTGTCCGTCCAAGTGCGATCCCATGTCTGCATCGGCACCCAAGCGTAAGTGGATTGTAAAGCGTGCTGCGTGATTTTTCGTTGTGAAACAAGAAAGCGAAAGAACCTTGTCATGTAATACGACTGGAGGCTCGTCGCCGCCTTGCGTGAACCAACGTGAAAGAACAAATACGACTGGGTGCAGGCCGATGGATTCGGTGCAATCAGAGGCTTGCCAAGAATTTGATGAGGCAACCCGTCGCCGCCGTTGTATGCCTCGGGGACGAGTACCTTCCAAGTATCAATCAAGTGAGAATTCTTGGTTATGCGGTCTCGCTTGATGTAGCCGACGCCGCGCTTCATTTTTCGGATGAAGTAGAGCGGTACATCACCCGCGCGCTCCGTTTCATAGAAGCCATCGAAGTTAGATGCCAAGCCGAACGCCGTGTCACGGGTGAGAGTTGCGTTAATGGACGGTTCACGATGAGCCAACACCTTTTGCAGAATCGTCACGGCACGCGCATCTCGGACAAAAACATCATACTCGCCTAGATTCCGCTGAATTGGGCCGAGCACCTCGCCGCCACGAATCGTTGTCACCTTGCAATCATCCTTGTGGGCCGCGTCCCAAAGGAAATAACACACTCCGGCCTTGATCTCGACACCTGGGAATACATCGCTGGCCGCTGGATAGTCCACCAGTTCGCGCAAGTGCCGGTCACCTAGCATTGATTTGCGGAACTCATCCATGCCTCTCCCTCCAGCCAGCCACCTCGACGGAATGACCATGCTCAGCAAGCGCGGGTCTAACTTCAATGCCTGCTCTACAAAGAGATGGTAGATTGAGGAGTCACTCGTGCCTCCTGCACCGCCGGTCATTTGATATGGCGGGTTTCCAATGATGACGTCGAACTGCATATTGCCTCCAAATAACTCGGCCAACCGAGTCTTGATGTTGTCTGTGTGTATCAACGCATAGGCGTGGTTTTCGAGACCTTCCTTGCGATCAAAGATTTCTTTCGGCGCGCCGCAAAATTTACAGTTTTTTCCATCCCAAGTGTGTTTGAGGCGCTGGAACCAAATGTTCCCATCATCGCTGGCGAAAGATTTGGCGATGGAATGTTTGCCTTGGGCGTGCTTGGAGCAATAGACACTGCGGCGTGCCAGCAGGCTGGTGATTTGCGTGATGCCGATGCCGAACACCTGTTTCGTCAGGATATGATCCACGCGCTTTTGCAGATCGGGAATTTCCTTCTCCAATCCTTTCGTGAGACGGCTGGTGATTTCGCGCAGGAACACGCCGGATTTCGTGCAAGGGTCGAGAAATTTCACCGTCTTGTCGGCCCAGATGTTCGCGCCCTTGTTGTTGGCCGCCCACGCCTCGGCCAGCGTATCGAGCATCCGGTTGGCGAATTCCGGCGGCGTGAACACCTCGTCGTTGGAGAGGTTCGCAATGCATGTCAGCACATCAGGATTTCGCCCGCGCAAGGTGAAGGTGGATTGGGCAGTCATAGCGTACCCTCCGCGACGATGTTTACCCCAACGGGGTAATGGCGTTCAGCCCAGGGTTGCGAGGTCTGCGAGTTCGGCTTGAACCGAGCTACCCTGGGTAACCGTCCGGAAGATTCAACAACCCGGAAGGGGTTGCAGCCGCCCGCGTGTTCGCCATTGATGCAACCCCGTTGGGGTTGGAGAAAATGATGAATCACGCTACCCGGGGTAGCCTCGTCGATTCGGCAACCCCGGGCTGAACGATGCAATCCCTTCGGGATTGGCGAATACGCACTCATGCCTTGTCCCCCGGTGACAATGTCGCCAGTTCGCCCACGCTCATCGGCGGATAGGTTTTTGCGGGCGTGAAGATTTCGTGTTTGCCAAGTTGCGAGAACAGTGAGTCCTCGGCGCTGAAAGCAGACGAAAGCGTGAGCGTATCGAAACGAAAATCGCGGCGCTGGAATTTGCCTTTTCCCAAATAACCCCATTCCGCGAAGAGAATCGGAGCGTCATTGTGGCCGCGCATTTTCATGGCGTCGCCGTGAATGAGATTTTGCGAAAGCACGTAAGACGCGGCGCGATACAGGTCGTTCGACGCGTCGATGTTGAGATATTCGGCGAAGATTTCCAAAAGATTCGCGCGGCACTCAGCGATGTTGTCCGGAAGCAGTTCGATCCCGTAAACGCACATGAGCGCGAGCAGCGCGTAGTGGTGGCGTTCGAAATCGGATTTGCCGTATTTGAGTTCCACGGCGGCGAGCTTGCGCCGCAGAATCTGCACAAGGAAGTTGCCGCTCCCGCACGCCGGTTCGAGAAAGCGCGAGTCAATGCGCTCGGTCTCGTGCTTTACCAGATCGAGCATGGCCTCAACCATCCATGCCGGGGTGAAAACTTCTCCGTGGTCGGCGACGCGTTGTTTGGACCTGACGAGGCTCATGAGCAAACGCCGGCTCGGCTACGTTGCTCAGTCGAATGAACTGCCGATTGCGGATCACCTTTTTTCACGGATTGACTGGTTTCCATTTGTCGGACGAAAAAGCAGACCTTTGCTTTGATGGGGAAAGGTTTGGTTTCCGGCCAACGGATGCGTGACCTTAGCGAACTGAATTTCGCGTGGCAAGATTTGCGTCAGGGTTCAGCGTGAACCATAAAGGGGTCAGTCCCGCACATTTATTACGGAGCAGAACGGGCGATTTACAAACGATCGTTTTCCTGGCGAAATGAGAATGCCGCAGGGCATGACCTTGAAATAGACAGCCGAACCGTTGATGACCGGGAGCGGCGCGCAAATCGCAAACCGACTTCGAAATACCAGCCAAACAGGTGGAATCGAACCGGATGAATTTGAATTTGTATCAATGTGCCAGGACTTTCCCCTTTACGTGGGACGCAGATCAAAGGCGTAGCGCAGACTGGCAGTCTGCTGTGTCGCGAATTGGCAATTCGCGGGCAGCGACGCTGAGAAGACATTCCGAAAATTCCGAGCGATGGCATTGATTGCACCCCGCCGGCTGCCAGCCGGCGAAACAGCAGACTGCCAGTCTGCGCTACGCAGTACCGCATTCGCTTTTTCAATGATTCACGTTTTTCCCGACGGGCGCGGAACATCGTAAAGGGTCAGTAAAGGGTCAGTCCCGCACATTTATCACAGAGCAGAACGGACGATTTACAAACGAGTGCCGTGTTGGCAAAAAAGGCCCATGCCAAGGCAGTTAAGGATTGAATATCCGAGAGCGGCGCACAAACCGCAAACCGACTTCGAAGCGCCACCCAAACAGGTGGAACCGAACTGGATGAATTTGAACTTGTATAAATGTGCGGGGACTGACCGCTTTATCATCCCGTAGCGCAGGTTTCCCAACCTGCTGTATCGCCGATTTCCAATCGGCTGAACGTGAAAAGTTCGAAGCGCATCAAAATTTCAAGCTACGCAGGTTTTAAAACCTGCGATACGGCAGATTTGGAAATCTGCGCTACTTCAACTGTGGCTCGCCGGAGTTGGTTCATCCAGATTCGCTTCAGCTTTCAGAAACCGATTCCTCCTCGTCTTCACTTTTGCCAACGTAAAGGGTCGGTACCGCACATTTATTACGGAGTTGAACGGGTAGTTTTACAAGTGAAGGCAGGGCAGGTAAAAACGGTTTCATGCCGAGGCAGTTGAGGATTGAATATTCGGGAGCCATTTATCCGCTTTTGCCACGGCCATTGCGCGACGAGTCACGTCAGGAATCGCGGGGATCGGCGGAACTGGTTTTAGGTAATGATACAGATGGTCTGCGGGTTTATAATTCAGCAGGTCTGATTTGAAAATATTTGCCAGGTAGCTGGCGCTGTGCCTAACCGGTTTCATCTCAAGCTCACTCGGTCTCCAGCCGGAAAAACCGCTGTGGATCGAGGAAGGTATTGGTGTAGTGATCGCTTTCGGTGTGAACGGAAATGTAAGAGCGTGTCTGAAAAATCATGAATGAAGCGGGATCAGGCCAGGCGGCGGAGTTGGATTCGGATCATGGCGATGTAGATCCAGGCCTTGGCGCTGGATTCGGTGGTTTCGTAATCGCGCACCAGACGGCGCTGGCGCAT
>DASTXC010000096.1:0-51247 GCA_035765675.1 Verrucomicrobiia bacterium
AGCGAATTCGCCTCCGGAAAAATCCCAGACGCGCAACATGTATCGGCCGCCCTGGGTCGCTTCGGCGGACACGGTGCAGCCGCCCGCGTACAATTCACAGGAATGCAGTTCCAACAAACTGCCGCGCGGCGTGTCGGCGGCAAACGCGGACGTGGCTAAAACACTGAGTGAACCTGCGACGAGAGAAAAGAATAGCGATTTCATAAACGAACGATGATTTGAACGGGCTTTGAAATGGTAGATACACCATCACGCCTCATCGTGCCAGCGGCTTTTGCAGACATTTTCCAAAACGCAAAATCGTTCCGATGCGCGGCTGTGATATCGCCAACTACCGATTCAATCCAGCGCGTCGCTCGCTGGCGTAGGCTTCGAAGGTCCGGCGGATTTCATCGCGCACGCGGCGGAAGACAGCGAGCTTTTCATCATCCGTTCCCGTTGCGTGAGCAGGATCGTCGAATGCCCAGTGATAACGATTTGCCTGCCCGGGAAAAACGGGGCAGGCCTGATCGGCGTTGCCGCAAACGGTGATCACCGTTTCCACCTCGCGATTCAAAAACGTGTTCATGTGCTTCGAAACGTGATTGGAAATATCGATTCCAATTTCGGACATGACCTGAATCGCCAGCGGATGAACGTAGCCCGCGGGTTTTGATCCGGCGCTTTGCACCTCCAGAATGTCACCGGCCGCGGCGCGGAGAACGCCTTCCGCCAAATGACTGCGGCAGGAATTTCCGGTGCAAAGAATCAGAACCGTCGGCAGCGAGGACATTGGCATTGCTCAATGGCCAGGTTTCCTGGCTTGAACTTCCAGGCTCACAATGTAATCCGAAGCTTTCGCGCCAGCGGGCAGGTGTTCCAGGATTTTCTGATACAACGGATCTTCAAAACTCGTCATGGCTTCGATGTATTCCGCTTTGGGTTTGAGCACAATTTCCGTCAGCCCCGCTTCTCGTGCCATGCGTTCGGTTTCGCTTGCCAGCGTTGCACCGGCGACGCATCCCACCAGCGCTTCTACAATTTTAAGAACTTCGTCGGGCAAAGGCTTGAGCAACGCAATGTCGGAAACCGCGACGCGTCCGCCCGGTTTCAGCACGCGCGCCATTTCGCGCCAGACCTGCGGTTTGTCGGGCGAAAGATTGATTACGCAATTCGAAATGATCGCATCCACGCTGTTGTCCGCGACCGGCAGATATTCGATCTCGCCCAAGCGAAACTCGACATTATCCACGCCGGTTTGTTCTCGATAAGTGAGTCGATTGCGTCGCGCTTTTGCGAGCATTTCGGGAGTCATGTCCACGCCGATTGCGCGTCCGGTCGGACCGACTTTGCGGCCGGCGATGAAAACATCAAAGCCGCCGCCACTGCCGAGATCCAGCACGACTTCGCCGGGCTTCAACGCTGCCAGCGCGGCGGGATTTCCGCAGGAGAGACCCATGTTCGCGCCTTCGGGAAGGGCTTTCAGTTCTTCGGCCGAATAGCCGAGTTCGCGCGCGAGTTTATCGGCATCCTGCGGCGCGGAACCGCAGCACGAGACGCCCGGGCTGCAACATCCGGATGAAGTGTCTTCGGCGATTTTCGCGTAACCTTCGCGAACGAGCGTCCGCAAACTTTCGCTTTCTTTGATTGAGAATGGAGCATTCATAATTTTGTTAACGGCATTGTCGGCGGCAGATTTCCGCCAGATCGGTTTTGAGAATGGCTTTCAATTTTTTGGCGTCGCTTCGGGCTTCCGCGCTTTTCGCGAGCGATTTGTGAATCCAGTCCAATGCTTCGCGAACCACGACGGGCGTGTTCCCGTCCGGCAACCGGTAATAAACCCAGCGTTCCGTCTTCCGTGAATGAATCAGCCCGGCGTGATTCAGAATGGAGAGATGTTTCGAAATCGTGGACGGCGCGAGTCCGAACAGTTCGGTGATCTGGCAGACGCAGAGTTCGCCCGCGCGCAACGCGAGCAGAATGCGGACGCGATTGGGATCGGAGAGAGCTTTGGTGATGGCCAGCAGTTCGCGCATAAAAAATCCTGGACCCAATCTGACTCGTTTTGACGGTTCGTCAATAAGATATTTCGTCAAATAACGAAATATAAAACCGGGCTGAGGCAAAAAAATTTCCAGCAGAGTTTGGTTTTGGTGCCATTGCCGAGCGGTAGAGCGGCTCGCGCTGCGAGCCGCCGGGGGCGAACGGATTTTCGTGCCGTTTTGGCCATTCACGCTTCCTGGACGGGCGCGGAACAGCGCGCCCGGCTCCGCAGCGCGGCTGCCGCTACCAGAAGAAAATTATCCGCGTCTGTTCAATCACCCACTTTTAATCACGCCAGCAAACCAAGGGCGTCCGACGAGGGCAACTTGGCACCCGCACCCTTTTCGATTCCCTCGCCCCGCAGCGAAGCGCGGGGAGAGGGTCAGGGTGGGAGGATTTTGAGCTAAAAACCTCCTCACCCCGGCCCTCTCCGAGGGAGTGATCAGCCCTTTTGAATTTCGAAGTTCAATTCGATGTTTGGTGCGCGTGTTAAGTTGCGCCCTGTCCGGCGAGCGTCTGGTTTTACAGATTGTCACTCCCCGGGGAGGACTTATATAGTGGCGGTCATGAAATTTGCGACCGCCTCCAAATGGCAATTTATTTTCGTTGCACTCCTCGTTCTCGGATTTTCCGTGCCGGCTTTTGCCGATGATGTGACCGCGCTGGAACTGATCAAGGAAGCCAATCATCACGTCGGCGACGAAGTCAAAGACAAGGTGGTTCAGCTTCGTTCCGAAAAATCGATTGGATCGCTCATCCCGACCATCTGGTACGTGGTTTATTACGACAAGGATGCGACGTTTAAAACCGCGGAAGTCAAAATGGGCGCGGGCAAAAAGCTCGAAGTGAAACATCCGATGCGCCAGCCGTTTGCCTACATCGGTTACAAAAACGTGCTGGATCTGAAAAAAATCAAAATCGATTCGGACAAAGCCATCAAACTCGCCACGGCTGATCCGCTCCTCGAAAATCTTACCATCTGCGCGACCGAACTTTCCTTGAAACGCGATGACGATATGCCCGTCTGGAAAGTCGTCCTCTGGGCGCAGAAACTGCGGAACAAGGAAAAAGATGCGAAGATCGGCGAAATCCGCATCAACGCTGAAGACGGCACCATTCTCGACCGCGACCTCCATATCAACCGCGTTGACTAAGCGGTTGGACTTACGTGAACGCTCCGTCCAATGCCGGATTTCATTATGACGTGGTGATCATTGGCGGGGCTTTGTCCGGCGCGGCGACGGCCATTCTCCTGTTGCGGGAACAGCCGAAGCTGCGGGTGTTGGTGGTTGAAAAATCCACGGCATTTGGGCGACGTGTCGGGGAAGCGACGGTTGAAATCAGCGGCTACTTCCTTTGCCGCGTCCTGGGACTCACGCAATATCTGAACGAAGCGCATCTTCTCAAACAGGGGATGCGCTTCTGGTTTTCCAACGCCGACACCGAAACACTCGAAGATTCCAGCGAGATCGGCGGCAAGTATTTATCGCGCGTACCAGCGTTTCAAATCGATCGCGCGGTTCTCGATGAAGAAGTTTTGCGTCGCGCGCAACAACTCGGCGTCGAACTCTGGCGACCCGCTTCAGCCTCGCAGATCAAATTGAATTCCGGCGGCAATCAAACGCTGGAAGTGCGCGTTCAGGAAGAAACCCGTTCTGTTTCCGCACGCTGGATTGTTGATGCTTCTGGCGTCGCCGCCGTGCTGGCGCGTCAGAATGGCTGGTTGCAACCCAACGAAGCTCATCCCACCACTGCGGTTTGGGGGCGTTGGACAGGCGTGAAGGATTGGGACGGTCTGGAACTCGCGCAGAAATTTCCGAAATGGTCGATGGCCTGCAACGGCATTCGCTCAACCGCCACCAATCATTTGCTGGGTACCGGCTGGTGGGCGTGGTGCATTCCGTTGAAAGGCGGCGATGTGAGTCTCGGAGTTGTATTCGATCAGCGATTGGTTCAATGGCCCGAAGGCGGTTCCCTGGGTGAACGATTGAAACATTTTCTGATGCAACATCCGGTCGGCGCGGAATTGCTGGCGGATGCTCAATGGCGCGAAGGCGATGTCTTCTGGCGCAAGAATCTGCCGTATTGCAGCAGCACGTTTGTGGGGGATGGTTTCGCTCTGGTCGGTGACGCCGCGGCGTTTCTGGATCCGTTTTACAGTCCGGGCATGGATTGGATTTCGTTTACAGCGTGGTCGTCGGTGCAATTGATTCTCGCCCAGCAACGCGGCGAACCGATGGCGCCGCTGATCGAAAAACACAATCGCGATTTCGCGCGAAGTTATCGCTGCTGGTTTCAGGCGGTGTATCAGGACAAGTACGAATACCTCGGCGATTTCGATCTGATGCGGATCGTCTTTCAGCTTGATCTTGGATTGTATTATCTCGGCATTGCGTCGCAGCCGTTCAAGTTCGGTTCGAAAGCACTGCAGGCGCCGCCGTTTTCCACACCGCCGTCGGTTCCATTTTTTTACCTGATGCGCTTCTATAATCGGCGGTTTGCGAAAATCGCGCGGGCGCGTCGGAAGCGCGGTGTTTTCGGCCAAAAAAACGCGGGTCGTCGGTTTCTGATTCCCGGCTTCACTTTTTCCGGAGCAAGTGCGTGGCCGGTGCTGAAGGCATTTGCCGCCTGGGGTTGGCTGGAAATTTCGGAAGGCTGGCGCAGTTGGTTCGGCGCGGAACCGGAATCTCAAAAGAAATCCAATTCGGAAATAGTTCCCACCGCGACAGCGAAAGTGACGTAGAAAAGCGTTTCGCTTTCACTTTTTCGAATTCAGTCTTCACTTCCCACTTCCGGGGAAATGGATCAACCACGGATGGACACGAATTCACACGGATGAAACGCACGAATCCTGTGTTTGCTCAGGATTGAAATACCGATTGGAAGTGGAGCCGGTCGGCAAACCGTTTACCGAATCAAACCGAAGTCGAAACAATCGGTGAACTGGCCTCCTGCGTTTGCTTCGGTCCATAGAAATCCACCAGACTCTGAGTCGAAGGTTCCAGACCCTCGCCGGAAATGGCATTAAGAATTCTTTCCTCCGTCATGATGAATCGGTCGCGCTTGTAGAGCAGATAATTGCCGCGCATTTCGGAAGGCGTGAGATTGATCGTCACCAGATTCGCGCCGGTTCGCAGACCGCGACTGTAGCCGTTTCCCGGATCGGCGAGGTTCAACGCGCTCACGGAGGGAATCACCCAGTCCGGCCGCATCAATCGCATCGCCGCCATGCTGTTCAAAGTAATGTCAATGCCGCACATCACCGCGCTGCCCAATGGCGATTCGTCGCCAGGAATAAACGGACTGACACTGCAACCGTCCAAAGGCAATTCGTTCGCCAGGGAAAGGTTTTGAAGCATGTCTTCCGTCGTCTGGCCCGGCAATCCCGCAATAAAACCGGAACTCACGCGCCAGCCGGTCTGCGCGAGGTGACGGATGTTCTCCAGCCGTTCCGCGTATTTTCCCGGCGACTGCATTTCCGCGTAGCGCGTAGGATCGGCGATTTCGAACTTGATGATGTAAATGCTCGCGCCGGCGTTTTTCAGATCGGCGTAAAGATTATGGCTGAGCGATCCAAGGCAGACGCTGACTCCCAGATCTGTTTCGCGTCGAAGCGTTTTGATCAGTGGCAAAACCACTTCGCGAACCGCGACCGGGTCTTCACCCGCCTGAATATTCAGATCGGTAATGCTGGCGGGACGATGGTGGATCAGCATTTCCGCGAGTTGATCGTGATGCGCGCGGAAGCGGGAAAGATTTCGGTTGTCGCGCCGCATGCCGCAATAGACGCAATTCTCGCGGCAGAAATTGGAAACCTCGACCACGCCTCGAACAAAAATCCGTTTTCCGAAACGCGCGCGGGCTGCCTGGGCAGCTTTTTCGTGGAATTCCCTCTGCGGTTCGCCGCGCCATTGCAACATCTCAGCGCTCGGCTCGAAAGATCGGATCATCTGCGGGAAAGTAAATTGTTTCGGGCATTCAGCGCAAATCCATTTTGGTTCATCGCCGGACGGGTGTGCACAAACCGGCATCCTCGCCGCAATTCACGATCCTGAGTTCGTAACTCTTAATCTTAACTCTCAATCCTAATTTCTTAATCTCAATTCTTAATCCAGCCCCTCGGGAGTTCAGATTAAGAATTAAGAGTTAGGATTAAGAGTTAAGAGCTGTGGCCAAGATGGGGTTTTCTGTCGCTGATTCACTTTACGCGGGAATTTTCCTCGGTGGTCGGTGCCCGAGCCGCGGCGTGCATTGACTTGTTTGTCGCGCGTGGATAATGTTTTTGAGTCCATTAAACACTGTGACGTTAAGGGCCAAATGTTCGAGACGATTGAAAAATTACTGATCCTCCAGGACCGCGATAAAAAAATCAGCCGTGTCAAAACCGAATTGGATCACATGGGTCCGGAACGGCAGGCGCTCAAAAGCAAATCCTCCGGCGCGCAAACAGCCCTGGACAACGCGAAGCTCAAGGTCAAGGAACTCGAATCCCGCCGCAAAGATCTCGACCTCGAAGTTCAGGCCAAGAAACAGTTGATCGAAAAATACGCGAATCAACAGCTTCAAACCCGCAAGAACGAGGAATACCGCGCGCTCGCTCACGAAATCGAAACCTGCAAGGAAGCGATTATCAAAATCGAAGATCAGGAAATTGAACTGATGGAGCAGGGTGAAGCGGCGCAGAAGCAGGTTGTCGCCGCAACGCAGGTTGCCAATGAAGCGAAAAAGCTGATGGACGATCAGGTCGCTCAACTCGCCGCACGCGAAGAAAATTTGAAGAAAGAACTCGCGGAGCTGGAAACCAATCGCGAAGAACTGGCCGCTGCGGTCGATGACAGTGTTCGCGCCCGTTACGATCGACTGTTGAAAAGCAAAGGTGACAACGTGGTCGTCGGCGTTCAACACGGTGTTTGCGGTGGTTGCCACATGCGCCTGCCGACGCAAGTGATCGTGAGTTGCCAGGGTCAGCAGGAAATCGTCACCTGCACGCATTGCGGACGGATTCTCTATTACACGCGGGACATGGATCTCGCGGCGGCGGATTGAATCCACATTCGCTCGCCTTGTTCCCCGCGGATTTCCGTTGATTCGCGTTTTCGTCTGAATTGGATTCGGTAAAACTTCAACATGCCCGCAATCGAATCCCATCAGCTTTGTCTCGAATGCGGATTGTGCTGCAACGGTGTGATCTTCGCGAAAGGCCAGTTGCAGCCGGGCGATAATTCAGAACGATTGCATGCGCTGGGGCTCGCGATTCTGCGAACGACGAAATCGGGCGAAACAAAGTTCAAACAGCCTTGCGCCGCCTTCGATGGATGCCGCTGCGGAATTTACAAGGATCGTCCGAAATACTGTCGCGCGTTTGAATGTCTTCTATTGAAACGGGTAAACGCGGGAAAAATTGAATTCTCAAAAGCGCTTCAATTGGTTCGCCGCGCGCACCGCCGGGCTGAGAAGGTGAAACGCCTTTTGCAAAAGCTCGGCGATTCCGAGGAACACGTCGCGCTGAGTGTGCGCGTGCGTCGAATGCAGAATCGGCTGGAGCGGGAAGTATTCGATGCCGAATCGGCTCATCTGTTCGGCGAACTGACGCTGGCGATGCACAGTCTTCAACTCCTTCTCAGCGAAGAATTTTACCCGGGCTGATCTGCATTGGAGCGCGGGTCTGTGACCCGCAGCAACGCTGATGGGAACAGACGCGATCGAAACCTTATTGCCTGTGGCGATACGACATTGCCGCGGCTCGCAGAGCCGCGCTCGGAATGTTGACATGCTTGCGTATCAAAACGCCCTGCGCTAACCATTGCCGGTGCTTCACGAAAGTTTTTCAGATGCCGCGCTGGTGTTGGTTGGACACGGTTCCACGAAGAATGCCGATTCCGCCGCGCCGGTTCTTCAGCACGCATCGGAACTGCGCGGGCGAAAAATCTTTGGCGAAGTTCACGCCGCTTTCTGGAAACAGGAACCGAAATTGGTTGAGGTTGTTCCTTCCCTTTCCGCGCGCCGGATTTTCATTGTGCCGTTGTTCATCAGCGAAGGATTTTTCAGCGAAGAAAAAATTCCGCAGGCACTGGGCTTCGAACTTTCCAGCGATCCGAAATCGCGTTTACGCCAGCGCGGTTCCGTCATGGAGATTTATTGCCGGCCGGTCGGAACGCACGAACACATGACGACAGTGCTGCTGGCGCGGGCGCGCGAAGTGATTGCGAAATTTCCCTTTCCGCGCGCGCCGAAATCGAAGGACATCACGTTGTTCATCGCGGGCCATGGAACCGATCAGAACGAGAATTCGCGCCGATCCATTGAGCGCCAGGTGGAATTGATCCGCGGTCAAAACGAATACGCCGGCGTTCACGCGATCTTCATGGAAGAAGAGCCGCGCATTGGCAATTGCTTTGCGCTGGCGGAAACGAAAAATCTCGTGATCGTTCCATTCTTCATCAGCGATGGAATGCATGTGGCGGAGGATATTCCCATTCTTCTCGGCGAGCCGGAGAGAATCGTTCGTGAACGGCTTGCCGCGGGTCAGCCGACGTGGCGGAATCCCACCGAGCGCAACGGAAAACTGATCTGGTACGCTGCCGCTGTGGGAACCGCGCCGCAACTGGCGGACGTGATCCTGGAACGCGTGCGGGAATTTTCGGAAATCAAACTATGAAACCATTGCGTTGGGGAATTCTCAGCACCGCCGGCATCGCTCGAAAAAACTGGCGCGCGATTCGCGACAGCGGCAATTGCATCGTGACCGCCGTCGGCAGCCGCGATCTCTCACGCGGAAGCGAATTCATCGAAAGTTGTCAAAGCGCGGTTCCATTCGAAACGCCGCCCGCTGCGTTCGGCAGTTACGAAGCATTCCTGGCATCGCCGAATGTGGACGCGGTTTACATTCCTTTGCCGACGGGTTTGCGAAAACAGTGGGTGCTGCGCGCCGCGGCTGCCGGAAAGCACATTCTCTGTGAAAAACCTTGCGGTCTGAATGCCGAAGATGTTCGCGAAATGATCGCGGCCTGCGCGCAGCATCGCGTGCAATTCATGGATGGCGTCATGTTCATGCACAACCCGCGGATGAATCGCATTCGCGAAATTCTCGATGAGGAACGTCATGTCGGCCGCGTGAAGCGGATCACCTCTCTGTTTGCATTTCGCGCCGTGGAAGATTTTTTTCGCGACAATATCCGGATTCACAGCGAACTCGAACCGACCGGCTGTCTGGGCGATCTGGGCTGGTATTGCATTCGTTTTGCGTTGTGGACCCTGAACTGGCGATTACCCGAAACGGTGAGCGGGCGAATTCTTTCCCAGCGCGGCAGCACGCTCAGTCCCGGTCCGGCGCCGACGGATTTTTCGGGTGAACTGATTTTTGATGATGAAACTTCCGCGGGATTTTTCTGCTCGTTCCTGACGGAGAAACAGCAGTGGGCTGAAATCAGCGGCAAGAAAGGCAGTCTGCGAATCCCCGATTTCGTTCATCCGCAGAACGAACACGAGCCGGCGTTTGAATTGAATGGTCGGGACGAGCCTGTGCGAATCTGCAACTGCCCGGGCGATCACGACGACAGTCGTGACGTTGCCCAGGATTCCGCCATGTTCCGTCATTTCGCGGAACAGGTTCGGTCAGGAAAGCTGAACGAAGACTGGCCGATGTGGGCGCTCAAAACGCAACAGGTCACTGACGCTTGTTTCGCATCCGCGCAGAAGCACTGTGATGTTCCCGTTCAAGCGCCTTCGATTGTGCCGCCGGTGAAATGACCTTTCGTGTTTTCCCTGCTTAAACCGTTCTTGAGAAAGCAGGGGGGCAAACGTATGGTGTCGCCGGTTTTGGAAGGGCGGAGAATCGCTTTTGCTGGAGCGATCCAGCAGAGGAGGAAAGTCCGAACACCGCAGGGCGCGATGCCGCGTAACTCCGATTTTGATCGGAGATACACGCGGGGGACGACGCCGCGAGGCGTTTCAACGGAAAGTGCCACAGAAAACAAACCGCCATTTTGAAATGCGAATTTCAGAATGGTAAGGGTGAAAAGGTGGTGTAAGAGACCACCGCTACCGGCGCAAGCCGGAGGCATGGCAAACCCCATCGGGTGCAAGGCCAAATAGAGAACCTCGGAGCGGCCCGCTCCATTTTCGCGCAAGCGAATGGGTTCCGGGTACCGGCCGCTAAGACAAATGATTCTCTCCGCTCTCTCAAAGGGCGCAGACAAAATTCGGCTTACAGCCCTTTCAAAACCACTTCTATTTTCCTGCCGGCGATGCTGAAGAACACCGATTCACTGTCCCGTCAAAACCACTCATTCGGGTAATATTCGCGGCCGCGGGAAAATGGCATTCTGCGCTTCGACCATTTGCCTGAATTATGAAAAACCTGATTTCATCCGCGTTCCGTCGGGCGATTCAATTAAGCTGCGTCGCGTCAGTTTTGATTCCGGCCGCGCGAATCAATGCTGAAACTGTTGCCTGGTGGAGATTTGAGAACGGTCCCGCGAATTCAAACGTTCTGCACGCGGGAGCGGATGGCGCGTTCAATGGCACCACGCCGGATGTTTCGGGAAACGGAAATGATTTGTCCGCGTGGACGCAGGGCGGCTATGCCGGGTTTGCATATCGCGCGGATGTTCCTTTTACGACGCTTCTACTGAATGGCGCGACCAATCAGTTCAGTGTTCGCAACACCGGAAATTATCCTGCGTTCTTTACTTCGGCGGCAGGAAGTTTGCCGAGCGGAATCAATGCCCAGACCATCACCCCGGCGCAATTCACCATCGAAGCTTCCTACAAACCACAGGCCAATGCGGGCTTTCGCACCATCGTCGGGCGCGATGCGATCAACGTCTCCAGCGGCAATGCCAGTCACGCCGCGCTCTATTTGCAGGCGCGTCCGGACGACAGCGTCGGTATCACTTTCACTGATGTTTCCGGCGTCACCTCGTCCGCCTTTTCGCCACCGGGCTGGCTTTATGGTTTTGACGCAACCACGAATCCGGAAGGCACGAACGTGCCGTGGTACAATCTGGCGGCGGTCAGTGACGGAATGACTTTGAAAATGTACGTCAACAGCGTGCTGGTTGCAGTTACTGACCTCAGCACGAACGGCAGCTCGAATCGTTCACTGGCCAAAGGAACGACCAGCGGCGCGGATTGGACAACGGGTGCGTGGTCCGTAGGTCGCGGACTTTACGCCGGAGGACACACCGACCGGGCTTATGGTTTCATTGATGAAGTTCGCATTTCGGATTCCGCTTTGACTCCCAACGAATTTCTCGCAGTCGCTCGTCCGAAAATCAGCAACGCCCAAATTCTTGCCGGAGATCTGACGTTCAATGTCATCGGTGGCCTGCAGGAAACAATGTGTCATGTGCTGCGATCCAGCGACGCGAGTGCGCCGATAGCGAATTGGATTTCGGTTGCAGCCAAAACATTCGACAGCAACGGAACGTTCACTTTCACGACGCCGATTCAATCCGCAACGGCTCAATCGTTTTATCGGCTGGAAACCGTGGTTGGACCGCCCGCGCCGGGTCCATTGAAATATCAACTCGCAAGCGACTCCGCGTCCTGGCCGGCCGATATTCGGGCGAAAATCATTTACGCAATGGACGGCGCGGTGGCGCAGTACAATCGCTACGGCACGTTCAACAAACAGCTTTACGTGAATTACAATCCGAGCGTTCCGACCGCCCAAGCCAGCTACAACGGCACCATCGATTTCGGCGGTCAGATTGGTTATCGCACGGCGTTGCATGAAATTGGTCACGCGCTGGGCGTCGGCACCATCGCCAATTGGTCGGCGAATTTACAGAACGGGATTTGGACAGGCACGAACGGTGTGCGGCAGATTGAAGCATTCGATGGCGCAGGCGCGGTGATCCATTCCGACGGAACACATTTCTGGCCGTATGGATTGAATTATGACAACGAAGGCAGCACGGAAAATTTTCGTCGCCATGTGCTCATGGTTTTGGCCTTCCGCAAGGACATGGGAATTCAATAGGCGGGAACCGAAAGCGGCATAAACCCCGTGCGCCTTTGATCGCGCGGCGGGACTATCTCAATCACCATTTTTTCCGCTGCGGAATACGTTCGCGCGACGTGGCTTTGCGCGCCTGCAATACACACGGCGCACTCGCGTTTCCAAAACGATCAATCGCCGACACCGCAATCGCTTCCGCTGCGCCGAGATTCATCGATGACGCTTCGCCAGGAAGAATTTCCAATTTCCAATGTCCCTGAAATTTCGTCTGCACCGCCCACCAGCGAACGGGACTGTCGCCTTCGATTTTCCAACTCAATTTCAAATTTTCCGGATTGCCCGTGACTGCTGCGCTGGGTTTTGGCAGAGCCGTTTTCCCCAGCCACGGCGACGCTGGAACCAAGCTTTTCGTGGGCTGAACTTTGCGTTGCAAGCGGTCGAGCAACGATTTGTTCGCCAGCAGACTGCTGGTGTTGTAGAGGATGTATCCTGTCACGTCAGAGCGATCGCGCGTGATTTGAATCTGCTTTGGAATTTCATCCAAATCCCAGCTTGGCCGCGCGGCATAGGCGACGGACAAGCCCGGCCAGAGATGACGATTCTTCACGTTCTGTTCCGCCCACCATTTGAGCAGAACGGGAAAGCTCTGCTCCTTCGCATCTATTGTCCAATAAAGCTGCGGCGAAAAATAATCGAGCCAGCCGTTCGCCAGCCATTTCCGGGAATCCGCGGAAATTTTTGCGTAAGCATCGAAGCCGCGAATTGAACTCGGATTTCCCGGACGCCAGATGCCATGCGGACTCACGCCGAATTTCACCCATGGCTTCGCGGCTTTGATCGAACGATAAACGCGTTCGATGAAATCATTTACGTTCTCACGCCGCCAGTCGTCCAGCGGCAGGCCGCTTTTCGCGCCGAACTTTTTCCAGCTCGGATCATCGGGAAACGCTTTGTTTGCTTCGGCAGGATCGGGATAAAAATAATCATCGAAGTGCACGCCATCGATGTCGTAGCGCTTCACGACGTCCATCACGACGCTCAATGAATAATCCTGCACCGCGCGTTCGCCCGGATCGAGCCAGAGATATTGTCCGTAACTCTTCACGTACTCGGGATGACGTTTGCTGATGTGATCGGAGGAAACCGAACCGGCATGGGATTTGTGCAAAGCCCGATACGGATTGAACCACGCGTGCAATTCCAGGCCGCGCTTGTGCGCTTCTTCAATCGCGAACGAAAGCGGATCGTAAAAAGGATCCGGCGCCTTGCCCATTGTGCCGGTGAGATATTCCGACCAGGGTTCAATCTGCGACGCGTAAAAAGCGTCGCACGCCGGACGCACCTGAAAAATGACGGCATTGAGATTGAGCTGCTCCGCGCGGTCGAGAATGGAAATCAGTTCCGCTTTTTGCACGGCGGTGCTCAGGCCGGGTTTTGACGGCCAGTCAATGTTGGCGACGGTCGCGATCCAGAGTCCGCGAAATTCCCGGGAGAGACGCGGCGGATTCACATTTGCCGATTCATAACTGACGGCGGGCGAGGTGAAGGTTCCAATGAGCAGAAGGCATAAGGTGATAAACGGTTTCAAAGGCATAAGCGGTTTTGCTCCGACGTTCGGGAAATGCTGGAATTCAATCCGGGAACACGACGGCGTTTCGAAGACCGATCATTTTTAATTCAACCAGCGAAGTCAACGACGGATCGTTCGGAGGCTTGTGCGATGGATAAACGGGAAAGCTGTTGTGCTGGCGGCTTGAATTTTACGGCTGGAAATATTTGAGACTTCAGAAGCGGCGCTGAAGCGCGCGCACTCCAGACGCTGCGCGTGAGGTTACGCCCAGGAATTCGCGATAGCTTTTAGAGTGCGTGTGCTTCAGCACCGCTTTTGCGCGCGCAGAATTTTTCACAACGAAGCAATCAGGTAACGAAATGGCAAGGTAACTGGCGGGGGAGCAAAGGATTCTTCGTTTCCTGGTTTCTTCGTTGTTTATCTGATCGGAATAATCCGAGGCATGGCGCCAAAGTGCTTTGGTCGGCTTCACGCGGACTGAAGTCCGCGCGCCGGTTGTAGCGGGGTTTCCGGCGCGGCGGTGAATAGTGAAAGCAATTGTTTGAACTGCGCGATCCACTCTTTGATTTGCGCCGAGGAAAACGCGGCTTTCCGATATTCGAAAAACAATGTGATCGCTTCCGGTTGTTCCGACAAGAAACACGAAAGATCGAACTGCGCGACCGGCGGAAAAACCGGCTGAACGCTGACTTGTAGATCCGCCATCGAAAAAGATCGCAATGAATCAATCGGCCCGAACCAGGTATTGAACAACCGATGGTTCAAATCTTCACGCCGCGCGAGCACCTGGACTTTTTCAAACGGCACATCCGCATGCGCGAATGCTTCCACGGTGCTTTGCCGGACGCGATTGAGCAGTGAGCGGAAAGTGTCTTCGGATTGAAACCGCGTCTGAATCGGCAACATGTTCACAAAACATCCGAGCAATGCTTCCGTTTCCGAACGGCGTCGGCCGGATTCCGGCGAACCAATGGTCAGTTCTTCGGCTTTCGTCTGACGCGCGAGCAGCAACGTTTGAATCGCCATCAGCGTCATGTAACTCGTGACGTTTTCCGACGCATTGAAAGCGCGCAGATCGTTCAGCAATTTTCCGTTGATCACCAGCGATTGAACTTCGCTCTCGTCGGAATCCATCGCAGTTTCCGGTGCCGCCGTCAGGTTCAATGGAGCGGCGGGCGAAGCGAGTTTGGTTTTCCAGAACGCGATCTGTTTTTCCAAAGCCGCATCCGCCAGCCACCGTTGTTGCCAGACCGCGTAATCAGCGTATTGAACATTCAGCGGCGCGAGCGTTCCGGAATTTCCAGATTTGAACGCCGCATAAAGTTCCGCCAGTTCGCGTGCGAAAACGCCGAGCGACCAGGCGTCGGTCACGATCTGATGAAACGTAAGCATCAGCAGATGTTCTTCATCGCGCAGGCGAATCAGTTTTGCGCGCAACAGCGGCCCTTCCGCGAGATCGAAGGGCCGCGCAATCTCCATTGAGAGCACGTTGGCGATTACACGTTCGCGTTCGGCGGCCGGCAAATGCGCGAGATCGTGACGCGGAATTGGAATCGTCAGTTCAGGCAGAATCTCCTGTTCCGGCAATACGACCATCCGATAAACCGTGCGCAAAATTTCATGGCGTTTGACCAATGTCTGAAGCGCGCGTTCCAGGGCCGCAAAATCCAAAGCACCGCGCAGCGTGAACGCGCGGCCAATGTTGTAGAGCGATGTTCCCGGCTCGATCTGATCCGCCAGCCAAAGACGAAGCTGCGAATACGAAAGCGGCAGAACAGCGTTGCGGGGCGCGCGCTGAATCGGTGGCGGAACATCGGCAGCCGCGCCGCGATTTCGCGCGATCCAATCGGCCATTCCGCGAATGGTTCCCGTTTCGCCAAAGAGCAGTTGCAACGGAAATTCAATCTGCCAGCGTTCGCGAATGCGCGATGCAATCTGCGTCGCTTTCAAGGAATCACCGCCGAGTTCGAACAGATGTGCTTTGGCCGACAACTCGGCTTTACCAAAGATTTCCGTCCACACTTCAGCAACTTGCTTTTCGATTTCCGTTTGCGCCGTTGCGGGATCATTGGACCCGGCGGTATCGCGTTCCAGGATTTCGAGGACGGATTGAAACGCACCGGCTTCGAGACGTTTCTTCAATTGCGTGCGTTGAATTTTTCCACTCGTGGTTTTGGGAAACTGGTTTTTGGGAATTGGAATTACAAAACCCGGAGCGATGCCGAGCCGCGCCGTGACGCGACGTCGAATTGCCTGGGCCACCGCTAGATCATCAGTCACGCCAGCCGGAACAAAGAACACCGCGAGCGTTTCCGTTCCCGTCGCCGAATCGCCGGTTCCGCAGGTCGCGACAAAGGTCGGTTCCACGCCGGGAATTCCGTTCACCACATCTTCCACTTCGTAGCAATAAAACTTCGCGCCGCGAATGATGATCATTTCCTTCTCGCGTCCGGTGAGAAACAGTTCGCCGTTTTCAATGAAGCCGAGATCGCCGGAATTGAACCAGCCATCTCCCACAAACGCGTCGCGATTCGCTTCGTCGTTGCGAAAATAACCAAGTGTGACCACCGGGCCCTTGATCTGGAATCGGCCAATCCAGCGCTCCGGCAGAACTTCGTTTTCTGAATCCGTGATGCGAATGGAAATTCCCGGACTGACTTTGCCGAGACTGACGAATTCCGCCGCGTCAGCGCTCTCGCTGGAAGCGGGTTCCAGTTCGCGATTCAAAGACGATTTCAGAAATCGGCGCGCGCCGGTTTCGACATTGAAATCATTGGCGTAGGTCATGCACGTGCAGACTTCCGCCATGCCGAACGCCGGTTGCATGACGGATTCGCGAATGCCAAATCGCGCAGTGGCGCGGAGGAAATCGCGCACGACGGGCAGCGTCACTTGTTCGCCGGCATTCATGAGAAATTTCAAGGATGACAAATCCCAATGCCGTCCCATCACCCGCGCGAGGCGGTCGCTCACGAGTTTGAATCCGAAGTTCGGCGCCCAACTGTGCGTGGCGCGAAAGCGATCCATGAGATCGAGCCAGAGCAGCGGCTCGTTCAATACCAGTTGCGTGGAAGCGTGAATCTGCTGACAGCCCAGGTAAGTGTCTTTGAGATGGAACGTGAGAATTGGAACAACGTGATCCATCGGCAGCCAGTTGAACGTGATGTCGTCGGACGAATATTGGTTGAACGCCGCGGAGGAATGAATGTGTGCGATGAGCGCGCCGTGTGTCTCCTGAATGCATTTCGGAACGCCGGTGCTGCCGGAGGAAAGTTGAATGAACGCGACATCTTCCGGCCGGACGGGATGAATGTTTTCGTCGGGATCAAATCGGCGCAGCGTTTCAACGCTGAGCGTGTCGAGCATTGGAGCAGAAATCGTCTTCGCGAGATCGGCCATGGAATCCTGCAACCGTTCCGTCGTGATGATCGGCGGTTGGTCGAGCAGCCGCCATGTGTTGTGAAGCTTGTCCACGATTCCGTTTCGCTCGGCGTAGGTCGGCGCAATCGCCACAGTGACTGGCGCGATGCCACCCAGCAGACAGCCCCAGAACGCGGCGAAATGATCTTCGAGACGATCCAGTTGCAGGATCGCTTTTCCGCCGGGTTTCAAGCCGTGATGTTTTAGTCCGGCGAGAACGCGGCGCGCGCGATTCAGCAGTTCGGGATAGTTGAGCGAAGTGGTTTGGCCATCGGTTTGAACGAATTGAATTCCTTTATTCGGAAATTCCTTCGCGGTGCGTTGCAAAGCGGCGGTTAAAGTTTTCGGCGCGGCGGGATCAATGATCAGCGGAGCGCCGACGGCGATGGCAGGTTTCGAAACGGTTTTGGGAAAGGCGGAAATCGGGGCGACAGTTTCAAGTTCCATAAAATTGGCCGGGCAGTTAACGGCGAAATTGATTTTTGTCACGGAGGCTGTTTCTGAGAAGGAGGTATGGACCCCAAGAATCAGCGACGGAGCGCGGACTTCAGTCCGCCTGGCTCAAGAGTAGGAAACGGCAAACGCCGCCTCGTAGCGCAGGTTTCCCAACCTGCTGTATGCCGATTTCCAAATCGGCTGAGCGTGAAACTTCTGAGCGCATCGAAATTATCCAGCCCCGCCGGTTCAGAAACCTGCGAGACGGCAGATTTGGAAACCTGCGCTACTTCCCATCGGAGCGCGACTTCAGTCCGCGTGTCGCTCAGAACGCGAAACACGCGGAGTGGAGTTCGTGCTCCGAGGAAGTTTGAGGCTCGTATCACTCGTCTTTCCGAATCCGAATTTTTCCGAATCGGGCAGATGCGAAAGGCGTGACAATCGGGGCCGCAACCATTTTAATCTGGACGGCTTTTGTCTGTTGATCCCAACAGGCGTTTGCCGAAGAAAAAATACGAAAATGCGCTCCGATACCATCAAGAAAGGCTTTGAACGCGCGCCGCATCGCTCGCTGTTGCGCGCCACGGGTTCGATTGAATCTGAAGAGGATTTCAACAAGCCGTTCATTGCGATTGCGAATTCCTACACCGATTGCATTCCCGGCCACGCTCATTTGAATGAAGTCGGCCAGCTCGTCAAACGGCTGGTTCGCGAAGCCGGCGGCGTGCCGTTTGTTTTCAATACGATTGGTGTCGATGACGGCATCGCGATGGGCCACGGCGGCATGTTGTATTCTTTGCCGTCGCGCGAATTGATTGCGGACTGCGTGGAAACCGTGATCAAAGCGCATTGCTTCGATGGCATGGTTTGCATTCCGAACTGCGACAAAATCGTGCCTGGCATGTTGATGGGCGCGATGCGTTGCAATATTCCCACGGTGTTTGTCAGCGGCGGTCCGATGGCCGCGGGCATTGCGGAGCAGAAAGCCACGCACGAAGATCTCGCGGCGCATCTGCAACCTGCCGCCGGAAAGTCCGATCTCATTTCGGTGTTCAAAGGCGTGGGCGAATTGCAGACCGGCCAGATCACGGAAGCGCAATTGACGAAGCTCGAGCAATCCGCGTGTCCGACGTGCGGTTCGTGTTCGGGAATGTTCACCGCGAATTCCATGAACTGTCTGTGCGAAGCGCTCGGCATTGCGTTGCCGGGCAATGGAACCATTCTCGCCGTTTCGAAAGAACGCGAGGCGCTTTATGCCCGTGCGGCGCGAACGATCATTGACCTCGTGCAACGCGATATTAAAGCCCGCGACATTGCGACTTTGGAAGCATTCGACAACGCGCTCATGCTGGACGTGGCGATGGGCGGCTCGACCAACACGATTCTGCATACGCTGGCCATCGCGCGCGAAGCCGGCATTCCTTACGACATCAAACGCATCGACGAAATTTCGCGGCGCATTCCGTGCGTGTGCAAGGTTTCGCCGTCCTCGGATTATCACGTCCAGGATGTGCATCGCGCCGGCGGCATTCACACGATTCTCGGCGAACTCAAACGCATGGGAGCGCTGAACGTGAACTGCAAAACCGTCACCGGAAAAACCCTCGGCGAGAACATCGACGAATGGGACATCCGTTCCGAAAAATGCAGTGTCGAAGCAAAATCAGTTCGGCTCTCAGGCGCTTCGGCGATTGTGGTGGATCCAAACGACAAGATGGGTCCGGCCGCGCGCAGTGCCAGCGGAAATCTCGTTCCGAAACCGATGCTGTTTTTTCCGGCGGATCCGGTGGCGATTGCGCTTTGGCGTGACGCAGCGGCGTGGAACGCGGCTGATGTGGACGCGCAGCTCGCGATTTTTGATTCGAAAGCGGCGGTGAAAATGCCGGATGGCAATGTGTTGAAAGGACACGAGCAATTGCGTCCAGTGATCGAGCAACAGCTTCGCGATGCGAAAGGATTGATTCGCGCCGAACTCGGCGAACTCCGCGGCGAGCCGGTTTTGTTGATGTGGCAATACGTCAAAGGCGGAACGCGGACGCCGTTTGCGTTTGTGCGTGCGCGCAAATTGAAGAACGGACTGATCAGTCGCGCGGAATTCATCAACGATCCAAAAAAGCTCGCGAAGGTGGCTTCGAGCGGATTGATGCCTTACGATTCCGCGTTTCTTTTCAAAGCCGAGGATTGCATTCGCACCAAAGAAACCGCTTACACGCCCGATGGCGGGCTGGCGATTCTGTACGGTCAGCTCGCGCCGGAAGGCAGCGTGGTGAAAACCGCGGGCATCAGCCAGGGCTTCAAAGAGTATTGCGGGCCGGGTTTTGTGTTCGAGGGACCGTGCGTGATTTTCGAAAGCCAGGACGACGCGTGTTCGGGAATTCTCGGTGGCAAAGTGAAAGCCGGCGATGTGGTGATCATCCGCAATGAAGGACCGCGCGGCGGTCCGGGAATGCAGGAAATGCTTTCACCCACGAGTTACATCGTGGGAATGGGATTGGGCGACAAAGTCGCGCTGGTCACGGATGGACGTTTCAGTGGCGGAACGGCCGGCGCCTGCATTGGACACGTTTCGCCGGAAGCGGCGGAAGGCGGTCCGATTGGTTTGCTGAAAGAAGGCGACCGGATCCGCATCGATTTTCCGAATCGCAAAATGGACATTCTGGTTCCCGAAGCCGAACTCGCCGAACGCGGGAAAAACTGGCAGCCGACGCGGCGGCATCCGGGCGGCTGGCTGGCGCGGTACCAAAAGCTGGTCACCAACGCGAGCCAGGGTGGCATATTGACGGTCTGATTTCTGGCTAACGCCATTCGTCGAAGCGCGGGTCTGTGACCCGCAGCAACGTCAGAAAGTCAACGACGTCCATTGTTCCGGAGCCGCAGAGAAGATTCTCATTGCTGCGGGTCGCAGACCCGCGCTCCGTTCGCGTTGCTTGATGAACTCGCGCGTTTTTCCGCCTGCGACCGGTTGAGCTTTTGTGGTTCGACTCCGTTGCTTTTACTTGAAATGGCTCCGGACGCTTGCGACCTTCGCGTCCCTTTAAATTTTAGATGAGGGTTGAATCCATTGTTGTCGGCGAGGGAAGTCGTCCGCAAAGCGTTCGTGTCTCCGCCAGTTTTGCCTCACGCCGTCGTCCGCGGCGGAAGGAAATTCTATGGTTTGAATTTCCGGATGCGTTCGCGGAAAAAATCAGCCGAACGGCAGAACCATGGCTGCAGGCGCTGCTGCCGCTGGCCGTGCGCTGGGGGGAACCGCTGGAAATCGACGCGCCGGTGGACGAGACGTGGTTGCGCAATGCGCACGAAACCATGCGTCTCTGGTCGCGCTGGTATCCGAAGCTGAAGCCCGTGGAAATTAAAACCGCTGGTTTCCGGCCCAGCGTTGCGACGCCCGAAGACCGCGGGCTCGGACTGTTTTTCACGGGTGGCGTAGATTCGTTTTATTCGCTTTTGTTTCACGACCAGACTGCGGTGGAGACGAACACGAAAGCAGTCGATCATCTGATTTACGTTTGCGGCTACGATATTCCGCTCGCGCACGAAAGCGCGTTGGAAGAAAAAATCAAAGCGCTCGATCAAGTCGCGCGTCGGCTGAATCGGAAACTGATTCCCGTTCGGACGAATCTGCGCGAAACGCGTTTGGGCGAACTCGATTGGGGTGCGATCACGCATGGGCCGGCGCTGGGCGCTGTAGGATTGTTGTTGGAACAAACACTCGAAACCGTTTTGATTTCCGCCGGTGGAAACATTGACGACGCGACGCCGTGGGGTTCGCATCCCTTGAGTGATCCGCTGATGTCCACGGACCGGCTGCGTTTCATCCGTTATCAGAATGAAGTGAACCGGTTTGAGAAAACCCGGTTCATTGCAAAATCAGCGGTCGCGCTCGATCATTTGCATGTTTGTTGGATTCGGAAATCACATGACAACTGCGGCGCGTGCGAGAAATGTGTTCGCACCATGCTGATGCTCGAAGTGCTGGGCGTGCTGGATAAAGCCTCATGCTTTCCCTGCACAGTCATCCTGGAAAAAATGAAATCCATCGAAGTGACCAATGCGCTGGCGGTTCCGCTTTGGGAAGAAGTGAAAGCCCCCGCGCGCGCGGCGGGACGAGAGGATATTGTTCGCGAAATCGATCTGTGCCTCGCGCGCAGCGAACGAGTAATCGCCGCCAATGCCAATCCCGGATTGCTTCGACGCTGGGAACGCAAGGTGCGTCACGCGCGAAAGGCTTTGTTCCGATAATCTTTTCATTCCACTGACGTGCGCATCTTTATCATCCCCGGCACTTTCGATGGCTCGAATCTCGGCGACACCGCGATGGCTGAAATCGCGATTGAGCGGCTCAAGGTGCTGTGGCCGCAGGCGCGGTTTTCGGTGATGACCCGTGTGCCGGCTTTTTCCAAAACGTTGTGCCCGTCCGCGAAAGCTGTTTCCTTCAACGGCTGCAAATTCTGGACGCAACGGCAGAGCGGTTCCTGGAAACGCTGGCTTCCGCCGCGATCGTTGCGGGCGCGAACTTTCGCCGACGCGTTGTTTGAAGCCGATCTGGTCGTGCTCGCGGGGTCGGGCATTTTGACCGATGCCTTCGAAGCCACGAGCCTTCGAATTCTTGCAACGTTGCAGGCGGCGGTAGAACGCGGAATTCCCACGGCGATTCTCGGACAAGGCATTGGGCCGATCAAAAGCCCGAAATTGCTTCAAGCCGCGTCGGAAATTTTTCCGCTCATCGATTTCGTGTCAGTGCGCGAAGCCGAAGCAAGTCTTGCGCTGGTGCGGGAGTGGAAAGTTCCAGATGAACGCATTTGTGTGACTGGTGACGATGCAGTGGAATTATCCTGGCGGAAACGAACCGCCACGCCCGGCAATGGCATTGGCGTGAATCTTCGCGTGGCGAAATACGGCGGCGCTGCGGAGCAAACGCTCATTACAGTGCGCGACGTACTCCAGCGCGAGGCAGCAAAGCGCGATTCAACTTTGATTGGAATTCCCATCGCGAACGGATTGCGCGATTCGGATTTGCGCACGCTGCGGTTCCTGCTTCCAGACGGTGCGGAGAGCGATTGCATTCCGTGGACAACTGAAAACGTCATTGGCCGCGTATCGCGCTGCCGTGTCGTTGTGACGGGAAGTTATCATGCGGGCGTGTTCGCGCTGGCGCAGGGAATTCCTGTGGTGGCGGTTGTGCAGTCGGAATATTACGCGCGGAAATTTCATGGACTCGCCGGACAATTTGAAGGCGGCTGCAAGGTCATTGCTGCGGATCGCGCACAGTTCGGGGATCAATTGGCGCAGGCGGTGGATCAGGCCTGGAATTCTGGTACGACGGTGAAAGCGAAACTGCTGGCGGCGGCAGAACAACAGATTGGCATTGGTCAACAGGCGTATCTGCGCATGGCGCAAATCTGTTCGGAACGATTGCAAAAAATTCGGCGGCATTCGAAACATCGCTACAGTTTCGCGCAACCGTTCCCGGGTTTTGGAACGGTTCAATAAAGCCAAATGTGAGAGAGCGCAGGAGATTGATCTGACGATGTAAGTTCTCGGACGAAAGCGTTTCGCTCGGAAGCTTATTCCAGATCTTCAACTTCCAGGAATCCGTGCAATTGGCGCAGGCGGGTGGGGTGACGCATCTTGCGCAGCGCTTTGGCTTCGATCTGACGAATGCGTTCGCGCGTGACGCGAAATTGTTTTCCAACTTCTTCCAGCGTTCGCGAATAGCCGTCGCCCAGTCCAAAACGCAATTCCAACACCAGGCGTTCGCGCTCGGTCAGGCTGCACAGAACATCGGTGAGCTTGTCCTTCAACAGGCTGAAGCTGGTGACATCAGATGGATTTTCCGTGGACTTGTCTTCAATGAAATCACCGAAATTGGTTTCCTCGCTGTCGCCGACCGGTGACTGCAACGAGATCGGTTGCTGCGCCATTTTCAGAACGGCGCGAACGCGATCCACGGGCAATTGCATTTCTTCAGCGAGTTCTTCCGGCGTGGGTTCGCGGCCGAAATCCTGAATCAACCGTTTCTGAATCCGCATCAGCCGGTTGATCGTTTCGATCATGTGGACCGGAATGCGAATCGTGCGCGCCTGATCGGCAATGGAACGCGTGATTGCCTGGCGGATCCACCACGTCGCGTAAGTAGAAAATTTGTAGCCACGGCGATACTCGAATTTTTCCACGGCTTTCATCAGACCCATGTTGCCTTCCTGGATGAGATCGAGGAAAGACAGTCCGCGATTCGTGTATTTCTTCGCGATGGAAATGACGAGGCGCAGATTCGCTTCGACCATTTCAGTTTTGGCCTGATTGGCTTTCAACGCGAAACGTTTCAATTGATCGTGCGCGTTGAGATAATCGGCGTAGGGCGTTCGCACGAATTCCTCCAGCGCTTTGATCTTTCGCTGTTCGGAGTCAATGATCGCGCTGCTCGAAGGCGAAGGGCGCGATTCCATATCGCGAATGGTGCGCAGGCTGAGCTGGATTTTGTCGTGAATGTTCTCGGCGACCAGCGCCATTTCCTCGACCACTTTTTGCTTGTAGCCAAATTTATCGAACGTCTTTTGCAGCTTCGCATCCAGCCGCTTGAATTCCGCAAACGCGGCCTGGCGTTTGGCCTCTGTCGTGGCGCTCTGCCACGCGGCGTATTGATCATCGATCTGGCGATCCAGTTCGCGCGCGTGCTTCATCAGCTTGCGCAGCACGCGAATGTGCGCTTCGCGGGTTTCGACTTTTTTGTCCAGCACCACGCGGTCGAAACGTTCCTTGGGCGGTTCGGATACCAGTTTTTCGGCGAGCGCGATGTGTTCCTTGCCCGCGAAACCAAAACCGTAAAGCACCTGCTTGGCTTCGTTTTCCGCTTCCTCGATGCGTTTGGAAATTTCCACTTCCTGTTCGCGCGTCAGCAACGGCACCTGGCCCATCTGCTTTAAATACATCCGCACCGGATCATCGAGAATATCCAGCCGGCTCTTGTCTTCCTCTTCGTCGGGCTCCGGTTGCTTGACGCGATCCACTTCCGCTTGATCGACAATTTCGACTTCGAGATTGCGGAGCTTGTTGTAAACGTCATCCAGTTCCTCAGCCGAAACCAGCGACTCGGGCATGATCTCGGTGACATCGCCGTAAGTGAGATAACCCTGCTCCTGTGCGAGGCGGACAAGTTCTTTGATTTTCTCGGCGATCTCCGCTGCTTTGTCGATTGTGCCGGTTGCGGCGGGAATGTTTCCGTTCATGCCGGCATTGGGATAACCGGCAACGAAAGTCGCGGCCTGATGCGATTTGGCTTCGTCAGATTTGGGAACCGGCTTTTCAGTGGAATTGGCTTTCGCGGTTCGTGCGCTGGAGCGGGGCGCTGGTGTTCGGGCCTTCAGCTTGGACATACAAATTTGTTTTCTAAACTTCACCCACCAAATCGAATGGCAATATGAGAAGCCGCCAAACATGAGTCAAGCAGGGAAGGTGCGTAGAAAAAATCAAACGTTCAATCAATACAGGAGCACAACGAAGATCACCCAGAATGAAAATATCGCGAAGGAATTGGATCGCAGCAGCGGAGGTTTCAGTTTCTCCGATGGTTCTCAGTCCAACGGGTAATCCGATAAGAGTTCAAGATTCTGCGGCGACATGTACCAATCGTTTTGCACCAGGCTGAGAATCTCGATGTGCGAGGAACCGAATGTTGTTTCACGGAACGCTTTTAATTTTTCCGCGTATTGATGGCTGTCCCCTAATGGCGCTCGAAATCGCACGGCAGTCATGTGCGCGGTGATGAGTCGATAACGCGTGTCCAATTCATCAGAGAGATTTGGATTTTGCAGCGTTCGCCGCAGGCATTCGCGCAATCGTTCCAACACCTCGCCGCGTGGAAAGCCTTGAATCATCACTGCGCCTGGTGAAGCGGTGATGCCGTTGAATTGAATTTCAAACGAAGGCGTTCCAGCGACGGCGCTCGCAACTGCTGCCTCGTATTCCTTTCGCCTTCGAGAAAAACGTTCGTGCGCTTCGGTGGCCGTGAACAGCGAAAGCACCGTTACGTGCAAGGAGTTCGGCGGGTAATAGTATTGCTCGGGATCAATCGCCTTGAGCGCATCGATGAATTTCTGAACGTGCTGTTGTGTTTCCAGGTTCGGCCGCGCGATCAAAGTAAAACCGCGGCGTTGATCGGGAATCCATTTCGCGAGCGTGGGATCAATTTCAATCGCGCCGTTGCGAATTGCCGGCAACGCGGAGTTCCAAAGATGTTCGTAACGTTCGGAAAGGGCGTGGTTGTTTGCATCCATCGAATCGCAGTTCAGGAAAATGAGCAGAACGGCATTCCGCTCTACGAGGAAGGCGTTGCGGCGCTAAGCCACGTCTTCGCCAAGTTCCACGTTCCAGTACGCGAGATCGACGAAATGTTTCCAACTGTCGTGCTGCTGCAGGCTGAGATTGATCTGCACGAACGGACGCCATTTCGGACGCTTGGGTTTGCGAATGAGACGAATGCCGGCTTCCTGCGGGGTGCGATTCGCCTTGCGCGTGTTGCACTCGATGCAGGAGCAGACAATGTTTTCCCAGGTTGTCGGGCCGCCGCGATCGCGGGGAATCACGTGATCGAGATTCAAATCCTTGCGGTCAAAAACTTCGCCGCAATATTGGCAGGTGTTCTTGTCGCGTTCGAAAATATTATGGCGCGTGAACTTCACTTCCTTTTTCGGAAGGTGATCGAATACGGCGAGCAGAATCACGCGCGGAATTCGGATGCGAAACGAAATCGTGCTGACACATTCCGGATGCGGTTCCTGCTGGGAGAATTCGTGCCACTGGGAAAAGCTGAAGGTGCGGAAGGAACCATCGCTGCAATTGAGAACCGCCTGGGCGTGTCCCTGGAAGAGCAGCGTCAGCGCGCGGCGTGCGGTGCAGACGTTGACAGCCTGCCAAAGACGGTTCAGAACAAGCACATGTTGGTTCAGCATTGAGTTCATACTCGATCCAACTCGCGCCAAAACTACACAAGCGGTATGGCAGTGTCAACGCGACAACACTATTCCATGGGGTGCGGGGCCGAAACGCGGATTTTAGTCCGCGAGATTTGCGACTGCCGCGGTAATCGCAAAATGAATTCCACACGCCGATCGTTCACGCATTCATAATGTTGTCTCACGCTTTTTCCTTTGGCAGAGGACGGCGCTCCGTCACAGTTTCGGACGTGAATTTTTCGCTTCCATTTCTCCGACCTGGTCAGATCGCAATCGTTGGGTTCATTTTCATTTCGCTCGCAGCCAGTGCCGACACGTTCTACATCGACAGCGGATCCGGAGACGACACCCGCGACGGTCACACACCAGAAGCCGCCTGGAAAACTCTGGATCGAATCAATCAACAGACGTTCAAGCCCGGCGATGTCATTCGGTTCAAAGCGGGATCGCGATACACTGGCCAGTTGAAACCGAGCGGTTCTGGCGCCATTGCGAATGGCCGCACGAATTGCATCACGATTTCCAGTTACGGCGGAAGCGAGCGTCCGCGCATTGACGGCGAAGGGAAAGTTCTTGATGCGCTGCTGCTGCGCAACGTGGAGTTCTGGGAAGTTCAGGATTTGGAAATCACAAACGAAGGCGAAACCCGCGAGCCGGGAAGAACGGGCGTGCGCGTGCTCAATGATGGCTTCGGAAAAATGCGCCACATTCATCTGCGGCGTTTGTTTGTTCACGACGTGAATGGTGATTTGCGAAAGGAGAAAGAAGGGTGCGGAATTTTCTTTGAAAGCCGCGGCGGGAACGAATCGCATTTCGACGATCTGCTGATTGAGAATTGCGACGTCGTGCGGACGGATCGCAACGGGATTTGTCAGCGCGGCGGACGAACGCGCAGCCTGGGCGTGGTGATTCGCGGCAACGTGCTGGAAGACATCGGCGGCGACGGTATTAAAATCTGGGGCAGCAACGGCGCGCTGGTGGAACACAACGTGATTCGCGGCGGGCGAATGCGGTGCGAAGATTACGCAGCGGGCATCTGGCCGTTTGCGAGTGACGACACCGTGATTCAGTTCAACGAAGTCTCAGGCATGAAAGGCACGAAGGACGGGCAGGGGTTTGATTCGGATTATCTCTGTCGCCGGTCGATCTTCCAATACAATTACAGCCACGACAACGAAGGCGGATTCTTCCTGATCTGCGCGCCGGGAAATTCGTACAACGAAGACACGATCATTCGCTACAACATCAGCCAGAACGACGGCATCAACAGCGCGCGCGTGTTCCATTTCGGCGGCGGCGCGACTCGCACACAGATTTACAACAACACCATTTACGTCGGCACGAACCAGAGTCTGCCGATGATTCTTTGCACCGACTGGAGCGGCGGTAACGCGCGCGGGACGCGATTCTACAACAACCTCTTTTATGTGGACGGCCGCGTGACCTACGATTGGGGCAAGAGCAGCGACACGATTTTCGAAAACAACCTGTTCTGTGGCGAACACGTAAATCCGCCCTCCGATTCCGCAGGGATAACCAACTGTCCTCCATTGATTCAACCCGGCGGCGGCAAGGATGGATTTGGTTCGTTGAAAGCTTACGCGTTTCGCGAAGGTGCTGAAACGGTTTCAGGAAAAGTCATTCCGAAGAACGGCGGGCGCGATATTTTTGGAACCGCTGTTTCTGAAAATCATCCGCCACAGGTGGGTGCGATTGAATGACTGAACTGCAAAAACCCGCAAGAATTCCGGACGCATTGAATTGCGCGCAGCGTTTGGAGTGCGTGCGCTTCAGCGCCGCTTTTGTTTTAGCGTTGAGGAATTGAATCCGCGCGGAGTTATTCTTACCGCGCAAGATGCGAAACACGCGAAATAGATAGGGCACTGCATCGGACCTGTGCGTTTCGAGGTTGCAGTTGAAGTAGCGCAGACGTTCCAGTCTGCTGTATCGCAGGTTTCTTAACCTGCGACGTTCGAAAATCTTCAATCAATTCGGCTGTTCACGCGCAGCCAATTTAGAAATCGGCGATCCCGCAGGTTTGGAAACCTGCGCCACGTTCAGCGCTTGCGCCGTTTGGCGGGGCCGAAGAAATATCCGCCGCGAACACGCGCGCCAGTGACGCGACGATCAAAACCTTTCGGCTGCCCCGGCTTTTCCTCTTCGAACAACGCGGTGTAGCGATACTCGAAGTTCTCCAGTTTCACGCGCGGAATTTTCTGGCTGATGAACCGTTCGATCGACGCCACGTGTTTGGAATCTTCAGCGACCATCAACGTGAACGCATCGCCGGTGGCTTCCGCGCGACCGGTCCGGCCAATGCGATGGATATAATCTTCCGGATGATGCGGCACGTCGTAATTGATCACGTGCGTAACATCGGCAATATCCAATCCGCGCGCGGCTATGTCCGTCGCCACCAGCACTTCAAAACGCCCGTCGCGAAAACCTTTTAACGCCTGTTCACGTTCGCGCTGCGTGCGATTCGAATGCAGCACCGCCACGGCGTGATTGTTCCGTTTCAAGGTTTGCGCCACGCGATCCGCGCCATGTTTCATGCGACAGAAGATGATCACGGACTCGTAGTTCACGCGATCCAGCAGAGCTAAAAGCAAATCCATTTTCTGTGCATCGGAAACCGGATAGATCACGTGCTTCACCGTTTCCGCGGGCGAACGCCGCTGGCCGATGCTGATCGTTTCCGGATTGTGCATCGCCCATTTGATGAGCGTGTCGATCTGCGGCGGAATCGTTGCGGAGAAGAGCAGTGTCTGGCGTTCACGCGGAACTTTTTGAACGATGCGTTTCACGTCCGGCAGAAAACCCATGTCGAGCATGCGATCGGCTTCATCAAGCACCAGATGTTGAACCTGGCTGAGATTGCATGTGCCGCGTTCCAGATGATCGAGCAATCGTCCGGGCGTCGCCACGACGATATCCGCGCCGACTTTCAATGCATCCATTTGCCGGCCGTAACCCACGCCGCCAAACAGAACCGCAGTTTTCAAATCGGTGAAACGGGAGAAATCGTGCAATGCGGTTTCGACCTGCGCTGCGAGTTCACGCGTGGGTTCGAGAATCAGAACACGCGTGGCCGGACCGTGATGAATCAGTTTGGAAAGAATCGGCAGGGCAAACGCGGCGGTCTTGCCGGTGCCGGTCTGAGCGCTGCCAATGACATCCTTGCCCGCGAGGATCAGCGGGATGGCGCGAAGCTGAATGGGTGTCGGATCGACAT
Organism: Verrucomicrobiia bacterium; assembly: GCA_035765675.1. GTDB lineage: Bacteria > Verrucomicrobiota > Verrucomicrobiia > Limisphaerales > DASXHY01 > DASXHY01. Next base: position 29,598 of record DASTXC010000096.1, read on the forward strand.
ACCCCATGGCTTTCACGCCTTCAAGAACCGGAGCGGATAGACCTAATTGAGAAAAAGGCATGGGATAATCTGAGGTGTTCACCTGAAAAAGTCCATGCAGGAATGGGACGGGCGGGTGTGATTGAAACGGTGGTCAGTTCGCATTCAACCCGTGAGAAGCGAGCGGGGTGAAAGCGGAGACGCCATTTTACGAGGCCTGATTCAGAGCGGGCGCGGACCCCATTTTTGCGGGCTGGTCATAGCCCATTGGCTCAAACCGCGGGATCAGCCGAGATTGTTGCAGGAGATTTATTATGAAAAAAGACACAGCAATTCGATCAGCAGAAATGGATTTGGGATTCATCGATCTGAACACGGCCAGTGAAAACGACCTGGCGCAGATTCCGTGGATCGGAAAAGAGAAGGCGCGCAAACTCATGGAAGCCCGCCCGTTTGAAAACATGGACGAAGTCCGCGACGTGGAAGGGATCACCGAAGACGACGTGGATGAACTCCTCCGCGGCGGCGCGACGGTCGGTTTACACCAGCCACACTAAAGTCAGATCGTAGAATAGAGAGACAAGCAGTACAGCCGAACCGGGTGAGCAGCGGAGCGCGGACTTCAGTCCGCGAGATATCGATCTCATTTAGACACGCGGACTGAAGTCCGCGCTCCGGGCAGCCAAAGGCGTATGCTCCCAATCAGAACTGACGCGTTTCTTTCAATCTTCCATCGTCGATTCCTGACAACAGGAGCCGCAGCCTTCATAGCAATCAACGCAGAGAAAACGGTCGCCGATCTGGACGGCGTCGAAGCGTCCGCAGAGTTCGCAGGCGTGATCGGTTTTGGTGGTTTTGATTTCCGGCTCCGCGGGGGTGGTAATGGGATTTTGCGCTGTTGATTTTTCGTATTTGTCGTTCATGGATGATGATGTGTCATTTCCCACACAATCCAGCCTCCGTGAATTAATGCAATGACCAGCAGGCCGATTCCCGAACCGTGTTCGACGCGCAGCAGCGTTTTTTCGCTGAAGCGTCCGTGCCCGCGCGATGCGCCCAGGCTCAGCACAAAAAACCAGAAGCAGGTTCCCAACGACACCCCGGCAACGCACGCGAGCTTGCCGGACCAGTCCGGCGAAACCCATTCGCGGGAAAGGAAGTTGGCCGCGAGAATGATCCAGAACACCAGCACACCGACGTTCGCCAGCACCCGCACAAAACCCGTGGTGAATGCGGAATGCGGATGCAGTTTCTCTTCGATGCGTTCTTCGATTTTTTCGGCGAGATGTCCGATCTGCACCGGCGCGGTGACCGATTTTGCGAGGAGAAATTTGACGCCGAGAAACAGCATGAAAACGAAGCTGAACAATTCCATCGCGGCTTTCACATAACCCTGCACGAAGAAGGACGCGAATCCGGTAAATGCAATAAAGCAGTAGATGACTTCCATCGCAGTCGCGCCGAGACTGATCAGCATGGCCCATTTAAAACCACGTCGCGCGCCTTCATTGATGATCGTGAGGTTCACCGGTCCGACGGGAATGGAAAGCAAGAGGCCGCTGATAAAGCCCGTCAACGCGGCTCGCAAGATGGGATGCAGATCACCCATTGCCCTCAGTGCGCGCCGTCTTCCGATTCGTCATCGTCTTCCTCTTCGATCTCGCGGCGCATTCGACGGGAAATGCGCGGACGAATGAAGCCGTAAACGAGATAAGTCGTGAACATCAGCGGCAGCACGTAATAAAGAATCGTGCGCCACCAGACCACCACCAGGCCCAGGCACAATGCGGCGATAATCGCTTTCGCAAACGTGCTGGTCGAGCGCAGTCCCAGCGATTTGAAGCTCGGATATTTCACCGTGCTGACCATCATGGCGGATAAAAACATGAGCACGAACGCGGGAACGTACCTCCAGTTTCCCAGATCGCGTTCGTTCAGTTTGATGATCAGCAATGTCAGTGACGCGACCAGTCCGGCCGCTGAAGGAATGGGAAAACCGAGAAACTCCTTGCTGCCGCCGCTGCCGGACATCGTGGCGAGACAATTGAATCGCGCCAGTCGAAACGCGCCGCAGAGCAGATAAATGGAAGCAATGAACCAGCCGACTTCCGGATGATCGAAGGGCGGTCCGGTGAAGACATCGTGCAACACGACGCGATGCACCAGAAACGCCGGCGCAACACCGAAGGAAACCAGATCGGCCAGCGAATCGAATTCACGGCCAAACGGACTTTCGACTCCGCCCATGCGCGCAACGCGCCCATCGAACAAATCGAAAATGCACGCCAGCAGAATGAACCCCAGCGCGATTTTGATCTGTGAGAAATCACCGAGATGAATGTCCGCTTCGACAATTTTCGTCAACGCCACGAAGCCGCAGAACAGGTTTCCCGCCGTGAGCAGATTGGGCAGGAAATAGATTTTCAGCTTTGGTTCAGTTCCGTCGGCGGGCGTGGGATTGATGGACGACGCGGCCATAAAATGAATTTTGAAAATTATTCAAACGCGGCAATCACAGTTTCTCCGCCCACGACGCGGTCGCCCAGTTTCACTTGGATTTTCGCGGAGAGCGGCAGATAAACATCGCAGCGCGAACCGAATTGAATGAGGCTGATGCGATCGCCGCGGTTCACGTCATCGCCGATTTCAATCCAGGGAATGATGCGGCGCGCGATCACGCCGGCGATCAGGCGCAATCCGATTTTGGTTCCAGGCGATTCCGACGATTCGAAGCCGATCAGGAAATTCTCGTTGCAGGTTGCGCATTCCGTTTTCATCGCGTTCATGAATTCGCCTTCGGTGTATTTCAGATAAGCAACCTTGCCGCTGATGGGCGCGTTCTGAACATGAACGTCGATTACGGAAAGAAAAATGGAAACGCGCTGGCATTCGCCGCCGAGGAATTTCGCTTCGGTGGTGGTGTCGATCACATCGACTTTGCCATGGCCCGGGGACACCACGAGCTTCGCGCCGGTGGGAACATTGGCATTGGGATCGCGGAAAAAATAGAGAACAAAAATGGCGAACGCGACCCAGAGCAGAACGAGAAAAATGGAAATGCCGACCATCGCCGTTCCGACGACTGTGGCCAGAAAACCGATGATTGGAACCAACAACACGAGCGCCAGCGTGATGGCAAGCATCTTGAACGCGGCTTTCCTCGCTTTTCCCGAATGTTTCATCAGTGCAAAGTAAGGGTTTAGAGGTTTTGGTCAAAGAGCAAAGTTCCCCGGTTGCGGAGCGCGAGTCTATGACTCGCAGCAGCATTGAAAATCGGCGGCGTCCGGTTGATTCAGCAAGCATCGGGAAAAAATTTCGTTGCTGCGAGTCGCAGACTCGCGCTCCGGTCCGTGCGTTTTGACGCTGGTTTTACGCCGCGTCCAGGCTGTTGATTGCAGCGCGCAGTTTGCGTTCAATGCTTTTCTGGCGCGATTCGTTCAGAACTTTCCCCCCATCCAGTTCGCGCACATAAAAGCTGTCAATCGCCGCGCCTTTCTCGGTCAGAATTTTCGCGGCGGAAATATCCAAATCCAAGTCACTGAACGCATGCGAAATCGCATAGAGCAAACCCACGCGATCTTCGGTTTCAATTTCAATCAACGTTCGCAACGCGGATGAATTATTATCAAAACGGACGGCCGTCGGAATGCGTTCGCCGGTGTAAGCCTGATAAACCGGCTGCGTGTTTTTGTGACGCGCGATCAATGCCGGCAAATCCGCCTCGCCGTCGCTCAGCACTTTGCCCAGACGCTTTTCAAATTCCTCGCGTTGTTCGTTGCGCACGAGATTCCCGGTTTTGGCGTCGATGGCATAAACCGTATCGAGCACAATGCCATCCGTGCGCGTAAAAATCTGCGCGCTGAGAATGTTCAATCCGACCGCGCTGAACGACCCGGCGATTTTGCTGAACAAACCCGCGCGATCCCAGGTGCAGATTTTCACCGCGCTGTAACCGCGATCCGGTTCGTTGTGCCAGCTCACCACCGGCGCGAGGGCGGATTCTTCTTCGGCGATCTGCAAACGCATGAACCGATGCGCGATGATGAGGTCTTCGAAGATTTCCTTCGCGGTGTGAATCTGGAAATACCTGGGCGGGAGCGCGACGAAATGGGCGTCGAGTTCCTCCGGGCTGAGATGGCCCGACAGCAGGCGCCGCACTTCATCCATCAACAGTTCGCGTTGCTTTTCTTCCGCGCGAACGAATTCCGTTCCGCCGGTGAGCAGCGCCGCGGCTTTGTAATGCAGCGTCCAGAGCAGCGTGTCCTTGAAACCATTCCAAAGTTTGTCGCTGGTCGCCAAGGAATCGGCAAAGGTCAAAATGGTCAGCAGCGAAAGGTTTTCGTGGTTTTCGATCTGCTTCGCAAAATTTTCAATCACGAGCGGATCTTCCAGGTCACGGCGCTGCGAGGTGATCGCCATCAGCAGATGATGTTCGATGACGAGGCTCAGCGCATGCGTGGCGCTGGCGTCGAGCTTCAATCGCCGGGCAACGCGCTGGCTGATTTTGCTGCCCAGTTCGGAATGCTTGCCATGGCCCGTTGGCTTGCCGGTGTCGTGCAACAACAACGCGAGATAAAGCAGATACGGACGTTCGAGTTGTTGCAGCAGCGCCGTGTAGGCATTGGCCGGCGGCGATTGCGCGTCCCAGATGCGATCCGCCTGTTCAAGACACATGAGCGTGTGCTCGTCGGCAGTGTATTGATGATAAAATTCGTGCTGCACCAGGCAGGTCAGCTTGCCGAAATCGGGAATATATTTTCCAAGCAAACCGACTTCATGCATGGCGCGCAGAATCGGAGCCACATTGCCGCGTTGATTCAGAACTTCCAGAAACGTATCGCGCACGCGTTCGTCATTGAGGAACGCGCGATTGGCGAGCGAAAGCTGGTTGCGGATCAGTTGCGCGAGATCGGGATGAATCTTCAGCCCGCGTTGTTGCGCATAGAGAAACACGCGCATGAGCCGACGCGGTTGATCGCGGAAAACGCGGTTGGACGCAGCGTGAATTTCGCCGTTGATGAATTTGAAACCATCGACCGGTTCCGCGGGTTTGGCGGGCTTGCGTTTTCCGGGAATGAGCGCGCTCAGCTTTGAAAATCCGGGAATGCGGCTCGGTGTTTTCGGCACCAGCGCCATGCGCTGTTCCAGCGTGCGCGTGATCAGATAAATATTTCGCGAATGCGTGTAAACGTCGCGCATGAAACGCTCGATGCGTTTGCTGGGCGAGCGTTCGCCGTAACCGAGATTGTGCGCAATCGCGGGCTGGAGATTTTTGCTGAGGACATCGGTGGCGCGGTTCGTGTGATAATGCATTTCCGTGCGCACGCGCAGCAGAAAATCATATGCGGCTTCCAGTTGCTTGCGCTCGGCTTCGCTCACGAATTCCTGCTTCTGCAAATCCTTCAGCGAACGCGTGCGGTATTTGAAAAATGTCATCCAGAGCAGATTCTGAAAATCACGCAAACCGCCGCAGCCGTTCTTCAGATTCGGTTCCTGCATGGACGCGGAATTGCCGAATTTCGCCCGGCGCGTGGCTTGATCCTCCAGCCGCATCGCGATGTATTTATCGACATAATCCACGACGCATTTGGCAACGAGCGCTTTCTGAAATCTGGTGAACAAGGCGGCGTCGCCAATGATCAGACGGGCTTCGATCAGCGAAGTTTTGGATTGCATGTCGGTGTTCGCGATCTTTACGCAATCGTCGATGCTGCGAACGGAATGGCCCACTTTCAAACCGAGATCCCAGAGCGGATACAAAATGCCGTCGATGAGCTTGGCCAGATGGGGAAGGGGTTTTCCGGCGGCGACCACTTTGCCGTCGTGCAGGAACATGAAATCGATGTCGCTGTGCGGATTCAGTTCCGCGCGACCGTAACCGCCGATGGCAATCAGTGCGAGCGAAGGAAATTCTTTTTTCGCTTTCTCGGAGAGAGTGTCTTTTGCCGCGTTCCAGAGATATTTCAGCAGCACGTCGAGAATGACTGCGCGCGCCTGGCAGACTTCGCGGCCATCGCCGCCGCCGCGATGCACGAGTTTGAGCCGATGGCTTTCGACTTTGAGAAAAGTCTTGTAACGCGCGAGTTCCTGAGCGGGCATTCGACCGGCCGGCAACGGCAGTTTCGCCGCGGCATTCGCCTCAATTTTTTCCTGGATGGACAGCATTCGCGGCTAAATCTGGGTGGAAAGAGCGGGGAAGAAAAGAGGAAAGGGGCCGGATGGGAAAAGGGGAAATGGAGCGGAGCAGAGTAAGTCAGTGGGCCGGTGAGTGGGTAAGCGGGAATCGGAACTCAAAACCTGAAACTCGAAACTCGAAACTCGAAACTCGAAACTCGAAACTCCGAACCTGGAATTTCTTCCCCCGCGCAACCTTGTCGCTCTCCTGGTGTTCGCCTAGATTGCCGCGGACTTTGACTCAACGCATGGCTGAAAATCTCGATCCGGACGCCGCCCTGATGCTTCGCGTCAAACAGGGCGACGCGGCGGCTTTTACCGAATTGGTCGAGAAATACAAACAGCCCGTCATCAATCTGATTTATCGCACGTTGCGCGATGCCACGGAAGCCGAAGACCTCGCGCAGAATGTTTTTGTTCAGGTTTACAAATCCGCCGATCGCTATCGCGTCGCCGCCAAATTTTCAACCTGGCTGTTCACCATCGCGCGCAATCTTTGCCTGAACGAAATCCGCCGCCGTTCGCGTCATCCGGCCGATTCGCTGGATGCGGTTCATCCCGAGCACGAAGATCAGCCGCTGCAACAGTTCGAAGATCGGAAAAACTTTGCGCCGCCCGACAGCCTGCTTCAGGGCGAACTCGAACAGAAAATCGATGAAGTGCTGGCCGAACTTCCGGAAAACCAGCGGACGGCGCTGTTGCTCTGCCGCCAGGAGGAATTGAGCTACGAGGAAATGTCGGAGGTTCTCGGCTGTTCGCTTTCCGCGACGAAATCGCTGATTCATCGCGGACGCGAAACCCTGAAGGAAAAGTTGAAACCGTATTTGCGAACCGGCGTTTGGAAAGGGCCGAAATCATGAAACTTTTTCCACCCCGCGGTTTTGGAACAGAAAGGCATTTATGAACGATCCGCAGAAACTCCGCGAAACCCTCTGGCGCCGGCCCTTGTCCGCCGACGAAACAGCGGAACTGCGCGCCTGGCTGGCGGCTAATCCTGAAGCGCGGGCGGATTGGGAATTGGAGGAGCATCTGACCGAATCCGTTCGCCGGCTGCCGGATGTTCCAGTGTCATCGAATTTCACAGCGCGCGTGCTTCAGGCGGTGGACCGCGAAAAGGTTCGCGAGGCAAATCCAAAACGAGTCAATCCGTTCTGGAAATCATGGCTGCCGCGAATCGCCTTTTCGGCGGTCGTGCTGTGCGGAGGACTTTTCGCATATCACCAGCACACCACCGCCCAACGATTGGAACGCGCACAGAATGTCGCGGCGATTTCTGAAGTCGCGCCCGATCCCGCAGTTTTGAAGGATTTCGATGCCATCCGCCATCTGAACCGCACGGCGGTTGCGCCGGACGAAGAACTCCTCGCCCTGCTGCAATGACCTGTCGCTCGTTCAGCGTGGCTGGCGTGGTTTTGGTTTTGTTCCTCGGCCTGAGTTTCGTGGATGCGCAGGAAGGTGACTCCTCCGCAGCGGCCGTTCCGGCGCGAACCTTGCCGCCGCCCGCGTTGAAGTCACCGGTGGAAACCTTTCGCAAACTGCTCGCGCTGACTCCAGAAGAACGCACCAATGCGCTTGCGGTTTATCCGCCAGCGGTTCGCGAGCGTTTGAAGGCGAAGTTGCTGGAATACCAGATTCTGCCCGACCCATTGCGGGAGTTGCGATTGCAATCCACGGAATTGCGCTGGTATCTCCTGCCGTTGTTGAAAATGTCTCCGTCCAATCGGGTGGAACGTTTGAAACTCATTCCCGAGCCTTACAAAAAATTGATCGAAACGCGGCTGGACGAATGGGATCTCTGGCCACCGACGCTCAAGGAAGAAGTGCTCGAATACGAAAGCACGATGCATTATCTCGTGGGCCGCAATGCCGAAGCGCAGCCGCAGATGGGCGCGGAGGCATTGTCCACTCACGAACGCTCGGAACTGGAACGCAAACTGGAACGCTGGAAAGCCTTGCCGCAGCCGCAACGCCAGCAGATGTACGGCGCGTTTCAGCGATATTTCGAACTCAGCGAAACTGAAAAGCAGCGCACGCTCAATCTGCTGAGCGACAGTCAGCGCGAGGAAACCGAGAAGGTGCTGGACGCATTTGAGAAGTGGCCCAAAGCCCAGCAGGATCAATACATCGCCGCGTTCCGGGAATTCGCCAGCATGTCGGATGCGGATCGCCAGCAGTTTTTGAAGAACGCGCAGCGCTGGAAGAAAATGTCTGAAACCGAACGCCAGGCCTGGCGCGATCTGGTGAAACAGGTTTCTGAAGCGCCGCCGCTGCCGCTGGGTTTTGTCCCGCAGCCGCAGGTTTCCGCTGGATCACCCGTCACGGGGAAAACGAATCCCATCGCCGCCCCGGTGAAGTAACCAGCGAACAATCCGCGGCCCTCCTGCGAAGTTCTTTATTCAGTTTACTGTTATTTGTGAATTGGTGTATTCGGGCCAAAAAATTCTGTTCCCGAAATAATGATATTCTCTACGGCTTCGAGGTTCGATTGCGTAGATTCAATCGTTGTAATCGTGAAATAGTCCCGACTGGCTGCATCTTTGATTGATCCGCCGAGATTATATATTCGTTTCGAGTCAAAAATGACCCAGCGATCATGAAGGCTGGGCTGCACGACGAGTCGGTATGAGGCTATGCCTCGCTCTTGCGCGTATAAGCGAGAGACGTCGAGAAAACGTGTCCAGCGATCCTTGTTTTGCTTGCCCGCATGGGTTCCCGGTTCACAGGTGATGAGTGTGACAGGTACTTTTGGTCGTACATCGGAAAGAAAACGGTGAAAAACGCTGGCATCGAAATATGGATCCAACCATTTTAATGAGGTAGTCGCGTCCATCTCGCAAAGCTGGCGAAGTCGGCAATAAGCTGTGAACGGACTACCGGCTTCGAGAATAACGGAGGTTTTTGGAATTGGGACAGCATCGATTGCGGACACTGCCTTTGTAAATTCCTCGTTGACCACTATTTCGAGGGATTGTTTTCCCGTGAGCCTCACGCGAACCGAATTGAGCGCGCTGGAAAATTCGCTGTACTGTATTAAGTATCTATGCCCCGGCTGGCCTTCGACGAAGTCGCGAAACTCCTTCTCCAGAATCGAATACTCTGCGCAATAACGCCCGAGAACTTCTGCCCGTTCTTGCTCATCGTATTGATCTGGATGCGCAATCAGATGCTGAAGAGGACCAAACAAAGCACCGAGTTTCACGAACAAGCTGTGTTTGTGTTGTAATCGATCCATTCAGATATCAGTGGCACTTCGGCGTCTTCAAACAAGCAAATCCTCTTAAAGATATTCACATAGAACGAAAAAGAGTGCCGCGCGGGCACGCTGGATGGAGATTCTGGAATTATTCTATCCATAGTTCCCAAAACCCACTCAGCCCATCCACTCGAATACTTTGCTTTACAAAAAGTGGACCCTTCGAGCGTGAACGGTCAGTTCAACGACCGCGTTCCTTTTATCCCCGCCGTTTCTTCATCATCAGAACCAACGCGCCCAGGCCGAGCAGCGAAAGGCTGGTGGGTTTCGGAATGACAGTTTCGCCTTTCAGATATCGCCATATCAGGAGTATGGCGAAGCCTCGCCTCAATGCCAAATCCGTTGCGAGTCTTTGTAAACCTCCCGCACGCGGTGAAAGGGAATTCGATGGACCGCTCCTTCGCTGTCAACTATCTGGAACGTCTGCGGGCTGTCTTCGGGAAACGTGACTTCCGTCAGCGATACGAGAATGATGCGGTCCTCCGTGCGATCGTAGTAGCCCAATTGGAAATCACCTTTGGCAAACTCCGAATCCCATCGGATGCGGCCTAATAATTCGTGTATCGGCATCATGCGGTTCACCACGGCAGTGGTTTTCCATCGCGAAAGAATCCTCCTGATGATCCGTCATTCGGCAGATCCACAGACCAAAGAACACGCGTCTGGCGCAGGCTGCCCACCGCTTCCGCCCATGTCTGCCGCCAACTGGCGGCAGATCTCCAATCCAACTCCGCGATTGCCACCGGTAACCAGAATAATTCGAGGATCAGGTTTATTCCGGGTGAGCACAAACTACGGGGCGTCCGCCACGCGCGCAAGTTGTGCTTCTAAGGCGCCTCGGCATTCGGCCATCAGGATCAGCGACCAGAACGATTTCCTCGGTTTGCTGGCGATTGTCATCCGGGCGACGAATCTTGTGCTTCGGCGTGCGGGAAGATACGTGCCATTGTCTGTCACCGGATTGAACGCGAATTCGGCTGGACGTATTTACACAGCTCGGGCCATGAAATAGAGTTCAACCATGCCCCGCCGAATCAAATGAAAAGGTCTCGCCGCAAACTCGCGTTGCTGATCCGATTCTCGTTTCACCGGCTGGCCGCAATTGCGGCTGTTGAACTGGGCGTGGCGACAACCGGGTTGGTTCACGGGGCGGACCGGACCTGGATCGGCGGCAACGCCAATTGGGACGCCAGCACCGCCAATTGGAATCCCGCCGACGAGCCGGACTCCGATGACGTCGCGATCTTCAACACGGCCAATTCCGTGAATCTCGCCCTGGACAACGCTGTTCTGGGGCTGACGCTCTCCGGCGGGATTGATCTCAATACCAGTGGAAACGACCTGGACGTGAATGGACTGGTTCAACTGGGGGGCGCCTCCACGACTTTGATCGTAGGCGGCTCGCTCCTCTCGGTCGATGACATCATCATCAACAATGGCGGCACCCTTCGCCTGTCCAATGGCGCGATCACAATAAACGAGGAGAGTGGGAGCGGCCTCTTCGACATCAATGTCGGCGGCACGCTGGCCGGCAATGGCGTGGTCAACCTTACCGATGCGGTACCGTCGAACACGGTTCTGTTGATCTTGGACGGGACACTCACGGCGGCGTCCACCGCGCCCGATGATTTGCTCGGCAACTCCGCCGCCACGTTGACGATCAACGCTAATGATTCGAACACGCGGGCTGATTTGGACGGTGTCGCCGAGTCCGGGATCATCAACGTGAGTGTCAATGACACTCTCGAAATCAACGTCCCGCTCAAAGATGTCTTCAACGGGACGCTCAACCTGGGCCGGGGTTCCCGCATCCGTATGAGCGCCCCCTGGCAAGCGGGTAATGGGGCGACGATCAATGCGAATACCGTCAACCTTATCTTCGGCACTCCGGGAGCAGCCGCGACCCTCGATGGAGCAGCGTTCACTCTCGCCGGCGGTGTGATCGATCTGGATGACGTTGACTCGTTGCGGTTCTCGGCGCCGTTCACGGCCAACAGCGGAACGATTTCGAACGCGGGCCACGTCATCTTCAACACGAACAGCACGATTGCGGCGGGCGCAAACTTATTGATGATTGGTGAAGTCGCATCCCTGACGGTCAATACCAACGCCATCGTGAACATTGACGATCCTGATTTCGATCTCGATGGCGGCGCGTTCGCCGGCAACATCGTCACGATCAACAGCGGCGGAGTGCTGGATCTGGACCTCGGTGCCGGCGCGGACGAGGCGCTCAGTGGCACGATCAATCTAAACGGGGGTGAACTGGACGTGACCACGCTGGACAACAACTGGATCATTGACGGCATCGTCAATGTTGGCGCGAACACCGGCGTCTCGCAGATCAACGGCGAGGAAGTCACGGTCACCAGCGCCACGGTGACGGTGGGGACGAATTCCACGCTGGACCTCAACGCGCCCAGCGTCTGGGAGACGACGGGAAATCTGGTTCTCAACGCCGCGACGTATCGTTCCGCAAGCGCGACGGATTTCGCCGGAGACATGAGCGTGGGGCCTGCCGGCGATTCGATCCTGCAAGTCGGCGGCACGTTTGCGTTTGAGAATGGCAGCGCGACGACCTTGAATGGCAACCTGCGGCTTGAAAACACCACGACCATTGTGCAACCCGGCGCGGATTTCACAGGGAGCGGGACGTTGATCAACCGATCCAATTGCACTTTGCGGTTGTTGGATGGTGTCGTGAGCGGCGACTTGAACGTACTCATCCAAAACGAGGGAGAGCTGCAACTGGGCGCGGTGAATACGGATGCGCAAGTGAGCGGAGCGGACTTTCAACAGGCGCTGGCGGGCACATTGCAGATCGAAATCGGCGGCACGGCTTTGAACGCGTTTGATCGATTCAACCTCACGGGCACGGCCGTGTTGTCGGGCGAGTTGAACCTGTCGCTCATCGGCGGGTTCGTTCCGGTCGCGGGCCAGACATTCAACATTCTGACTGCATCGGGAGGGATTTCCGGCGTTTTCGGGACGGTGAATCAACCAGCCGGAATGCCAGCGGGAACGGCGTTCTCCGTTTCCTATACCCCGACCGTCGTCCGATTGACGGTCACTACTCCGTATGAGGCATGGATCAATTCGTTCACGTCGCTCACGGCAACGGCAGACAAATTGAAAACCGCAGATCCTGACGGCGACAGGCAAAACAATCTGGTGGAATTCGCGCTGGACGGAAATCCCACGAACGCGCTCCCCTCGGGCAAGGTGCTGGTAAAAGTCGCGCCGGTCAGTGGAGTCGATGCGTTGACCCTGACGTTTCCCATTCGCGCCGGGGCAACGCTCGATCCGACCGACCCAGCCGGCGGCCCGCTCGTGTTCGAACACATTGGCGACGCCGTTTTCTACAGCATCGAGGCTTCGGAAGATCTCATGAATGTGAGTTGGACGCTGGACGTAACGGTCGTGGCCGGCGCGGATGCCACGAGCATTCAAGCCGGTTTGCCCGCGTTGAATGCAGGCTGGATTTACCGCACGTTCCGCAGTCCCGGCCCGGTTACCAGCGATCCCGAAGAGTTCATGCGCCTCCTGATTGGCGATTAGCTGAATCGAAGGACAAGCCATGCCCACAGAAATCAAAATCGGAACGACGTTGCTGCGGTGGGTCCCTCGCGACATGGCAGACCAAGACACCGACGCTGTTGTAACCGCAGCCCACTGGCATCTGAAGAAAGGTTGGAGCAAGCCGCATGAAAAGACTTTTTGACCATATTGATCTGCGCGTGCCTCGCCTGGCGGACGTGACCGCATTTTACGAGACACTGCTGCCAGCTCTGGGATTTGCCCGCCCGGCGGGTATTGATGGATGGTTGACGTTCGAGGCAACAGACGGGCCAGTGACACAGTTTTTCGGCGTGACGGAATCGCCGGCTCATGTTCCCAACGAGAATAGGATCGCTTTCTGGGCGGAGAACCGGGCGGAAGTGGACCGGATCGCCGGAGTTGCGGCCGGGGCGGGTGCGAGGAACATCGAAGGCCCCATGGACTACGCGGAAGGTTACTATGCTGTTTTCTTTGATGACCCGTGCGGCAATCGTTTCGAGGTTTGCCACCGTCTGCGCACGGACGGATGAATGTTCTGAATCGCGGAGAGCTCTCGGGACGGACCGAATCAATGCCAGCCAGCTGACACCGGCAAATCGCATGACGGTCAGCGCTGCCTTGGTGACAAGCTTGATTACGGTCAACGCGGTCAAGGAGGCGCATCCCAGTCCTGGTACCGCAGACTTTCCAGTCTGCTGGTTAGCGGCGCTTTCGAGCGCCGTGTCCCTTTGTCCGCAGGAACACCGGACTGGAAAGTCCGAAAACCGGCAGGCTGGAAAGCCCGCCCCACATCGGGTTCTCAAAAGTTGAGATGTTGCCGAGGAATTTTGTTTGGATGCTTTGCTGATGGAAGATTCTCGTTATCCGCGCCGTTTCTTGATCAGAAGGAAAGCGCCGAGGCCGAGCAGGGAAAGGCTGGTGGGTTCCGGAACGACGGTTTCGCCTTCCAATGTCAGAGACCAGTCCACGAGTCGCATTTGACCGACCGCCGACAAATCTCCGACAGCCAATCGCCAGTCGCCGTTTCCCGTTCCGCCATTGAAGACGTCCAGCAGACTGGTTCGGATTGTATCGAACGGCGAAGTGCGTCCATCGGGTTCGTAAGTTCCGGTGAGCACACCGAGACCCGGATCGAACGTATGAATGTCTCCATTCGCCGCGCCATCGCTGAACGTCACGTCCCAGCCATCGTAAAAGAAGCCGAATGGTTCGCTGTCCGACACGCCGACCTGGTTGAGCAAAATGCTGGTCGGACCGAAACCTTTATTCAGCGAAACAAACATATCGCTGGCCACGCCATTGTCCGTAGGCGTTCCGACCAGGTGCAATCCGACTTCAACGCGGGTCAGCGACAGAATGGCGGAATCATTGATGGTCTGGAGAAACACACTTGGCGGATCGGCGGGATCGTCAATGTCCAGATTGACGGTAAAAGTGCGCGTGGGTTCGGTGATGATTTCTGCCGAAACCATCGTTGCTGACGAAGCGAGAGCCAACGCGAGCGAGCTACAGAGGATCGATTTATACATCTTCATTTAGAGTTGATGAATTGAATTAAGGATGAGGAACCGCCCGATACAGCCGCATCGGTTCCGGAGGATTTACGTCCAGATGAGTGAAAACACCGTTGGTGGGAGCGGTGTAAATGGCCAGCGGACTGAATTCATTCCACACGTAAGGCGCGGAAAGGCTGGTGGTGTATTGCACGCGATAGGTGTGTCCCGGCACGCCAATGAATGTCAAAACGAAGTCGCTGCCGCTGGGCGTAATGGCCGAATAGTTCGGGCTGCCGGGACTTGGAACGGAAGCCACTTCAACTACTGGAACCAGGTTGGTGACGTTGTGACCGCCGCTGCCATCGCTCAAGGTGTAGCTGAAACTGCCATCGCCCGCATTCGTGCTCGGCGCTGTGTAAACGATAAACGCGCCTGCCATCACAACCGTCGCGCCGGGCGGCGTGGCGTTGCCGACGGCGGTGATTGTCAACGTGTCGCCGTCTGGATCTGTGTCGTTCGCGAGCAACGCGCTTTTGGTGATCTTTGCGGTGCGGGTGCGATCCGGTCGCGCAATATTGTCCGGACCCGCCAGCGGCGCGTCGTTTTCGGCCGTGACCAGGATATCGATTGTAGCCGCCGCGCTTTCCGCGCCATCTGAATCCGTGGCGGTGAACTGGAATGAATCCGAGCCGTTGAAATTCGTTGCCGGCGTATAAACCAGATTCGGCGCGACGCCGCTCAAGGTTCCATTCGTGGGACCGACGGTAATGACCCAGTTCGTAATGGAATCTGCGCCGGGATCGATTGCAGTGAGTGTGATATTCGTCGCGATGTCCTCCGGCGTGATGATGCTTTGCGAGATGGCCGCAGGAGCAACGTTCGTCACTGTAACTGCGAATGTGACTGAATTGGTGCTAAGCCCGTCCTCGATCAGGATGGTGACATTTTGAGAATCATCAGCACTGTTGAAAGTCCAGCTCCACACGCCGTTTTCGTTATCCTGTGTGATTGAACCAATCGACGCCGTGAGTGTGGCGGTGGCATTGCCTTCCAGATCGGAGAACGTGCCGGTGTTGGTGGCGGAATTACCTTCACCAATCGCGATGGCTTCGTTGTCAGTTGCAACCGTCGGCGCGGAATTGACGGTGAATGATTCACTCGGGCCCGCCGCGGCGGCGCTGTTGCCGGCCAGATCGCTCGCCGTGTTCGCAGCGATGGAAATACTCAACGTGCCGCTGCCAGTGATGCCGGAAATCGTGACGGTGCGGCTGCCATCGCTGCCGGTGATTTCGATTGTTCCGTCAGCCGTGCTGGTTTTGTTCAGAGTGATGTCATTCGCGGAAAGCGAGATCGAATCCGCGCCGGAATACGTGATTACGAAATCCACCGGTCCCTGGCTGGTGACGGCTACGGAAGGAGAGCCAATGGAAATCGTTGGCGCGGTGTTATCTACCGTGGCGGAAACAGTCGCCGGGACCGAGACGTTTCCCGCCGCATCGAGTGCAAAAATGGAATAATAGTACGTGCCGTCGGTCAATTCATCGTCGGTCTGGCTGGTGCCGACAAGTCCTTGCGCGACGAGCGTTCCCTCAGTGATTGTTGCCGGATAGCTTGTGTTGGAGCGGCGAATGGTCACAGAAGAAAAATCGCTCGCCGGGTTTTGCCAGCTCAACGACACACTGTTCCCAGCGGCATCCGCGGAAAATAATGTTGGAGCCGAGGGCGCAACATCATCCACCACCGTAATGCTGAATGCCTTTGAGAAAGTGCCGCCGACGCCGTCATCCGTCTGGATGCGCACGGAATAATTTCCGGCAGCCAGCGTGGACGCATTATTGGCTCGCAACGTGGAACCTGAAAGATTGAACAGGTTGTTGTCAGTCGAACCAGTGCCGCTGGTCAGTGAATAGGTGAACGAGGAACTGTCTGCGTCAGTGCTGGACAACGTGCCTACGGTCGCGTTGGTGCCGGCAGATTGATTCACTGTCGTTTTCGACAGAGCAATGTCAGTTGGCGGGCTGTTGGGTACAACCGCATCGGCAATTTGAATATCATTGATGACCAGCCAAATGACTCCGCCGTTCTGGCCATTGATGCGAATCTCATCGGCATTATTAAAAATGGACGACGTGAGTGTGCTTTGGCCGAAAGTGAAATACCAGGGGTCGAGATTGACTGCTACGTTCACTGAACCTTTTGACACGCCATTATCGAATGCCTCGATTTTGACGTTGTTTCCGCCGTAATCCGATAACTGCAACGACTGCAGCCAGAAATTTTTTGCCGTATCCGAGCTTTTGATGATGACATAATGAGAACCTTCGCTGGTCAGGTAATTGACTGCCAAACCCGAATCCGCCGTGCCGGCTCCGTAAGGTTCTTCAAAAGTGAGCGGGTTATTGATCAGAGTGCGGTTTTGGTCGGCAAAATAAATGTCCAGATTAATGCCGCTGATGTCCGTCGAGCCACCTGAACCATCGTGAGCCGTGGAACCTCCCGGTGCGCTGGTAAATGTAATCGTGCCGGAAGCAGCGGATAAATTTAATGGGCAAACCGCCGCCATCAAGAGGGTTAACCCAATGGTGCTGTTGTGGAGCAATCGGTGGAAAATCGAGAAATGCCAAAGTTGATTTATTTTCATTTTCAATGGAGATCGTGAGACTGATCTGCCTTATCTGCTGATTTACAAGTGCTTCCGCCGAAGTTTGAATACAGAAAGCGGGAATCAAAACGAAATGTCAACGAACGATTCTTGCATCCGAGTCTCGTAATTAGAGCGGCCCGAACAAAACAGAGGGTTCGTCACAAAAGATCATAGCTGTAATTTCTGAGACCCGGATTTTACCATGCAACCGTCATCGGCCAGGACGAAGCCCTCCTTGAAGGGATTTTCAAAAAAGACTCACCCGATTTTGCTGTGTTGCCGGACTGCATGATTTTGTTAAGAACCCACGGCGCAAATCACGGTTCAGTCAGCAATCGGACGATCAAAGGCCTGCCATTTTCCACAGTTCCACAGTGGCGTGTGATCTGAGCATCCATTACAGTTCCGCAACGTGCATCCGATCGCATTTCATATTGGTTCGCTGAAAGTTCATTGGTACGGCGTCATGATGGCCCTGGCATTTGTTCTCGGCCTCTGGACCGCCAGCCGCCGCGGATTGCGGGAAAATGTTCCCGCCGAAAAAGTTCTCGATATCGGCCCGTGGATCATCATTGGAACCATCGTCGGCGCGCGCATTCTGCATGTTGTGACGTATTGGAAAGAGGAATTCGCGGATCAGCCGATCTGGGAAATTTTCATGGTGCAGCACGGCGGACTGGTTTTTTACGGCGGACTGATCGGCGCGTCGCTGGCGTGCATTATTTATGTGCGTTGGAAAAAAATTCCGCTCTGGAAAATGGCGGACATTCTCGCGCCCAGCATCGCGCTGGGTTACGTCTTTGGGCGCATTGGCTGTCTGCTGAACGGCTGCTGCTACGGTCGCGTGTGCAGTCTTCCATGGGCGGTGACTTATCCCGCCGGACACGAAACGCATCCCGTGGATGGAATCGCCACGCCGGTTCATCCGACGCAAATCTATGATTCGCTGATGAACGTTGTTCTCTATGTGGGTTTGGCCTGGCTGTTTCGCCGGAAAAAATTCGATGGCCAGGTTTTTGCCGCCTACCTGATCGGCTATGCGATCACGCGTTCCATCGCGGAATCGTTTCGTGGCGATTATTCCCAGCTACACATTCACGGCGGATTGACTCCGGCGCACTTGATCAGCATTGGAATTTTCGTGGCGGGCGTGGCGTTGTTCGTTGTGCTGCGCCGCTTGCGTCCCGCGCCGCGGCCGTGATGGAATCGAAGATTGAGGATTGAGGATTGAAGATGGTTGCCACCCCGAAAACCCATCCTCCATCTGCCATTCTCCATCCCCGCCCCGTTTTCCTTGCCGGTCCAACCGCTGTGGGAAAATCGGAAATTGCGCTTCAGCTCGCGGAAAAAATCGGCGGCGAAATCATCTCCGTCGATTCCATGCAGGTCTATCGCGGACTGGACATCGGCACCGCGAAACCCACTCGCGAAGAACGCGCCCGCGTGCCGCATCACGTGATTGACGTGGTGGAACTCACGGAATCGTTCGATGCCGCCCGATTCATTCAACTCGCGCCGACGGCTGTTTCTGAAATCCATTCCCGCGGACACATTCCGATTTTCTGCGGCGGCACCGGACTTTATTTCAAAGCATTCCTCGAAGGTCTCGGTGAGGCGCCGTCGTCTGATCCGCAACTGCGCACCGAGCTGGAAAAAATTCCTTTGGCCGATCTGCTTCGCGAACTGGCCGAGCGCGATCCGGAAGCTTATGAAAAAATTGATCGCCGGAATCCGCGTCGCGTAGTTCGCGCGCTGGAAGTCATTCGATTGACGGGAAAAAAATTCTCCGATCAGCGCGCCGAATGGACGAGCCGGGCAGGGGAATCAACAGCCGAAAACTTTTTCGCCTTTCACCGATCCAATTCCGATCTGCACGAACGCATCAATCGGCGTGTGGATGAAATGTTTCGGCGCGGACTGGTGGCGGAAACCGAACAACTGCTTCAACGCGGACTGGCCGAAAACAAATTCGCGATGCAGGCGCTCGGGTATCGTCAGGTCACGGAATTTCTTCGCGGCGAACGCTCGCTGGAAACCGCGGTGGAACTGGTGAAAATCCGAACGCGACAATTTGCCAAACGGCAGATGACCTGGTTCCGACGGCAGTTTGATCTGCAATGGATACCGCTGGATAACGCTTCAGATCTGAGCCAGGTCGCCGCGCGAATTCAGACGAAGCTGCGGACTTAAGCTGAGTCAGTGAAAGTCAAAAGGCGCAAAAGCGCGCGCGAGCCGTCCTGGAGTGCGGCGGCCCTCCGCCGCTTTTTACCGCCGTTCGAAGATCGCCGAAGGACGGGTGCAGTCCACGACGCTCGCGCGTCAGTTCGAAATTGTTCCGAACTGATTGGGGTGATGGAAAAATGAAATTCGCCGCCGCAACAAAAACTTTTTCGCTCGACAGAGACCCGGTTCAGGCGCGGACACTTTCGGTTGTGCGATGAACCCGATGATGGATGTTATTCGTTTCTGGAGTTTCCGGCGGCTTGAGCGGGCGCTGCCGGTGAATGCTCTTTATCAATGGGGTAATCTCACGGCGAATCTTCATGCGGCGTTTCATCTGCCATTTAAGAAATTGCCGCCGCCAATTGTTTTTCCGCCCTGCTTCGAAATTCCCGCGCCGCTTCCCGCAAACAGAATGGAACGCCGCCATCTGTATCTGAATCGCGCGCTCGAACTGCTGCCCGATCGACTCGGAACCCGCAAATGGATCGGGCGCTGTGAAGTTCGTGGATTGGAACGATTACAATGCGCACGCGAAAATCGCAAACCCGTCGTGCTCGCGTTCTGTCATTTCGGCTCTTATTGGATGCAACGCTTTTGGCTGCGCGCGAATGGATTTCCAGCGGCCATTCTGATCGCGGGAAAAGCGGAGAACCGTCCGGCTCACCGGCGTCGAACCGACCGGCTCTCGCCCTTTCCGGCTATTCCCACGGCGTTTTACAAAGATCAGATGCGCGGCGTGCTGAATTTTCTGAGCCAGGGAAATCCGCTGTTGATCGCGCTGGATTATCGCGCGGGAAAGCAGATTGAAATTCCGGTGGGGAACGATTGCACGTTTCGCATGGCGGCGGGCGCCATCCGATTGGCAATCAAGCATGACGCGGAATTGATGTCCTGCGTGCTGATCAATGAAGGCGAATGGCGGTATCGTCTGGAGATTGGCGCGCCAGTGCCGAGGGAATTTTTGAAATCCGATTCAGACTGGGTGCGTGCCGGAGAACATTTGATGAGCGAATTGTTGCCGCATTATCGGAAGCATCCGAAGCAATGTCCGCGCGCTTTGGTGGATTCGTTCCGAAGAATAACCGCCGCAGCCGTGTAGCGTTCGGCGTATCGAGATGTAGCGTTCGGCGTGTCGCCGAACAGGTTTCCTACCCTCACCATGAACTCTCTTCTGCGTGGGAGCGCGAGTCTGCGACTCGCAGCAACATCGCACGTCGCCAGTGTCCACATACACGAAAGTCACCTTGAAAAATGTCGGTGCTACAGGTCACAGATCCGCGATCCTTCGTATTTCGGGGTTCATGGATTCAATGTGGGAATTCATGCGGGAAACCCTCACCCCGGCCCTCTCCCATCCGATGGGAGAGGGAGATTGGGACGCGCGCGCTGCAACTCACAGAGTCGCGCTCCGGTTGACACAATAAAAAACGCGCGGACGAATTGTCCGCGCGCTTTTGATATGGGTTGTACGCTTTTTTGCAGTCGCACGATTGTGAGACTTCAGTCCAATCGCTTCACGCGGATGTTTTTGTAACGCACCACGCTTTTCGGATCGTGGGCCTGGAGCGCGAACGTGCCTTCGTCCAGTTTGCGCGTGAACGGACGGCCAGCCTGCGCGCCGGGCGGTTCAGTGTATTCCAGCACGATGATGTTGTTGACCTTCACCGTGACTTTGTTGCCTTTGACCGTGATGTCCTGCGTCCACCATTCATTGTCTTTCGCAGGCGTGTTGCCGACATTCACAATGTCGTAGAGGCTGCCGGTTTTTTTCCAGTCGCTGTGCGAGACGTTGACCTGGCTTTCGAAACCGGTGCGCGGCCAGCTCGTTTCCTGATACTTCGTGTGAAAATAAATGCCGCCGTTGGAATGCGGCTCGGTCATGACGTCCACCTTGAGTTCGAAGTCCTTGAACGGCTTGTCGTCGCCGACGTAGAACAAGTGACAGGTTTCGCCGCGCGTGACGAAAGCGCCGTCTTCGATTTTCCAGGTGTTGGTGTGTTCGGTGGAGGTTTTCCAGCCGTTGAATGTCTTGCCGTCGAACAGGCTGACAAAGCCATCTTCGTTTTGGGCAAATGTGGAATGAGCGAGGCCAAGGGCCGCGAGAATGACAAGGAAGCGTTTCATGCGCGCCACGCTAGCAATCCGAAGCCGGTGTGACAAAAGGAAAAGCGGCGGCGGCAGAAACGCCCTGATCGCTCAGCCGCTTGCGAAGCGCATTGAGCTGTGTTTCCAGAATGCTCGGCAAATGCGCGCCGAAGATTTTATAGTCCGCGGCAATCCTGCCCGCCTCAGTTTTCCAGCCTGCGACATCAACCGACAGCAG
>DASTXC010000097.1:0-10117 GCA_035765675.1 Verrucomicrobiia bacterium
AATCGCCTCGTTCCACGCCGAATCCGGGTCCCAGACGTGATGCGCCTCGTCATTCATCAGCATCAATCGCGGATGACTTGTAATGCGGTCGCGCAACTCCGCGCCTGTATCTAACGCTTTCGATTTCGAAACCGCAGGCCCCATCCACTCGAAGGTTTCTGCTTCTTTCCGCCGCCGTGTGTTGTCGAACAGCCGATGAATGTTCGTGAGATAGAGCACGCCGCCAGTCGCCGCGCCGCTCGCTTCATCCTGCAAAACAACGGTGAGATTCCAATCGCCGCGCCATTCGGTTGGAATCAGCGGGTCTTTGTCGAAAATATCCAACCCGCCGCCCTCCGGTTTGAAATCCTCTTTCAACCGTTCAAACACCGTCAGGTTCGGAGCCACGACGACAAAATGTTTCGCCATCGGCGAATTGCTTTCGCGCAACGCATGGAAATAACTCCAAACCATCGCGAGGCTCATGACTTTGGTTTTGCCCGACCCCGTCGCCATCTTGAACGCATACCGGCTCCACGCATCTTCCGCCTCTGTGATTCCCAGTGCCGCAATCTCAGCATTCGCTCCGCCGAATTCTGCAACGACTTGCGACAGCCGCTCCAATCGCCGCACTTCTTTCAGGTAGATGAATGTTTCCACCGCCTCGCGCTGGCAAAAGTAGTAGCGAAAATTGTCGGGTCCCCCGAATTCACTTCGGTCATGCGCGCAGCTAAACCAATGATTCAGCAAATAGCGCGTCGTCTCACTCGCGCCGAAATAAAAATTGTCCCGCCATTCCTTCACCGCCGCGCGCAGGTTCTGAGCGATGGTGATATTCGATGGCCGTCGTCCTTTGCGCACCTCTGCGCCTTCGCCGTCGCTGCGTTTGACGCGATGCTTTTCCGGTTCCTCCCACGCCGCGAACAAAGGTTCCAGCGATTCCGGTTTGATGGTCAGTTGTTCAGGCATGATTCCGATTGGTTGAATTGACTAATCGTCGCGGCGTGAAAGAATGAAGCCATGAAATCATTCACGGCAGTTGTGGAACGCGATCCCGAAACCGGTTTGCTCGTTGGGTATGTTCCAGGATTTCCCGGAGCGCATTCGCAGGCAGAATCGCTGGATGAACTCAACGCCAATCTTCGCGAAGTCATCTCCATGCTGCTCGAAGATGGCGAACCAAAACTCGAAGCGGAATTTATCGGTACGCAGAATGTCGCGGTGGCCTGATTATGGGTTCCATTCCCGTTCTTAAACCGGCTGAGGTCTGCCGCATTCTTGAACGTCTCGGCTTTTCCTCCGTTCGCCAGCGCGGCTCTCACGTTCAATACCGCCATGCTGATGGACGCGGAACGACCGTTCCTTTGCACAAAGGACGCGACATTGCACCTCCGCTTCTCCGACAGATCGCCCGCGACATCGGTCTGACAGTTGAGGAATTGATTTCCCGCCGTTAAAACCGATCTCATACCGTCACCTCCACGGTGATGCTCGTGTCGCATCCGAACACATCCACTACTTTCACGCAGATTATATGTTTGCCGGATTTTTCATAAACATGCCCGGCGTCGCTCACCGTTTTCAGCGAACGATCTTTGCGCGTGCGATAATCCTGCCAGTCGTGATGAAACGGCTGGTTCGGATGCCAGTCGAAATCCACCGCCCAGAAATCAATAAAATCAAACCCGCTTTTCACCGCGCGCTCTTTCAAAGCTTCCAATTCTTTGCTCGGAACTTCCGCGAGCGACGGCAGAAATCTCGTGAGCTTCACATCCACTTGTTTTGTGCCTTTTGCGCCTTTTTGTGGCCGCAGAATCAACTCCGCGTCCAACACCGCCATTTCCAGAAACGGGGGCGGACTGGTGCGGTTCTTCTCCATGATTTCGCGCGGAATCGGAATCAGTTTCATACGCACGCCCAGCTCTGCTTCCAGCGCGAGACAATGCTGGCGCAGTTCCATTTCAAATTCCCACGCCAGGCAGTTCACCTCACGACCGCCCGCCTGCGCGACGGCTTGAGCGACCGCAGTTGCTTCGACACGGGTGAAAAGTCCGTCAATGCCGTCCACGTGACAGAACGCGACACCTTTTTTGCCGTGCAATAATGGCGATGGCGCATTGGCGAGAACTTCGGCTTTGAAAAATTCCAGCACAACGCGGCGATGTTCTTCCTCCGCGCCTTTGAGACGATCCTTTTGCCACCATTGCCGTTCGTAACGGCCGAGATTGTAAACATCGAACGGGCGATACGGTTTTGCGTCGTCGTGGAGTTTGCGCTGCAACTCGATCAACCGTTTGCGGCTGGTGTGAATGGCGAAGCGGCCAAGGTCCGACATGATCCAACGACGACCCAAACGTTCGGCTACCGCGCCGGTGGTGCCGCTGCCGCAGAAGAAATCGGCGACGAGATCGCCTTCGTTGCTACTGGCTTTGATGATGCGTTCGAGAAGGGCTTCGGGTTTTTGGGTGTTGTACCCGTTTTTTTCCAGAGCTTGCGAATTGATTCTCGGTAGATCAGCCCATAGGTCACTCAACGGTGCTCCGGGCATTTCATCCAGATAACGTTTAAAACGAGCGACTCCGTTTTTCGTATAATAAAGCCGACCTCGTGAATCCAAGTCTCGCATTGTATCGATTGGACACCGCCAGAGCTTCGTAACCCCTTTCCACGAATACTCATAACCACCTCCTTGCAGCCCATAGGCAGTGAGATTGTCGTCCTCGAACCGTCGTCCATCTTTCTCTTTTTTTTGATAGTGACTTTCCAGGTAGTCCGCATCGTACGGTTGATACAGTTGATTCCATGTCACGGAGGAACTTTTGGAGAAGAAAAAGATCGTATTGTGCGCTACACCGTAATGCCCAGCATCTCCATGTCCGGGTGAACTCTTCCAAATGATTTCGCTTCGGTTGAAATCTTCATGAATCCCGAAGACTTCCGCCAGAATTAGCTTTAAGTAACCGTTTACACGATAGTCGCAATGCACATAAATGCTTCCTCGTTCTGACAACAATTCCTTCATCAACGAAAGGCGCTCATACATCATGTGCAGATACGAATCGGTTCCTTTGCCCCACATGTCGCGGTAAGCGACCATTTCGAGCGTGGATTGATCTTTCTCAATCGTCTCCTTCCCGTCGCCAATCGGCACATCCATCGTGAAATCCGCGCCCACATCAAACGGCGGATCAATGTAGATGAGGTCAATTCGGCCTTTGAATTCCTTGAGCAGCGAAGCCATCACCAGCTTGTTGTCGCCCCAGATCAGCCGGTTGCGGAAATCACCTTTGTAAGCCGGCGCGGTTTCCTGCGCCCGCATCATCTGCTTTTCAAACAATTCAATCTGCCCTTCCGCCGCCGCCCTTGCTCGCGGTTCGTCCACCGTTTCAATCCGCTGCATCGGCATCGACATAGCGGCAACATCCACTTCGCGCCGCCGTCCGAACTCGTCGTATTTTCCTTCCCACACCAGTTCGGTGTGCATTTTGGAAAGTGGATGCGGATTGGCTGGCCCCCATTGAAAGTCCTTCGCCGGAGAGGAGATAATGGGTCTCTGAACTGACGGAGGAGTTTGAGCCTCCTTGCGCTGGCTCTTGCCGGATTTGTTTTTGGGCATGGCTGTTCGCTCGCGAGCGAATCAGCCGTTTGCGGCTGTCTTGACCGGGAACAAGGAACGGTGCCTGAAAAAAATGGGACGCACCTACGCACGTCCCACAACAGGCACCGGCAGGCGCCCGGAAAAGAACGTCTCAGCGCGCCCCAGACGGGGCGCACCTCGACGCTGCCTTTTCCTTAAAAACTGCCGGTTTTGTTGTGGATAGCAGCCGAAGCTACGCGAATTGGTTGTTAAAAATGGTTAATCGATAATTGTTCTGGTTCCTGTTTCGCCGGAAAACATAGGGAGCAGGCGCAGATGTGACAAAGGTTTTCTGTTGAACGCCCTGCGAACTCAATCTCGCGCCGGAACCCACAACCGAAAAACGTCAGGGCTTTGAACCTCGCGCCAGCGTCCTGGAGTGCGGCGGCCCTCCGCCGCTTTTGCTTGAGTTCGAAAGCGCCAAAGGACTGGCGCACTCCAGGACGCTGGCGCGAGTTCGATGACGCTTCGTAATCAGTGGATCCGAAAGATGGAGCGCCGACATCATTGCGTCTCCCCTTCAAAAAATGCGGCGTTCTTACGAAGCGCCGCTACGACTTCAACTGCCGCCCGGCGGCTTCAATCCATTCGTTACCGGGCAAGGCGTACGGCCGGAAAATTTCCGTGTAGCCTTCGCGGTCGTTGTAATACAAAGCCCGATTCAATCCCAGCGTGCTGGCGTTCGGTTCGTCGATCAGGCTGGCTGAATCATTCGCGCTCATCTGGAACAGCACGCGCATTTCAAATTCGCTCAAAGTTTTCCGCCCGAGAAAACGATTCACGTTGTTGTACGTGTCGCAGGTGAGAATCACGTGAACGCCGCGTGACGGCCCTTCGTTGATCAGATTCTGCAACACCGCCGACGGCTGCGCCGCTTCGTCACCGCCCGAGGAAAATCCAAACTCATCTTCCTGCTTCAGCTTTTTGAAATTTTGCAATCCATTGATCAACACAAACGTCTCCGGCGCATCCGGCGATGGCTCATCGCCGCGCTGTTTCAAATCGTTCGCCAGCGTTGTCATCGCGTCGGAAAGTTCGCCCGGTTTCACTTGAATCAATTCCTGCGGCACGATGCGGAAAATGCGTTCGAGAAAATCGCGTTGCGCCGAGCCGCCGGGGTTGGCGTCGAGAAAAACAAATCGCGCCGCGCCTTTCGGAAATTGCGCTGCCAAGGAAATCAGCGTCATGCCCAGAATCGTCGCCGCGCGTTCTTCGCTTTGGCCAACCACCATCAGGTTGTTCCCGCTCTGACGCTGGAACACGGCTTCGGTCGGGCCTTTGATCGAATTCGGCGCGCCGAGCCACACACGTGCTTTCAACGGCGGCGCGCTTGGTTTCGATTCCAATGCAGTCCGCAACGGCGAATTTTCCCGAACGTCCGCCGGAGCGTTGCCTTCGAACACGAATGGGCCGGGATATTTTTTTCCGCTTTGATCCGCGTGTGCGCGAATTTTTTCCAGGTAGTCATCGCGAACCTGTTCGGACAACCAGACGGCCTGAAACGGACTGTTGCCCTGGATCGCGCCGGCTTCGTCGTTGTAAATGCCTTCGCCCGGACGGGACAGCAATCGCGGCGCGGGATTGTCCTGATCCATGATCAGATACGCGTCGGCTTCGTTGCATTGCAGCGCGATGCGAATGACCATTTGCCCAATCGTCGCTCGCGCCAAAGTGTAAGCGCCGCCCAGCGTCTGCGATCCGAGAATCACGTGAATGCCAAATGCGCGACCCTGACGGACAATGCGATCCAGCAACACCGCCGCGCCCTGCGACACATGATCTTCTTCGGTGAAAAATTCCTGGAACTCGTCGATCATCAAAAGTGAACGCGGCATCGCTTCCTTGCCGCCAGCTCGTTTATAGCCGGCCAAATCCTGAACGCCCAATTCGCGGAACAGATCGCCGCGCCGACGCAATTCGTCATCGACGCGCTGCAAGACGCTCAAGCCAAAGCCGCGATCGCTCTCAATCGCAATCACACGCGCATGCGGCAAATGGCGCGTCGCGTAGCCTTTGAACTCAACGCCCTTTTTGAAATCGACGAGATAAAATTCCACTTCCTCCGGGCTGCACCAGAGCGCGAGATTCGTGATGATGATGTGGAACAGCGTCGATTTTCCGGAGCCCGTTTTGCCAGCGATCAACGCGTGCTGGCGCGTGCCTTTGCCAATGGCGAGATATTGAAGTTTGGTTGCGCCGGAGCGGCCAATGGCAACGCGCAATTCCTCGGCGGTTTCTTCGGTCCAGATTTCCGTTTCCGACGGCGCGATCTGCGAAAACGGAACTTCGACGCGATTCGAATCGCGGCTGCTTTCGCCAACCTGATGCAGAAACTGCGTGGCGAATTCCGCGGACGGCGGCGCGTCGAGCGTGATGCGTGTTCCAGGAATTTTTCCCGATTGAAAATCAAAGCCCTTCTCGCTGCCAATCAAACCAACGCTGTTCGCGCGCAGTTCATCGGCAACAAATCCAGGCGGCAACGGCTGGCGACGATCCCAATGAATCAAGGTGTAAACGCCGCAGCGTGCGCCGTTGCTCGCGATGTTGATCAAGCGCCGCAAAGCCGTGTCGCTGAAGTTCACCGGAAAATCCGCAATGACCAGAAAATGATATTTCTCCGCGATGGTTCCGGCCTGCGCATTGTATTCCGCGATGGTCGGATACTCGTTGCGCAGATACATCTGGATCACTTTTTCCATGTGCTCGTTCAGCTCCGCGAGTTTCTCCTCGAGCTGACTGGTCTGCGTCCAGATGCGGCTGTTGATATTGCTTTCCTCGTAATCGGCCAGATGCATCAGCCCGGCGAAATTCTGTCCCAGCCCAACCGGATCAAAGATCGTGAAACTCAATTTTCCCGGCGGCGTGGTTGAAAGCAGGCGGAAGATGATGTTGTTGATTGCAGCCAACGCCGGTGCGGAACCCGCGCCGGAGGTTTCGAACAAGATCGAGCCGCGATTCGGATACGTCAGCAACAGCGGCAACCTAAATGCCTGATCGCGCACCGACATCCGCGAATCTTTCGGAGCGCTGGCGGCCAATTGATTTAATTCAACTTCAAGCGTTCCGAACTGCGCCGCGTTTTCGAATTGCAGCGGCGCATTCCAGTTTTTCCACAAACCCAACTGCCAATCCGGAAACAGTGCGCGCGCGTCTTCGATCGCGTTTTGAATCTCTTCGTGGATTGGATCAACCGTCTGCTTCCACTCCGCGACGAGCTGTTCCATTTTCCGGTCGCGATCCGCGGCAATTTCCGCGCGGCGCGATTCGTGCGCTTCTTTCAAAGCCTTCGCCGAGACGCCGCCAACCTGCTGCAATCGCGCGAGCGTTTCCGGACGCGTGCGCTCCAGATCGTCCAGACGTTTGCGATGCAGCGCTTCGTGACGTTGATTCACACGCTGCGCCTGTTCGTCGATCTTTCGTGGACGCTGATCCAGCGAATGGATTGAAGCTTTCACCGCCTGTTTCCATTCCTGGTTCAATCGCCGTTTGGTTTCTTCCAGTTCCGCGTTGAGCCGTTGTTGTTCCTGCTGATGCCGCAACTGCGCGGCGTCGAACGCGGCGTTTTGCAGCGCCTGAACTTTTGCCAAATTCCTGCCCAAGTTGATCGCTACAGGTTTGGCCTTAAGGTTTCCCACAATTCGATTAATCAAAAAAACCAATGCTCCGGATATGATTCCGCTTCCGATGTTTTGCCAGGAAACTCCCACGACCAAATGCTGAACAGTCGGAGACAGCATCGCAACACCCGCAATCAAAATCGGAATCGATAGCCAGATCGGGAAAAAACGGAACAGCTTAACAAACTTTCCGACCCGATCCAAATCTCGCCCGATTTCAGTCTGAAGTTCATTCGCCTGGTTGAGCAGCGCTTCGGGATCGCTGGAAGCCGGCACTGATTCAATCGGCATTTCGCGCGACAACATTCGCGTGATCGAGCCATAACCGCTGAAGGCAAACCGCACGCGTTGTCCCAGCCGCGCCAGTGATTCCTGACTTTGCGTTAATCGTCCGTTGAATTCCTCCAGCGCCGCTGCAGCGGCGGCAAGGTCCGCATCGCGACGTTTTTCCGCATTGAACGTTCCTTCCTGAACTTTGTATTTCCGTTTGCCTTCCTCTTCATTGATGGCATCCAGCGCGCGGCGGCGGCTTTCAATGTGGCCGCGGCTGATGCGCGCTTTGCGTTGCTGATAACGCGCTTCGACCTTTTCCAGCTCGGTTTGAAACGCGGCTTCCGCTTGCGCGAGTTCATCCGCACTCTGCGACGCGCGGGTGGCGGAAGCAGTTTCGAAATCTTTATCTTCCCTCGCCGTGCGGCTGCGGAATTCGGCGCTGATTTTTTCCTCACGCGCGGCGAAATCCTGAATCGCCGTTTTCAGCCGATTCAACAATGCGATGGCTTCCTGGGTTCCGAGATGGTTACTCACAATCTTTTCTGACTTTGGCTAACAGTTCGTCGAGTTTTTCGACCGCGGTGATCGCGCGATCCACGCTGAGAAACAATTCTGAGAGATACTGGCGCTCAAATTCTTCGCTCTTGGCGTCGCGCCACGATGTTCGCGTATCGTGCCAGTCAAGCCAAAGCTGTTTGGTCAAACCCGACAACCGGCTTTTCGTTCCACCCAGGCTCATTCGTTGCCTCCGGAAATTCCATCGGTGTCGCTGGCCGGTGGATCTTCAGTTGAAGCATTTCCGGAACGTTCCGGCGCCGGGCCGCTCGAACGGGACGCCTGAATGCCGGAATATTCGTCCAGCGTTTTCACAGCTTGCGCAAGATAAGCGATGGCTTTCGGAAGATCGTTGTTCAATGCGTGCTGCAGATGAATTGTCTGACGCAGCAATGGTTCCGCGCGATTTTCCAGTTCGTGAGCCCATTTCTTCAGCATGTTCAGTTTGGCTTCGGCTTCGTGAACGGCTTCGCGGGCTTTGCGCACGGCCATCTGCTGCGCACCGGTGGCGTCCTGCAATGTCGAAAGCCGCGCGCTGGAAAGTTCGTCCTGCGCGCGCTCCAGCTTTTTCCGGCGGATCCGGAGTTGATCTTCCCAATAACGGCGTTGATCCACCTCCAGCCATTGTCGTGTGCGCGAAACTTCAGCGGATGCTTCCTCCACGGCCGCGCGCGTTTTCGTGAGGTAAACGATGAGCCGGGCGCGAAACGCCTCAATGGCTTCAACGGAAGTAACCTGCGCGCGTTCGGCCATGAATCAGCGTTGGTTGAGATATTCCTCGATGCGCTGGGCTTTCCGCAGGAGATACGGCGTATGCACTTTGGAAAGTTCGACAAACTTGCGCAGGGCTTTCATGGTCTGCCGGAATTCCTCAGAAAATTTTTCGTGTTCCTGATCCTGCCAGGAATCGCCGAGCGCCGCGAACCGCGCCTGCAACAACGAAAGCCGGTTTTCGAGATCAGTGTTGAAACGTTGGAGATCGTCGGCAAAACGCCGGACTTTCTCGGGATCCATCATTGCCTGGGCCATGTGCTGCCTTTCACGTTGCCAGCCGCGATTCAATCCGCGAACTGCCTTTTCAACTTAGCTTCCACCCGCGCCGATGGCGAGTAATAGAATTGCGGAAGGGAATTCAAATTCAACAGAAGCAAACGAAGAAGAACGAAGCGGAAAATTTTCATCGGAGATCACGTTGCCTGCAAACCGATAACGCGAACGATTCCAAGTGCAGACGCACTGAATCGTATCGGGAAAACTTCGTCGAAACGGAAACAAATTATGTCAGCGCATGATCTTTGCCCCCCTCGCCCATCGGATGGGAGAAGGGCCGGGGTGAGGGCCGCCTTTCATTTTCAGCACCCATTCCATTTCGCTGCCTTCGTTTCCTTCTGTTCAAAATGGTTGCTCTTGGGGCGATATTGTGTGGCTGCGACTCAGTCGGCGCTCCGGAAATAAAGTTCCACCCTCATCACGAAATGTGGAATCTTGCAGCGCATGAAAGTTATTCTTTATCGCAAGAGCGGTTGCCCCTGGGCCGCCGCCGTGATCGGATTTCTCAATGAACTCGCCATCCCCTTTGAAGTTCGCAACGTCAGCGTCAATGACCGATTTGCGCGCGAAGTTGAAGAGAAATCCGGCCAATGCAAAAGTCCCACGCTCGATATCGACGGCAAGATTCTCGCCGATGCGAGCGTCGAAGATGTGGCCGAACATCTGGAAAAGCTCGGCTGGAAAATCTGATTTCGCTTGAAGCGTCGCACGCTCCGAAAATTCAGTTCCGGAACCGGCGCCGATCATCACTACGTTTACGTGGTGCTGCTCAAACCGGCTGCTGGCAAGCTCCGCAAAGTTCAGCAACTGAATCCGCAGCGCTATCCCGCCAAACCATCTGTGTATGTCGGCATGACCGGCCTGACGCCGGAAGAACGTTTTGAGAATCATCGGCGCGGAATCAAATCGTCTTCGGTCGTAAAACGCTACGGCGTTCGCCTGTTGCCGGAACTTTATGAGCATTTGAATCCGATGCCGTTCGAAGCCGCTGCGCAAATGGAAATGG
>DASTXC010000098.1:0-54666 GCA_035765675.1 Verrucomicrobiia bacterium
TTCCGCAGCGCGAACATCCATGCGCCGCTCGACAAACCGCCGCCTTAAATTCTACATTGGCCCGCGATGTCGCTTGTTAATCAGCCTTTGACGATTGCCGGACGCACCTTCCAGTCGCGCCTCATTCTCGGCACCGGAAAATTTTCCGCGCCCGAAACCATGCGTGATGCCCTCGCCGCGAGCGAAACGGAAATCGTCACCGTTGCGCTGCGCCGCGCCGACCTGAGCGGAAAAAAAGATCCGTTCGCCAACATTCTTGAATTCGTTGATCCAAAAAAATATCTGCTCCTGCCGAACACCAGCGGTGCGATGAATGCCGACGAAGCCGTTCGCCTTGCGCGCCTCGCGGTTGCTGCTGGATTGCCGAAATGGGTGAAACTCGAAATCCATCCCGATCCACGTTATCTCCTGCCCGATCCTGTTGAGACTTTGAAAGCCGCTGAGATTCTCGTGAAGGAAGGTTTCACCGTCCTGCCCTACATCAATGCCGATCCCGTTCTGGCCAAACGTTTGCAGGACGTCGGCACCGCGACCGTGATGCCGCTGGGTTCACCGATTGGTTCCAATCGCGGAATCCAAACCCGCGATCAGATTCGCATCATCATCGAACAGGCCAACGTGCCGGTTGTGGTCGATGCGGGAATCGGCGCGCCGAGCCATGCGGCGGAAGCGTTGGAAATGGGCGCGGACGCAGTGCTGGTGAACACGGCAATTGCAGTGGCTGCGGATCCGAACCGAATGGCAATTGCATTCAAGATGGCCGTTGAAGCGGGTCGAGCCGCGTTCGAATCCGGTTTGGCCGCACAACAGGAAACCGCCAGCGCGACCAGCCCGCTTACGGCGTTTTTGGATTAAACCGATGAATTTCCAGGTTGAACTCGCGGCATCTCCGTCCGGCAGCAAATGCCGCGCAATCCGCCTGTTCAAAGTTCGAAATTCTATGTTCAATGTTCGTGGTTCGTTGTTGGCCCGAAATTTTCCGATCTCTCAGCAATCAATATCTCAATTCCATTCGTGACTTGAATATGACCAAGAAAACCCTCTCCCGCTCTCGCATTCGTCAGCTTCTCAGCGCTGCCGCGAAATCGCGCATTCTCGTTGTTGGCGACTTGATGCTCGATCAATTCGTCTGGGGCAGTGTTGCGCGCATTTCGCCCGAAGCGCCGGTGCCGGTGGTGGATTTCGAATGTGAAAGTTTCATGCCCGGCGGCGCAGCAAACGTCGCACGCAATCTCACCGCGCTTGATGCGCAAACCGAATTGTTCGGCGCAGTGGGAAAAGATTCCGCCGCCGAACAGCTCAAGCGTTTGTTGCAGGAACAGAAAATCGGCTGCTCCGGTCTGCTCGCGCATCCATTGCGCGCCACCAGTTTGAAAACGCGGATCGTCGCGCACAAACAACAGGTTGTTCGCATCGATCGCGAAACGCGCGACGGTCTCGATCCGCGCCAAACGAAGGAGATGTTGAAAAAATTTTCCGCTCAATTGAAACATGCTGATGCGGTGATTCTCGGTGATTACGGCAAAGGCGTAATCAGCCAGGGCCTGCTGGATGAAATCAAAATGTTGTGTCGCAGCCACGGTGTATGGCTGAGCCTCGATCCCAAACCGGTTCATCATTTGAACCTGAACGGACTTTCACTGATCACGCCCAATCGCAAAGAAGCTTTTGAACTGGCAAAAATTCCGGATGAAACGCGAAACAACAATCCGCTGGCGGACAAGAATCTCATGGCGATGGCCGACCTGCTGTTGCGCGAACTTCGACCCGCGGTGTTGCTCGTGACGCTCGGCGAGTTGGGAATGTTGCTCTGCCAGCGCGATCAAACGCCGATTCATATTCCGACCGTGGCG
Organism: Verrucomicrobiia bacterium; assembly: GCA_035765675.1. Classification (GTDB taxonomy): domain Bacteria; phylum Verrucomicrobiota; class Verrucomicrobiia; order Limisphaerales; family DASXHY01; genus DASXHY01. The sequence goes on from DASTXC010000098.1 coordinate 1,854, forward strand.
CAGGAAGTTTTCGATGTTTCTGGCGCGGGCGACACGGTGATTGCGACGTTCACCCTGGCGATTGCCGCCGGCGCATCGTCACTGGAGGCCGCGGTGATGGCGAATCATGCGGCGGGAATCGTGGTGGGAAAAATCGGAACCGCGACGGTTGCGCCGGAGGAATTGATTGCGAGCTTTGGAAAATAATTTTCAGCGCGGATGAACACAGTACCACGAAACCCAGGTCACAGCAGTGGCACGGGCGTCTCGCCTGTGCGCTTCAGATCTGAAATTCAAACCAGAAACGCACGAGCGAGACGCCCATGCCACTATTCTGATCGGCCCGCTGCCGCGTTGTTGCCTTCATCTTTCCATCTTCGGTTAAAATGAAATGAATCTTCCTAAAATCACCGTTGAATCCATCCGCAGCATGAAAGTGCGTGGCGAAAAAATTGCCGCACTCACTGCTTACGATTTTCCCATGGCGCGATTGCTCGATGAAGCGGGCGTGCCGCTGTTGCTCGTCGGCGATTCGCTGGGAATGGTCGTGCTGGGTTATCCGGACACGACGCACGTGACGATGGAGGAAATGGTTCATCACGCGCGCGCCGCCGCCCGCGCCAAACCGCGTGCGCTGCTGGGTGCGGATCTGCCGTTCCGCAGTTATGACACGCCGGAACAGGCGGTCGCAAACGCGCGGCGACTCGTCGCCGTCGGCGCGGAATATGTGAAGGCCGAAGGCGGTCGCGAAATTCTGCCGCAGATTCGCGCGATCATCGCGGAGGGCATTCCATTTCTGGGACATCTCGGGATGTTGCCGCAGCATGTGCTGGAAGAAGGCGGCAAATATCACATCAAAGGCCGCGATGAAGCCAGTCGCGCCAAACTGCTCGACGATGCCGCAGCTCTGGCTGAAGCGGGAGCATTCGCCGTCGTGCTGGAACTGGTCACGCCGATGGTGGCCAAAGAAGTCACCGAAAAGTTTTCCTTTGCGACAATTGGCATTGGCTCCGGGCCCGATTGCGACGGACAGATTCTCGTGACGCACGATTTGACCGGCATGTTTCCGTGGTTCACTCCGAAGTTTGTGAAGCCATCTACAAACTGCGGCGAGCAAATCCGTGCAGCAGCGAAAGAATGGATGGAAGGACTTTAGCAGAAGTTGAATTGTTAAATGAGTTAAATGGGACGTGCCAGTAAACTGATTTCACCCATTTAACTCATTCAACCGATTTAACCGATTTAACTGACTCAACCAACTCAACCGCCCCATGCCTCCGAAAAAACTCACCCACATTGATCCGCGCGGCGAAGCCAGCATGGTCGATGTTTCCGCGAAACCCATTCTTCATCGCGAAGCGGTTGCGCGCGGAGAAATTCGTTTGCAACGCGGCACGCTCCGCTTGATTCAATCCAACACCGTCGCAAAAGGAAACGTCCTTGCCGCCGCGCGGTTGGCTGGAATTCTCGCCGCAAAAAAAACCGGCGAACTGATTCCGCTCTGCCATCCCCTGCCCTTGTCGCATTGCGAAGTGAATTTCGAAATTCCGAAAACCAACGACCGCATAGTCATTACTGCGTCCGCAAAGATTGCGGCACAAACCGGAATCGAAATGGAAGCGCTGACCGCTGTGAACATCGCCGCGCTCACAATTTACGACATGTGCAAAGCGGTGGATAAAACGATGCGGATCACCGACATCAAACTCGTTTCCAAAACCAAACGGTAAATTCAGATTCTCATGCAAATCCTCACCGGCATCATCACGATTTCCGACCGTGCTTCCAAAGGTCTTTACGATGATCTCGGCGGACCGGCTTTGAAGCAGGCGGCGGAAGGTCACGGTTGGAAGGTTGTTTCTGAAACGCTCGTGCCGGACGAGAAGCGCGACATCCAACGCGCGATTCGTGAACTGATTCATCAAGGTTGCCAGCTCATTCTCACCACCGGCGGAACGGGCGTCGCGCTGCGCGATGTCACGCCGGAAGCCGTGCGGGAAATCGCGGTGCGAGAACTGCCGGGTTTCGGCGAAGTGATGCGAATGGAATCCATGAAGATCACGAAGAATGCAATCCTCTCGCGCAACCTGGCGGTGGTCGTGGAGAAAACGCTGGTGATTTGTCTGCCCGGAAAACCGAGTGGCGCGGTGGAATGCCTGAGCTTTGTGGTGGGAGCGATTCCGCATTGCGTGGAGGTGCTGCAGGAAGTTCCGACGAGTTGCTGATTCAACGTGCTTTTATTTTGCAGTTGCAGAATTGCAAGCAGGCTTTCTTCAAACACTCGTTGAACATCGAACTTCGTACTTCGAACGCTGAACACCGAATCAAACGCTGCACAATCCCGCGTTCGGAGTTCGGAGTTCGGAGTTCGATGTTCCTTGTTCGATGTTTTCGCTCCCCCACGAATTGCCTTCTCACCCTTTGCTTATTATAAAATTCGCAGCATGAAATTCCGTTTCATTTTAACGGCATTGGCCATGGTTGCTGTCCTGGCCAGCGCGGGTTGCATTTCGAAAAAAGTTGCCGCGGCCCAGGCGCGCGCCGCGTACCTGGCCGGTCAACGCGATGCCATGGCGCAGATCGTTCAGCAGTCCGCGTCGGGAGTTGCTGAACCCTCACCCGATCTCGCTGCCATTACCAACATCACTTTTGTCGGTCCCGTGGAAAACCCGGTCGTTCCCTGGTCCAACGGTCTGACTCTGGCCAAAGCCATCGTCGCCGCGGTTTATCATTCCGCGGTGGATCCCACGATGATTGTCATCAAGCGCGCGCATCAGGAAATTCAGATCGAACCGTCGCGTCTGCTCAATGGCGGCGACTTCCCGTTGCTGCCGGGCGATGTCATCCAGTTTCAATTGCCGCCGCAATAGTTGCTCGCGCTCCATTCGCGACCGCGATATACCACGGGGCCATGATCGAACCCGAGCCGCTTCAAATTGTGGATCGAACTTACGTTCGTTGCGGCCGCCGCACGCTCTCGTTCTTTTCCGGCTGCGATTACTTCCGCTTGTCCAGTCATCCGGCAGTTCTCAAAGCTGTCGGCCACGGCTTGAAACAATTTGGCCTGAGCGTCAGCGCGTCGCGGACGACCACCGGCAATCATGAAGTGTATCAACGGCTGGAAACTCAGCTCGCGAATTTCTTCAACGCCGAAAGCGCGCTGGCGGTTTCCAGCGGATACGCTGCGGCGCCGATTGTTGCGCAGGCCATGGCTGGAACTTTTTCCCATGCTTTGATTGATGAACGCGCGCACGCCGCTTTGCAGGATGCAGCGCTGCTTCTGAATTGTCCCCTGCTCCGTTTCAAACATCGCGATCCAAACGATCTGAAATCGGCGGTGAACCGTTGCGGCCGAAAGTCGCGTCCGATTGTTTTAACGGATGGACTGTTCGCCTTTGACGGAACCATCGCGCCGCTGAAGCGCTATCTGGAAATTATTCCGCGCGACGGCCGAATTCTCGTGGATGACGCGCATGGCGCTGGCGTGATTGGCAAAACCGGCCGGGGCGCGCTGCAAGTGGAAGGCGTGAATCGCAGTCGCATCATCCAATGCATTACGCTCAGCAAAGCCTTTGGAAGCTACGGCGGCGCGATTCTCGGCGCGCGCTCGTTGAGAAAAACGATCCTCCAACGCAGCCGCATGTTCATCGGTTCAACGCCGATTCCGCTGCCGCTCGCGCAAGCCGCTTTGATTTCCACAAAACTGCTTCAGCAAAATCACTCCTTGCGACTACGCTTGAATCGTAATACAACGCGCGTCAAATCCGCCTTGCGCGACGCGGGTATTGCGCTGCCGGAAACGCCCAGTCCGATCATCCCGATCTTTTTGGAAACGCATCGTGAAATCCTGGAATTAAAACGAAAGCTGCTGGCTCATGGAATTTATCCTCCGCTGTTGCATTATCCCGGTTCGCCGGCGAATGGCTATTTCCGCTTTGTCATTTCCAGCGAACACACGCGTCGTCAGTTGGACACGTTGATCGCGGTTCTGATTTCGTTTTCACGTACGCTGCGCAACGAAACTTCCTGACATGGCGCATTTCGTCATCGCGGCTGACGCCGATCCTGAGCGGCGCCATCAATTCGTCCAAAACGCACGTGAAAAGCTCGCGAAACTTCCCGGCCTGATCATTCGCCAGTTCAACTGCGGAGAAATCGTAGCGATCACCGCGCTTTTTCCCGCCGCTCCGCATGACGAATATCAAACTGCGGATTCGCTGAGTTGCCTGCTGGGTTATGCAATCGGCGAGACCGGCCAGCAACTCGACGCCGAATCAATTTTCAAAATCTGGAATGCAAAGGGAAATGGTGATCCACGCTTCGGCGGTTTTTTCGCGGCGGCGACGTTTTCGCGGGAACACGGAATTGTCGTGGGCGGTGATCTGCTTGGAATTTTTCCCGTCTATTACACCGAATGCGGCGAAGCGTTCGTCGCCGGTTCCACGCCCGAACTGCTGGCTGCCCATCCCGCTTTCAACGCTGAACTGGATTTCACGGGATTGACTGGGATTCTGTTGACCAACGGATTGCTGTTCAATCGTCCCCTGTTTCAGCGCGCGAAACGTCTTCGCGCCGGCTGCCAACTGCATTGGAATCCAAATCGCGGCGCGAACGAGGTTGAGATTTTTTCCATCGCGTCAATTGAGATCGACGACCAAATCTCACCGGATCAAGCGCGCGAAATCGCTGACGCGGAACTCGGGCGCGCGATTCGCCAGCATCGACCGGACGGCGTGGCCACGACCTTAATGCTTTCAGGCGGAATGGATTCGCGATTGATGGCGGGATTTCTCTCCACTGAGAATGTCACGAACAGCGCAACCTGCCTGGGAATTCCAACCGATCTCGAAATGCAGATCAGCGCATGCGCTGCAAAGTCGATTGGCTGGAAGTTTCATGGTGAAAATTACAAAACTGCGCCGGGCGAATTTGTCCAAGCAGCCCGAAACGTTGCACGATGGGAACATCTCGCGAACGGTTTCAGTCATCTTGAATCCGAAAGCTCGGCGGAATTTGTCGGACAGATTGCACCACGATTCTGGTCCGGATTTTCGCTCGAAGATGTCATCGGCGGCGCCGGCATTCCGTTCGGTTGGGATAAAGAAAAACAGCTTTATTCCTACGAAACATTTTTTGCGCGACTGAACGTCTGGGGCATTTCGCCAGCAATACTGCCGAAACTTTTGAGATGTCCTGACAGCATGGACCGAGTGCAAAGCGTGATGGCTGATTTCCGGCGCGATTATCAGGAAGCCGCAGCGTCCGACCGGCAACGCGCGGCGTTTTTGAAGCTCTTGACGCGAGCGCGTCTGCACGTCGGCGGCGTGATTCATCGAATGTCATTTCGGAGCTGGCCGCTGCTGCCGTTTCTCGACTGTGCGCTGCTGGAAAAACTGTTAAGCCTTCCGCCTGAACTGACCCGCGATCGGCAGCTTCAAAAAGATTTGCTGCGACACCGCTGCCCGGCGCTGGCGGAAATTCCGCGCGAACACAATTCCTTTTTCCTCGAACCGCTGAACCCGACGTTTCTCGCCCGGCAAAAAGCATTGTTCCAAAAGCGTTGGCGGCGCTGGTACTGGAGCAAATGGAAGCAGGAAGAACCGCGGCGATATTATCGCTGTTATGATTTGAACAATCCGGAATGGCTCGCCGTTCGCCTTGCCGCCGAACCGCTTCGGTCCAGAACCGAAGGTTGGCTGAATCGTCGCACGCTCGATGAACTCCTTCCGCATGCTGAGTCGCGCGTTGCCTACAAAGATCCTATCGCTCACAGCGGCGCGGCGCGTTTGCTCCTCGGTTTGCTCCTGTGGACCGAACGGGATTGAACGTCGCTACGGAAATCCAGGCGCGAAAATTTTCCGAAACAAACGGCCTTCCGACGCATTGCTGGTTTCGTTTTCCGCTTCACGTTTCCTTAAGGTTCGAACGCGTAGAGTGGCGTCATGAAAACAAAGTTCGATTCGCGCGAACCGGTGAATCTTCGGACCAATGTTGGCCCGGACGGCAGCGCAGCGAACTCACCTGAAAGGAAATAAAATGAAACTCCACGCCAAGCTCATGATCGCTGCTCTGGCAATCGCCGCCTCAACCATTGTGGTCACCGCGCAGGACAATCAGGATCGTCCGCGCCGTCAACGCCCGGAGATGGGTCAGAACGGACATCGCCCGCCTCCGCCTCCGCTGCTGGCTGTTCTGGATGCCAATCACGATGGCGTGATCGACGCGAGTGAGATTGATAATTCCGCCGCCGCGTTGCGAACGCTGGACAAGAATGGCGACGGCAAATTGACCGTGGAAGAATTGCGTCCGAAACATCCGCGCGGCGCCGGTGGTCCCGAAGGACGCCGCCAACATCATCCGCCGACCAACGATGGTGGCGCGGGCGCTCCTCCGGCCGATGATGCTCAGGATTGATACCGTGGCGAACGCCGAATTGAAAACGATCCGGCGTTCGCTTTTCATGGACTACAGAGATTTTGCAAATCGGTAGGTGTTCACCCCGCTTATACGTTGGAGCTGAATTGGTTCTGATACGTACCGCGTGAAGACTGAAACTCAAGGTGTTTTAGAAAAACCACGGTGGATGGTTGTCGATGACAACGTGGGCATTTTGCAGATGCTTTCCACGTTGCTCGCGGCAATCAGCGGAGCGCGGATTTGTTGTTTTGAATCCGGTGAACAGGCGTTGGCGGCGTATCTTGCCGACCCGGAGTTGTATCAACTCGTCATTACTGACCTGGAAATGCCGGGCATGAATGGCGTCGAACTGTGCGATCACCTGCATGTGCGGGCGCCGCATCTGAAGGTCGTGCTCGCCACGGGAAATCATGCCGCGGTGGATTCACGAACCGCGCAGGAATTTGGTTTCAGCGGTTTGCTCTACAAGCCCTTCACTTTTGATGGCCTCGAACATTTGCTGGAACACATCGGAGTTCTGGAAACCCGACATAACGAAATGACGGCTTAACGGCGCGTCAAAAGATGTTTCCTTCTCAGGCGTGGACCCACGTCCGCGCCTATTTTTTCTTTGAATCCATTTGAAGGAAAGCGGCCAAGGCGTCAGCTGCGTGTTGAAGAAAAACAAACCACGAACAAGAGAACGTTCTACTGAACTGATTTACCAACCGCAGAACCGAACTTCAAAACAGACGCACACTTTCATCCATGTTCATCTGTGTGCATCCGTCATTGAAAAATCAGTTGTTCAGATGTCGGCCAGCGAAACAACTTAAAGGAATTCAATTGGACGTCAGCGGATTCAATGCAGCCGTATCGGAAACTCTGCACCGATTTCCAACAATCGCTCGCTGACTTTTCAAAACCTGATCCACCGTGGTGAGCAGACGATCCGCGGTAAACGGTTTTTGAATGAAAGCCGCCGCCGGAATGTCCGGCCCGAGATCGGATTTTTCCTGATCCAGTCCGCTGATGGCGATAATCGGAATGTCCGGCAGAATTTTGCGCAACGCGTCCACTGTCTGGCGCCCATCCATGAAAGGCATCATCAGATCGGTGACGATCAAATGCACCGCGCCCAGTTCGCGATCCAGCATCGCCAGTGCTTCCGGCCCGCTGGTGGCTGTGAAAACCTTGAAACCATAATTCTCCAAAGTCGTCCGCATAATCGCCAGCGCGGCTTCTTCATCGTCCACCACGAGAATGCTTTCGCCCTGTCCCCCGGGCAGCGGCAGGCGTTCGGTCGGCGCGCTCTGAACGTCTTCAACTCCTGAAGCCGGCAGGAAAAATTTGAACTCGGTTCCTCGACCGGGTTCGCTTTGCACCGTCATGAAGCCCTGGTGATTGCGAATGATATTTCGCGAAGTGGACAATCCGAGCCCCGTGCCTTTGCCGGGCGCTTTAGTTGTAAAAAATGGCTGGAACAATTTTCCCAACTGCTCGGGCGTCATTCCCGTTCCAGTGTCGGTGACGGACGTGCAAAGATATTTTCCCGGTTTCCCTTCCGGATATAAAGCAGCTTCCCCGGCATCAAGCGTCACGTTCTTGACCGTAACCGTCAGCGTCCCACCGTGGGGCATCGCATCACGCGCATTCACGCAAAGGTTCATCAGCACCTGATGCATCTGCGTGGGAATCGCGGATACGGGCCAGAGACCGCTCTCGGTGTGCAAACGACAATCGATGTTTTTTGGAAAGACGTCGTTGACGATTTTGCACATTTCTTTCGCGAGCTGTTCCATTTGCAGGGTCGTTCGGCCAGTATCACCGCCGCGCGCAAACGTCAGCACCTGCTTCACCATATCCGCACCCCGGCGGGCGCTGGCTTCCATCATCTGTAGAATCGGCGCCGCTTCGTTGGATTTCAGTTGTTCGGATAAAAGATTGACGCCCATGAGCACAGGCGAAAGCGCGTTGTTCAAATCGTGCGCAATGCCGCTGACCAGCACGCCCAGGCTTTCCAAACGTTGGGCGCGCAGAAATTGTTCTTCGAGCAGTTTGCGCTCGGTGACATCCGTATTGATGATGAGCAGCGATTTGGGATTGTTTTGCTCATCGCGAATCAACGTGATGCGCGTTTGCATCACAATCTCACGTCCGTCCTTGGCAAATTCCTGCAGTTCACCAACCCATTCACCGTTTTCCTCGACGCTGCGAATGATCTCCGGAATCTCCGGTGGCGGCTGACCGCGAAGCAGCAGTTCGGATAAATTTTTCCCGATTGTTTCGGCAGCGTTCCAGCCGTAAATCCGTTCGGCGCCCTGATTCCAGAATGCGATTCGCAGCTCCATGTCGCACAAAAGAATTGCGTCGCTGGCTTTGTCGAGCAGCGCGGCTTGTTCGCGGATTTTAATTTCCGCTTCTTTGCGTTCGGTGACATCAATTGAAACGCCGATCAAACGCACCGGCTGCGCATTGGAATCAAAAACCAGCGAGGTGCGATCAAAGATATGAGCGTAACTGCCATCCGCGCGGCGAACGCGATGTTCGCTCCACCAGGCTTTTCCGCCGACGGCCACGCATTTCGAAATGCCTTCCAGAACCCGCGGGCGATCATCGGGATGAATCAGCGCGTGCCAGTTTTCAATGCGGGTGCCGATGGCTTCCAGCGAATGACCGAAGACGGTTTCAAAATTCGGGCTGAACCAGATCGTGTTGCTGCGGATATCCCATTCCCAAACGACGTCGTTTGAAGCGCGCAGGACAATGCCAAACCGTTCTTCGCTTTGGCGCAGCGCGTTCTCCGCATTTTTCAGGCGAAGGCGTTCTTCCGAATTGCGAACCGCGCGACGGATGGCGGGAACCAATCGGCTCGGGCGCTGTTTCAAAACGTAATCCACTGCGCCGTTCTTCAGGCTCTCAATGGCGACTTCTTCGCCAATCGTGCCGGAAAAGAAAATGAACGGAATTTCCGGACACATCCGGCGCGCCAGAGCCACGGCTCGCAAGCCGTCGAAGGAAGGCAGTGTGTAGTCGGAAATGATCAGGTCGTATTTGCCGGCCTTCAGCGCTGCTTCAAATTCCTCGCGGGTTTTAACGGCTTGAATTTCGACGGACAACTGATCCGACTTGAGTGTCTCGCGCACAAACAGGCGGTCCGATTCGTTGTCTTCCAAATGCAGAATCCGGAACGTTCGTTTAAAAAAATCAGTGTCCATGATCGCTTAACCGTTGGGAGTTTTCGGCAGGGTGAAATAGAACGCCGCGCCTTTGTTGACTTCTGCTTCAGCGCGGATTCGTCCGCCGTGGCGCTGAATGATGCGTTGCACAATCGAAAGCCCGACGCCGGTTCCTTCGAATTCCTCGCCGCTGTGCAACCGTTGAAACACGCCGAACAGTCTCTGCGCATAAGTCATGTCGAAGCCCGCGCCATTGTCCTTCACACAGAACGTGTATTCCCGGACCGCGCTCTCGCAGTTGACTTCGATGCGCGCTTTCGGCTGCTTCGCGGTGAACTTGATTGCATTCGACAGAAGATTCACAAACACCTGCCGCAACAGCGACAAATCCGCCATTACCTCCGGCAAATCGCCGACCTGAAAATCGATCTGCCGTTTGCCTGCCTGGGGACGTAATTCATCGAGAACTTCCTGAACCAGCATCGCGGTATTCACCGGGCTGACCGACAGATGCTGGCGGCTGAAGCGCGAAAAGCGCAGCAGATCATCGATCAGCATGCCCATGTGTTTCGCGCTTTTTTCCACCTGCTGCAACAGGCGCTCCGCGTCATTCGGCATTTCAGTGGAGTAACGTTTCAGCACAATCCCGGTGAAACCTTCCACCGCCCGCAGCGGCGCGCGCAAATCGTGGGAAACGGAACAGGAAAAAGCTTCCAGCTCTTTGTTGGCTTCCTCCAGTTCGACCGTTCGATGCGCGATCCGGCGTTCGAGTTCGAGATTCTTCAGCCGCAATTGCCGCATCGCCAAAGCCCGCGAAAGCACGGGCAGAATGACGCTCAGCTTGAACGGCTTGAGGATGTAATCCATCGCGCCGGATTTCATCGCCTGCACCGCGGTTTCAATCGTCCCCTGCCCCGTCATGAGAATGCCGATCAGGTCCGGATTGATTTCACGCGCGGCCTGCAGCAGCGTAATGCCGTCCATCTCGGGCATCATCAGATCCGTCAGCAACAATTCGAAAGGACGTTCCTTGAGCACCTCGATGGCTTCTTTGCCGGAAGTGAATCCCGCCGTTTCATAACCCTGGTCCTGCAACGTGTTGCACAGCGCTTTCATCTGCGCCGCTTCGTCGTCCACAATCAGAATCCGCGCGGACGAAACCTGGCCGGTTGAAAGAAAATCTTGCTTCAATTCCACATTACTCATGAGTTCAACGTAGGCATTACCTGGGCCAAAGCTTCGCGCAAATCCCGCAGCTTTGGCGGTTTGTTCAATACCCGATCCACATTCGGCGGCACGTCGCCCTCTGCCACCAATCGCTGGCCCCAGCCGGTCAAGAGAATCACCGGCGTCCAGGCAGAGGCCGCTTTAATCGCCGCCGCTACCTGGCGGCCATCCACATACGGCATTCCCAAATCCGTCAATACCACTGCGAACGGCTCTTTGCGTTCGAGCGCGGCGCTAAATGCTTCGATACCCGCCTGGCCGCCATTCGCTGTCACCACCAAATGGCCGTCGGTTTCAAGAATATCGCGCAACGACTTGATCAACAGCGGATCGTCATCCACCACGAGCACGCGCAAACGCGTCGGCACCGTGAAGGTTGTGTTCACGGCAGCGGCGTTGGACTTCGCGAGATCGGCCGCCGGGAAACTGATGCGCATGGTGGTTCCTTTTCCGATCACGCTGTCGATCTCGATTTCCGCGCCGTGACGACGAATAATCCCGTAAACCATCGCCAGTCCCAGACCGGTCCCGCGTTCCCCCTTGGTTGTGAAAAAAGGTTCCAGACAACGCCGCCGCGTGTCTTCATCCATGCCGACGCCGGTGTCTTCAACTTCCACAATGACCAATGGCGTGCCGGCCGGCACCGGCTCCGAAACCCGCGTGCGCAACGTGAGGGTTCCGCCCTGCGGCATTGCATCCACGGAATTGAAAATGAGATTCACCAGCGCTTCGCGAATTTCGCTTTCCACGCCCATGACGACCGGCAGATTTTCGGCCAGTTCGGTTTTGATATTGATGTTGATGCCGCGCTGCTGGGGCATGTCACTCCAGCGCGCGCGAGAAAGATCAACCACCTGGTTCAACATCTGATTCAACTGCACCGGCGTCAGCGTGAGCTGCGTTTCGCGCTGGCGATAAAACTCCCGCATGCGCGCCACAGTATGCGAGACGTCTTCAATCGCGCTCTGGATCGTGGTGAGATACTCGCGGGCGCGCTGGCTGAGATTCGGCTCCGTTTCCAGCAAGGATTCGGTGTACAACGCCACGGGCGAGATCGCGTTGTTGATGTCATGCGCAATGCCGCTGGCCATCTGGCCAAGCGCGCGCAGGCGTTCCTGTTGCATAATCGCCTGCTGCGTCTGGCGGAGGTCGTCATAGGCCTGTTGCAACGCCATGTGCAACTGGCTTTGATGCGCGGCCAGCGCGACATGTTCGCTGAGCTGTCGGAGAAATTCGCATTCGCCGCTGGAAAAACTTTCCGGCTGCCGCCGTGCCGCGATCAACACGCCAAACACCTGACTTTCCACCAGCAAAGGCGCGGCCACGAGCGCGCGCAATCCGCCGCGCGCAAGACGTTGCGGAAAGGGAAATTGCGAATCGACGATGTCTGGCTCGTAAACCAGATTCCCGCGCACACAGCGTGACAGACCGTTCTGATCAATCGCCACGCGCGCCTGTTCCGTCATTGCCAGTTCCATCGCCGTCGCTTCACTGCGAATGCCGACGCTGGTCACGATCAATTGATTCGCCGCCGGTTCGTAAACACAGACGCAGCAGAAATCGATTGGCAGATGTTCCTCCAGCGTGCGGATCACGACCTGGAAAATGCTTTGCAGATCCTGCCGTTCACCGATGGCGCGGGTGATGCGGTGCAGCATTTCCAGCCGGGCAAGCTGCGCGATCACGCGATTTTCCGCGCCCTTGCGTTCGGTAACTTCCTGAAGCAATGCAGCGTTCGCACCGCGCAAGGCACTGTTGCGTTCCTCAATACTGTTCAGCAATTGGTTGAACGCATCCGTCAGCAGTCCGATTTCATTGCGGCCCTGCGACGGCACGCGAATGGAATAATCTTTCCGGTCGGCAATTTCCCGGGCGGTTTCGGTGAGGCCGAGAATGGGTTCGACAATCGGGCGGCGCAGACGTGAGGCCACGAGAATGGCCACCAGGCAGGACGCCAGCAGAACCAGAATCGCGATGCCGATGAAAAGAATCAGCCGGTTATGCAATCCCTGAAGCTCTGCCTGAATATAAAGTGTGCCGACCCGTTTCGTGTTCAGATTTACGGGACGAAAAATGCGCAAATGACCGTCGCGGAAACGGGTGTTGTCCGGCTCGGGCTTTTCCGGAAACTGAATGGTTTCGCCTGATCGTGAGTATTCCGCAAACGGATTGCCGTCGATGTCGTAAAGGCAGGCGCCGGAAACATTCGGCTCGGATTGCAGCGCCAGCAGCGTTTCGTGCGCGGCGTTTTCATCTTCAAACGTCAGCGCAGCACGCACGTTTTTGGCGAGAACGTCCGCCAGCACGACAGTGTCCCGCTTCATGTTTTTCCGGAAGTCGATCATCTGGTATCCGCCGAGAACCACACAGGCGCACAACAACGCCGACGAACAGGTCAGCAGAATGACCAGCGTGAGTTTTCGTTTCAGGGGAATGTCTCGAAGCCAGCTCATTCGCTTTTCCCTTTCGTTTCGCTCTTCACGATTCTTCCGAGACTGAGCAGTTCCGAGCTGACTCTCAGTCCGTTTTGCCGTGTGACCGCGGGATTGATTTCAAATCGCACCTTGTTGCCATCGCGATAGAAATTGATTCCCCCGCCGCGTTCTGCGAAGCCTTCGGTTTCCCCCACCGTCAGCACCGGCTTGCCCTTCAGCGCGGCGAATATTTCATCCAGATTCTTTTTCTCGGAACGGCAGACGAAAATCATCTGGCAGTCTTTCAAGTCTTCAATCTTGCGCGAACGACGAACCACCAGCGTGCGTCCGTGAATGGTTTCATCGCGCACGGTTTCATCGAGGGATTCACCGAAAGGATCGGTTCCAAGAATTCCAATGCAGATCGGCGCATTGGTATTGGTGAAAGCGTTCGGCGGCCAGTCGATGAACTGGGCGAAGTTAAAAAGAAACGCGGCCTTCACCTGATGTTCGGTGTCCGCCGCTTCTGCCTGCACCCGCAAGGCGCCGATAAACAGCACGGCAACGGCGCACAGCCACGTCACGTAACGACGCATCGGCGAGCGGCTCGGGCCTGGGTATGAAATGTTTTCGATCATGACGTTGCGCTCGCGGTTACCATCGGACGGTGACGCTTCCAAAAACACTGCGCGGAATTTCCTGACCAATCGGGGATTCCAAGTGGTGTTCCTGCATTAAGTTCTGCCCGACGATCGCCAGCTCGATATGCTCGTCGTACTGCCAACCCAGCCGAACATCAAAAGTGAAGTAGCTGGCGAGTTCCGGCTTCGGAAGTGAATCGACATATCGCCCCGTGAGGTCGAGTTGAAAGTGGTTCGGAAGATCGAGCATGGACTGCAAAACAAACTGATGTTCGGGATCGTTGCCAAGGGTCGCTATGTTGTCGTCGGAAAACGAATGCCCGGGCTTGTTCCATAAATCCTTGTGAAAATACGTGTAGCCGCCGCGCAAGCGCCATCGTTCAAAGGGTTGATAATTGCCGGAAAGCTCAACGCCCCAGGATTGGCCTTCGAGACCGTTTTGAATCGTGAACGGGAAACCGCCAACCAGATTTCTCGGCTCCACGGTGTAAACATCATCGTACTGATTGAAAAACGTGGCGAGTGAGAGAGACAACTGCCGCACGGGTCGAACACGATAGCCGAGTTCGTACGCGATCACTTTTTCGGAATCGAAATCCGGCCCTCCGCCGACAAAGTAAGGAGGCGTTTTGGGAATGTGGTAATCGGCATCAATCCGGCTGGGCGAACGGACCGCGCGACTGATTGCGCCCCAGATTGTTTGTTGTTCGGTCGGCGTCCACGCAAGGCGAACGCTGGGCTGGACTTCGAATCCGGAAAAATCATTGTGTTCGAGCTTCGTTCCAATCGTGAATTTCCACCGCTCCGGCACGAGACTGATTTCATCCTGCAGAAAACCACTGAACAGTTGCATGTTGCGGTCCTCCGGAACAAAACCCAGAAATGAAGTCGTTGGCGTTTCGTCCTTCATCAATCGATAACCCGCTCCCCAAAGAATCGTCTGACGGCTGCCCAGCGGAAAGCGATGTTGGAAATCCAGATCGTAAGTCGTCAGCTCATCGTTGATCGTGCTGCCGATGTCCCGGCGCCAGGTGCGATCCGCATACATCTGCACGCTTAAATCGGATTCCTCGGAGAAGGTATGTGTCCAGCGCCCGAGAATATTCTGGCCGTCCAGAGTGGAGTTGGTCGGAATCCGCGTGTTGTAATCTCCGCCGTAAAAATCCCCCTGCAACGTCAGCGTGTTCACTTCCGACGGATAATAATCCATGCGAAATCCGCCCTGCGACATATTCAACGCATCTGCACCGCGGCTGCCGTCCTGCAAATCCATGGCATTGCGATCGAAGCGCTGCGCATAAACACGATAAAACAAATTCGTTCCCGCGCTCCCGCCATAGCGGACCGCGGCGAAATCCCGAAGCAGCGAACCGGCCCCGCCCGAAACGTATAATCCCTGGGTCTCTTTCGCGCTTTTCGTGATGATGTTGATCACGCCGTTGACCGCGTTCGCGCCCCAGAGTGTTCCCCCCGGGCCGCTTACGACTTCAATTCGATCCAGATCTTCGAGCAAAATATTTTGCGCATCCCAGAAGACGCCCGCATCCAGCGGCGTATAAACCGAACGCCCGTCAATCATCACGAGAAGCTTGTTGGCAAACAGCGCGTTGAATCCGCGCGAACTGATGACCCAGCCATACGAATTGATCTGGCCGACTTGAAGGTTGGGCGCGAGCCGCAAGGCGTCAGCGAGATTCATTGCGCCCGAACGATGAACCGCCTCACCGGTAATCACCTGAACCGCTGACGGCGACTGCGAAAGTTTTTCCGGAACACGGCTGGCGGTGGTGATTTCGAGCGCCATCAATTCAGACAGGCTCATCTTTTTGTAAATCGCCGGCCCGGATTCCGCGTTCGGTAAATCAGACGATTTCGAGCTGGATTGTGCGAGAGCCGAAAATTCGGACGCGGCGAGAAAAACTGTCAGCAGGCAGGAAAACCAATTTCGAAAACAGATTCCGGGAAAAAACATCATGAATGCGCGGGCGCTATTGTGGGGTTTCATGGTTGGAAGCAGTCGCCGAATTGAGCGGCAGACGAAGAATGAATGTGGTGCCTTGGCCGCGCTCGGTTTCGAAGGAAACCGTGCCGCCGTGTTTGTTTACGACGCAACTGTAAACCATCGCCAGCCCCTGCCCGGTTCCTTTGCCGACTTCTTTGGTGGTAAAAAACGGTTCAAAAATTCGCGGTTGCACTTCGGCGGGAATTCCGCTGCCCGTGTCGCTCACGCGCACCATGGCAAAATCTCCGTCGCGCCGCGTCTGAATTGCAATCACGCCCTTTACGGTCGGCGGTGTTTTCGTTTTGGCGACTTCGCCAATCGCATGCGCCGCGTTCACGATCAAATTCAAAACCGCCTGATTGATTTCACCCAATAGGCACGGGACGGATGGCAAATTGGGATCGAGATCCAAATTGAGATCCGCGACGTATTTCCATTCGTTGCGAGCGACCGTAGCCGTGCTTTCAATGGCCTTGTTTAAATCCGACGGAACTTTCTCCGTGCTGCCCGGATGCGAAAACTCCTTCATCGCGCGGACGATCTGACCAATCCGCCCGATGCCTTCCAGCGTTTCGTCGGAAGCTGACGGAATCTGCGCCGCGAGATATTCCGGATCGATGTCCGCCAGCGCCTTCTTGGCTTTGGCCAGCGCTTCCGGCGTCAGACGATTTTCCTCGGCCGCGCGTAACACCTCTTTGTAGTCCTCCAACACAGTTTGAATGCGCTCGAACGATTCTTTCAGGAACCGGGTGTTGTCGCCAACGTATTGCGTGGGCGTGTTGATCTCGTGTGCAATGCCTGCCGCTAATCGTCCAATCGCTTCCATTTTCAGCGCCTGGCGCAGTTGCAACGATTCCGTGAGATCGCGCGCGATGACCGAAAATCGCGTTTGATTTTCGCTTACGGGATGCGCCAGCAGTTGCATTTCCACGGGAATGCGACGTTGGCCCTGGCGCGAAATCAACTGGCCTTCACCAATCCATTTTCCTTCGCGTCGCGCGGTCTGAAGATGCGCGCTGATCGGCGTACCGTCGTTTCCCTGAAAACAGTCATCCAGCGAAATGCTTTCGGTTTCTCCCTCGGAAAAATCCAGCAATGTGCGAGCGGCAGGATTTAAATGCGCCAACTTGCCGGTCACGGCATCCACCACCGCGATGAAATTAGGTGTCGCGCCGATGACATCGAGCAGTTGCGATTGGATTTCGCGCAATTCACGTTCCGCCGAACGTTTTCGTGCCAGCCGGGTTTGGACTGCCGCGATCAGCGTGGGACCATCGAACGGTTTTGGCAGATAATCATCCGCGCCTTTTTCCATGCTGCGCCGCATTCCATTCACCTGCGGCGCCCCGGTCATAAGAATCAGCGGAATGGATGCGGTGCGCGCGTGGGCCTGCAAACGTTGCACGACCTCAAATCCGTCCAGTCCCGGCATGTTCACGTCGCTGATGATAACGTCCGGAAGCTCGGCTTCGGCGAAACGGAGTCCCTCGTCACCATCAGCAGCTTCAGTCACAGCAAAACCGTTTTGTTGCAGCGTCGCAGCAATCAGGCTCCGTTGTGAGGCTTCGTCATCAATGACAAGAACTCGTTCCATAACTGACAGGGTATTTTCGCTCCCATATCGGATTTTCCACCCAAACCTTGAGATAAATTTCCTTTAGAACTCCCTGAAGGAATAATTAGCGCCCATTTTTTTCGATTCGCTGTTGTGCCCATGAAATACGAACCAACTTTGAAGTTTTCACATCCGTAGTGCAACCGAATTAAGCACTTACGTGAAATAAAATTTCAGGCACCGCAATCTCGCAGAACCGGGAGAACCGTCCTTTTCCGGAAAACGGATTGAAACGCGGGCCGTTATTTTCAAAATCGGAAATCCAAACCGCGGCTCAATAAATTTGCCTCATGCTTTTCATTCACGCTTTCAAAGAGGCGCATCCAAACCCTTCGTTGCAATCGCGTCCGGTTTCTTCAATTCTTGACCACGAACTGAAACGTTGGCGCGTTTCCTTGTCGTATGAAAAAACAAACGCTGATTCTGGGAACAGTCGGGACGATCGTTGCGGGAATGTTGCTGATCAATCCGCGGCTGACCAATCCTCCGGTCCAGCCGGGACAGGATTTGCTCGCATCCAACACACCGCCCGCGGAATTGGTGACGGTCTTGCGGAATTCCTGTTACGATTGTCACTCCGACGAAACAAAATGGCCCTGGTACAGCCACGTTGCGCCAATGTCCTGGTGGCTCGTCGATCACGTTGAAAGCGGGCGCAAGCATTTGAATTTTTCGAAATGGCCTCACGACGATCCGAAAAAAGTAGCGCGGCGCTGGCGCAACATGGGCGAGGAGGTGGCAGATGGCGAAATGCCCATCCCGAGTTACCTCAAAGGTCATCCGGAAGCACGACTGACCGCGGAACACCGGGAAGAGTTTGCAAAGTGGTGCGATGAGCAGGCTGCTCGGATTCGCAGTTCCATTACAAACGAGGAAAGCCAATAGTTATGTTGCATTACGATTTCATTCCGGCTCAGGAAAAAAGTTCCCGTTTATGGATTATGCTGCACGGCCTGGGCGACAGCATTGAAGGTCATCGCTGGCTGCCGGACGCGATGAACCTGCCTTGGATGAATTATCTCCTGGTGAATGCGCCGGATGAATATTACGGCGGCTTTTCCTGGTTTGATTTTGCAGGCGATCTTGTCCCGGGCGTGGATCGCAGCCGAAAGCTTTTATTTGATCTGCTCGATGCGCAACGGAAGAACGGTTTTCCGACAGAGCAAACGATCTTCGGCGGATTTTCGCAGGGCTGCCTGATGTCCATCGAGATTGGGTTGCGCTATCCGCATCAGTTTGCCGGAATCGTTGGTCTGAGCGGCTATATCTGTCAGCCGGAAAAGCTCGTGAAAGAACTGTCGCCGGTGGCGTTGCAACAGCGGCTGTTGATCACGCACGGAACACAGGATCCGTTGTTGCGTTTCGATATGGTGCGAAAACAGATCGCGATTCTGGAAACAGCCGGAGTGAACATCGAGTTCCACGAATTTCAAAAAGCTCACACCATCGCCGGCGAAACCGAGCTGACCGTGATTCGAAAATTCGTGCGCGCCGGGTATGCTGTTGTGGGGCAATAACCGGCGCGCAGTCTTCAGCGGGTTAGAGATTCAAATCCCGCGTAGTGCGTGAACTGACTATTCCGGAAACCAGATTTGTTCCGGTCGCGCCGGGGGTGCGGGTTGCCAATCGAAAGCGTTGTCCACCGCCTGGCGCATCCGCTCAAACCACCAACTGGCGCGCTTTGATTTGCGTTGAAGCCGATTCGCCGAAGAGCAGATGCGCGTTTTCCCGAAACCGAGTTCCATTTGTTGATTCGTCATATTGTGCCTTTCTTTTGACGAATCCTATCGGCCAGGGTGAGACATAAGCCGTCCAACGAAAAAATCTTTGGAATAACAGCACTGAGCATCTTTCCCGGACGGAATCGCGACAATAAAAAAGCCTTCGTTTTGCAACGAAGGCTGGAAAAGAAGTTAAAGCCGACGCTCAGCTTCGGGCGCGGAATCGCTTCAGCATGAAGAATCCAGCAAAGCCAAACGGAATCAACGCGAGCGTCGAAGGTTCGGGCACCGGAATCAATTGAATGTTATTATCAATGCCGATCAGCAATGAGCCGCCTGAAGCAATGACCTGATCCCATTGAATCGCCCATGTCGCATCACCGGTGACCGGTCCCGCATTGCCGTTCAAAACCGTCGCGGCACCGTCGTTCAAGCTGTTCAAAAGAGTCGGGAACAATGCCACCTGCCCGTGCGTGCCGCCACGAGTGAAAACCGTATCGACCAGGCTGCCGCCCGCTTTGGTCTGCAAAGCTTCATTGAAATTTCCCTGCAAATTCTGCCCCAGTTGAACCGTGTCACCCGCCGACGTTCCGGTGAGATCGAAATCTGAATATTGGAAGAAATGAAAATCCAGCGAATTGCCGCTCAGATTGGTAATCTTGACTTGTTGTGACAGATTCGCAGTGCCGCTGCCGCTCGTCCCGCCGACGAGCGAATAAGTGGTTTCTACGCTGAACTGGCCATTGGCGTATTTCACATAAAGCGATCCAGAACTGGCCTGAACCTGATCCACCAACGCCAAGGTGCCCAACGCGGATTCTCCGCCGACCGCGCCGACACGGTACCAGAAACTCTGCATCGACAATTGGTTTTTACCGTCCACGAGCCAACCGGTGAGGATATGGTCGGTGGAAGGATCAACGCTGATGGATGAATTGCCGTTGGAAAGCGACGCGGGCGCGGCAAGCGCTGGAAACGCCAGGGTCGAAAGCAACAAGGGCAACGCAACCAGCCGGAACTGGCGTATAGAGCCTGAGGAAAGGTTTTCCGCGAGTTTCATGGGATCTGAATCTTGGTTCGCCTATGCTTTTCCCTCGCCTTCCGAAAACAGTCAAGAAATTAAATACCCCAGTGACCGAAAATCGGCAGGGATTTTTACGGACGCGCGTCCGTCCCGGGTTTTAACCGCGAATGCCCCAAGAGAAACGAAGCAGAAACCAAGTCTTAAGTGGATTCGCCCCCGGAAAATGCCGCACAGATTTTTCGTTCGTCTTCGGATTGGTTCTCGCTAGACAGGATCGGCTTTACTGAAACCTTAAAAACCCCGCATTCGTCTGGAAAATCCGTATGTTAAAGCCGTTTGCCGCCGTCCACTGGAACTTCATCACGGCGGCGCATTTGCTGAATCGCGCTGGTTTTGGAGGAACTCCTGCTGAAATTGAAAAGCTCGCTGCAATGTCACCGCAGCAGGCCGTTTCCGCCCTTCTTGATTACGAGCAAACTCCCGATTCCACCGGCGATCCCGTCTGGGCAAAGACCGATCCCGATCACGCCAAAAAGTTAGCGGAGTTGCGCGCCGCCACCGGCGATCAAAAACGCGAGTTGCAGAAACAGGAGCGCCAATTGCAACGCGAACGGCTCCTGGAATTGCGCGGTTGGTGGCTCCAACGCATGGCCGAGGGTTCCCGCCCCTTCCAGGAGAAAATGACTTTGTTCTGGCATGGCCATTTCGCAACCAGTTTCACGAAGGTTCGCGATGCCTATTACATGTGGCGTCAAAACGAGCTGTTCCGCCGAATGGCCACAGGAAACTGGCTGCAAATGCTCGTCGAAGTCGCCAAAGATCCCGCCATGCTCGTCTGGCTGGATCAGGCGCAAAGCCGCAAACAGCATCCGAACGAAAACTTCGCGCGGGAAGCCATGGAATTGTTCACGCTCGGCGAAGGACATTACACGGAAAAAGATGTCACCGAAGCGGCGCGCGCGATGACCGGTTGGTCGTTAAACCGTGAAAAGCAAAGTTTTATCCACCGTCCAGGCGCTCACGACACAGGCGTCAAAACCGTTCTCGGAAAAACCGGAAACTTCACTGGCGAAGACGTTTTGGAAATAATCGTCGCGCAACCACAAGCCGCAGTTTTTATTACTGGTAAACTGTGGAATTTCTTCGCCGGCGAAGTGCCATCACCTGAATTGAACACTGCGCTCGCAGCAGAATTTCGCCGCGGCGGAAATGAGTTCAAACCGTTATTGCGAACTATGTTTTTGAGCGAGGAATTTTACGCACCCGCTCTCATCCGGCATCAAATCAAAAGCCCGGTTCAATGGCTGGTTTCCAGCGTGCGAATGCTGGAATGCAAACTGCCACCGCCCAAAGCTTCAGTCTTTCTCCTGAGCACGCTGGGCCAGGACCTGTTCGCGCCGCCCAATGTCAAAGGCTGGGATGGCGGCCAGGCCTGGATCAATACCAACACGCTGTTGGCGCGCTATAACGAAGCCGCTGCCATTGCCGAAGGAGACGCTTCCCTGCTCGCCGGAATGGCAGCCGGGAAGAAACCAGCGCAGCGCCGGCAGATGGAAAACCGCTTGAAAAAAGCCAGAATCGGCGGCGTCAACGTGGAAAAAATCCTCACCGTTGAAGAACGTTCTGACAAAGATCAGTTGCTGACCGCTCTCGAGAAACGCCTGCTCCAATCAACCTTGAAAGAAAACCAGCGACAAGCCGTGCGCGATTATCTGAGTTCAAAAGGCGAACTGGACGAATCCGATATCCGCGGCGCAATCCGCCTGATCATGAGCACGCCGGAATATCAACTCACCTGACGTATGAAAAAGGAAATTACTCTCCAGACCCGGCGCGAGTTTTTGCGCAGCACCATTCTCACCAGTGCATTGTCGTGGACCGTCCCGACGTTTCTCGCGAACACTTTCTCCGCATTGCAGGCGGATGCCGCGGATCGCGCGACGCAGATTGCGACCGGACGCGATTCGACCATACTCGTGATTTTGCAGATGGCGGGCGGCAACGACGGTCTGAACACAGTGGTCCCGTTTCAGAATGATTTTTATCGGAAAGCACGTCCGCGCATTGGCATCGCGGCAGATCAGGTTTTGAAATTGAACGACGACGTCGGATTGCATCCAGCGCTGACCGGTTTCAAGGAACTTTACGACGCCGGCCAACTTTCGGTTGTTCAGGGTGTGGGCTATCCAAATCCGAACCGTTCGCACTTCCGTTCGACGGAAATCTGGCAAACTGCGAGTGACGCCAATCGCTTCGAAAAATACGGCTGGCTCGGACGTTACTTCGACAATGCCTGCGCCGGATGCGATCCGACCGTTGGCGTAAACATTGGCCGCCAAATGCCACAGGCGTTTGCCGCCCAACATCCCAAAGGCGTCAGCGTCGATAACCCGCAGAATTATCGTTTCATCAGTTCAGAAAAAGGGATGAACGGCGAAGCTGATAAAATGGAACAATCTTTTCGCGAACTGAATGAACAGGACGATGCGAATTCCGGCGCGACGATCGGAGCAATTGGCGGATCGGCGGCGCGTTCCAGCGGTTCGCCTTTGGATTTTCTCGAACGCACCGCGCTGGATGCGCAAATGAGTTCGGATCAGATTCGCGCTATCAGCGATCGCACGAAAAACAAAGCCGTTTATCCTTCGTCACAACTCGGCAACGGTCTGAAGCTCGTGGCGAAACTGATTGGCGGCGGTTTGCCGACCAGGATTTTTTACGTCTCGCAAGGTGGATACGATACGCACACCAATCAGGCCGGCGCGCAGGAACGTTTGCTTCGGGATCTTGGCGATTCGGTGAAATCATTTACCGAAGACATGAAAGCCCAGGGCAACACGGATCGCGTCCTGTTGATGACCTTCAGCGAATTCGGCCGCCGCGTGGCAGAAAATGCCAATGGTGGAACCGATCACGGTGCAGCCGCGCCGATGTTTGTGATCGGGAATAAAGTGAAAGCCGGGTTGTTGGGGAAATATCCGAGCCTCGCTCCAGCGGATTTGTTTCAAGGCGATTTGAAATATACCGTGGACTTCCGTTCTGTTTACGCCGGGGTTTTGGAAAACTGGCTGAAAACATCCAGCGCTCCGATTCTCGGGCGAAAGTTTCAGCCGCTGACCCTTGTTTGACGAAGATCACATTCTCGCGAACCAGTTCTAAATCTTGCCGCATCTCTTCTTCTCCCTAGCATGGCGCGGTGACTGATTTGCTGAATCGGGTTTCAAAAAACATCGCCGAACGCAGACTGCTTTCGCGGAACGATTCCATTCTTGTCGCGGTTTCCGGCGGCGTGGATTCGATGGTGCTGTTGCATCTTTTGAATCAATTGGCACCGACGAATTCCTGGAAACTGGCCGTCGCGCATTTGAATCACGGATTGCGCGGACGCAGCAGCGATGCCGATGAACGACTGGTGATGAAAAGCGCCGCGCAACTTGGAATTCGCTTTGTTACAGAACGTGTGGATGTCCGCGCGCACGCCCAGGCCCGGAAGCTTTCCATTGAAATGGCCGCGCGGGAAATGCGTCATGATTTTCTTGCTCGAACCGCGCGACGTTTGAAGATTTCCAAGATTGCTCTGGCGCATCATGCGGACGATCAGGTGGAACTTTTTTTTCTGCGTCTGCTGCGTGGCAGCGGCACGGATGGTTTGTCGGGAATGAAATGGAAAAGTCCGTCGCCGAAGGATCCAAAACTTTCGCTCATTCGTCCGCTGCTGAATGTTTCAAAATCCGAACTGCTCGCGTTTGCGGCTGAAAACAAAATCGCTTTCCGCGAAGATGCGACCAATGCCTCGGTTGATTTTCAGCGCAATCGCATTCGCCACGAACTGCTGCCGCTGCTGCGAAAAAAATATCAGCCTTCTCTAAACCGCGTGATCGGGCGCGTGATGGAAATCGCCGGAGCGGATTCCGATTTTCTGCAAGGTGCGGCGGAAGAATGGATCGCCGAAAATCCAATTCCCTTTCGTAAACTGCACGAGGCCTTGCAGCGTCGCTGTGTGCAGATTCAATTGCAGCGTCTGGCAGTGCCGCTGGATTTCGACCTGATCGAAACGTTGCGGACAGAACCAGGACGAATCATCTCCGCGGGAAAAAATCTCTGGCTCGTTTGCACTGCGGAAGGTCAGGTTCAACTGAGGGAATTCAATTCACCTGTCGAATCAAAGCCGCTCGAAGTTTATTTGAAATCCTCCGGCACAATCTCTTTTGGCGTACTTCAAATCGTTTGGCGAATTTCCAGATCAAAAGCGCAAGTGCCGTCGGTCGCCGATAAACCTGGCGAAATTTTCGATGCGGATCAGGTCGGTAATGAAATCGTGCTTCGCCATTGGCAGCCGGGCGACCGTTTTCAGCCGATTGGGATGTCGAAACCGGTAAAACTTCAGGATTTATTTACAAACCAGAAAATTCCTCGTGCTGAGCGGCATCGTTTGGTAGTGGCCGTCACGAAAACGGGCGAGTTGTTCTGGGTGGAACGACTGCGGATTTCCGAGCGTTTCAAAGTGACCGGCTCGACCATTCGCCGCTTGCTTTGGTGTTGGAAGCCCCGTTAAATCCCTTCGTTGCGGGTTAGACCCCAGCGTGTTAACTTGGCCCCGAATATCATGGCAGACGAAAACAAATTTAACGACGACGACAAGAACTCGAAAAAAGGCGGCGAGTTCCGCGTGCCGCCGCGCACCTGGGTCGTTTGGATTGCCATCATCGGCAGCATTCTTCTGCTGGTAATGATGAAGGGGAAAATGGATGTGCCCGGATCGGTTTTGCAGCAATCCGAGTTCATGGCCAAAGTGGATGCGGGCTTGATCGTTCCCGGCGCGAAGATCAACTACAATCCCCAGTCACCGCTTCAGGAAGTTTCCGGCGAATATTACAAGACTGACGCCAAAGGTGAAATTCTCAAATCCGAAACCGTTCCCTTCCGCGCGAAAGTGCGTTTGACGGATCAGATGGAAAAGAGCCTCTACGACACCGGAAATTTTCAACCCCATGAACAAAATCAAATTCTCGTCGGTTTGATCTGGAGCGTCCTGCCAATCGTCGCCATCGCCGCCTTCATTTGGTTCTTCTTCATTCGCCAGATCAAAATGGCTGGCAAAGGCGCGCTCAGCTTCGGCAAAAGCAAAGCCCGTTTGCTCGCTAAGGAACGGAACAAAACCACGTTCAAAGATGTCGCAGGTATTGAAGAAGCCATTGAAGAAGTTTCCGAACTGGTCGAATTCCTCAAAGATCCCAAGAAATTTCAACGCCTCGGCGGACGCATTCCGAAAGGCGTGTTGATGGTCGGACCTCCCGGAACCGGTAAAACCCTGCTGGCCAAAGCCATTGCCGGTGAAGCCGATGCCGCGTTCTTCAGTATCAGCGGTTCGGATTTCGTGGAAATGTTCGTCGGCGTCGGTGCCAGTCGCGTGCGCGATATGTTCGAACAGGCACGCAAAGCCACGCCGTGTTTGATTTTCATCGACGAAATTGACGCTGTCGGACGCAGTCGCGGACACGGATTGGGCGGTGGCAACGATGAACGCGAACAGACCTTGAATGCGTTGCTCGTCGAAATGGACGGCTTCGATACGCAGGAAGGAATCATCATTATCGCGGCGACGAATCGCCCGGATGTTCTCGATCCCGCGCTGTTGCGTCCCGGACGTTTCGATCGTCAGGTCACGGTAAACCTTCCGGACGTGCGCGGTCGCGAAGGCATTTTGAAAGTTCACGCCAAGAACGTGAAGCTGTTGCCCGGTGTCGATCTTTCGATCATTGCCCGCGGAACGCCTGGTTTCTCGGGCGCGGAACTGGCGAATCTCCTGAACGAAGCTGCGTTGCTTGCCGCGCGCACAAATAAAAAAGGCGTCGGCATGGCGGAACTGGAAGAGGCGCGCGACAAAGTCCGCTGGGGACGTGAACGCCGCAGCATGGCGATGACGGATGAAGAAAAGAAATTCACCGCCTGGCACGAAGCCGGTCATGCGCTGGTCAACGTGATGCTCAAACACACGCATCCGTTGCACAAGGTCACGATCATTCCGCGCGGCCAGTCGCTCGGCGCAACCATGTATCTGCCGAAGCAGGACATCCACAGTCGCAAGCGCAAGGAAATGCTGGATGTCATCGCGGTTACGATGGCCGGACGCATTGCCGAGGAAATTGTTTCGGAAGACATTTCCACGGGTGCGGCGATGGATATTCAACAAGCGACGCAACTCGCGCGCGCCATGGTTTGCCAATATGGCATGAGCGACAAGCTCGGCATGGTGCAATACGGCGATGATGACGAATACGTTTTCCTCGGCCGGGAAATGACTCGCACAAAAAATTTCAGCGAGCACACGGCGCAGGAAATCGATGGCGAAATCAAACGCATCATCGACGAAGCGTTCAAAGTCGCGCACGACATCATCTTCAATAATCGCGACAAACTGGAGTTGATTGCGAAGTCATTGCTGGAATTTGAAACGCTAGAAGGCGGCCAGGTGGAAGAGATTGTTCACACCGGCAAATTCACCGCGCCACCACCTCCACCGAATGTCGAACCGCCGCACGGCGCACCCGCAGGAACGCCGCTGCCCGAGACGCCTAAGCCGTCTTCACCGAAGCTGCCGCCGGGACTCGGAAATCCAGCTCCGGCCCCGGTGTAAAAGCCGAATTCGAAAATCTGTTTAACAAAGCCCGGCAGTTCAACTGCCGGGTTTTTCATTTCTGAAAACGGTCTTAAACAGAAGAAAACCAAAACAAACGCTGGAGCGCGGACTTCAGTCCGCGTGTCCCCGCTCTCGATGATTTCGTTTGAACCCGCCAACTTCAGGGAACGAAACATCAACCACCCACCCTGCTCTTTTCTTTTGCCTCATTCCCGTCTTTAAACTCCGGGTTTGACTTCCCTTCGATCCGTCAGGACTGTTTCGCCCCGGTCGCTGCCTGAACAAATTCCTGCGCGCGTTTCGTCAGTTCCGGCCACGCTGCTTCCGAGAGAATTTTCGACGAAACCAAAGACGAACCCGCACCGACCGCAGCAACCCCAGCTTTGAACCATTCCGCGACGTTGCTTGCATCCACGCCGCCGGTCGGCACCAGGTTCAAATGCGGCAGCGGCGCGCGCAGGGCTTTGATGTATTTCGGGCCGAGGGTATCAGCGGGGAAAATTTTAATGAAATCCGCGCCGGCTTCGTGCGCCGACTGTGCTTCCGTGGGTGTGTACGAACCCAGCATGATCGGACGTTGCGCGGCTTGCGCGATGGGAATCAGATCCAATCGACAGATCGGGCTGACCACAAACTCCGCACCGGCGTCAATTGCCGCGCGGCAGGTATCGCAGTCAATCACAGTTCCAACGCCGATCAACGCACGTTGGCCGAATTTCTCGCTCGCTTCGCGAATGGCGGCGATGGCATTCGGCGTGGTCATCGTGATTTCAATCGCAATGACGCCGCCCGCGATCAGCGCTTCGGACAACGGAATCACCTGCTCCGCTTTTTGTGCACGCACCACCGCAATCACACCCGGATTTTTCAGTAGAGAAATGATTTCAGCTTTCGTTCGCATAATCTTCTATTGCAACGCTCGTTCAATTATTTCCCCAGCAACGCCAGCGCTGCTTCGGCCATCTTCGGTCCAGTCATGCCGTGTTTCTCGTAAAGATGTTCCGCAACGTAAGCGCTTTGGCCAAACTCATCGCGAATGCCGAACGATTTCATCACATGTGCAATACCAGCAGTGGACAGCGCATGACTGATTTGCGAGCCCATGCCGCAAACGATTTGATGATCCTCAATTGTCACGACCTTGCCGCATTGCTTCACGGCAGCGCCGATGGTTTCCAGATCGACGCGATTCACGAACGGATTGTTGATGACCGTGGCTTTCACGCCTTTGGCGGCGAGCAGCTTTCCAGCTTCCACTGCTTTGCTGAACAACGTCCCGCAACCAACCAGAACAACATCGCTGCCTTCCTGCGTGACCTGCGCTTTGCCCCACGGATACGCCGCGCCTTCCAGCCAGGTAACCGGATAATTTTCGCGGCCGACGAAAAAGATATAGCTCTCACCGTCGCGGCCGGTTTTACGATCTTCGGCATGACGCTTGATGGCTTCGAACATCAATGCTTCGGCTTCGCTGGCGCAACTGGGAGCAATCACAACTGTATGCGGAATCGCGCTCACCGCGGCGAGATAAGTCGTCGCCTGATGACTCGCGCCATCCGCGGCATCCTGAAATCCAATGTGCGAAAAAATCGCAATCACCGGTGCTTGAGACAAGGCGGCCATCGTCAAGGGCAGATTGCCTTTGGTAACGCCGAACTGTCCGAACGTATCCACGATCGGAACAAAGCCCGCTTTGCTCAATCCCGCGCCCACACTCACCATGTTGGCTTCGGCAATTCCCACTTCGATGTAGCGATCCGTGGCTTTCTGAAAAGTGCTGATGCCGGTGGAGCCCTGAACATCGCAGCTCACGGAATAGACCGGATAACCCTCTTTGGCGGCACGAATCGCACCTGCGGCGAGACCGGCTTGAACTTTATCTTTTTTAACCGACGGAGCGGCGGCAGGCTCACTGGCAGCTTTCGCTTTCTTCTCTGCTTCCTTCTTTTCCCAATCCGCGCGCAGCGATTTCGCCCAGTTCATCAATTCATCCGGCGCGGCGCCGTCTTTGTAGATCTCGGTAATCCAATCGACAATCTTCTCACCGTTCGACAGCGGAAAACCGTGGCCGCCCGCGGCGTTCTCCTCCGTGGCTTTAATGCCGTAGCCTTTAATTGTTTTCACCCAGAGACAGACCGGGAAATTCGGATTGGACTTCGCCTGCTGAATGCCTTTTTCCACTGCCAGATAAACTGCCTGCAGATCGTGGCCGTTCGGAACTGAGATCACATTCCAGCCCAGCGCGCCGAGTGCCTGAAAGCTGCGTTGCATCGAGAAGGAATCTTTGGTGATGCGGCCGGAGAGCTTGGTGTCGTTGTCGGAAATCACCATCACAAACGGATTCACGCGATCCTTCGCGGCCAGTCCGGGAATCGCGGCGAATGCTTCCTTCGCTTCGCCTTCCATGCTCGCACCGTCCGATACGACGCAAATCGTCACGCGATCGTTTCCAATCAGCTTGTCCGCAATCGCCAAACCCTGCGCCTGCGGCAGCGACGATGAAAGAGGCCCATTGCTCAGCAGAACGCCTTCGGGATTCAGATGCGATTCGCCATGGCCGGTCAGCTTGCTCTTGATGCTGCGAAAGCCTTTCAAGTCTTCGAAGGTCAGACCGTCGAAATTGTAGTTGGCGCGCAATGCATAAATGCCGTTCTCCGCATGGCCGGCGTCATTGACGAAATTGAACGCTTCAAACCATTGCCGGTCTTTGACGCCGAACAGTTGCGCGTGAATCGCGGCATTGATTTCCGCGAACGCCGCCGGCCCCCCCCAGTGACACGCCGCGCCGCCGACCACCGCGTGAACATCCATCAATGCCACCAACGCTCGCGTCGCACGCGGATCGGCCACAATCACTTCGTCGCCCGCCAGATTCTTGACCGTCACCGAATATTTCGGCGGATTCGCAGGGGTGGAGGCCAGGCGCGGCTTCAAAGCCAGCGGCTTGAGCGCGGGAATTTCAACTTTTGCGACGACGGAATTATCAGCGGCCATAGATTTCTAAGGTTAATTAAGTTTTGAGAACAGGCGGCAATAACTAACAAACCCGCCGGGGAATGTGAAATGAAAGTTCTGCAAAATTAACATGAAAGAAAGCACTGTGGAGTTGCGGAACCGCGATTGAAAAACCTCGAATTGAAAACTTCACAAACCGCCGAAGTTGCGTGATACCCGAGCCCGCCTGTGTCGCGCCGGGCTGACAAGCGGGAAAAAACGCGCTATGATTCGACAGAACATGAATCCGCTGCCGTGGCCTGATAATCATCACCTGGACGCTGCGGGCGGCTGGCTTGAGCTGGGCGTTCCAGCCGAAGCCGCCGCGGAAATTCAACGCATCGCGCCGGAATTGCGATTGCATCCCGAAGTGTTGAACGTGCGCTGGCAGATTCTTGCGCGGGAAAAAGACTGGCACACGTGTCTGGTGATTGCCGGTGCGTTGACGCGGTTGATGCCCGAATCCGCAATTGGCTGGATTCATCTTTCCTACACCCTGCACGAACTTGGACGCACGCAGGAGGCGTGGGACAATCTCGCGGGTGTGGCGAACCGCTTTCCCGATGACTGCACGATCATTTACAATCAAGCCTGCTACGCGTGTCGTCTGGGAAATCTGACCACCGCGAGCGATCTTCTGGCGCGCACGCTGAAACTCGGCGATGCTCCTGAATTGAAACGCATGGCGCTGGCGGATACTGACCTGCAACCGCTTTGGAAGCTGATCAGCGCCATGTGACCGGCGCTGGATTTTTCTTTCACGCAGTTTTGTCCGTTTACTTCCGAAAACCCTATTGACTTCAAGCGCTCCTTTGGTAGCTTCTGCCCTCCTTTAATTTGGGATTTAGATGAAAACGCATTTGCCGAAAGTCAATTTGGATCAGCGCAAGTGGCATGTTATTGATGCCGATGGCGTGGTTTTAGGCCGCCTGGCGGTCAAAGTCGCCGATGTTTTGCGCGGTAAAAACAAAGCGGTTTACACACCGCACCTCGATGCCGGCGATTTTGTCGTCGTCGTGAACGCCGAAAAGGTTCGCCTGACCGGCAAAAAAGAAACCGACAAGAGCTACATGACCTACTCCGGATGGAAAGGGGGCGAGAAACATTTCTCCGTTGCTGACCTGCGCGCCAAGCATCCTGAGATGCTGATTCACCGCGCCGTCCGGGGCATGATTCCGAAAAACCGCCTCGGCCGCCAGTTGCTCACGAAGCTGAAAGTTTTCAAAGGCCCGCAACACAATCATGCGGCGCAGCAACCCGCTCCGCTCGAACTCGCGAAATAATTTCCCGTTATGGCAGAATCCAAAACCAACGAATTCCTCGGCACCGGCCGTCGCAAAACCGCCATTGCCCGAGTCCGCATCGCATCCGGCACCGGCAAGATCACCGTCAATGGCCGCGCATTCGAAACTTATTTTCCCGTTGAAACCCAGCGCGGCACTGTCACCCAGCCGTTGACCGTCACCGGAACGGCGGACAAATTTGACGTGCGCGTGAACGTCACCGGCGGTGGCCCGAACGGTCAGGCCGGCGCGGTTCGCCACGGCATTGCCCGTGCGCTGCTGCTCGCGGACGCCAGCTTCCGCGCGCCGCTGAAAGCCGAAGGTTTTCTGACGCGCGATCCCCGTATGCGTGAGCGCAAGAAGTACGGCCAGCCCGGCGCGCGCAAACGCTTCCAGTTCAGCAAGCGTTAATCGCACTGGATATTTCCAAGCCCCGCTGGTTCAATCCAGCGGGGTTTTTTATTATCCCGGTTAGTCCGTGGCCAGTGGTCCGTAGTCAGTAGCTGGAAAACCGTTTGAACCGCTGCTCTCTTTGCTTCCCGACTACAGACTGCGGACTACTGACCCGTTAAAATTTTATGAAGAAAGTTGCTATTGTTGGCGCCTCCGGTTATTCGGGCGAAGAACTCGTTCGTTTGTTGTTGAACCATCCTCAAGCGGAACTGACCGCCGTCACGTCCCGCCAATACGCGGGCCAGACGCTCGCCCAGATTTTTCCAAAATTCGCAAATCATCCGCGCGCCAAAGCGCTACGCTTCAGCGAACCGAAAGTGGAAGTGCTTTCCAAGCAGGCCGATATCGTGTTTCTCGCCCTGCCCCACGGCGTCGCTGCGGAATATGCGATTCCGCTGACGCAAGCGGGTTCAATCGTCATTGATCTCAGCGCGGATTTCCGGGTCAAAGATCCCGCGGTTTACAAAGAATTTTACGCGCACGAGCATCCCGCGCCCGACATGCTCGGCAAAGCGGTTTACGGATTGCCGGAAGTTTATCGCGAACAGATCAAAAAAGCTTCGCTGATCGCGTCGCCAGGATGTTATCCAACCGGAATTCTGCTACCGCTGATTCCATTGCTCAAAGCGGGATTGATCAAGCCTTCTGGGATTATCGCTGATTCACTCAGCGGCGTGAGTGGCGCGGGCCGAAAGGCTGAACTTGATTACCTGTTTGTCGAATGCAACGAAAGCGCGCGCGCCTACAGCCTTCCGAAACATCGGCATCTTTCCGAAATTGAACAGGAACTCTCGCTCGCCGCGAACACTCCGGTGACGATTCAATTCACGCCCCATTTGATTCCCATCAATCGCGGAATTCTCAGCACGCTGTATGTCGCGCCGAAAGAACATTTCAGTGATGCCACCGGCGCGGCCAAACTCGCCGAACAACTCACGGCCTGTTACGCACAGGCTTATGACAATGAACCGTTCGTTCGCGTGCTGGCCGGCAAAGCGTTGCCGGATACGAAAAATGTCGTCGGCACGAACGTGTGCGAATTTGCCTGGCGTCTCGATCCGCGCACTGGCCGCATGATCATTGTGAGCGCTGAAGATAATCTGGTGAAAGGCGCCAGTGGTCAGGCAGTGCAGAGCATGAACATTGTGTGCGGTTATCCGGAAACATCCGGGCTGATTTAGCCAGATCAAAGCTTCGGTTAAAACGCCGCAATTCGATAAACACGCGTGACTCCTTTCCTCGCATTCCACCAAAAAGTCGTTTGGAATCCTGGCGATTACGCCGTCAACTCTGCATCGCAATACGCCTGGGCGAGCGAACTCATTGCGCGCCTGAATCTGCGCGGCAACGAACGCATTCTCGATGTCGGCTGTGGCGATGGAAAGATCAGCGCGGAACTGGCCCGTGCAATTCCGCACGGCAACGTTCTGGGAATCGACGCGTCGCCGGACATGATCCGTTTTGCGCAAAGCACCTTTCCAGAATCACAGATTTCCAATCTGCGATTTGAAGTCGTCGATGCGCGGCGAATCCAACTGGACCGGGAATTTGATCTCGTGTTTTCGAATGCCGCGTTGCACTGGGTTGACGATCATCAGGCATTTCTTCGCGGTGCAGCGAGTTGTTTGCGGGCCGGCGGACGTCTCGTCACTTCGTGCGGAGGAAAGGGCAATGCGCAGGATGTTTTTCTCGCGCTCCGCAGCGAAATGCGCGTTCAACGCTGGCGCGATTTTTTCCGAAACCTGGAACGCCCGTATTTCTTTTACAGTCTCGCTGATTACCAGGAATGGCTGCCGCGTTTCGGATTTCAAAGTCGCAAAGTCCATCTCGCCGACGAGCAAACCGCCTTTGCAGGCACAGAGAAATTTGCCGGCTGGATTCGCACCACCTGGCTGCCTTACACGCAGCGCGTTCCCGAATCGGCGCGCGAGGATTTTGTCGCGGCAGTCATTGCCCGCTATCTCGAACGGCATCCATTGGATGCTGCTGGAGGCGTTCGCGTTCGCACGGTTCGATTGGAGATTGATGCAGTAAAAGTTTGAAATTCCAAACCGCCGGGCGCACGCTCGCGCGAATTGAAAATGAAGAAATCATTTCAGGTCATTGAAGGTTCCATTGTTGCGCCGAAAGGCTTCAAAGCCGCCGGAGTGTTTTGCGACATCAAACGTCTCGGCACAGGCAAAGGTTCCCAAAAAGGAAACAAACGCGATCTCGCGTTGATTGTTTCGGAAGCGCCCGCGACAGTTGCCGGCATGTTCACCACGAACCAGGTTTGCGCCGCGCCGGTGAAGGTTTGCGTTGAACGGGTGAAACGCGGAACCGCGCACGCTGTGGTGGTGAATTCGGGAAATGCCAATGCCTGCACTGGTAAACAAGGAATGAACGACGCGCGCGAAATGGTTGGATTTACTGAGCGTGCTCTGCTTTTGCCGAAGGGCTCCGTCCTGGTCGGCTCCACCGGGCGCATCGGCGTCAACATGCCGATGGACAATGTGCGCGCGGGAATCATCGAAGCCGGTGTTGAACTGGGCGACACTCCAGAACACGCGGCGAACGCAGCCGAAGCGATCATGACCAGCGACACGCGGCCGAAACAGATCGCGATTCAATTGAAGCTCGACGGAAAAATTGTGCGCATCGGCGGCATGTGCAAAGGCGCGGGAATGATTCAGCCCGGCATGAGCGCGACAGGCAAACGTCCCGTCGCTTTGCCGCACGGCGGATTGCACGCCACAATGCTTTGCTTCATCACGACTGATGCAGCGATTCCAGCCAAAGCGCTTCAGGCTGCATTGCAGGAAGCGGTCGCGCACAGCTTCAATCGCATCACCGTTGATGGCGATATGAGCACGAACGACACGGTTCTTGTACTGGCCAACGGGCTGGCGGAAAATTCGAAAGCGAAACTTGGAAAGCTGAAATCAAAAGATTTCGCGCAGTTCCAATCAGCGCTGAATTATGTTTGTCTCGAACTGGCCAAGATGATCGTCCGCGATGGCGAAGGCGTCCATCGCGTCGTTACCGTTCGTGTGAATGGAGCGAAAACCATTCAGGATGCCGACGCCGCGGCGCGCGCGATTGCGAACAGCGCGTTGGTGAAAACGAGCTGGCACGGCGGTGATCCAAACTGGGGCCGCATCATTGATGCGATCGGCTACAGCGCGGCGACAGTCGTGGAAGATAAAATCGATATCGGTTACAGCGCGCCGGACAGCCGAAAAATTCTGTGGAGCCTGAAGCGCGGTCAGCCGACCAAAGCGACTTTCAAAGACCTCTGCGCGATGGTTGCGCCCAAGGAATTTGAACTGCACGTCAACCTGAATCTCGGCAAAGCCAGCGCTGTGATGTATGCCGCGGATCTCACGGAGGAATACGTGGATTTCAATAAAGGCGACGTGACGGATCCGACTTCATTGGGCGGTTGAAAAAATTTCGGAAGGACGAGTTACACGAGTGCTCATATTCTTCTGAAATGGGAACTCGCATAGCTCGTCCCTCCGAGAAACTGCGAGGGACTCGTGTAAACTCGTCCCTCCGCACCATTCAGATCACAGCTTGTAGAACTGTTCCCAGTCCTTGCGCGGCGGCGGGCCGACCAGCAACTGATTGGCGAGCTTATTGTTCGTGATCTGTTTGGTTGCGCGATCAAACTCCAGCTTGCTGTTCATGCGTTGCGCCAGCACTCCAAGCACCAGCACCTGGCTCAAGGGTCCCGCCACTGCAAATCGTGAACGGCACGTTTCCTGGCCTTTCGCCGCGCGCAGGAAATTCAGAAAATGATTCGATGGGCTCTTCGGAACTTTCGGCAATTTGGAAGCCATTTCCTGCGCCTTCGATTCCGGAATGATCTGCAACGTCGATCCGTGCGTGCCGCCTTTGAACGTCAGGTCGCCGTAAATGACTTTCCCCGGCTGAAGCTTTTTGTTCGAGGCCGAGCCACCTGTGGGCGGAGGAATGTTCGGATCCACAATCGACCCGCCGTAGCTGTCCGGTAGTGGCGGCAAATTATCCTGTCCGTCATACCACGTCATTTCGACCGGCGGCATTTCTCCGCGTTTGGGAAACTTGAACAACAATGTCGAAGCCTGCGGGAAAATAAAGTCGCTGTGTCCGTCGGCCTTCAATGAATCAATCTCATTCGGCAATCCGAGATTCAAAAATTCGTGCGCCGTGTCAAAGATGTGCGCGCCCCAATCGCCCAACGCGCCGTTGCCGAAATCAAACCACGAACGCCAGTCGCCATTGATGTAGCCCTTGTTGTATTTGTGGTCCTGCGCCGTTGCCAGCCAGGTGTCCCAATCGAGCGTTTCGGGAATTGGTTGTTCCGGCAGATAACCTGACACATGCATTCCATGCCAGCGTCGCGCACCGTTCATGAACGCCGTGATGCGCGTTACGTTTTTGATGATTCCCGCTTCTGTCCACGCTTTGAACTGGAAATAGTTCGCTTCGGAATGACCTTGGTTTCCCATCTGCGCCGCGACCTTGTATTTCTTCTCGGCGTTCATCATCAGTTCCACTTCCTGGAACGTGTGCGCCATCGGCTTCTCGCAATAGACGTGTTTGCCCAGCGACATCGCCAGCATCGCTATCGGAAAATGTGAGAAGTCGGGAACCGCCACGCTCACGGCTTCGATGTCCTTGCCCATCTTGTCGAACATCTGGCGGAAATCCTGAAACCGCGGCACGTTCGGAAATTTCTTCAGAATTTCCTGCGTGTGCCGCGCGCCCATATCGACATCGCAAAGCGCGACAATGTTCGCGTGGCCGGTGGCGAACAGTGCTTTCACAACATCGGCGCCGCGATTGCCAATACCGCAACACGCGAGATTCACTTTTTCGTTCGCGGAAACTTTCTCGCTCGCGCCACTGGCCGCAGCAAAGGCGAGGTGCGGCGCGACCATCGAGAAGGCGCCTGCCGCCAGGCAATGTTTGATGAAAGAACGGCGCTGCATCTCCAGCTTTTCGGATCGATTTGATTTCATAAAAGTTCTGCTCTTCAGTGATTATTTCCCGGTCGGGACGCGAATTTTGACATTGCGGAACGACACTTCGTTTCCGTGTTCCTGCAACAGAATGTGGCCGTCGGGCCATTGGCCGAATTTGGGGATGTTCTTGTATTTGCTTTGCGCCACCAGCTTCCGGAACGCGTCCGAATTGCGGTCGTATTCCACAACCTTCTGGCCGTTCAACCAATGTTCAACGTGCGAACCGCGAACGATGATATGCGCGGTGTTCCATTCACCAATCGCGTTCGGTTGCTTGGATGAGGCGGCGGGAATTAGATCATAGAGCGAACCGACGGTGCGATTGCCGTTCCGGCCAAGCTTCGCATCGGGATGACGGGCATCATCGAGAATCTGAAACTCACAGCCGATGGCCGAACCTGCTGACGCTTTGGCGCCAGTACCGGTGACGGGATCGAGATTCGGCTGAACGAAATATTTGATGCCGCTGTTCGCACCAGGCGTGAGTCGGAAATCCACGAGCAATTCAAAATCGGAATAACGTTTGCGCGTGATGATATCGCCACCGCCCACGGATTCCGCGCCGCCATTTTCATGAACCGTCAGTACGCCGTTTCGGATCGTCCAGCCTCTGGTCGGGAACTCGTCGTTCTTCGCGCTGCGCCAGCCCTCCGTGGTTTTGCCGTCCCAGAGCAATTCCCAGCCGTCCTGTTTTTCCTGCTCGGTCAAAGTATTGGCGGGCGCTTCAGTTTTCGCCGAAGCGGCGGGAAGTTCTTTCAAACGCACATTCTTGAACCGCACCTGCATGCCGGATTTTGATTCGTCATTACCAACAGCGTGAACCTGCAACCCGATAAAACCTTTCGGGGTCATGGAATCTTCAATGTGCGCGCGAAGAACATTGTTCAAATAGGTTTTGATCGAAGCTCCGTCCGCAACGATACGCAGATGATTCCAATCGTTCGTGTTGAAAATGACTAAACCCTGCCGGCTGAATTGTTTTTCGTCACCGCCAAGCTGGCCGGGAAACAACCAGAAGCGGCGGGCTTCATCGTAAATTCCCGCGGTCCACATGCGTTTGCGCACAGGGTCGGGATCGATTTCCACCTGATAACCGTGAACGCGATCGGCGTTGATATTGATCGTTTTGCCCTTCCACTCGACCTCGGTGGGATGATCGAAACATTCGCTGCGAATCTGCACGCCGGAGTTCAGGCGCGGATCCACTTTGAAATCCAGTTCGAGAATGAAATTGCCGTAATCCTTTTCCGTGCACAGAAAACTGTTCGGCGTTCCCGCCACGGTTTCGCCGACAATGGTGCCGTCCTCAACCGAATATTTTGCCTTCCCGCCCTTTTGCGTCCAGCCGGAGAGATCCTTTCCGTTGAACAAATCCGTCCAGCCGTCCTGCGCTGAAACGGTGAAGGTCGTAAAAGCAAAGGCGGCGCATAATGTCAGGTGAAGTGTTTGCATAATTTTCCGTTGTGCTGAAATGACGATCTTTATCGTGCTGACGTTACAGATTCGTTCAAGGCTTTTCCGTGAAAGGCGGTGTTTTTGCCGTTCCATTTCCAGACAAAACCTGAAAATTATTTTTAAATATTTTGCGGAAAGCTTTTCTCAGCCTTGCCTTCGCGCGACGTTCGTGTAGTTCGTTTCCCAAAAACATTCCCAGGCTGATGAAAACTTCACCCCTCTTGCTCACCGCGTTGCTTGGAACGATCCTGCCGTTGATGGCCCAGACTCCAACGAATTCGTCCAGCGTCATCGCACCGGGCGCAAAGCTCGAACGGCTCGCGCATGAATTCAGCTTCACCGAAGGCCCGACCTGCGACAAAGCGGGCAATATTTTTTTCACCGACCAGCCGAACAACCGCATTCTGAAATGGAGCGTGGAAGGAAAGCTGTCCGAATTCATGAAGCCGGCCGGCCGCGCGAATGGAATGTATTTCGATCGGCACGGAAACCTGCTCGCCTGCGCTGATGAAAAAACAGAATTGTGGTCCATCACGCCGGATGGAAAACACACGGTGCTCGCGAAGGAGTTTGACGGCAAAGCTCTCAACGGCCCGAACGATGTGTGGGAACATCCGAGCGGCGCGCTCTATCTCACCGATCCATTTTACAAACGCGACTGGTGGGATTACAACCGTCCGCCGCAGGGAACGGAACAGGTTTATCGTCTCAGCGCCGATCACAAAACTTTGAAGCGCCTGACCGACGATCTCGTTCAACCCAAT
Source organism: Verrucomicrobiia bacterium (assembly GCA_035765675.1). GTDB lineage: Bacteria > Verrucomicrobiota > Verrucomicrobiia > Limisphaerales > DASXHY01 > DASXHY01. The sequence continues at coordinate 40,629 of DASTXC010000098.1, forward strand.
GGAATCATCGGCACACCGGATGGCAAAACGCTGTTTGTCGCCGACATTCGCGCGAACAAAACCTGGGCTTACGACATTCAGCCCGGCGGCAATCTCACGAACAAACGTCTTTTCTGCAGCCACGGCTCGGACGGCATGACGCTCGACACGGAAGGAAATATTTATCTGACCGGCAAAGGCGTGTTCGTCTTCGACAAATCGGGAAAGCAGATCGAACACATTGATGTTCCGGAACAATGGACCGGCAACGTCAGCTTTGGCGGCAAGGATCATCAGACGTTGTTCATCACCGCGAGCAAAGGATTGTATTCCATTCAATTGCGTGTCAAAGGCGCGAATGCAGCAAAGTAATCCGGGCGACCTGCCCGCCAGTTGACCGGGATTTCCGCTCGTGATACAAGTGTATCACCATGAAAACTGCCACGATCCGCGACCTGCGCAATGAATTCGCCCGCGTCTCCAAATGGCTGGAACAGGGCGAATCCGTTCAAATCCTGAAGCGGGGAAAACCGTTCGCCCGCGTGGTGCCGGAGCCAAAGCCAAAGGGATTTTTCGGTGCCACTCCAGGGACGGTTCCTCTTCCGGCTGACCTGGACGCGCCACCGAGCGAAACCTGGAAGATCAAACCATGACGTTCCTGCTGGATACGAGCGTGTTGATTCGAGGTGCACTTGAACCGCATACCGTTCCGACTGCGGAACAAAAGATTTTGAGCGACTCAAACGCCACCTTCGGACTTTCCGCTTACAGTCTGTGGGAAGTCGGGAAGAAAGTTCAGAAGGGAAAGCTGATCCTGCCCGGTGATTTGCTCGCATGGTTTGGGGAAGTCCTTACCAATGTGAATGTTCTCCCGTTGACTCCCTCAATCATTGCGGACGCGATGCGCCTGCCCGATTTCCCCAATCACGATCCGGGAGATGAACTGATCGTCGCAACGGCCCGTGTTCACAAATTGACTCTGCTCACCACCGACACGCAGTTGAAAAACTATCGCCACGCACGCATTCATTATTTCAAACCCATTCTCAACACCGGACGCAAATAATTCATGCAAGATCTTATTGCCAAAGCCAACACGCTGCACGAAGCGCTGCCCTACATTCAAAAATTCAGTGGCGAAACATTCGTCGTAAAATACGGCGGCAGTTTCATGGATTCACCCGATGCCGCGGTTCGTAACGGCGTTGCACGTGACATCGTTTTTCTCGAAGCCGTGGAAATCAATCCCGTCGTGGTTCACGGCGGCGGCAAAGCCATCACGCGCGCAATGGAGAAAGCGGGTTTGAAAGCGAACTTCATTCAAGGCCAGCGCGTCACCGATGAAGCGACGGTGAAGATTGTCGATGACGTCCTGTCGCGCGAGATCAATCCGGAAGTCGTCGCCACGATCAATTCGCTTGGCGGCGTTTCGAAAGGTTTTGCCGGACCGGACATTTTCCAATGCCGCAAACTCTGGCTCGACGACAAGGAAAACCCCGGCCAGAAGCTCGACATCGGTCATGTCGGTGAAGTGATTGGCGTGAATACCGCGCCGCTTTTGGAATGCATTGCGCAAGGCATCACGCCCGTGATCAGTCCGACGGCGCGCGGGGAAGATGGGAAGATTTACAACTGCAATGCGGATGTTGCGGCGGCGCAGGTGGCCATCGCGCTCAAGGCCAAACGGCTCGTCTTCATGAGCGATGTGCCCGGCCTGTTGCAGAATCCCAAAGATCCGGATTCAGTCATCGCCCATTTGAAATCCAGCGAAGTGCCTGCATTGAAAACCGCCGGCGTCGTGGACAAAGGCATGATTCCCAAAGTGGACAGCGCCGTCGCCGCATTGAAATCCGGCGTGGACAAAGTTTCGTTTGTCGATGGCCGCGTGCCGCATTCCGTTCTGCTGGAAATTTTCACCGATGAAGGCGTGGGAACGGAAGTGGTGCTTTAGCTTTTTGAAGTGAGTTGGCCGTTTCAACAATTCACCTTGGACTCTCACCCGCGGCGTATTTCTCGATCCGGTAAAGGCATTGAATTCGGTGAAGCTTCGTGCGATTCTGCGACCGTGACCAATCCTTCCGCATACATTCTCCGCGAAAATACCGGCACGTCCGGCATTGTGGAATCAGCGCGCGCGGCCGTGAGCACGCTGGCGGATCACGACATTCCCCATCTGATCGTCGGCGGCCTGGCAGTGCAGGAATATGGTTACGAACGCGTCACGCTGGACGTGGATATTGTCGTTCCCGACATTCTGGAAGCGGTGGAATTTCTTACCGCCAGCTTAACCGGCCCGTTCTTTCGAATCGGGAAACCGGAAGATCGCGTGGAAGACCGACGCAATGGCGTGATGATCGATTTGCTTCCGGCCGGAAAAGTCTTGAAGGCTGGTTGCAAAGTTCCGTTTCCATCGCCGGAAAAAGTCGCTGAGCAGTTTCAAATCGTGAAATTGGAAGATCTCATTTCGCTCAAGCTCGACAGTTGGGCCGGATCGCCGCTGCGACGTTTGAAAGACAAAGCCGACGTAGTGGAACTGATCAGCCGCCAAAAATTGCCGCGCGATTTCGCCGTTCATCCTGCCGTCAAAAATCTCTATCTCGAAACGTGGGACGGCCTTCAGGCGGAAACCTGAATTCAATTTTCAGGAATAGAAGTATCCCAACTCCCGCAAGCTCACGTAGTCCTTCGGCCGTTGCTCCGTTGCGCGGCCAATGATCACGTGATCCAGCACTTCAATTTTCAACAACTGCCCGGCGCGAATCAGATCACGCGTGACTTTCACATCAGCTTCGGAGGGCGTGGGATCGCCGCTGGGATGGTTGTGCGCGAGGATGATGGCTGAGGCGTTGGCGGAGATTGCGGATTTAAAAACTTCGCGCGGATGAACCAGAATCGTATCGAGTGTTCCCTGTGAAATGCGTTCCACACGAATCAAACGCCGGCGGGTGTTCAGCAGCACCACTTGAAAATGCTCCACCTCGTACGCCCGGTTTTCCTCCCGCAACAGATCGGCAATGCGTTCGGGATTGTCGAGCGTCGGAGATTCCTGGCGAATCTCGGAAGCCATGCGGCGCGCCAGGGTGAAAGCGCTTTTCAAGGCGATGGCTTTGTCGCGCCCAATGCCTTTGACCTGGCAAAGGTCGGCCACTCCGGCGCGGGAAAGATTGTCGAGCGTTTCGAATTTTCGGAGCAATTGTTCCGCGACTTGAATCGCGGAGAGTCCTTTCAATCCAGTGCGCAGCAGAATGGCGATCAGTTCAGAATTTTTGAGAGCATCTGCGCCGTATTCGACCAGCCGTTCCCGCGGCCGTTCGTTGCTGGGCATGTCCTTGATCCGAAACCCCTCACTCATGCGCGGATTCTTAGCGGAAAGATTCGTAAACGCGAAGGAAAATTTCTGAGGGCGCGGGTCGCCAAACGAAGAAGTGGTCCAGCGCTGCGACGGAGGGACGAAAAATCACGCGCACATTCCATGCGCAAATTCCATTGCTCCGATTGAAGCCTCGGCCTAATCTCGGTCCGCCGAAAGGCACAACACCCTTGCCACCATGAAAACCTTCCTTGGCCTGTGTTTTCTCTTCTCGTTCGCAACTGGCTTCAGCGCTGAGAATCCCTGGGAAACGTGGCCGCCCGGTTCGCGTCCCGGAGCAGTTCGAATCAGCCTGATCTCTTACGTCCAGGGCGATTTCGAAAAGGTGATCTCCGTCAAAACAAATTTCCACGCGTCCCACACCGACGTCGTCACCGCGTATCAATCCACCCTGCTCCGTGGACGGATCAGGACTCCGGACCTGATCGCACTGCTGGAGAATTCCTTTCACACCAATTTCCCGGATTCGAAACTTCTCTGCGGCGGGCACTCCTTCTATCTGGCTGGCCCAGGCACGAATCTTTTCGATGTTTCCGCGGTGCTTTCGTGGGAGTTCGACACCTCGCTCTTCTCAAGCCGCTATCGGACGATCATTTCCGAGACCGAAACCACCAATTCCGTTTCGATGAAAGGAGTCTCCAAAGGATTGGCGGCGCTCAAGCTCATCTATAACGACACAGCCCTTCAGCCTGCCGACGGAAAGCACACCGTTTTCAAGCTCAGCGGCACGGCGTCGGAAAATTATTATCTCGCCGATCCCTCGTTCCTCTTTTCCGGTCACGGTTTCGGCACGGTCCGGGGAACGAATACCATCCTGAAAGGCACGATCAAAGGCAGCGGCGACAGTCCAGATGGAACTTATTGAAATCGTCGGAGCCGCCCTCCCGACCGTCTCTCCTCCAGTGAAGAACATCGAACTCTGAACGCCGAAGGGTTCCGTTGCCGCGCTTCCTTCGGCGTTCAGAATTCAGAGTTCAGAGTTCGATGTTCCTCACCCGTCCCCTTGGCCAGCCTTTTGCTTAACACCCCGTGTGGCGCATTTTGCCGAGCCGCCGTCAATCGTGACGGAGTCCGGCAAAACCAAAAATCGCCGCGTAGAATTAACATGGGCGCATTAAGCGACAGATTGCGAAAACTCGTTCGTTACGGGGATTTATGGCTCGTTGTGGCGCTGTTCGGCACCATTTTGCTGCTGATCCTGCCGATACCGCCGATCCTGCTGGACCTGCTTCTGGCCCTCAGCATCGGGTTATCGCTGCTGACCCTGCTGGTCATTCTTTACCTACGCACCCCGGCGGAATTTACCGGGTTCCCCACCCTGCTCCTGTTCATCACGCTTTACCGGCTGTCACTGAACGTCGCCTCCACCAGGCTTATTTTGCTCGACGGTTACGCGGGGCATTTGATCGAAGCGTTCGGCAATTTCGTCGTGCGTGGAAATTACGTGGTCGGTCTTGTGGTGTTTCTGATCCTGGTGCTGATCAACTTTATCGTCATCACTAAAGGCGCTGGCCGTATTGCTGAAGTCGCGGCGCGCTTCACTTTGGACGCGATGCCCGGCAAACAAATGGCTATCGACGCCGAATTGAACGCCGGTTTGATCGATGAAACCCAGGCGCGCAATCGCCGGAAAGCGGTCGAAGAAGAAGCCGATTTCTACGGTGCGATGGACGGTGCGAGCAAGTTCGTTCGCGGCGATGCTATTGCGGCCATTCTGATTACACTCATCAATGTCGTTGGCGGATTCGCCATCGGTGTCATGCAGAAAAACATGACCATGGGCGAATCGCTGCAACGCTTCACGCTGTTGTCGATCGGCGACGGTTTGATTTCGCAAATCCCGGCATTGATCACTTCAATCGCAGCCGGCGTGCTCGTCACCCGCGCCACTTCAAAAAATGATCTCGGACGCGAACTCGGCGCGCAGTTGTTGGTTTATCCGCGGGCGCTCACAATTCTGGCCGGAATGCTCGGCGTGCTCGCCATCGTTCCCGGATTGCCGATGCTGCCCTTCCTGGTTCTGGCCGCAGTGGTTGGAATGCTGGCTTACACCGTAAAACGTCATCGCGCGCTCGAACCAGCGCTGGCTGTTGCTGGAAATGCCAAAACCGCCGCTGCTACTGGTGCATCGGGAAAACCCGCCGGTGCTGCCACTCCCGCTGAAGCCAAAGCCAGCGATCAATTGGAAAATCTGCTCACGCTCGACACGCTCCAGATCGAACTCGGTTATGGATTGGTTTCGCTCGCGGACACGCGCAAAGGTGGCGATCTGTTGGAACGCGTTACCGGGGTTCGCAAGAATTTCGCATCCGACATGGGCATGTTGATTCCGCCGATCCGATTGCGCGACAATCTCCAGCTCGGCACGAACGAATATCGTTTTCTGCTCAAGGGAAATCCCATCGCGCAAGGCCAGCTCATGCCGGGACATTGGCTCGCGATGAATGCGACCAACAGCAAAACCACTTTGAAAGGCATTCCCACGGTCGAACCAGTGTTTCAACTGCCCGCGACCTGGGTCACGGATGTCGAACGCAAAACCGCTGAATCCGCGGGCTACACGGTCGTTGATGCCGCATCAGTCATGGTCACGCATCTGGCTGAAACCGTGCGCCGTCACAGCCACGAAATTCTCACGCGCCAGGATGTTCAGGCGTTGCTCGACAATCTCAAACAATCGCAACCCGCCGTGGTGAACGAATTGATTCCCGGCCAGCTCACGATTGGTCACGTCCAGCGCATCCTGCAAAACCTGCTGGCGGAAGGCATTTCGATTCGCAATCTCGCCGGCATTTTGGAAAAGGTCAGCGACTACGCATCGGTCACGAAAAATCCGGATGAACTTTCGGAATTCGCACGCCGCGCGCTCGGCCCGCAGATCACGAAGCCGTATCAATCTGATAATGGTTATCTGCGCGCGATCACAATTGATCCCCGTCTGGAGCAACAGCTTTCTCAAGGCGTTCGCCAATCGGCAACCGAAGTGGCCTTGGTCATCGAACCGAAGCTCGCGCGTCATCTGATGGATTCGCTTTCCAAGTTCGTGCAACAAATGTTGTCCTCAGGCCAGCAGCCGGTCGTTCTGTGCGCGCCGCAACTGCGTCTTGCATTCCGGCGCTTCTTTGAATCGACATTCGCCGACATGGCCGTGCTGTCGTATGCAGAAATTCCATCGCGGGTTCAGGTTCAAAATGCGGCGACAATTCCGCATGTGGAGGCGAGTCAGGGTTAGGTTAAGAAGTTAAATCAGTTAAATCAGTTAAATCAGTTAAACAGGTTAAATCTGTTAAATAAGTTTTCACCGCGAACACGCCTCGAACCCTCGATCCCCATTTAACTCATTTAACTCATTTAACCGATTTAACTGACCTAACCGCCCCATGACCGTCCTGCAATTCATCGCTCCGAACGCCGCCGCCGCGCTCGCGCAGATCCAGAAACAACTGGGGCCGAATGCAGTGGTGCTGAGCGTGCGACCGCTGCCGTCGCAGGGCGTTGGACGCCTCCTGAATAAGAATCGCATTGAAGTGCTGGCGGGGTTGCCCGAGGAAAATTCGTCACCGGAAAACTCGGCGACCGAATTGTTGGAATCCGAAACCCGAAACGCAAAGCCAGAACATGGATCGGAAACATCCACGCGCTGGCAAAGCATCGCGTGGCTTGAAGCCATGGGCCTGCAACCGGAACACGCACGCCGACTGCAATCGCACGTTTCCACCCTGCACGTTGAAGCGCCTGAAAATCTCGACGCGGAATGGAACGTTGTCAGCGGAGTGCTGAATCAATTCTGGCGTTCGGCTCCAACGCTTGAAGATGGATTGGTTTCGCGCCCGCATGTTTTCATCGGACCGGCCGGCTCGGGAAAAACCACGGCGCTTTGCAAATGGCTGACGCTTGCCGCGCTGATGGAAGAACGCGCTGCCCGCGTCTTCCGGCTGGATGGCAGCAGCGCGAACACGGCGGATTACCTGGCGATTCATTGTGAAATGCTTGGCACGCCGCTCGAACGTTTCTGGGCGCAGCCAAACAATCGCGCGGAATTGTTACTCGTCGATCTTCCGGGAATCGATGTTCGCGATCCGCAGGCTTTGAACGCTTTGCGCGCACAATTGGCTGCGTTGCCAAATCCGCACATTCATCTCGTTCTCAATGCGGCTTATGAAACGTCCACGCTCCTCGCGCAGTGTCGCGCGTTTTCCGCATTGGCGCCGCACGACTTGATCTTCACGCATCTCGACGAAGAACCGCGCCGCGTGAAGCTTTGGAATCTGGTTTTTGGAACGACCTTGCCGATCCGGTTTCTCAGTTCGAGCCAGAAAATCCCCGGTGAATTTCAGAACGCCTCGCCCGAATTGCTGTTCCCGGCAAATCTTCAATCCTCCGCCGCCACGGGAAAGATACTTTCCGCGTAAGCTGATTCAGGCATTTCCACTGAGAGCGCCTGCCTGGCGTGCTGTCGCCCCAACTACGAATTCAACAAACCAGCTTCTCCCGGTCATTTCCAAATAAAAAAAGCGCGGAACATTGTTCCGCGCTCTGTTCGCACTTGAAGATTTACTTCGCCACCGTCGCTTGCGAAGCGGTTCCCACCGGTGCTTGCAAGGCTTTTGTTTTCGTCACTTTCACGCGCACTTCTTCTGGCTGTTTGAGCAGATGTTCCCAGGTGAACGTGTCCGGCCATTCGGCGGAGAACTGATAGTAGAGCGGCACCGGATCATGGCCATTCACCAGAATGAAATGCTGGCCGACTTCCAGATCCTGAAACGTTTGCAGGATCAATCCGTGTTTAATCGAACACGGAATTTCGCGCACGTCGAGCACACGGTCAGGGCCAATGAGAGTTTTCGGATCAATGATTTTATTCATGTTTTGTTTTGTTGGTTAAATTCGCGCGCCAATGAACTGCCGTCCGGCGTCGGTCATCATCGCTGGATTCCAGCGCGGTTCCCACACAAGGTCCACCTGCACATCGCGCACTCCGGGCAATTCATGCAAAACGTTCTGCACGCCACCACAAATCGTCTCGTGCATCGGACAGCCAGGAGTTGTCAGCGTCATCTTGATCGTGACCACGCCGTCATCCATCGCGACGCTGTAAACGAGTCCGAGATCGACAATGTTGCAGCCGATTTCGGGATCGATCACCTGGCGCAGAGTGTTCAGGATCGTGTCCTCGCTGATCTCAGGAGCATTCATAAACGGTTTCCAACGGCCGAAGCGGGCGCGGCGAACGGTCGAAGTTGCGGACGAAAAAAATGTTTGATCACGCTCGCCACATTCACCAGCAGCGATGCAACGCTCACCGCCAAAAAGCCGCCGCCAATTCGCAGGCACAGCGGATTCATTCGCAACGTCGTCGCAATGGTGATCACCAGCCCGACGAGAAACGTCCAGTAACCCACCGCCTGCCAGCGGGCCGAATACATTTCCGCCAGCGCGGGAACTTTCGCTTTTCCGATGTGACGGCTGTAAACGCCGAACCACACCAGGAATGGAACAATTTTGTAGAGCATTCCCATGATCGCGAACGAGATCACGCCGATCAGCCCGAGAAAGCCATAGACATTTTCCAATTGGCCGGTGAACGCATTCAACGGCAGTCGCGGCCACGACAGCACCACGCCCAAAATCGACAATGGCGCCAGCAGCGCGACCGCCGTGAGAAAATAACGAATGCCCCAATCGATCGGCTGACGTTTCCGCGCGCGCACAATCGCGATCAATTCCCAGCCGTAAACAATGAAGGCCATCGTCACGAGCAACGCGAACACAGGCTTGAGCGGGCTGCGATACAGGATTGTGAAAAAAGTTCCGATCAACCCGAGGTTCAACAGCACAATCGAGACGAGGGCGCGGCGATGATTTTGAATTTCGCTCAGCATAAACATAGGAACAAGTTTGTACGACACGCCCACAATCAGCATGATGAAGAATCCAATCGCACCAAGATGCGCGTGCGCGTGCATGGCGCTCAACGGCTCAAATTGGCGAACGACTCGCGAAATCCCCGTGATCATCGCAACCACGGTTCCGTTTGGAGTGGCGTCAGGATCGAAACTGATTTTTGCCGCCGCGAGTGAAAGTCCCGCCAGCACTGCGAACGTCAGCCAGCCCAACGCCGAAGCGACGCCCGTGGCAATCACATTCCATTTCGGAACGCGCGCCAGGGTGCGGATCAAATTGTAGATAAACAACGCGACGCCAAACGTGAGGGCTGAACCGAAGTGACCCACCTGCGTCATGTTCCAGCGCCGGAACATCCAGACCATGCCTACAAAACCAATCACGTGAAAAACGAATTGCCATTTCGCCAGGCGTTCGCTGAACAGTTTTGTTTCGAGCGCCACCGGCACGAGTTGATACATCGCGCCCATTACCACGGTGCAAATCCAGCCGAGCACGAAAAGATGCGTCAGCGCGATGACGTTCTGGTTGTAATGATACGTCGTCAGCACGGAGGGTTGCGCGATCAGCCAGATCACGCCCGTGGACAGCGCCATCAGGCCCGCAATCATGAACCGCAAGGGCAGCGTGATCGAAGGCGCGTTGGCCGTCGGACCGGTTGCGGCTTTGACCGAACGAGGCACTGAATCAGCGGCGCCGGATATGGGTAATGAAACTTCCATCGGACTGTTCTTCTGTTTCGCCGTTGAAACCGCGCGCTTCCAATTCCGGATACAAGTGCATGGGCCGTCGATCGGTGCGCGCCTGCAATTCTGCATTCACAGGCAATGCCGGAATTGTTTCGAGAATGGTGACGAGCGGCTGCGGCGGTTCCATTCCGCGCGTATCGAGTTCTACAATTTCAACCGGCCGATTGCTGCTGGCGAAATTTGGAGGCGTTTTAAAGGTCGGCAGAGTGACGTCTGCCGGCGTTTCCCCCACGCGGGTAAAACAAATTTCCCAGTGGCCCGCGCGGGTCTGCTTTCCGGAATGCGTGAATCCCTGGCGCTCCATGACTTTGAACAGCGGCATCGGTTCAAACGGAACGAGCAGCAACAGAGAATCGCCCACATTCACGTTCGCGGCCGCTCCCATGATTTTGCTGAACGGTTCGGCGCCGCGGCGAATATCGTCCCGCACATCGACTACTTCAGTTTTCATAAATTAAACCACCGCGAAGGAAGCGAGTTTGGCGGGTGAAAGCTCCGGCGCTTTGGCAACGGGTTTGGACAACGTGAGCAGCATGGAAAATTGTTTCGTCGCGCGCACCGCGTGGGCGACGCCCGGCGGCATGTAAATCATTTCTCCCGCTTTCACCAAATGCGGTTTTCCCGACAGCGAGAATTCGCATTCGCCGGAGAGAATTTGAATCACGGCAAACTGTGTGGACGTGTGTTCGGTGAGTTCCTGGCCTTCAGAAAATCCAAACAACACGACGCGGGAATTGTCAGTGCGCAACAAGGTCCGGCTCACAATGCCGTTCGGCGCAAATCGGGTTTCATTCTCCAGCGACAGAATTTTTTCGGTCGCGGCATCAATCACAGGCTTTTCGCTCATGCTCTGAAGTTCGCATGACGCGGCTCACCATGATTTGACCCAAATCAAACAAGCGGTGGAAAGCAAAACTCGAAGACCGTGAATTCTCCGTTAAACGGCCCAGGCGGCCAGTTCATCCCGAAGTTTCTCCACAGGCAATCCGACGACGTTCGTGTAGGAACCGGAAATTTTTTCCACGATCAGATCGCCGTTGTCCTGAATCGCATAAGCGCCGGCTTTATCGAGCGGATTGATCTGAATGAGATAACGCTGAATCTGCACCGCATCCAGTGGTCGAAAGGTGACATCGGTGGTCTCGGCGAAAGTGATTTGACGATGATTGCGGTGGTGGATGAGGCAGATCGCCGTCACGACCTGATGCGTTTTTCCCTGAAGTTGTTCCAGCATCTGATACGCATCGGCCAGCGTGGAAGGTTTTCCCAACAAACGCGTATCGAGATAAACCAGCGTGTCCGCGCCGAGCACCAACGAGTCCGGAAATTTTTTCGCCACTGCGCGCGCTTTGCGATAGGCATTCACCTGGCAGACTTCCCGCGCGGTCAGTTCCTGGTTGTGCAGTTCGTCGGCGTCACTGGGAACGACGCGAAAATCCAGGCCCAACTGCTTGAGCAGTTCGGAACGGCGCGGCGAGGCAGAAGCCAGGATCAGCGGCGGCAAATTCATGTTCAACCCAACTCACATCCACTTTCGGATAGCTTCATCAGATGTCAAACTCTGCAACAGTTCTGCAACGGTCTTTGTCTGGCCTGGCAGAATCAGATCGGGCGCAATTTCAACCAGCGGCTGCAGGACAAATTTTCTCAAATGCGCGCGCGGGTGCGGCAGTGTCAGCGAAGGTGTCGATCGCTCCTCTGTTCCGAACGCAATCAGATCCAGATCGAGCGGCCGTGGTTCATTGAGAATCTTTTTCGGCTGACGCCCGAATTCTTTTTCCAGGTCTTGAAGTTTTTCCAACAACGTTTCCGGTGTTTCGAAAGAAGCCGGCACCAGCGCGACGACGGCATTCAGAAACAGCGGCGAACCCGGAGGGCAATCAATGGGCGTGGTTTGCCACAACGAAGATTTCACGAGTGGCGCGGTGGAAAATTTCTGAAGCTCAGCAAATGCCGAGTGGAGGATGGATTCCGAGTCACCGATGTTTGAGCCAAGGGCGACGATGGCGCGGGAGGATGGAGGATGGAGGATGGAGGATGGCATCAGTGAGCAGACCATTCCAGACCGCCGGGCATTTGACGAACGACCGCGGCGGTCGACGAGTACGTTCTCACTTCAACCCCAGCACATCCTGCATGTCATACAGCCCGGGCTTTTGTTTCACAACCCATTGCGCGGCGCGCAGAGCGCCGTTGGCAAAGGTGTCGCGACTGGATGCTTTATGAGTGAGTTCCACCCGCTCGCCGGTGTTGGCAAAGATCACGGTGTGATCGCCCACCACGTCGCCGCCGCGAATGGCGTGAATGCCGATTTCGTCCGGCGTGCGTTCGCCAACAATGCCTTTGCGCCCGTGACGCAATGCTTCTTCCAGTTGCAGTTTGCGAACGTCGGCCAGAATTTCGAGCAACGTCGTCGCGGTTCCGCTGGGCGCATCTTTTTTCAAACGATGATGCATCTCCACCACTTCAAGATCGAAGGCCGGCCCGAGAATTTCCGCCGCCTTGCGCGTCAACCAGAACAGCGTGTTCACGCCCGTGGAATAATTCGAAGCCATCACCATCGGAATCTGCGAACGCAAATCCGTGATCTGCGTTTTTTCTTCCGGCGCGTGGCCAGTGGTTCCGATCACCAACGCTTTTTGATTCTGCGCACAGGTCCGGGCGATTCCCAGCGTTGCAGTGTGAAAGCTGAAATCAATTACGACATCCGCCTTGCCGATAATCGCGTTCAAATCTTCGCCCTGATCAATCGTGCCCACGACTTCCAGTTCGGGAATTTTCGCTGCGCAGGAAATCAACGCCTGGCCCATGCGGCCTTTGGATCCGGTAATAATAATGCGAGTCATAGTGAAATCAGATTCAACGCAAAGAGAACCAAACGCAGAGCTTCGCGAGGCGAGGCATACCCTCTCAATCAGCGCGTGATTCATTCGCGCTGGAGATCAGCCGTGCCCGCGTCTCAGCGTTGGAGGATTACTTCAATACTCCAGCCGCTTTCAATGTGGCCCGGAGCGTTTCTTTGTTCTTCGCGCTCATTGCGACCAGCGGCAGACGATATTCTTCCTCAATCACACCTTTCATCGCGAGAACGGCTTTGACTGGAACAGGATTGGTTTCGATGAACAAATCCTTGAACACGGGATAAAATTTCTGATGCAGTTGGAGAGCTTTCTTCGCATTGCCAGAGCTGAAGGCCTGAACCATCTCCGAAACCTCGCGCGGAATGATATTCGACGCCACGCTGACCACGCCCTGCGCGCCAACCGCCATGAACGGCAGCGTCAAGGAATCGTCGCCGCTGAGAATTTCAAATTTCGGTCCCAGCGCGGCGCGAAGCTGGCTGACGCGATCACAACTGCCGCCGGCTTCCTTGATGCCGATGATGTTTTTGCACTCAGCCGCAAGGCGTTTCACGGTATCAACGCCGATTTCAATGCCGCAGCGTCCGGGAATGCTGTAGAGCACAATCGGCAGTTTCGTGGCATTGGCAATCGCGCGGAAATGTTGGAACAACCCTTCCTGCGTCGGCTTGTTGTAATAAGGTGCGACCTGGAGCGAACCGTCGGCGCCCGCTTTCTCAGCTTCCTTTGTCAGGTAAATGGCTTCCGTGGTGGAATTCGCGCCCGTGCCGGCAAGCACCTTGATTTTTCCCGCCGCGAATTTGACCGACAAAGAAATGATCTGAACGTGTTCTTCGTAGCTGACGGTGGGCGATTCGCCGGTCGTGCCGACGGGCACCACGCCGTCCACGCCGCCTTTGATCTGCGCTTTGATCAGGCGCTCCAGCGCGGCTTCGTCCAGTTGCCCGTTTTTGAACGGGGTCACAATTGCAGTATAGGTTCCAGTAAACATCGTAGCCTCTCAAATAAACCGGGCCATACAATCGGGGAGGAATGCAGGTTTGGCCAGTCAGATTTTGCGCGATTCTGGAGGTGGGGCACAACTTGGCACCCGCACCAAACAACGGGTTGAGCTTTCGAAATTCGAAACGGCTGCTCACTCCCTCTCCTTCGAGCGAAGCCGGAGGAGAGGGCCG
>DASTXC010000099.1:0-16087 GCA_035765675.1 Verrucomicrobiia bacterium
GAGGGCCGGGGTGAGGGCAGTCTCCTTTTCCACATGGATTCTAATTACCGTTTTCACCTTCGCACTGAGCGCAGTGGCTGAACCGATTTTCGCCACTCCGGAAACCATAATCTGGCTGGATGCGCCCGCAAAAAATTTCACCGAATCATCGCCGATGGGCAACGGACGACTCGGCGCCATGATGTTCGGCGGCGTGGATGACGAACGCATCGTGCTGAACGAAAGCTCGGTCTGGTCCGGTTCGCGGCAAAACGCAGACCGTGTCGGCGCGAGCAAAGTGCTGCCGGAAATCCGCCGCCTGTTGATTGAAGGCAAGAACGCCGAAGCGGAAGCTCTGGTGAATCAGAATTTCACCTGCGAAGGACCCGGCTCGGGCGGCGGCCGGTACGGTTGTTATCAAGTGCTCGGCAATCTGCATTTGAAATTCCAATCCGCGACCCATGAGCCGGTCGTTGGGTATCGTCGCGAACTGAATTTGAACGACGCTGTGACGCGAATGCAGTTCACGCGCGGCGGGGTCACTTTCAATCGGGAAATGTTTGTGAGCGCGCCCGACGAAGTGATGGCGTTGCGACTGGCTGCGGATCAACCCGGACAGATTTCGTTTGAAATGCAATTGGATCGTCCGGAGCGTTTTGAAACCGTGAGTGACGGAACCCGTGGTCTGCTGATGACCGGCCAGCTCGATAACGGCGTTGATGGAAAAGGAGTCAAGTATGCCGCGCGCATCCGAGTGTTGAATCGCGGCGGCGAAGTTTCGGTTTCAGGAAATATTCTGCGCGTGGAAAAAGCGGATTCGGTTGTTTTGCTTATTGCCGCCGCGACGGATTATCAGGGATTTGCCGGGCGGCAAACGAAAGATCCTTTGGCAGCCACGTTGAATGATCTCCGTAAAGCGGCTGGAAAATCTTTTGATTCCATGCGCCGGGCGCATAGTGCGGATTATCAGAAATTTTTCAATCGCGTGAACCTGCAACTTGGTTCGCGCGATCTGGCGTTGCTGGCCAAACCCACGCCCGCGCGAATTAAGGCGCTTCAAAACGGCGCGAAAGATCCGGCGCTCGCGGCGTTGTATTTCAATTTTGGACGTTACCTGTTGATTTCGTCGTCGCGACCCGGCGGTCTGCCCGCGAATCTGCAAGGCATCTGGGCGGAAGAAATTCACACGCCGTGGACCGGCGACTGGCATCTCGATGTCAACGTGCAGATGAATTATTGGCCGGCGGAAATCTGCAATCTCTCGGAACTGACGCAACCGCTGTTCGCATTGATCGATTCCTTGCAGGTTCCCGGCGCGCGCACGGCGCACGAATATTACAACGCGCGCGGCTGGGTTGCTCATGTGATCACGAATCCGTGGGGCTTCACTTCGCCCGGTGAATCGGCGTCGTGGGGCGCGAGCACCAGCGGTTCGGCGTGGCTCTGCCAGCATCTCTACGATCATTATCTGTTCACCGGAGATCGGAAATTTCTGCAATGGGCGTATCCGATTCTGAAAGGCTCGGCGCGTTTTTACGCGGACATGCTGATCGAAGAACCGAAGCATCATTGGCTCGTGGTCGCTCCGGCAAATTCACCGGAAAATCATTTCCGCATGGCCGATGGAAAAGAAGCTTCGATCTGCATGGGGCCGACAATGCTTTCTCAACTTGTGCGTTATTTGTTCAGCGCGTGCATTGAATCGTCCAGAGTTCTTGGCATCGATGAAGATTTTCGAAATGAACTGACGGAAAAGCGCGCGCGGCTGGCGCCGACACAGATCGGTTCCGACGGACGCATCATGGAATGGCTTGAGGAATACGCTGAACCGGAACCGCATCATCGTCATGTTTCGCATCTCTGGGGATTGTATCCGGGCGATGAAATCTCCACTGCGACGCCCCGCCTGGCTGAAGCCGCTCGCAAGTCTTTGGAAGTGCGCGGCGACGACGGCGTGGGCTGGTCGCTCGCTTACAAAGTGGCGTTGTGGGCGCGGCTCGGCGATGGCGACCGCGCGTTGAGGCTGATTCACAAAGCGCTGGCGCTGACGCATGATCTGGAAGTTCGTTACGATGGCGGCGGCGGAGTTTATCCCAATCTGTTCGACGCCTCTCCGCCGTTTCAGATCGACGGGAATTTCGGCGTGACCGCTGCGATTGCAGAAATGCTGGTGCAAAGCGAAAAAGGGCGCATCGAATTGCTTCCCGCGTTGCCGATGCTTTGGCAGGAAGGAAGTGTTTCGGGATTGCGTACGCGGGGCGGATTCGAAGTCGATCTGAATTGGAAAGATGGAAAGCTGATCTCTGCAACAATTCATTCGGTCGGCGGCGAACAATGCCAGATTGCATACGGCGATCTGACGACAAACATCAGATTGCGTAAAGGCAAGAGCGTTACGGTGCGATTGAATGGCGGTAAACTTCAGCTCTGACTGGAGCGGCAGAGGGACGGCGCGAAGAACCTGTTCGCGCCGACAGCTCGCAGCGCGAGCTGTTCTACCATGATTCGCACCGTCTTTTTGGAGGAACGAATTTCGCGTTCCCCGCAATTCCTGATCAGCCTTTGCCAAGCGCCGCGCAGGTTTTGGAGGGCGCGCTGATTGACTTGGCCGCGATGCGTCTCTAGCTTTTTCCACTGATGAATGTGTTGCAAGATTCGCTGCTCGAACTGATCCGCCGCACCTCGGCTGAAATTCCCGATGACGTTCACCGCGCCATCACAAATTCTCTCGAACAGGAAAAGAAGGGCACGATCGCCGAAAGCGCGATCAAGATCATCGAACAGAACATCGCGCTGGCGAAAAACAAATCGCAGCCGATCTGCCAGGACACCGGCAGCGTGATCTTTTATGTCGATTGTCCCGTGGGCTTTGATCAGATCGCGTTCGAAGAAGCCGCGCGCGAAGCGGTGAAGCTGGCGACGAAAAAAGGGTTTTTGCGGCAGAATTCCGTGGATTCCATCACGGGAAAAAACGACGGCACCAATCTCGGACCCGGCGCGCCCACGCTTCATTTTCATCAGCATCGCTCGCCGGAAATCAACGTGCGGCTGATTCTCAAAGGCGGCGGGTGCGAAAATGTCGGCGCGCAATATTCGCTGCCGAACGAGAAACTCAAAGCGAATCGCGATCTCGACGGCTGTCGCAAAGCGATTCTCGATGCCGTGTTGCAGGCGCAGGGCAAAGGCTGCGGTCCGGGCATTCTCGGCATCTGTATCGGTGGCGATCGGGCGACCGGTTACGAAGCGTCGAAACAACAGTTGTTGCGCAAAATCGATGATGCAAATCCAAATCCGGAACTCGACAAGCTGGAAAAGGATATTGTTGAAACTGCGAACCAACTCGGCATTGGCCCAATGGGTTTCGGCGGCAAAACCACTTTGCTCGGCGCGAAAATCGGCGTGCTGAATCGCGTGCCGGCCTCGTATTTCGTGAGCATCAGTTACATGTGCTGGGCGTATCGGCGACAGGGTGTGATGCTAGATGCCGAGGGCAAGGTTGAGAAATGGTTGTATTGATATCTCTAAAAATCCCATGAATACACCGACTCTTGGAAAACTGGAGATGCTCGATCTTCGCACCAGTGCTTGGAAAGATGAGGCAAGAAACTTCACTTCGTGGTTGGCAATGCCTGAAAATCTTGACCAGTTGGCAAAGGCTTTAGGTTTAGAGTTGGAGTTGGAAGGTGTAGAGGTTTCCGTCGGCCCCTACCGCGCTGACATATTTGCTAACGATATCATTTTGAACACTCGAGTGGTGATTGAAAATCAACTGGAGAAAACAGATCACGATCATCTTGGTAAAATCATCACCTACGCATCCGGCCTCGAAGCGAAGATTTTGATATGGATTGCTCGCGAGTTCACAGAGGAGCATCGTCGCGCTGTCGATTTTCTCAATGAATGCACCGGAGAACGGATGAGGTTTTATGCTGTCGAGATTCAACTTTTTAGAATTGGAAATTCACCCCCGGCTCCATACTTCAACATTGTGGCGAGTCCGAACAAATATGCCGCGCGAGTCAAGGAAGCCAATATTACTGAGACAAAAGCTCTCTATCTGGAATTTTGGAATAGCTTCAAAGAATATTGTAAAACATCGGGGACGGCATTAAGCCTTCGTGATGCTCCGTCTCGGAATCGATTTGGATTTGCAGTAGGACGAAACAAGTTTTCGCTCTTCTTGACGGTTAGCGCAATGCATCAACGCCTCGGGTGCGAAATATATATGCGCGGAGTCAACGCTAAACAGGCATTTAAACTTCTCGCTCGCGACAAGAATGCCATAGAAGCAGAAACAGGAGTTCTCGAATGGCAAGAATTATCAGAAGGCCAGGATTGTCGTGTAGTGCGTTATCGATTTGATTTTGATCCTTACGAAAAGAACATGTGGTTTGAAGGATTTCGATGGCTAAAAACGGAAGCTGAATTGTTTTACAAAGTTTTTTCACCCCGAATTAAGGCGCTTCCAATTGAAGATGAAGAAGCAGACATCGAAGAGGTGAATCAATTATAGCGTTGTAGTTAAACATTATGATTTCTCTAAGTACTCCCATTCCCGAAGTTGCAATCCGCGCGCTCAAGGTCGGCGATCAGGTCGGATTGAGCGGAACTGTGTTCACCGGTCGCGATGCGGTTCATAAATATTTGCACGAAGGCGGCCAGCTTCCGCCCGAGGTGAATCTGCGCGACGGCATTTTGTATCACTGCGGTCCCGTTGTGATTAAGGATGAGCAGGGCCAATGGAAATGCGTCGCCGCCGGTCCAACGACGTCGATTCGCGAAGAGCCGTATCAATGGCAGGTGATCCGCGATTTCGGTTTGCGCGGCGTGATTGGAAAGGGCGGTATGGGGGACAAAACACTGGCGGCCTGCAAAGAATACGGTTGCGTTTATCTGCACGCCATCGGCGGCGCGGCGCAGGTTTTGGCCGAATGTATCAAGCGCGTGAAGAATGTTTATCTGATGGACAAATTCGGCGCGCCGGAAGCGATCTGGGAATTCGAAGTCGAAAACTTTCCGGTCGTGGTCACGATGGATTCCCACGGCAATTCACTGCACAAGGAAGTCTTCGCGGCCAGCCAGGCGGAACTGGCGAAACACGTCTGATCTTCGGAAGGACGAGTTACACGAGTCCTCAATTTTCCCGCATTCGGCAAGTCAGGGGCTCGTGTAACTCGCCCCTCCGATTTCATCGATCAATTCAATCCGCCGTTGATGCCGCCCGCCTTCAAACGGCGTGTCGAGCCAGATGCCGACAATTTCCAGCGCCATTTCCGCAGTCATCATGCGTTGGCCCAGCGAAATCATATTGGCGTTGTTGTGTTCGCGTCCGAGTCGCGCGGATTCCAGATTCCAGCACAGCGCGCAGCGAATTCCTTTCACGCGATTGGCTGTGATCGCTTCGCCGTTTCCGGAACCGCCCAGGACAATGCCGCGTTCGAACTCACCGCGCGCGACCGCTTCTGCAACGGGCCGAATGAACTTCGGATAATCCACCGGCGCATCGGAATCCGTGCCGAAATCCTTCACGTTGTGGCCGCGCGCGCTCAGAAATGCTTTGATCTTTTCCTTGTATTGAAATCCGGCGTGGTCCGATCCGATGGCGATATTCATAGTCAGTGATTCGTAGTAAGTAGTCCGGAGCGCGGCCAGCGTCCAATCGATTTTGCGCGCGAATCCATCTTTGACCAAGGTTGGCGACGGAAAAATCTGAATCTAGACTGTCGTATGCAACTGGTGCGACAGGTTTCGCGACCGCCGGCTCGACCGCTGATGATCTTCGATGGCGATTGTGGATTTTGTCGTCGTTGGATAGTGCGGTTCGAGCGGTGGACGTTTCCGCACGTTGATTTTTTGCCGGCGCAGGATAACCGCGTTGCGGCGCAGTTTCCGGAGATTTCCCGCGAACAGCTTGATAGTGCGGTTCAACTCATTGCGCCGGACGGTTCAGTTTTTTCCGGTGCTGAAGCCGTGTTTCGCGCCTTGGATTCGGCGTCGCGAGCGTCGTGGTTGTTACGGGCCTATGAGCGTTTTCCACTGTTTGGGCGATTGGCGGAATGGATTTATCGCTTCATTGCGCGGCACAGAAGATTTTTCTCGAAAGTTTTCTAACTGGACGAAGCGGAGGAAATGAACAGGATTTCTCTTCTCCGCTTCCTCAGTTCCTCCTGTAAAATCTCAGGTCAAAGAAACTTCCCCGGATTCAAAATGCCTTTGGGATCCAGCGCGTCCTTGACTGTGCGATGCAGCGCGCGGAGTTCTTTTGAAGCGGCGAGATTCCACCACGGTTTTTTCGCAAGACCGATTCCGTGTTCGCCCGTGATTGCGCCGCCCCAGGCCACTACCTGCTTGAACAACTCATCGAGCGCGGCGTCGGCGCGGCGGTTCGCTCCGGTTTTTTGATAATCGACCATCACATTCGTGTGAATGTTTCCGTCGCCGGCGTGACCGAAACACGCGATGGGCAGACTGTGTTTCCGCTGCAACTGCGCCGTGAAACGAAACAAATCCTCCAATCGCCCGCGCGGCACCACGATGTCTTCGTTCAGCTTGGTCAGCCCGGTGTCGCGCAATGAATACGAGAACTCGCGCCGGATTTTCCAAATCTCCTCGCATTGAGCAGCGCCGAGGCCGCGTTCGACGAACAACGGTTTTTGCGCGCGTACAATTTTTTCCAGATCGCGAATTTCTCCCGTGACGGATTTTTTTTGCCCGTCGAGTTCAACGATCAAATGTGCGCGACAACCGCGCAGGCGTTCGCTGCGGGTGCGGTTGTAAGCGGCCGCGAGTGTGAAAGCATCCGCAACCTCCAACGCGCAGGGCAGAAATCCTGCGCGGAAAATCGTGTGCAGGGTTCGAATCGCATCCCGCATTGCGCCGAAACCAATCGCCAGTGAAGCGCGATACGGGGGCAGGGGAATCAGCTTCAACGTGGCTTCAGTGATGATTCCCAGCATTCCTTCCGAGCCGGGAAAAAACCGCGCGAATTCGAATCCGGTTTTGTTTTTATGCGTCCGGCCGCCCACGCGCACAACCGTTCCATCCGCCAGCACCACTTCCAATCCGAGCACATAATCGCGCGTCACGCCGTATTTCAAACAGCGCGGCCCGCCGGCATTCGTTGCGATGTTGCCGCCGATGGAACTGTCCTTCCGGCTGGCAGGATCAGGGGGATAATAAAGTCCTTTTTTCTCCACCGCTTCCTGGAGTGTTTGCGTCGTGACGCCCGGTTCGGTGATGACAACGAAATCCGCGGCGTTGATTTCGCGAATGCGATTCATGCGTTCAAGTGAGAGAACGATTCCGCCCTTCACCGGCACGGAACCGCCCACATAACCGTAACCCGCGCCGCGCGGCGTTACGGGCAATCGATGTCGATTCGCGAACCGCAGCAGTTTGGAAACGGATTCCGTCGAGCGCGCCAGGACCACCGCGTCCGGCTTGTGAACCGCGAACCATTTGTCGCCGGAATATTTTTCGAGAATAGAATCTTCGAACAGGATTTCGTCGCCCAGGATTTTGCGAAGTTGCGAACGGTGCGCCGGTTTCAAAGAATTCATTTCCAAAGTTTCGTTCAAGATTCAAAAAGTCAAAATCGCGCCGCAACTGTTTCGACGCGACTCAGAGCTGGATTTCACAAGAAGCCGTTTGGATTGACGAGGAAATTTCCGAGGATATGAAATTGCGCCGCCAATTCTGCCGCAAGAAGGCGCAAGAGTCGCAAAAGAGAATTTGGGATTCACGGCATTCGGAGTTTGGCGCGACAACCTGGAGGATAAACCAATGACGAACATTCTGGAACTGTGCGACGTGGTGCGGGAAACCGCTTTTGCTATTCACTGTTATCACAAGAACGGACACTTGGAGAAAGTTTACGAGAACGCGCTGGCGCACCGGCTGCGAAAACGTGGACTCGATGTGAAGCGGCAGTTTCCGCTCAAAGTTTACGACGAGGACGGCACGTTGATTGGCGACTACTACGCCGACCTGCTGGTGAACAACCAAATGATTGTAGAACTGAAAGCTGCGAGAGCTTTGGCCGACGAACATACTGCTCAGACGCTTGGCTATCTGCGCGCGTCGCGGATTGAGCACGGGTTATTGATGAACTTCGGTGCGTCGAAGTTTGAAATTCGCAAATATGTCCTGAGTCAGAGCGCCGCCAAACCTAATTCCGGTGGCATTCTCGGTATCCTGTTTTCGGTAATGGCGTTTTTCCCAGTGTTTCGTGGTTGAAGTTCACAGCCAGAAACAAAGGCTGGTTTGCCGCAACAAGGCGCAAGAGACGCAAAATCAAATTCTGATTCTGCGTTTTGTGCGCTTTTTTGCGGCAATTATTCCGGCGGTACTTCCCCGGCTTCGTTGAGGAATTTGCGGGCTTCTTCAGCTTCGCTTTCGGGAACCTGCACGCGGATGCCGCCAACGGCCATGGAACATCCATCAAGGCTCAACGCGGAAAGTTCGTGCGCGACGATGGCGTGAAAACCCGCGGCTTCGAGACGCGAGCGAACCAGTTGCGCGTCGGCGGGATTAAACGCCGTGAAAATTGTGGTCGGTTCCATAATAAGTTTTTAGACGGTCGTTTCCGAACGCGGCGGCGTTGTGCTGGCGGCGCGAAGATCAGCAAACACAATGACACCTGCTCCGGTTTGCAGACTGCTCTGCACCTGCGCGTCCACTTGTTGTCCGATCATTTCCTGCGCGCGATTCACCACGACCATCGTTCCGTCAGGAAGGTAACCCACACCCTGTCCTTTGTCGCGGCCTTCACGCACGATCCGCAGATTGACGACTTCGCCCGGTAACAGCACGAGCCGCAGGTTTTTGGAAAGCTCGTGCAGATTGACGTAGCTGACGGATTGCAATTCGGCGATTTTACCCAGGTTGTAATCGTTCGTGAACAGCTTGGCTTTCAGATTGCGCGCGAGCCGGACGAGCTTTGCGTCCACGTCTTTTTCTTCGGGAAAATCGCCATCGTGGATTTTCACTTCGTTTCGGCGGTTGTTCTGAATGCGATTCAACATTTCCAATCCGCGCCGGCCGCGCGCGCGTTTCACCGGGTCATGAGAATCCGCCACCTGCTGCAATTCGCGCAGCACGAAACGCGGCACGACAATGATTCCTTCCAGGAAATTGGCATCGAGCAGATCAGCAATTCGCCCATCAATGATAACGCTGGTATCGAGCAGCAGGAGATTGTCCGGTTTGTTCTGTGGCGCAAAGCGGACGTACGGAATGATCAGTGAAAAATCCTCTTTGTTGCTGCGCATGGCGAGAACCATGCCGATGTAACTCAAGCCGAGAAACAATCCGAGGCGAATCAGCCAGCGCGTGGTTTCATCGGCGTTTTCGAACAGGCCGGATTTATCGATCAGCAGCGCGACCACATTTCCGAGCAGCAGCCCGAAGGTGATCGCGGAAAAGGCGCGCAGCGAAAAGCCTTTCAGCATTTCGTCGATGGCGATCATCAGCCAGCCGAAGCCGAATCCGATGACCATTCCGGCCCAGCCCATGAGAATCATTTCCGATCGCACCTGGCTGATGGCGTAGCCGGCGGTGGTGCAGAGAAACAAAAAGAGAACGCGAATGACCCAGAGATTAATCATTGGTGAAAGGGGCTTTGGGAGATTTCAATTGTCCGGCTGGTGTTTCCGGGCGTTTCTCGGGTTTTTTACTCCAGAGAATTCCCCAAAGTCCCAGACGGTTCAAGTTGCTGCTCGTGATCGAAAGATTGGCGACGATATCCGAGAAATTTGCGGCGACCCGTTGATCCTGAAGCAGCGATCCGGCAAGACCTTTTCCGGCGCGCGTGTCTTCGAGGATCTGTTTCAGCAGCACAGTGGAGTCTTCCACATTCTGAACGGAAGCGGCGATAGAGGCGCGATTGGTATCAAGTATCCCATTCAGCGTGCCGGCAAACTGTTTCAATTCACTTGAAGCCAAAGCAATGTTGCTGACGGACAGCGACACATCCGGACCATTCGTCACAAACAGCCGGTTGATGTCTTCCACCGTGGTCATGGCGCGTTCGGAAGCCAGGCGCATGGTGCTGACGGTTGCGGAAAGATTGGTCAAAGTTTTCTCGTTCAACGCGTATTGGCGAACATCCGCGATGGCGTCGTTCAACTTTTTAGCCGCTTCATCCACGCGTTGAATAAATCCCGCGGCAGAACGCGCGACTTCCTGCAGGTTGAAAGGTTCAATTGCAAAAGCATGACCGCCCTCGCCGAGCGGTTTACCGCGGTTTTCCTTGGGATTCACACTCACGTAATTGTCGCCCAGGAAGCCGGATTGTTTGATGAGAAATTCCGCGTCATCACGAATTGTGAACTTCTTGGAAATGCGGAGAGTCATTGTGACATTCGTGCCGCCGGGATTCAGTTGAATGTCGGAAACGCTGCCGATCTGCACGCCGGACATCAGCACGGACGCGCTGCGCTTGAGTTGGCCAATGTCAGAAACGGTCACAAAAATCCGGTAAGTCGGCTTGAACAGTGACGCGCCTTTGCTGAACTGCAGCAGCAACAACCCGAGCAGGACGAGCCCGATCAGGACAAACAGTCCGACTTTCAGTTCCAAACGTGATTTGCTCATATCAGAAAAAATTTTGCTGCGGATCCGATACGCCGTCGATGAAACGCCGGATCACTGGATCTTTCGAGTTGAAAATTTCATCGGGCGTTCCGGCGGCGTAAATTTTTTTTTCGTGCAGCATCAGAATACGATTGCCCACGCGCCGCGCGCTGCGCATGTCGTGCGTGACCACGACCGACGTCACTTTCAACCGGTCGCGCACGCGCATGATAAGCTGATCGATACTGTCCGACATAATCGGGTCCAACCCGGTGGTCGGCTCATCGTAAAGAACGATTTCCGGCTGATAAATAATTGCGCGCGCCAGGCCCACGCGTTTCCGCATGCCGCCGGAAAGTTCGGACGGCTTCTTTGATTCCGTTCCGGGAAGATCGACCATTTGCAACGCTTCGGCGACCTTCTCCGCGATTTCGCGCTCGCTCAGATTCTGGTTTCGGCGCAAGGGAAAACTGATGTTCTCGGCGACAGTCATGGAATCGAACAGCGCCGCGCTTTGAAACAGCATTCCGAATTTCTTCCGCACGCGAAGCAGTTGGCGTTCGTCCATGGCCGAGATGGGTTCGCCGTCGATTTCCACTTCGCCGGAATCCGGTTTCAGCAGGCCGATCAGATTCTTCAACAGCACGCTCTTGCCGCCGCCGCTGCGGCCGATGATCACGACCGATTCACCCTTTTCGATCTTCAGGTTAACGCCGTCCAGAATCACATTCGGACCGAAGCTCAGTTTGAGGTCGCGCGCTTCGATCATAGATTGCGCAACACTTCACCGAGCGAAAGCGTGAGAAAGAAATTCGCGATCAGAATCGTGATCGAAGAATAGACCACCGATTCCGTCGTTGCCTTGCCCACGCCTTCCGCGCCTTCGCCGCAGAACAATCCTTTGTAACAGCCAACCAGCGCGACGATGCCGCCGTAAATGAAAGACTTGATCAATCCGTTGAACACATCAGTCGCGCCGGTGTACTTGATCATGTTCGCCCAGGAATAAGTGGGATCGATGCCCAGAAGCAAAACGCCCACGGCGTAGCCCGCGCCGATTCCAATCGCGATGGCTTCAATGGTCAGGAGCGGCAAAACAATATGTGCGGCGATCACGCGCGGCACGACGAGGTAATCGACCGGATGCGTGGCGAGCGTGCGCAAGGCATCGATCTGTTCCGTTACGCGCATGGTTCCCAGCTCCGCGGCAATCGCGGCGCCGACGCGGCCGGCGACCATCAGGCCGGTCAGCACGGGACCGAGTTCACTGCACATTGAAACGCTCACAACCGCGAGCGTGGCGGTATCCATTCTGACTTTGTGAAACTGGAAATAAGTTTGCGCGCCCAGAACCATTCCGGTGAAAGCGCCAGTGATGAGCACCACCGACTGCGATTTCACGCCCATGAAATAGATTTGATACAGCAGATCGCGCCAGGCGATCGGGCGGCGGAAGATCGAAGAAACGGTGTCTCGGGCCAGGAGGGAGATTCGGCCAAGCCCTTCCAGCCACACGGCCATCCACGTATTGGCCAGGAAATTCATAACCGGGTGGAACCTAGCAAAGGGATTTTGCGTTGGCTAGAGAGGATTCCGGGAGCGGCATCGGCACGCGCGTCTGAATCCTGGAACAAACTTTGAAATCTGGAAACACCGAACAGCGAACGTTGAACATTGAATGCCGAACTTTGAACGGCGCGAAACGCGTGGATCGTTCGGCGGGGGAATATTCTTAAGCGTTCTAAAAAGCGGCGCTGAAGCGCACGCACTCCAGACGCTTCGCGATTCTCCCACGCGATTGAACCGCGCGTGAGCGTTTGGAGTGCGTGCGCTTCAGCGCCGCTTTCGGCTGCAAATCTCACAACAAAGCAACAAAGCAACAAAGGCGCGGGCGCTGAGAACTTTCCCGTCGCAGATTCAGCGTTCGCCCCAGTTGATCACCGGGAAATTCATGTTACTGATCGAAAGGTGAATCTGTTGAAAATCAAAACGTCTCGGCATTTATTTTCGAAGGCAATTTTGAAAGGCATCGTTTCTTCGTTGGCTTCGCTGTTGTTTCTGGGTTTTTCCGCGCGCGCGGCGGACGGCATTCGGCTTGAGAATTTTCCTTATCCCTTTCCGGTGCAGATGTTCCATTTCACGAATCAACAGCAGGCGCTGGAAATGGCTTACATGGATGTGCAGCCGGCTCATTCCAATGCGGAAGTCGTGGTGCTGCTGCATGGGAAAAATTTCTGCGGCGCGTATTGGGATCAAACCGCGACGGCCTTGCGCGATGCTGGTTATCGAGTTGTGATTCCCGATCAGATTGGTTTCGGAAAATCCTCCAAGCCGGCGCATTACCAATTCAGTTTTCAGCAACTCGCCTTGAACACGCGCCATTTGCTGCATCGCCTCGGCGTGAAACACGCCCGCATTCTCGGGCATTCGATGGGCGGCATGGTTGCGGCGCGTTACGCGCTGATGTTTCCGGACGAAACGCGACTATTGATTCTCGTGGATCCGCTCGGACTTGAAGACTGGCAGGCGAAAGGCGTTCCGTATGTCAGCATCGATGAACGTTATCAATCGGAGTTGAAGCAAACGCCGGAAAAAATTCGGGCGTATCAGCTCGCCAGTTATTATCACGGCGATTGGGAGCCGGAATACGATCGCTGGGTGCAACTGGGCGCGGCGTTCTTGCGCAGCCCGGATTATCCGCGCATGGCGTGGGATCAGGCGCTCACGTATGACATGATTTTCACACAACCGGTCTGCCACGAATTCAACCGTTTGAAAATGCCGGTGCTGCTGATGGTGGGAAGTCTGGATCGCACGGCGATTGGAAAAAATCTCGTGCCGGAATCGATCCGCGATGCACTGGGAAATTATCCGGAGCTCGGACGCCAAACCGCCGCCGCAATTCCGCACTGCAAACTCGTCGTGCTGGAAGGCATCGGTCACTCGCCGCACATCGAAGCCTTCCCGCGTTTCATCGAACCGTTGAAATCGTTTCTATCGAAGCAGCCGCCCGGCGAACAATGAATTTCGAATGCGCGGCGATTCGGAGTTCAGTTCGGAGTTCAGTGTTCGATGTTCGATGTTCGGATAGTTCGTTGTTCGGATAGTTCGGGGACTCGTATAACTCGTCCTTCCGGGATTGGCCGTAAATTCCGCTTTCATCCGCGCGCACACTTGCTAAACATTTCGTCTGTTTCACAAAAATAAATGAAAGAGATTGTTCCAATGCCGCCGTCCATCGTGCGGAATGACGTCGCCTCTGTTCAGGCGCTGTTTCAAAAAAATGTCGCGCCGACGTATGGCCGCTTCGAGCTCGCGTTCAGCCATGGCTCGGGCAGCCATCTTTTCGATGTCACCGGAAAACGTTATCTCGATTTCGGCGGCGGCATTGCGGTGACTTCCCTGGGCCACGCGCATCCGGCCATCACGGAAGCGCTGGTGGAGCAATCGCGCAAACTCGTTCACGTTTCGAATCTGTATTACAGCGAACCACAGGGCCGGCTGGCCGAACAACTCGTGAACCTGATCGCGCCTGGAAAAGTTTTCTTCTGCAACAGCGGCGCGGAAGCGAACGAAGGATTGTTCAAACTCGCGCGAAAATTTGGCCACGACGAAGGACGTTTCGAAATCATCACTGCAATCAATTCTTTTCACGGGCGCACGCTCGGAGGCATTGCCGCCACCGGCCAGGATAAAGTGAAGAAAGGTTTCGAGCCGATGATGCCCGGTTTCCGGCACGTTCCTTACAACGATCTTGATGCCGTTTGCGGGGCGATTTCCCCCGCGACTGCGGCGGTGTTGATCGAATGCATTCAGGGCGAAGGTGGATTGACGCCGGCGACCTCCGAATATCTGCTCGGTTTGCGAAAACTCTGCGATGAGAAAAAGCTGCTGTTGCTTTTCGATGCCGTTCAGGACGGACATTTTCGCACCGGGCGGTTTCAGGCGTTTCAACGCATTCTGGAAGACTGCAACGCGCAGGGATTTTTGCCGGATGGAATTTCCATGGCGAAATCGCTCGGCGGCGGATTCCCGATTGGCGCGATCTGGTTTCGCGCGCCGTATCAGGATTTGTTTGGACCGGGCACGCACGGAACAACCTTTGGCGGAACGCCGCTCGGTTGCGCGGTGGCGCTGAAAATTCTTGAAGTGATTCAAAAAGAAAATCTCGCGGAGAACGCGCGCACACAGGGCGAATTCATTAAAACCAGCCTTCAACGCCTGGCGGAAAAATATCCTGCTGTGATCCGGAGCGTTCGCGGACTGGGATTGATCATTGGATTCGAACTGACCCCGGATATCAAAAATATGCCGGGCGATGTTTCGAAGACGCAGGCGATTCGTTTTGTGAATCTGCTGCACGCGGCGGGCTTGCTGACGATTCCAGCCGGCGCGAACGTCATCCGGCTTCTGCCCGCATTGAATCTCAAACCGTCTGAAGCGGACGAGGGTTTGAGAATTATTGAAGCGACGGCGGCGAAATTGGCTGGTTAATCCGGCGTGTCCTCAACACATTGTTTTTTCTGAAATGAGAAACCTGCTGAGTATTGAATCTTTGTCGCGCGCAGAAATGGATCAGATTCTGAACGCCACCGCCGTGATCAAGCGCGAGCGCGGACATCATCAAAAACAACCGCTCACGGGCCAGACCTGGGCGTTGATCTTTTCCAAATCATCGACGCGCACCCGCGTTTCGTTTGAAGTCGGCATTCGCGAACTCGGCGGCTCGGTGATGTTTCTCAGTTCGCAGGACATTCAACTTGGCCGCGGCGAACCGATCAAAGACACCGCCCGCGTTCTGGGCCGCATGGTTCACGGTGCGGTGATCCGCACCTTCGCGCAGAGTGATGTCGAAGAGTTCGCCGAATTTTCCAAAATCCCAACGATCAACGCGCTGACCGATGATGAACATCCCTGCCAGATTCTGGCGGACATTCTGACGTTTCAGGAAAAGCGCGGTTCGATTTCCGGCAAAACGATGGCGTTCATCGGCGATGGCGCGTGCAACATGGCGAACTCGTGGATCTGGGCGGCGTCGAAATTCGGATTTGAACTGCGGATCGCTTCGCCGAAAGCGTTTCAACCTTCACCGGAATTGTTGAAGCGAGCGGGCGGAAATATTTCCGTGACGGACGACATCCAAGCCGCTGCGAAAAACGCGGACCTGCTTTACACCGACGTTTGGATTTCGATGGGCAAGGAAGCGGAAGCGGCTGAGCGAATCAAAATTCTCACCGGTTATCAGATCAATGATGCGTTGATCAAACTCGCGAAACCTGACGCGCTGGTCATGCATTGCCTGCCGGCGTATCGCGGAAAAGAGATCGACGAAGCTGCCTTTGAAGCGAACGCGGAAACGATTTTTGATGAAGCGGAAAATCGTTTGCACGTTCAGAAATCAATTCTGAGCTGGGCGGTGGCGTAAGGGAGATTTGATCTGGAAAAGCGGCGCTGAAGCGACCGCAATCCAGACGCTTCGCGCGGTTTCATTGCGCTGGCACATCGCGATAGCGTTTGGAGTGCGGTCGCTTCAGCG
>DASTXC010000100.1:0-14469 GCA_035765675.1 Verrucomicrobiia bacterium
CGGAGTCCAAATCCACGCTTACGCTCCCGGTGAATCCCCGGGTCAATCTTTGGTTCTTGACCCGATTTTTTCCCGCGTCGGGTTCTGTCACGATGTCCGCGAATCGCAGCGAAGTCTGCACGAAAGGTAAAACTCGAATGAAATATTTTGGAATCTCCGGCGCACTGAAACTTTCAATGCTGGGCCTGCTCTGCTCGACCCTGGCCGTGTCCGCCGCGAACCACGTGGTCGCGTGGGGGAATATCAATTACGATTTCGAGATCAGCTCCAAATGCGTCCGCGGCATTTCCGCCGGAAGTTTTCACAGTCTTGCCATCCAAAAAAATCGCCGGCTCGTCGCGTGGGGCCAGAATCAATTCGGCCAGACAAATCTTCCCGCCATTTTGGAACATCGTCCGGTACTGGAAATCGCCGCGGGCAACGTTCACAGCCTGGCGCGTTTATGGAACGGCACGGTGGTCGCGTGGGGACCGGATGACGGCGTCTTTGGCGATTACGGCCAGTGCGATGTTCCGGAGGGTTTGAAAAATGTGCGCCGGATTGCCGCGGGGGCGATTCACAGTCTGGCTTTGAAACGCAACGGCACGGTGGTTGCCTGGGGCGCAAATGACGACGGCCAATGCAATGTGCCTGAAGATTTGAAAAACGTCGTCGCCATCGCCGGCGGCACTTATCACAGCCTTGCGTTGAAGAAAGATGGAACGGTCGTTGCCTGGGGAAAAAATGATCAGGGCCAATGCGATGTGCCGGAAGACTTGAACAAAGTGGTCGCGATTGCCGCAGCGGGTTTTCACAGCATCGCGCTGAAACGCGACGGCACAGTGGTTTCGTGGGGAACTTACGGTCTGGCGCAGTTGAATGTTCCGGAAGATCTCACGAACGTCGTGGCGATTGCCACCGGCGATTACCATGTGCTGGCGTTGAAAAAAGACGGATCGCTGGTGGCGTGGGGCTTCAATGACGCGGGGCAATGCAACATTCCGGAAATTTCCGGCAAAGTGCTGACGATCTCGGCGCGCGGAAATCACAACATGATTCTCATCGACGATTGCGCCCGGAAAACGCGTGTTTCCCGGGGTCGTTGATTCTCGATTCCGCAGCCGTTTCCATCCTCAAATCTGCAATTTCTACGTGCGTTCCGGAAAACCGGGACGTATCTTCCGCTCCCTCATGGCGACCATTAAACCATTTGCCGCATTACGTCCGAAACCGGAACTGGCCCAGCGCATTTGCGAATTGCCTTACGATGTCATGTCATCGGAAGAAGCGCGCCAGATTGCCGCCGGAAATCCGTTGAGTTTTCTTCATGTCAGCAAACCGGAAATCGATCTGCCGCCTGACACTGACGTTCACGCGCCGGAGGTTTACGCCAAAGGAAAAGAGAATTTCGACAAGCTGATTGCGCAAGGCACTTTGAAGCAGGATGAGCGTCCTGCGTTTTATCTGTATCGCCAGATCATGGGCCGGCACAGCCAGGTGGGACTCGTTGCGGCTGCGAGTTGCGAGGAATATCTCAAGGGCATCATCAAAAAACATGAGCTGACGCGCCCGGATAAAGAAGACGATCGCGTGCGTCACATCGAAACGCTCAACTCGCAAACCGGCCCGGTATTTCTGACGTATCGCGCGGTTCCGGCTCTGGATGCTTTCATCGCAAAGAAAATTGCCGAACAACCCGATGTGGATTTCACGGCTGCGGATGGCGTTCGTCATACGTCCTGGCTGGTTGCTGATGCGGAAGGAATCAGACTGATTGAATCTGAATTCACAAAAATTCCATTCCTTTACATCGCGGATGGACATCATCGCAGCGCAGCCGCAGGGCGGGTTTATTTGAAACGGAGAGAGGACCCTCACCCGGCCTCCGGCCACCCTCTCCCATCGGATGGGAGAGGGGTTGGGGGTGAGGGTTCCGCCTCTTTCCTCAGCGTCATTTTCCCACACAATCAGATGCAAATCCTGCCGTACAATCGCGTGCTGAAAGATTTGAACGGGCTGACGCCGGAACAACTGTTGCAAAAGCTGGACGCCGTTTTTGTAATCAAACCCGGCGGCGCGCCTTCACCGACGCGCAAACATGAACTCGCTTTGTTCCTGGAAGGCAAATGGCATGGGCTGACATTCCGGCCGACATTCGCCGCAACGCAGGATCCCATCGAAAAGCTCGACGTCACGCTGCTTCAGAAATACGTCCTCGATCCGATCTTTGGCATCGATGATCCGCGCATCAGCAAGCGCGTGAATTTCGTTGGCGGCATTCGCGGCACGGCGGAATTGGAAAAGCTGGTGAACAGCGGCGAATACGCCTGCGCGTTTTCGATGTTCCCGACGAGCATTGAAGATTTGATGACCATCGCCGACGCCGGCGGCATCATGCCTCCCAAAAGCACCTGGTTCGAACCGAAACTCCGCGACGCCATGTTTTGTCACATGATTTGACTTTTGTTGACTTGGGGTGTTGAACTCCGCTTACTGTCGTACATGAAAAGTTGGTTTCCACTCTTGCGCGTTTCTCATATTGCAGTGCTGTCGCTTCTGTGTTTTTCCGGCATAGGATGTGCCTTTACGAGAACTCGGGTAAACGTGCAGTTAACGCCCACGGCTTCCAGCCCATTGGATAAAACACCTGCCGTGGAATTACGGGTTGGCGAAGTGAAAGATACGCGGCCAGTCAAAGATGGATTTGTTCTGAGCCAGAAATATAACGGTTACGGACAGAGAACTTCAGGCGCCTACGTGGCTCAAGAGCCAGTGGCACAAATTTTCAAGCAAAGCCTCTTTTCCGTTTTGGAAAAGAATGGCTTTATCACGACGGGTGCGACAAACCGGCTGGAGTTGAGAGCGGACATTCAGGAATTCAGCCATGATATCATGGCGGGCTTTCTGAAAGCCACAGTTCAACCGAAGCTCATCGTGCGCTTCGAATTGGTCGAGACAGACTCCGGGCGATCAGTGTGGCATGATACGCTCATTGGCCGGGAAACGTTGCAAACCTCGTGGGGCACTGGAGCGTTTCTGGTCGAAACGTTCAACAAAGCGGCGGACGATATCTTCAAACAGTTGATTTCCAATACGAACTTTCGCAACTGTATTTCGGCAAACTCACCGTAAATAATCGAACCGGCGGTTCCGCCATTTCCAATCATCGCCGCAACTGGCTTCCAATGACCTGACGTGACACCCGCGGCGGGACGACTTACGCTTCCGGCGTCGATGGACCGGTTGAAACGCAGTCTCCGCGCCACCCTGACCGGATTGGCCGTGAACGTTGCCCTCGAGTTTCCAAATTGCTTGCGGGCATCGCCGGCCATTCTCATGCGTTGATTGCCGACGCCGGCGGCATCATGCCTCCCAAAAGCACCTGGTTCGAACCGAAACTCCGCGACGCGATGTTCTGTCACATGATCGCGTGAGGCTGTTTATCGACTGCGTTTGCGCCGCGAGATGACGCACGCAAACGCGCCCAGCACGAGCAAACTTAAAATTCCCGGTTCTGGAACCGAAGGCACGGTGGTTGGATCGGCGGGGTTCAATTGATGCCGGTCGTATTGCTCTTTTCGTTCCAGCACAACCGCGCCGGTTAACGGCGTCACCAATTGATTTCTGGCCGCCAGAGTTACGGCTTCATCGCGTTTGTTTTCCGCGGCCAGTCGCAGTGCTTCATCACGCGCCCAAAGCCGTTCGATATGCCGGCCCACGCGAACCCCGGAGGGCGCTTCGATTCGCTCGCGTTTGAACTCGAACGATTTGATCTTTCCGCTCCACTGATCGAAGAGGCGCGCCAGATCATTACTCACTGCTCCGAGGCGCGGAATACGTTTTAATGCTGAAAGGCCATCCAGTTTCTCCAAGACTCGATCTGGTCCGGTTTGCGTCTGCAATTCAATCAAGCGCGTCCGCGTCACGTTGCGTTCCAGCCGCTGTTGCAATCCGCTTTCGGCCGAAAGCAATACCGGTTCGGGGCCATGAATCCACAACACCGCGCCGTTCTCGACTGAAGAAGCCGCATCCCACGCCGCTTCCAGTGCGGGCAGGTTGTCCGCACCGCCGCGATAATTCGCGCGCAACAAGCGGGTCTGAATTTCGTCCGTGCTCTCAGACGCTACAGCTTTGTGGTGTATCGCGGCTGTGTCTGTTCCGCCTTCGGCCAGGATCAGCGAAGATTTCGCGCCGGTGGGAATGTGCGACATGGCTCCGGCGATTTCCCGGGCGAATGATTTCATGCCCTGAGATCCGTCCACGACAATGACCAGGCGTTGGATTGGACGCGTTGCGCTTTCATGCAACGATTGATGAATGATGCCCGCGTTCCCGGATTCAGGAGTCCAGACGTCATTCATTTCAGGCGATCGAAAAACGGTTACTGCATTGATCGCCTCGGCCAAGCTGGATTCCTTCAACGAATCTCGAAGCGCAAACGGACGGTCGGGCGAAGCGGCGGGAACGGATTCCACTTTTCCGTTGGCGAGGCGTTGGTTGGATTCGATCCACAAATCATGTTTCAGATTTGAGCCAATCGCGAAATTGCGTTCCAGAAATCTGGGCCAGACAAATTGTCCATGGTCGGCGGCATTTATAATCAGCGGCGCAGTGATCCCCACTTTTATTTTCATAACGCCACCACCGGGTTGAACCGGAAAACATTGCATCAACACGCGATCGGGTCCGCAGGTGGTGAGAAGGATTGGATCGCGCCGCTGCACAACAGCAACTTCCTGGTATGCTTCTTTCACCTGGCTGCGACCGCCGAACGCCGCTTCGCGTTCCTCGCCATTGATCCAGAGTGTAACCCGTGAAACAACGGCACCCGGAGGCAATCCAATTTGCGCGCGTGCTTCGCGTTGTTGTGAGGAGACGTTCTTGAATTCCATCGTCCATTCGCAATAAACCACGGCCGAATCCGGATACGCGATGGCATCCATTCGGGAACTTGAAAGCGAAAGTCCTTTGATTCTCTGCGCCACGGCATCTCCGCCCAGAGCTTCGTCCCAGGTGAATTCCTCATCCAGCGCTGTCCAGCGGCCAGTGCGGGTGAACAGCGCGGGCGGCGGAACGGAATTGAACGCTTTGCCAGTGACGCGATAATACGTCTCGCGCGCCTGCTCAGCAGAAATTCTCTCATTGCCGCTGCTCACGTTGCGAATCAAATCCATATCCAGGCTGCGTTGCAGCAATCCGTAGCAGGCGCGCAGCATGAGTTCGCGATCTCCAAAAAGCTGCAGCACCCGGACTCCGTGGGCCTTTGTTTCGGAATCCTCAGAGCTCGCTTTGGCCATCCCATAATAGGTCGCCGCAGTCGGGAATTGAACGACGAGCAGCAGAGCAATCGCAATGAACGCCCCCAGAAAAGTGCCCGGCAGTTTTTTCACCGGGATTTGATCGATGTATTTCGCCCGGAGTATCGGCGTTGCAATCAACGCAAAGAAAGGCGACAAGGGCAAAAGTCCGACACCAAAAAATAGAATGCCCAGCGCGGCATAAGGAGCAAACTGTAGATAGAGAATCACGTAATAGAAGCAAACTCCGAGCACGGCGCTATTGAGCCAGCCGAACCATTTCATTCGCCGTGCGTCACCGGCTCTTCCGGCTCGCCACATGCAAAAATTCACAACGGGAACCATCGCGACTGCCGTCACATGCAGCCACGTCGGAAAAGGATCGAATAACGCTCCCGCTGATGCGCCGGTCGCCAGTTCGAAGCAGAAGGTGATCAATGGAAGAAGAATGGCGAAGGTAAACAGAGCAAATCCCGGACGGTCGGATGTGTCGGGAATAATTGCATCCGTTTTCGGCCGCGCGGGAGCCGCGGAATTTGGTTCTGGAAGATTTCCCGGTTCACCGACCCGTGCGAGGATTCGCTTGATGTCATCTTCAGTCACCACCGATAAACGGGCGGCCCGCACTTCTTCCTCAACGTGCCGCCTTAAATCCTCACTCACTTCTTCGGCATCCGCGGCGCCTCCAGCCAGCACCGTTTTCGACCGGGCGCAATATTCATCCAAGGCTCGCCGCGCAGCTTCCGTCCACTTGATCATATCAGGCTCCTTTGGTTCGCAGGCGTGTGACGCTGCGGTTCAGTTCAATGAGGTAATCGTTCATGGTTTCCATCGTTTTTCGTCCCTCTTTGGTCAGCGAATAATATTTCCGGGCCGGGCCCGAAGAAGACTCCTCCAGACGTGACGCAATCAATCCGGCAACGCGCAAACGCGATAGCAATGGGTAAATGGTTCCTTCGCTCACTCCAAGGCCGTGGACTTCCACAAGCGTTTTCACCAGGTCGTAGCCGTAGCGTTCCTCATTGGCGAGCGCATTGAGAATGCAAAGCTCCAGCAATCCTTTGCGAACCTGAACGGTCCAGTTGTCGAAGAAATTATCCATTGGCCATAACGATTGGCTTGAGAAAATTCTAACCGCGAATGCCAGCTACCTTGTAACACATAGTAGTGTCGCCAAATTTTGTCAACGAATTTTTCTCAAGCATATATGGAGTTGTTGAAATGACCTGACGTGACACCTGTCGCCGGACGACTTACGCTTGCGGCGCCGATGGACCGGCTCAAACGCAGTCTCCGCGCCACTCTCACCGGATTGGCGGTGAATGTTGCCCTGGCAGTTTCCAAACTGCTTGCGGGCATTGCCGGGCATTCCCATGCACTGATCGCCGATGCTGTGGAATCCTTCGCGGACATTTTCAGTTCACTCATTGTCTGGCGCGGGTTGGTGGTGGCGGCGGAACCGGCGGATGAGGATCACCCTTATGGCCATGGCAAAGCGGAACCGCTTGCGGCGGCCGTGGTTTCCGTGATGCTGCTCATCGCGGCGGCCTGGATCGTGATGCGCGCGGTTCAGGAAATTGCGGAACCGCATCAATCCCCCGCGCCGTTCACATTGCTCGTGCTGATCGCGGTCATCGCTGTCAAGGAAACGCTGTTCCGGTTTGTGCTTAAGCAATCGGAAATTGTGGAAAGCACAGCGGTTGCGAGCGACGCGTGGCATCATCGCAGCGACGCTATTACCTCGTTGGCTGCCGCGATTGGAATCAGCATTGCGTTGATTGGCGGGAAAGCGTACGCCGCGGCCGATGACTGGGCGGCAATTCTGGCGGCGGGAGTGATTGCCGCGAACGGCTTGCGTCTGCTGCGTCCGGCGCTGAATGAATTGATGGATCGTTCGCCGAATCGCGAAGTGATCGATCAGATTCGGCGGATTGCAGAAAGCCGTCCCGATGTTGTGGGCATAGAAAAATGTTTTGTTCGCAAAATGGGTTACAACCTGTTCGTGGACATGCACGTTGAAGTCGATCCACAAATGACGGTTTTGCGTTCGCATGAGATTGCGCATGACGTGAAAAATCAAATTCGCTTGGAGATTCCGGCCGTTCACGATGTGCTGGTGCACATCGAACCAGCGCATTCGCAGGGCCAACATCATGAAGGGTAACGGCGTGACGAATCCATTGGTGACGCATTTCAAAGGTTGGGCAAAACCCGGTCCCGTCGCGCCCGGTTTATTGGTTCCTTCAGAGCATCCCGTGGAACCGCGCGAAACTCTGGATGCGATCAGCGGATACTTCCGTTTGTTTCAATTGCGCGAAGGACATCGCTTTTCCACCGACGATATTCTGGTGGCGTGGTATGGCACGAGTTGGTGTCCGGCGGCGCGGAGGGTTTTGGATCTCGGCAGCGGGATTGGAACCGTGGGAATGATTTCGGCCTGGCGTTTGTCTGGCGCGCGGTTCGTCACCGTTGAAGCGCAAAAGGAAAGTGTTGCGCTCGCCCGAAAATCCGCGCGGTTCAATGGATTGACCGAACGATATGAAATTCGGGAAGGCGATTTCCGCGAGCCGGGAATTTTGCGTGCGGAGGAAAAATTCGATCTGATTACCGGCAGTCCGCCATATTTCCCCACGGACGCGGGCGTGAAGAGCGATCATCCGCAAAAGCTCGCGTGTCGTTTCGAACTTCGCGGCACCGTCGCGGATTACTGCTCAACGGCCGCGAAGCATCTGGCCGTCGGAGGATTCTTTGCGTGCGTGTTTCCCATTGAACCTTCGCAACTGGCGCGCGTTGAAGCCGGTGCGAAAGATTCCGGCCTGGTTATTGTGCGGAAGCGTCCGATTGTTTTCCGTGAAGGCGAACCGCCGCTTGTCGGCTTGTTTGGAATGATGCGCTCAGAAGATTTGCCGGAATGGTTTCGCGATCAGACCTGGGAAGAACCGCCGCTGATCATTCGCACACTTGAAGGGAAAATTCATCCGGAATATTCCGCAGTGAAACTGGCGATCGGGTTCCCGCCGTGATTCGAATCGGAAGGAGCGCGCGCTACGATTACGAACTCGCCAAGCGCCTGAGCCGCGCCAAAGCTGATTCAATTGTCTCGTTCGGGAGCGGCGTTTCACGCAGCCGGCCTTCTATCATCGGCAACTTCGCAAGATTATGATGCAACAGTTGCCTGATGAACTCGCAATCCTTCTCGCACCCCGCGACGAGCTTTGCTACGGCGAGATCATGAATTTCCAAACACAAGCCGCACCCATTTCCCGTGTTTTCGTTCCTCACCGGAATCAATCGGTTTTTCCAATTCCTGGTAAGCACCGCCGTTTCTTCTGCGACACCGTGGGCGTAGTAGCCAAACGTTTGATGAAATGGCGAACCTTCGCCGATTGAACCCTCGATGAGATCGGCATTCGCCGGGGTCGCGGAACGTAAATACGTCGGCTTCGATCGAAACGAGGAGATCATCGGGCGCATCAGGAAATTGACCTGGAACCGACTGGCTCCCCACAATCACGATTTCAGTCGCGCCGGTAATTCCAGATGCCGCGCGAATCACGTGTTCAAGCTGTGGGCGCAGTATGGCGGAAATTTCGTTTTAATTCCCAGACTTCGCGCGCGCTCAGGACGCCGGCGAAAGGTGAATTCGGCCGCAGGCGGCGGGCTTCCTCTTTGCTGGAGGTAAGAAGCTCGCAGATGCGTTCGAGTGGTTGCTCCAAAATTTGTTTCCATTCGGCATAACATCGGAGCAGGGAAGGCGAATTCCGATTCAAGGCTGTCCAGCGAGCGATATTGTCGTGAGCTGTCCGAAGCAACCCGGGATTGCGGCGAAGCCGCGCCGCTATCCGGCGACCCATTTCCAAACTGATTTCATCAATAAGTTCGTGGTCCACAAGGCGAACCCAACGGGGCTCGTGATTCTGGTCAACGTTCCAGCCTGAAGCTGGATCGTGCGGCATTCGGGAGCGTCAGTTTCACCGCTCGATGGAATTCAACGAATGTTGACGCTCACCGGCTGCAACACGCGTTCGACGAGGATGAGGTGTGCGAGTTGTTCGCTGATGGCGAAGCGGGAATTGCAGACCTGGCAGATGAAATTATTCCGGCTGGTGATGAGCTTGATGACCTGATCTTCGACCAGGCCGATTTCGCGAAGGCGATTCTGAACTTCCGGCGAAGCGCAAAGCTGCTTGATCCGAACCGCCACACCGCATTGCACGCGGCTCAAGGCGCAGACGTCACAACGCGCTTCCGTTGCGGAAGTGGAATGCGTCGTTGCGTTGCTCATGGCGTGAAGTGTCGGCGAAGGGAGATTCAGCGGCTAGCCCGGGCTTGCGATTTGTTGTGCTGAAATTGCGAACTGGCTGCCGCTCTTCAGAAGGGAGGGCGAACAAAGGTGAAGTCTGATTCCGTCTTTCGCTCGAATGCTCAACCTTCAAAACACGGACGCGAAGGATTGCAGATCGAGACACCAACCTGTTGATCATCGAAACCAACTTCCGAGAGCGTGCGATTGCACCAGCAATGACCGTGATGCGTCAGTTGATCATCGGCTACAGCGAAGACTTCGTCCGCCTGCTCGGGAATATACATTTTCTTGGTGCGAAGATGCTGGCAGCAATTGTCGGGTTTCATGGCGGGTTGATCAGTTAAATGGTTGAATCAGTGGAAACATTCCTCGGTGGATTGATGGATTTACTTGTCCTCCACCAATCGCGTTAACGTTCGCCGCACCAGCGTGCGCGCGATCGGCAGCTTGTAACCGTTGTGTTCGAAGACCTGCGCTTTGGCGAGAATCAGGTCCGCGGCGTGATTCGCCACCGCGTCGTCCAGCGTTTTGCCTTCAAGAAAATCATTCGCGGCTTTGACCTGATGCGGCATGGGCGAGATCGCACCCAACGCAATCTTCACCTGGCTCAGCTTTTTGCCATCCACTTTCGCCGCGGAAGAACAACTGACCAAGGCCCAATCGAACGCTTCTTTCTCGCTGATCTGCTGATAGGTGCTGCGGCGATTTTGAACGGGAATTTCGACTTTCAAAATCAAATCGCCGGGCAAGAGCGAATTGTGCGCAGTCGGGTTATCCCAGGCTTTTTCATAAAGCTCGGGAATGCTCAGGCGCATTTCTTTTCCGTCGCGATCCACAATGACGGTCGCGTCCAACGCCGCCAGCGCGATGGAGAGATTGGAAACCACCGGGCTGATGCAGGTGTTGCCGGTGAACAGGCTGTGGTATTTGTTTTCGCCATTTCGCGCGAAACACAGATCGCCGCCTTTTTTCAGGCAAAGCGTGTCGCGATGCCGGTAATACCAGCAGCGCGAATGCTGCGCGAGATTGCCGCCGACCGTGGCAACGTTGCGAATCTGTCGTGAGCCGACTTCCGCCGCCGCCTGTTGCAGGCCAGTGAAAACTTTTTTCAATTCCGCGTGGTCTTCCAGTTCGGAAACCGTGACCAGTGCGCCAATGGTCCATGATTGCGCGCCGGTTTCGATTTTGTTCAAGCCCGGAAGTGATTTCACGTTCACCAGTGTTTTCGGCTCGTCCAGATATTCCTTCATCCGGTTGAGCAGATCGTTGCCGCCGGCGAGAAACGCGCCGTCGTCGCCGATCAGTTCGCGCGCGGTACTGACGGAGTGAGCGGTGGCGTATTGGAAAGCTTTCATGCGGAGAGTTTGTCTTTGCCCAAAGCGGCGAGAACTTTTTGCGGAGTGATCGGGAGACTCGTGACGCGCACGCCAATGGCATTGGCAACAGCGTTGGCGATGGCTGCGGCGGTGGGAATAGTCACCGGTTCACCAATGCCAATGACGCCGCGTTCCGGCATGTCCAGCAGGACGAGATCGATTTCAGGAACATCGGCAATGCCGGTCAGTTTATAAGTTTCGAAATTCGGATTCAGCATCACACCGGATTTTTCATCCATGACCCGTTCCTCATAAAGTGCGTAGCCCATGCCCATAATGATGCCGCCGTTCACCTGGCTTTCGGCGGTGAGTTTGCTGACGATCAATCCGCCATCCTGCACGCAGGTGATCTTTTTCACCTTCACAAAACCCGTGTCGGTATCAACCTGAACTTCGGCGAACTGCACGCCGGCTGCGCCGCGCGAGGAAAGTCCTTCCTGCCAGCGGCCCTGCACGGTGAGCGGATTCATCCCGAGCTTTTTGCAGGCGCCGATCCAGTTCGCACCCTTCGCGTCCGCAACGCCGGTCTGCTGTTGCAGTTGTTCCAGCGCTTTGGTGCAGGTGTCGAAAATCGCGGGAGAAACCGATGCCGCTGTGGTGCTGCCGCCGCTGCCGCCGGAGGGAGGAAACAACGTGTCGCCCACACGCACCTGAATCTGCTCGGGCTTTAATCCAAAAATATCTGCGGCGATTACCGCAATGAGCGTTTTCGTTCCCGTTCCCAAATCCTGCGTGCCGCAACGCACTTCGACGCTGCCGTCCGGATTGACCTGCGCTTCGGCCTGCGTTCCGCGACCACCGCCGCCCCAGGTTGCACTGGCGCAACCGACTCCGGTTTTAATGGGTCCCGGCGAGCTGCCCGGCTTCTTGTATTTCTCCTTCCAACCAAAACGTTCCGCGCCGAGGCGAAATTCTTTTTCACGAATCGCGCGGGCATCGGACTGATCATTTTTGATTCGCAGTTCAACCGGATCGACGTTCAGTTTGACTGCGAGTTCGTCGAGAATGGATTCCATTCCAAACGACGCGGGTGGATGACTGGGCGCGCGAAAAGCCCGGGCGGAACCGGCATTCGTGGCGACCGACGTCTGCTTCACGCGCACATTGGGAACGTGATAAATGTAAGGC
The DNA here is from genome assembly GCA_035765675.1 of Verrucomicrobiia bacterium. Taxonomy (GTDB): domain Bacteria; phylum Verrucomicrobiota; class Verrucomicrobiia; order Limisphaerales; family DASXHY01; genus DASXHY01. The sequence continues at coordinate 12,087 of DASTXC010000100.1, forward strand.
GCGGGAATTGAAACATCACCGCTGCCGGCCGCGCTCGCGCCACCTGCGGCAAACCCAGGCGTTCCATAATTTTCCAGTTCAAACGCCAGCAACTGGCCATCCGCCGTTGCGCCGAGTTTAATTTTTTGAAACGTGCTCGGGCGATTGCCGACGGCGAGCGATTCGTCAAAGCGCGTGAGCATCAATTTCACCGGCGCTTTGGCCGCCTCAGAAAGGCGCGCGGCCAATCCGCCTTCAATGCCCAATCCCATCTTCGAACCGAAACCGCCGCCCATGAATTCCGAAATGACGCGCACCTGATTCTGCGGACGTTTCAAATAACCCGCGAGATCGTTGCGCACCCCGGAAATGCCTTGCGTCGAGGCCCAGCACGTCACGCCGTCGTCTTTCACGGAAATGGTGTTGCCATGCGTTTCGAGCGGCTGATGCAATTGAATCGACGTCGTGAAAAAAACTTCAACAACCGCGGCCGAATCGGCGAATGCTTTATCCACGTCGCCACGTTCGTTTGTCCGCGGTTTGGAAGTGTTTACGCCGTTGGGCCAGACGCGCGGCGAGTTTTCATCCATCGCTTTGGTTTCTTTGACGGCGAAGGGCAGGGGCTCGGCTTTGACTTCAATCGCGCGCAAAGCATCGAGACAAGCCTGCTTGCTCGTGCCGGCGACCGCGGCGATTTCTTCGCCATAATAACGAACCGTACGCTGGTCTTTGTCATCGCGCAGAACAACGGCTTTGATTCCAGGAATCTTTTGCGCCTTTTCCAGATTGATCGCCGTGATGTTTGCGGCCGGCCATTTGGAACGCAGGATCATTCCGTATAGCCAGCCGTCAGGTTGGACATCGGAAGGATATTTCGCCGCGCCGGAAACTTTGGCGGGAGCATCCAGCCGTTGCGTGTGCGAACCGATGTAAGTTCGATTTTCAGGCCAGCTTGGCATAGGAGATCACTTCGGTTTTGGCAGTCGAGTTGACGCCGGCGGCTTTCATCGCGGCTTCGAGAATGCGTGGTTGTGTTCCGCAACGGCAAAGATTTCCGGCGCAGGCATGTTTCACTTCATCGAGGCTTGGATGCGGATTCTGTTTCAACAAAGCGGTGATGCTCATCACAAAACCCGGCGTGCAGTAACCGCACATCAGTCCGTCCTTTTCCACGAACGCTTCCTGAACCGGATTCAGCTTCCCGTTTTGCGCGAGTCCTTCAATCGTCGTGATCGGCTGGCCTTGCGCTTCGATGGCGAGCATCGAACACGAATAAACCGGCTTGTCGCCGACCATCACAGTGCAGGCGCCGCACGTTGCGCGATCGCAAACTTCCTTCGCGCCCGTGAAACTCGCGTGATTGCGCAAGGCGTCGAGCAGCGTCACGCGCGGTTCGATTTGAAGCTTCAATGGTTTGCCGTTGACCTGAAGTGTGACCTCCACGGCTTCGGGGCCGATCAGCTTTTCGGAATTAACTTTCTCCAGTTCCGCGGCGACAGCCTGAACCTGCGCGGTGGCGGCGACGGCGGCGGTGCTGCCAAAGGTTTTGAGAAAGGAACGGCGCGATACAGAAAACCCCTCGTTGTTAGCGGATTCGCTCATAGTGTTGAACTGAGTTGCTCTTGGTCTGACGCCCATCGTCAGAACGTGGTTACGCGGTAATGCGCCGCAAAGAAAGACACGGATTCCACGAATTGTCACTGATTGGATTTTGTTTCAATCAGTGCAAACGGAGGGGGAATCTGCTCTCTCAAAAAATGCCAGTCGCGCCGCAGAATTCGTTCATCGTCACGAAAATTTCCCGGCCGGTGCTGGAGCCACCAAATCGTCCGAGGAAAACACTGCGTTGCGCGGAATCTTTCCAGTCCAGCTTCAAGAACGGTTCGGCCACGTTTGAACTGCGATTCACGGCGACGGTGAAAACCGAAGTCGCGGCGCGCGGTTCATACCAGAGTTCTTCGCCGCAGGACCGATTGTCGCACGCGGTCAGAGGTTTGGTTTCGACCGAAATATAATTGCCCGCCGAGAAGGAATAAGTGGATGCCGTCTTTTGAATCGCGAGTGGTTCAACGCGGACGTGCAGCGTGTTCGGATGAAAATCTTTCTGGCTGGCTTTCACCCAGGCGAGCAAAGCGTCACGCTGTGTTTGTGTCGCGGTTTTCGGAAGATAAACCACCGCGTCGCCGGATTCGGAATCCTTCGCCGCAAGGTTGTCGCGGGAAGATTGGAGCACGGCGAGTTTCAAATCCTTGAAATCCGTTCCAGCGAATTCGCCTCCGGAAAAATCCCAGACGCGCAACATGTATCGGCCGCCCTGGGTCGCTTCGGCGGACACGGTGCAGCCGCCCGCGTACAATTCACAGGAATGCAGTTCCAACAAACTGCCGCGCGGCGTGTCGGCGGC
>DASTXC010000101.1:0-33606 GCA_035765675.1 Verrucomicrobiia bacterium
CAACCAGGTTTTCCCGAAGAATTTTGACTTTGTCCTGTGGTGAAAAGTGCCGTCGTCCTCTCGTCATAGTTTGTATCCGTTGCTATGGCCCTATACTTTAGCCATTCGCCCGGTTTTTCCAATTCCGACTGAAGCAGCACAAAGATTGTAGTCGCCCCGATTGGACCCGGTTCGCGCCCGAAGATCATTTACAGAAAGCGTGGCGGTGACAGTGACCGACGCTTCCGTATTCGCGCTGTCGTTTTGTTGCACATTAAAGTTTGCGGCAGAGATATTGTGCGGCGGAGCCTGGCTGGCGTAAATTTGCGATGAGCTCAGTAGCATTGCCAGGCCAAGGACGATCCGGGGGAGGTTTTTGCCATCACTCTTTTCTTTCGCAAAGGCGCCGGCAATTGAAGTTTTGGATTTCATATTCAGATGTAGCGTTTTCAGTTTCGTTTGGTCGTGACACCCGATCTCCACGCGGACTGGATTCAAAAGCCCAGGTTGGCGTCACGTCTGTTTTCTAACACGCAACCACGTACCGACAACCGACAAGCCTGTGCCGAATTGAGGACAATTGTTACGACCCGAAGTTGAAATCGTGACAATGCCCGAAATACCCTGAATTGAGGGCAATCCGGGACTTTCTGTCAGTGAAAAGCAGTGATTCGGACGGAGAAGCTTCGACGGTCACGCTACTCGGAAATTAGGAATATGCGGCTGATAACGGCCCGAGCAGATTGGATTCAGCGAAGGAAATAGCGCCGTTTAAAAAAATGCCGAAGCGAACTGATTCCACAGATTTTTGAACCATGAAGAATCAGTGCGAGATTGAAGAGGTCGAACGGAGAAAGTATTAGCGTCAGGCAATTTCACCGGCCGAGCTTCCGCCGACTGAAACTCGTTTCGTCGATGCGGCAATGCATCACACACCGGACAAGGTTCGGGATCTGCATCACGAAGTTCATCAGCATCTTCTCTTGGCACCTGAAATCGGAAATGCCTGCACGTTTGCACACACAACCTTACAGCGATTTCAGCGTCGAGAGGGTTTCGTTCGGGTTACAATCCAGTTACATTCCTTCCCACTGTTCACCAAAAGCGGGCTGAGATTCTGGTTTGGAGATCGTCGTCAGGGGTGATGCGGAGAGCGGCAGAATGCGACTGCGAATCAATTTGCTACGCACTTGATAGTTTTCGCAAGGTGCTGAGAAGACTAATCAGATTTGACTTCGGCGCGCGGCTACTTCTTTGGCGGTAATTTTTGCGGAATCAGGCGAAAAATTGGACCGAAGAAAATTGATTACACTGGCCAGATCGTTGTCACTGTACATCGCAAATGCTGGCATCGCGCCTGAGAACTTTTCCCGGTTTGGGGCCAGTATTGCAGAAGGCCCTTTTAAGAGAAGGTCAATGAGCCGATTGTTATCGCCTGAAACCACTGCACTGCCTCGCAATGATGGTTGTCGTCCGGGTACGCCACTGCCGTCCGGCATGTGGCATGCGGCGCAGACCTGGTTGTATATTTTCCCACCAGCCGTGTTCACGCCGAGCAGCGTGACGGTTTCTCCTTCGGCAACTGTCCTATTGCCGTTTGCTTTCGCAGGCTCTGTGTCACCCGTATAAATTACACGCCAGATTCGGCCTTTTTCGGTGTCTCCAATATAAAGCGAACCGTCGGGACCGACTGCAACGCCCCCTGGACGGTATCGCGCATCACGGGTGCTGGTAAAATATTCAATGCCCGGAAACCCTTCGGCGAAATCTTCGCATTTTCCTGTCGGAAGCCCGTTTGTGTTGAATGGTATAAAAACCACTTTGTATCCCGCCTGCGGACGAGGCGCGCGATTCCATGAGCCATGGAAGGTAAGAAACATTCCGCCACGATATTTTTCCGGAAACTGGCTGCCATCATACAAACACATCTGCAACGGAGCCCAATGAGCGGGAAAAGCAATCAGGGGCGGGTCAAACATTGGATTGTTTTCTCGCTGTCGATTGTCGCCGCCATACTCCGGCGAAGTCATGCGAGCCTGCTTTATCGGATCCCAATAGGAGTAAGGCCAGCCCAGGTTTATCCCTTCTTTCAGCAGATGAAATTCTTCCGCCACCCGTTCTGCATTGTCCAGTTCGTCATAATATTTCGGCGCAACAATGTTCAAATTATCGCGCCCCATCATGGCCATGAAGAAATGCTTTGAAACCGGCTGCCAAACTAACGCCAGTGAATGCCGATGACCGGTCGAGAAACGCACGCCATCTGATTGCGTCTGGTTCGTTTGATCAGCGAGAAAACGCCAGAAACCGCCGTAGGTTTTTTGAAATTCCGAAACTTCGTCCGGACTGAATCCCTTCGCACCGAATTGCCGGTCGGGGGTGCTGAAAACGTTGTAAGGCGAACCGATCTCCACGAGCATGTTCCCGCTTTCGTCAAAAGCAAAGGCTTTGGCATCGTGATCCCGTTTTGCTGGAAGATCTTTTACAATTATTTCTACTGGACTGGACGGAACAAGTTCACCGGGAACGTATTTATAGCGATAAACTGTCGTTCGGCTGGAGTGATACAGATAACCATCGTGAAACAGAATGTGCGTTCCACCATCGCCAGATCCGAACTCTTTAATTAAATCTGCGCGGCCGTCGTGATCGGTATCACGCAGCGCCCAGATTTTGCCGAACTTTCCTTTCGCGTAAACATCACCATTGGGAGCCACCGCCAGCCCGCGCAGATTTTCCCGGCTTCGCCCCACCCTTCGTCCCACCACTAGGTTATCAGCGTAAACCAGCGCGTGAAAACCGGAGGGTAGAGTAATGCCGCCATCGTCTTCATCGGCAGCGGGAAGATCACCGACAGAAAGTTGGATCGAAAACAGCCAGGCCACCGCCGCTGAAAGAAAAAAAGATTTCACAAAACATTAACGAAGCATGAACAATAATATCCAGACCAAGCATTTGTGAGGCTCAACCGTGTTGCCACTAAAGAAGAGACAGAGAGACGATTTGTGCCGTCTCTCTGTGAAGAGATTAATTACTTAACTCATGGCGGACGGATCGGCGTGGGTTTGTAATTGAGATGCCAGGCCAGTTGCCAGAGATTCTGCAATTTGACCCCTTCCGCATGTCCATCGGCAAATCCGACAGTGCTTATGCCCGGCAATACATCCTTGGGTGGGAAATGCCGCGGCGCTGATCCTGGAGATCGGGTGCCGTGTCGAGCGATCGTGAAACGCGACATGCCACTTGAATCAAACGTGCCGTTGTAGAGATCGCGTGAAGGCGGATCGGTTGCCAGCGGCCAGGAATCAACCCACATAGCTTCAACAAAAACTGGCGTCTCTACCGGGCGCTGAATTGCTGATTCGCGCTGAAAGAGGTTCTTCGCATATTGCCCATCCTTGCCCCGCGATGCTCCGCCGTTTTCATAAAGCCAGCCGTTGTAGCCATAGCTTCCGCTGTAGCTGCGATTGGGATTCGTCACCAACCGCCACCAGGCGCGATCAGCGCTTCCCGTGTCTCCGCCCCCGCTCATGAAGTTGTCCGACGGCGGATTGTTCGTCTCCCGCGCAACCGGGCATAAACGAACCGCATCCACCTTGGAATAATATTCAATCAACGTTCCAATCCAGACGCCGTTCTGATAATTCGGATCAGAGTAACCCAGCATTTTTCCGGTATCGGTGCTGTACATTTTCCACGCCAGCGTCAATTGTTTGACGTTGCTGACGCAGTTGATCTGCTGCGCCTTGGCTTTGGCCTTCGCCAAGGCTGGCAACAGCATCGCAGCGAGGATGGCGATGATCGCAATCACCACGAGCAGTTCAATCAGCGTAAATCCATTGCGAGGAAAAGAAGCCAGGCGGCGTCTGTGGGCGTTCCAGTTTGAATTGATCGGAGTCATAATCAGCATTTTGGATTGGCGATTCATCGAACCGGATTCGGAATCATTCCTGAAAGCAGGAACGAAAGGATTCTGTTCTGCCGAATTGTCTGGACGTTTTTACTCTGTCAGAACTGGCGCGGAGAAACTATTGAACGTTCGTTCTATCGCTGTTTAAAATCGAAGCGTGCTGGATCATGAACCTCACAGCATCTGAATCAGCGGCTAAGAAACTTCACCACCGCCTCCGTGCGCGACTGGACATGCAGTTTTTCGTAAACGGTATGCAGATGCGCGCGGACGGTGCTGAGAGTGATGCCGAGTTGATCGGCAATTTCCTTGTAAAGAAAACCTTTAGCGAGCAGTCCCAGAATTTCCCGTTCGCGCTTCGTTAACATTTCCATTTCAGACGAAGGCTGTTTGATCTGCTGAAAATGTGTGACCAGCTTGCGCGCCACCTGCATCGACATTGGCGCGCCGCCGATATGAACCTGTTCAATCGCCTGAAGCAATTCCGCGGGCGGCATGTTCTTCAGCAAATAACCGCTCGCGCCACCCCGTAACGAATCAAAAATCAGATCGCTCTCTTCATAAGTAGTCAGCATCAGCACCTGGGTGCGAGGCAGTTTGTCTTTCAAGCGCGTTACGCACTCGATGCCGCTCATGCCCGGCAGATTGATATCCATCAGCACCACGTCCGGCGTTTCCGTGGGAATTTTCTCCAGGGCTTCTTCACCATTCGGATGAGCTCCCACACAGCGCAATCCGCTCGACCGCTCGAACAATTCCTTGAGACTTTCGCGCGTGCCGCGATTGTCTTCCACGATGGATACCCGAATCTGCATTTGTTTCTTTTGTTGATTCATTTTCAAAGGCAATCCATCGAGGAACAATTGAACAAACGTTCGAGTGTCGAAAGGAAATCGAACGGAAAAACGCTGAATGTCGGGCTGGAAATTTCAAAGATTGTCATCATTGTGCTTCCGTGAGATTCGAAGATTGATGCCCATTTCGGCGCGACCGTTTGAATCGACGATTTAACGGCAACAGGAGTGACGCCCGAACTTTGGTCCCGGCGCCAATGTAACTTTCAATACAGCACGTCCCGCCGATGTCCGCCATTCGTTGTTGCATATTCCGCAGACCGTCGGCTTCGGAGTTGGTGGGAGGCCGATCGAATCCAACGCCGTTATCTTCGACGGCAATTTCCAGATGTGATTCAATGACGCTGACCCGCAGCCAGACTTCTGATGCGTGGGCATGTTTAACAATGTTGTTCAACGCTTCTTTCACCACGAGAAAAAGATTGTGGCGCACGTCCGTGGAAACCGCGAGTTCCGGCGGCTGCTCGGGCAGATCCAGCCGGCAGCGAATTCCCACCACGCGCAGATAATCCAGTGAGAACTGACCGGTGTAATCAATCAAATGCGCGAGCGTGTCATTGCGGGGATTTACCGCCCAGACAATTTCATCCAGTGATTTGACGGCCTGGCGCGCCGTTCGTGAGATTGTTTCCAGCCTTGAACCAAACGGCTGCTGAACTCCTCCATCCTGATGAACCAAGTCACCGAGCAGCGCAATCTGCGTCAGGTTTGCGCCTACGTCATCGTGAATATCTTTCGCGATCCGTGCGCGTTCTTTATAAAGTGCTTCCTGTTGCTCCAGTCGCTTTACCTGCAGGCGCAATCGGCGGAAGGAAACATATCGGACGATCGCGATGATAAATCCCGTGAACAGCATCAACATCAAAGCGCGGAAGTACCACGTCTGCCAGAAAAACGGTGTCACGCGTAACTCCAACGAAGCGCCCGTTTCAGTCCACAAGTCGTTGTCACTTGCCGCGACCACGTGAAACTTGTAATTCCCCGCCGGTAAACGCGAATAAGCGGCGGAACGTTCGTTTTCGATGTCAATCCAGTCATTGTCAAAACCTTCCAGGCGATACCGAAAGTGCATGTTCTCCGGCGCAATAAAACTGGGCGCGGTGAATTCAAACTGAACGCGATGATGTCCCGGGAGAAGGCGCAGCGGTGTTCGCGAATTACGCAGGTCTGGAACTTTTCCGCCCCCGCTGATTCGGCCCAGCATCATTCCGCGATTCATTGCCACCGAGACGTCGTCCACGACGACGCGATCCAGCAATACGGTCGGCGGTTCGGAATTCTCACGCAGGCGATCAGGACTGATCACCGCCAATGCGGTACGCATCGGAATCCAAATGCGTCCGTCGCGACTGCGAAATGCGCCTGGCGCGCCACCGAAATTAGCCTGCAGGCTGGGCAGTCCTTCGCCGCGCCCGTAGTGGATTGAACGCACTTCAGGAATCCGGTTTTTCGAAAAATCATACAGCTCTTGGAGCCTTACTTTGAAAATTCCGCGATCTCCACCGAACCATAGCCAGCCCCGGCCATCCGCCACAATGTGAGAGATATTATCATCGTAAAGACCCTGCTCGCTCCGAAGATTTGTAAATTGCCCGTCACGAATGAAGCCAAGGCCGCCACCGGCATATCCGATCCAGATCGTTCCATCATCCGAAGTGTAAAGACACCGGATCGATGCGTCCTGTCCCAAAGTTCGATCCGTTTCATCAACAATACGGTCCTGCGTCACGCGTAAAAGCGTTCCGCGGGATGCGCCAACCCAGACCGATCCATCCGCTCCTAAAGTAATTGCGCGAATTACCCGGATGTCTTCAGCCGGAACATCCATCGTGGTGAGCACGCCGCGACGCAAACACTGAAGCGCGTTCGGCGAGGCTTCTCCAATCCACAAATCTCCAGAACCCGTAACCTGGAGTGCGTGAATCGTTTTGCCTTTCAAATCATTTGTGTTGCCCCACGTTTGCAGTCGGTTGTCTTTCCAGCAAAACAACCCGTTCATCCGGGTGCCGATCCAGATTGCGCCAGAAGGATCCGCCGTGACGCAGGTGGCTTGAGCCGACCAATTGGTTTCCGGAAGAAATGATTTCCATTTTCCGGCTATACAGCGAGCGAGAGCACCGTTCTGAGTTGCGGCCCAATAAACGCCATCCATGCCTTCGCACAGCGATTGCAAAGCTTCGAATGGCAAACCCTCTTCGGTGCCTTCCAATTCCACGACGCGGGCCCGGATCTGATTCAACCCGCCTCCGGCTGTGCCAGCCCAAATACTGCCTTCACGATCCTCCATCAGACTCATGATTTCCTTGTGCGATGTCGTCACCGATTCGAACAGCGTTCCATCAAAATGATAAACCCCCTGATACGCGGTTCCAATCCAAAGCCCACCTTCGCGATCTTCCAACAACGCGGTCGGCGGAGTCGCCGCGCCATTTCCGAATTGACCTAATTCCTTCAGGCCGGTCTGCACGCGGAACTTGAAAATACGGCCGCTTGAACAAATCCAAATACCGCCGTCCCGAGCACTGGCCAATCGCGTGACCGCAGCCGGAATCGCGTGCAGAACCTCCATGTGGTCGTTGCGAATCTGTCCAAACTGTCCGCCCGCCGCGAACCAGATGTGCCCTTCCAGATCAGATGTTAACGCGCAGATCGTATTCGGCGTAGCCACGCTGGCCGGTTCGGCCAAACGTGTTACCTGATCGTTCAAAATCCGACAGATCGAACCTTCCCGATACGAAACCCAAATTGCACCCAGGTTGTCTTCAGCCATTGAAAATGGGAAACCGTCGGGCAGTTCCTTGCCAGGAAAAAATGAGCGAATGATATTGGAGCGCAACAATACCAGAGCGCCCCGATCCATCGCCAGCGCCAGTCCTCCATCGTGCAGGCTGATCATATTGAGAATGCCTCGATTCGGCGCCGGCAGCAGATTGTTTGAAGGAAAACGCTGAAATTTTTTCCCGTCAAATCGCGCCAACCCGGTCGGCGTTCCGAGCCAGATAAATCCGTCCGGAGTCTGGGCCAGATCGAGAACGGTATTGTTCGGCAAGCCGTCATCGGTCTGCCAGGATTTCGCAAACCAGCGGGAAATCTGAGCGTTGGAAATCGCGGTTGCGAACAGCAGCCATGCAACGCTCACGCCAACCGTCCGAAACGATCTGTAGAGCAGTTGAACCACGCTGCCATGCTAGTGCCGCGCCCCGGACAGGCAAGGCGAATAACGGTGAGAACTCGACAAAGGCGGCAGAAAGCACTCGACTCTGAACTCTGAACATCGAACGCTAATATCGAGGCAGAGCGGCATTCGAAGTTTGTTGTTCAACCTCATTATTCGGAGTTCTGTTTAGGGAGCGATGATTCCGCCTGAAGCACCGACGGTTTCACATCACGGTTTATGAACACGACATACATGTTCGCGCTTTGAATGCTGGAATCTTCCACATTTGAACCCAGTGTCAGACTTTCTCCGTGCCGGCTGCGGTGTTGAAAAACGGTTTTCTCATGTCCATCGAGCATGAGTTTCATGGCCGTCGGCGTAAATTGATTCTGGAGCCATTCCGGCCGGGGCAAACGATCATCGTATGCCACTGAAACTACTGTGTCGGATGCCACCGAAAATTCCATCAGATCAACGGCATGATAGCGGCTGTCCGCATTGGCTGCCTGAACCCAGTCCGCGCCGGACAGTCCGGATGGCAACTCAGGCATAAGCGCATCCTGGTCCACGTAAATCTTCTTTCCGCGTTGCGCATTTCTTTCCACATGCACCGAAGTCGTCGGACCGGAATATGAAAAACTTCGGGTAAATCGTCCGGCGGAACTCACGGCCATAACATCGGATGAACCCTTGAAAATGGAATCTGCCAGTTCGGCGTTTTGCTCTTTTCGCAATTTCACGAACGGCATCTTCGGCAATTGTGAAGCTACGCCACCAACTACATCGAACGGTGCGGATTGAATTTCGATCGAAGCCGGTTTTAATCCGGGACAAGTCGCACGCAAAGTGATTCTGCCGACAGTGCGTCCGGCGCGAACTGCGATGCGATTGATACCGCATTCGAGATCAAGAAATTCGTGATTGATTGAATTCGTCTTGCCACTGTTGTAACCGCCGCGCCAAACAGCGGGGCCATCCAGTTTAAAATCCACCCGTTGTTGAAAGGTCGGACAACGTTCGCCGTTGGCGTCAATGGCCTCCACATCCACCAATCCAACGTCCGATCCATCCGACTGCAGACCGCCCGGTCCGAATATTGGCGTGAGCCGCAATGCTACCGCTGGGCCGGTGGTCCGCCGATTATCGAACGCAATTTTCTTTCCGTCTCGATACGATACGGCTTTCAGTTCGCCCGCTTGCCACAGAACGTTTGAAAAGGTGAACAGAAAACAGTCAGACCGAATCCCCTTCCCCAACGATTGGCCGTTCAGAAATAATTCCACGGCGTCACCATTAGCCGCCATATAAACTGTTTTCCGCGTTCCCGGCGAATAATTCCAATGTCCAATGATATGAATCTGCGGATCGCTTCGGAACATCGCTTGGCATACGTAATAAGCCTCCTTCGGCAAACGCACGCCATCGACTTCGCCGCTCGCGCGTGCGACTTCACAGGCGACGCGTCCGCCGCTGGTGGAATCGGAAAAAATCCAATTTGCACCGCCGCAATGGTTGGATGAACCCAGTTTGCGGACGTACTGCGCCACCTGATTTACGGCGTATTGCTCAGACATCAGATCATAGGATTGATTTTGGGCCTCGGGATAACCAAAGTTCGGCGGAGAAAAATCATCCCAAACCCGGCGCGGCGATTCCTCGCGATCATATTCGCCTTCCACCACCGGCAGCGTTTTGATTTCACAACCGCCTTCCGTGCCGATCCCGACGTTCATGAACTCCGCCGTCTTTTTGTCCGCGCGCCGGTGCGCATACGCGCGTTCGCCATGCGGATCATAACGTTCGACAAGATCGTGCAACTCCTTCGCGTGTTCGCGTGTGACTTTTTGGTTGCCGCCTTCCCAGATCAGAATTGAAGGATGATTGCGAAAATAAATAAGCGTGTCGCGAAACGCTTCGGCACGCAGCATCCACGCCCCCCCGCGCGTATCCGACTCGCCATCCACGCCCGGCTGATCGACCACAAATCCCAACCGGTCTGAAGCTGCAATGCTTGCCGGACCGGCCGCTGAGTGTCCCCAGCGGATAAAATTTCCGCCCGCCTCTTTCATTAAATTCAATGTGAAAAAGTGAAGCCAGTCTGGTTGGGCAACTCCCAGGCCCGGCCATTCGTCCGTCGGTTTCTGTCCCCAGCCATGAAGCTTCAGATGATGGCCATTGATAGAAAATCCCGTTTGCGTATCCCAGTGAACCGACCTCAGGCCTAGCGGAATTTCATACGAATCCACCACTTCGCCTTTTGCTGAAATCGAACAGACAACGCGATAGAGATAAGGATAATCGGGCGACCACAACTCAGGATTTTTCACAATGCCCGAGACTTTGAACAGCTTCTGGCCGCCACTTTGAATCACACTGGCTTTTTTCAATGACAGAACTGCATTCCCATTCTGATCCAGCACCTCGACGCTGATCTCGGCGTGTTCATCTGAAGAACGTTCGTTCTGAACTGGAATTTCAACCGTCACTTCGGCGGATTGATCAGAAATCTCTCTGGCGTATCCATACGGGCCGGTAGTTTGAAGAAAGCTGTACAGCGGCAGCGAAATGTGCAATGGATCGGTGATATATAAATAAACGTTCCGATAAATCCCGCCGTGCGCCGGATGCCAATGCGGATTGTTCCAGGGAATTTGATTTGCCTGCAATTCTGCCACGGTGTCAGGAATCGCGGCGTTCACTTCGGCTGAGATTTCTCCGAGCGTCGGCCCTTTCTCAACCTTGTCCCTCGCGCTTCCGGTTCCAGAAGGAGGAGGATCTTTCATGAAGCGGTTGTCGCACATCAGGGCAAGAATGTTTGGCCGGTCGAACTGTAGGTATGGAGTAAGATCAAAACCAAACGGCGTAAAACCCGTCTTGCTGACACCCAAAAATTTTCCGTTCAGATACACCTCGGCAACCTGACGAACTGCTTGGAATTCAATAAAAACCTTTTTGCCCTGAACCGATTTTGGAAGCGTGAAGGTCTTTCGATACCAGGTCCGGCCTCCCCATTGATTCTGCTCGCCACGATGGCCAGGCATAGACCAATCGTCGAACGTATCTGTGTCGTTGTAGGTATGTGGAGCTGAAACATCGCTCCAGTTTCGATCATCAAATGCAATGGCTGCCGCGCCAGGAATATCTGCTTTGATGAACTTCCAATCAGGATTGAAATTGATGGTCAGTCGTTCGGCCCCCTGCACCGTCATCGCACCGATCACCACCAACAGGACATACTGCCAGCTTCGCCGCAAAAAGCCCGTCCAGACGCGCTGCTGCTTCGTCGCCGACCGGGAAATAATTTTCACACCAATTCCGAGCATCTGCCGAAGAGGCTGCCTGCGCCGGCCCGCCGCCGCTACTGGACGTTCGTTCTAGGGCGAGAGATATCGCTGCATCCACTCAACGCTTCACACTGCATTAAAACAGCTGCGTGAATTGCCACAGAACAGATCAAGCCGGCGGGCGCGTCAGAACATCTTGATCACTGTGATTTGTGCGGCTCAGTTTTTGAAGCAGCTCCTTGAGCTTCGGATCGGGATAATGCAACACCGCATCGCGCAGCAGCGGAACAAAACCTTGCGGAGACCAGCCACCCAATTGCTGATAAGGCCAGCGCTTTTCACGCGCCGCAAACGGTTGCAGATATTTGAGTGCGCGACGAATTCCGCGTCCGTCCGGCGTTTCGAAGTGCCACAAATCAACGCCTGAGGATTCGCCCAGTTTCGCCAGCAGCATCAAGCCGGATAAATTTCCTACGCTGTAACTCCACGCTTTGGTACGCGCCAGTTCCAAGGGCTGGCGGCCATCAGGTTCGATTTGAACTGCGATCCGCTTTTGACGCGCCGTCTGCAAAACGTTCGTGGCCAATTCCCGACGATCCAGGAACAGCGCAAAGGAAACGACCTGCACGTCGTAATATGTTCCATGATTATTTTTCGCAGCAGCCTCATCGCGCCCGTTTTTGCTATGTCGCATCCAATCCAGGAAATCGCCGAACCATTTTTGCAATCCACTCTGATCGGCGGCGGTCCAAGATTTCGAACCGGCGAGCAGCCCCGCAGCCTCGACCACGTGAATCAAGCCGCGCGATTCAATCAGCCCAATGCCCCGTCCGTCGTTCACACCCCGGATCGCCTGGGCATATTTCAGATTCGGATTCATTCGCGTCGTGGCATCGAGAAACCAGACCCGTAACAGCTCTGCGGCCTTGGCGGCGTAAGCTTCGTTTCCCGTGAAGTAGTAGGCAAGACCGAGTGTTTCGACCACGTCCGGCAGATGAAGGATGTTGCGATGGTCGGTAATTCGATTGATTTCCGGGTTGCGTTCGCCATCGCGCCGGATGTACGGCAGACCATTGGAGGAAGCCGAATCAGGCCAGAAATACGGCGCCTCGCTCATGTAATCATGTTTGTCACCGCTGGGAGGCGTGGTGCTTTTATTAACCACCGACATCGGCCTGGTCTTCAACGCCTCATCGGCATCACGAGTCAGCCTCTCCAAAGCTCCTTTGATAGTTGGATCATTTTTCAATATCCGTTCACGCATGGTGCCCAGATAATTCGCGTTGAACAAAAACACTTTCGGCAAGGGAAGTTTTGGACCGGGATCGGTTGCCGCTCGACCATTCACCATTGCTGAAAGCCCCAGCAAGCTTGACCAGATCAGTGCCGCAATTCTGCCTATATGAAATTTAAGAATCATAAATCACCACTGCCAACCCACAGTTAATTTCCTGGAACATAATGATCGATCGGCTGCACCACTATGCGCGCCGGACCTTCCGGTGGCAGACAGGCCGTAAACAAAGCAAGCGCTTCATCTTTTTCGTTCACATAAACGAATGGCCGCTCGCGTCGACTGAACGTTTCGGAGGTGCCATCATCGAAAGTCACCGTTTTGGTGAAAACCGGTTCGTGAGCGACGAGTTGGTAATTGGTTCCGTCGCGGGAATAGTACTGCGCACCGGCTTTGACCATGCCGGTGGCTTTTCCCTTCCAGTCATTCAACAGAACGTTGAATTGATGATTTGCCCACCAGATTGTCGGGTCTTCCAGTTCAGCATCATCAGGAAGCAGGTTCTTTCCGTTTTCAACGATCGAATAAGGGCCTTGATAAGTGGCCGCGGTAAACGCAACGCCGCGATTCACACCCGCTGAATCCTTCAAACGTCCGAACACATAAATGCTCTGATCTCGTTTTACAAAAATGGCGGGATTGCTGACGTGCATGGCCACTTTGTCGTGGCGTATCCACGGGCCGGTCACGGAATCCGCTTCGGCAAATCCGGTTTCATTGGCTGAATCGATGTAATAAAGTACAAACTTTGATCCAGCCTTGACGATCTTCGCGTTGTGAATTCGCGTGTTGTCCCAGTTATTGGTTCGTTTTTGCAGGACGACTTCCTGAAAGCTGTACGGTCCGAACAGATTGGTGCAAGTTGCGCGCACGCACTCGGAATATTTCGTCCAGCCCCCCAGCCCATATTGCGCCGGCCAGCGCGAGGCAAACAGATGATACGTGTCGCCGACTTTGATCACTGACGAACACCAAAGAATGTATCCGTCCATCTGAAAGCCGCCGCTTCGAACTGCGGGCATAAGGCAATCCTTGAAACTTCTCCGCTCCATTTCTTCGGGCGACCGATTGCTCAAGTCCGCCGCCTCCACATTCAAGACGAAAGCCGTCAACAAAGTCACGAAACCTGTGCTCCACCGGAAACCATTCGCTTTCTTTTGTTTCATCGCGCCAGCCCTTCCAATACGGGCGAGTTTCGCACGACGAATCCATTCACCTGTTCGAAGCGCGCTGCCGCGATCTCCTCGACCAACGGCGCTTTGGAACGAGCGACTTCCTTCGGAGTCGAGAGTCTCACCGGTCGCGATTGCGTTTGTGGACTTTTTGCCAATTGCGCTTTGAAGTTATCAATCTCCAGCCCATCGACATCGACGCAGACCATCGCCGGACGCAAATCCTCGTTTTCAAAACTCAGGTTTATATTCGCCAGTTCGAGATTGCGGACATGGCGCGCGAACAATCCATAAGCGGGCATCGTTCCCAGATTCTTCGGTTCAGGATAACCCGTGCCCAATTCCTTCGGCTCGCGAGCGGCATCTTCTTTCGTTCCGCCGCCTTTGAAAACAATACGGATGTTCTCCAATCGAAGTCCCTCAATCGGCGCTTCGGACAAACCCGTAATCTGAATCCCGCTCATTGGCTCAACGCCGGTGGCAATGACACCGGAAATCAGAATGTTCCTTGCGCGGCTGGGGCCTGTGACGTTCGGCCCGCGATTACGTTTGCCGGTCGTGATGTAAATCGGATACGCGGCCACGTCCATCATGGTGAGATTGTTGATTGTAATGTTTTCCATGATTCCGCCATCCACTTCCTCCAACGCCAGGCCGCGGCATTCACGAAACGTGCAGTTCGCCACCGTCACATTCCGAAACCCGCCATTCGCTTCTGTGCCGAATTTAATCCGGCCATTTTTGTGTTGGCTGGGCTTCATTGTTCCATCGAGCAAAGTGCCCATTTCAAAACCGGAAACCTGACAGTTCACGATGGTCAAATTTTCCGTAATTACATTCGTGCCCAATGCAAAACTGCTCTTTGGACAAATCGCATCGTCGAATGGCGAGTTGATCCGGCAGTTGGAAATCGTGGTGTTGCGGCAGCAGTCCACATCAATGCCATCGCGTTCCGTGTCCATCGTCACGTTGTCAATCGTCAACATGTCACAGCCCGTCGCCAGCACGCCGAAATGACCGCCCTTATAAATCGTGAAATCCCGCAGCAACACATTGCGGCACAATTTCAGGCCGATGGCTTTATTGCCAATCCGCACCGCAGGAAGATTGGTTCGCACCGCGTCCGGTTTGTTCCAGAGATTGAAATGATTCATTCGGTCAAACAGCGATGAACTGCGCGTCAGTCCTTTGCCGTCGATCATTCCACGACCTGTTATGGAAATGTTCGTCAATCCGATGCCCCAGATCAGGCTGTTCTGAAAATACGTGTGACCACCATCCTGATACGCCTGAACCTCCCACGACTCAGTGGGATCGTAAGCGTTCAATTTCGCGGGAGCCGCCAACAGGATCGCGCCGGCGTCAAGGTGCAGATTCAGATTATTCGTGAGCCGAATGCTACCGCTGAGATATGTTCCGCCGGGAATCCACACCGTTCCTCCACCCGCAGCCGCGCAGGCTTCGATGGCTTTGTTGATGGCCGGACTGTCCAGCGCAGAACCGTCACCTGCGGCGCCAAAATCGCGAACATTGAAAACCGGCGCGGTCGCCGCTTCAGTCGAGAACGTCAAAAAGCAGCAGCACGCCAGCACTGTAGTCCAGCGGATGTCAGAAATTCCCATGGTTGATGCTCGAAATGCCGCCGCCTGACGCGATACAAAACGTTTCCAACGCCGTGATTCAGTCGTACCGGACTTCGAATTCGTTCTATGTTTTAATTTTCGATGGCTGCCATCGGGTTCCGGTTGGTCTGCGCGAACCGCAGTTTTTTGGTTCATATATTTTGTCGCTTTTCAGAGGTTTCATTTTCCTTCCAGCAAGGCCGACGCACACCACAGAACCGGTGCCTGGCCGTGCATGTCTCCGACATTGCGCTGCCGATCGAGATAATATTGCCGGTTATTGCGCTTGTTCGTGCCTTCGCAGACTTCATGAACATCCGCGTTCTCATCAAGGCAGCGGGTCAGTGCGATCCAGCCTTTGCGCGCCGCCGGCCCGTACGTCTCCGCGTCCAGCCAGCCGTTCTTCACACCGGTTATCATCGCGAAGGTAAACATTCCCGTGCAGGAGGATTCCGGCCATGAATCCGGTTGATCAATCAACTGCCTCCACATTCCATCGTCGGCCTGATATTTCACAAGCGCCGACATCATTTTGCGATACCCCGCCATGATCCGCCCGCGCTGCGGATGATTCGCCGGCAACGACTTCAGCAATTCACTCATGCCCGCCGCCATCCATCCGTCACCGCGGCCCCAAAAAAACGGCACGTCCGGCGCGTGATAAAACAATCCGTTCGGCTGTTGCAGTTCATCCAGATAAGCCGCCATCTCACGAGCCGCGCGGTCAATATATTTTTCGTCTCCGGTCGCGCGATACGCCTGCGCCTGCAGCAGCGTGATCATGAACATATCGTCGATCCAGAAGCGCGTATGCCAGCTTAGGCCGCGCTCAACCCATTGTTGAACTTCCGGCTTGAGCTTTTTCCAGGCTTCTCCTTCGGGCCTCTCCCACTGTTTATCGGCGATCCGTTTTCCCAATTCGAGATAACGCGGCTCCCGGGTTTGCAAATAAAGTTCCAGTGGCACCGCGCCAAACACCGACGCATCGACATTGCTGGGCCGTGGAATGAGTTTTGATTCGGCTCCGAACAACGGCTCAAAACGTTGAATCAATTTGGCAGTCAATTCCTTGTCGCCAGTCTGCATCGCGAAAGTCAGCGCGCCATACCACGCGCATGTTTCCGGATAAGTGATGCTGCGCGGCGGATTGGCGCGTCCAAAGTTCGGATGCGGCGTGGCGATGAAATGTTCGGCCACGCGCTTACCGACTTTCTGCGGTGATGCGCCGGACGGCCAAGAATCAAACAGCGCTGAATTCCGGTTCGCAGCACCTACGCAACCGCTAAGGACCAGGACTGCGCTGATCGAAATTACCGCCAACGACTCGATTGCCTGACCTCGTCGCAGAAAAGGATTTTTCAATAATGTTTTCATTCTGGTTGTCTGAAATGAAAAACTTCTCATTTGTCCTCCGTGAATCGCGCTACAAATCCACCGCCGGCAGCCAGTTTCATTTCGAGCACTTCGCTGCGATTTATGTCACGCTCGGTGATCTCCAAATCAGCCGAATCATCTTTCTTATCCGCAACAATCTTCGCGTGCCAACGACCGGCAGACAGAAAGGACAACGGCACGTTGATCGTCCGCGCCTGCAATCCATTCACGGCCGCGAAAAACCAGACCTTCCCGTTTCGTTTCGCGAAGAGCGCCAGTTCCCCGATTTTCGATGGCGGAAGAACAATCGTTTCATCCCAAACCGCAGGGATGGATTTGATGACGTCAACCGCCGGATTCGCAAGAATTGTGGCCGGATTGGCTGCGATGGTATTCAGCGGCTGGTTGAACACGACTCCGGTTGCAATCTGATGCGTCCAGGTAGTATTCGCCCGACGCGCTCCGAAGTGCATGACGGTGTAATCGCCCGGTCCCGCGAGATACCGAGTGAACGGCAAAGTGGCATCGTGTGTGGCGCGATCGGCCAGCTTGCTGGATTCCATTCCCTTGATCGCTTCTCTTGTTAATTCATTGGGCCACGTGCGGGCTTCGCCAGTCGGTTTGTTGGAGCCATGAAAATTCAGCATGATTTGATGGCGCGCTGCATCGCGCAGCAAGGCTTGATACAGATCGATGATCTCTTTGTGTTCGTGATCGAAGAAATCAATTTTAGCCCCGACCACTCCAAGGTCTTCGAGTTCTTGAAAGAATTCCTCCCGCGCTTCCGGAGTGCGCAGACTGCGTGAATGTTTCCAAAACCAAAGGCCAACTCCGTTCCGACGGGCTTCAGCAACGACGCTCTTGAGTTCATTTTCCGACCAGCGCGACCAATAGCCTTCGACAACGTCATATTCAAAACCGAGTTTACCCGCCATTTGGCAGAACTCTTTCGTTCCCTCAACGGTACTGTCGCCTCCATCTAGGTATTTCCACACCGCTCGTCCCGGCTTGATCCAAGCCGTCCGAATTCCTTGTGGAAAAATTTCAGGATCCGGCGGTGGGCATAGATTTGGAATAATATCGGAATTCACCAAGGCGTTGAGATCACGCCCCAACATGATTACTCGCCACGGGGTGGTGATCGTTCCTTCAATTGCCGCGGCTTTCGAAAGGCGCCGCACGTCATTGGTGCTGTAGCGCAAACGGTACGGGTAGGAAGCCGGCTGTTTGTGCGCGAGCCCCAGTTCAAACCCACCTCGTCCATCGGCCCGCAGCGCCATTCCGCTGAAATTCACAAGCGCCGCCTCCGTGATGGCCGCATATCCGATTCCGTGCGGCAATCGAAATGTCACCGGCGGCATCGCCCACTGTCCCGCTTTGATTTCTGCCAGATTAAATTTTTGATGCACGCCTTCGTAGTGACCAACTTCGTCGTGAAACCACGCCGTACTGCCGGCGCGAACCATAAACTCATCGCTCTCATCCGGAACGCGCGATCCGGCTCCCGAAACCACGTACCGAAAAGCCGCGCCGTCATCGAAAACGCGAACTTCAATCGTGTAATCCTGGCCGCCTGAATTTCGGAATAAAAGCGTCGCGCCGTTGCAATGATTCGTCGCCGTCGAATGCAATCCGCGCCAGGGATACGTCTCGTTCACTTCGAATCGTTTCACTCGCACAAGCGCGACGTCATGCGTAATCTCGGAATCGTTAATCGTAAAATGAAACCGCGAACTCTCAATGACCGGCACGTCCCGAAAATCAACCGTGTAAGCAAGGGATTTGTCCGGCTGGGAGATGATCACGTAACGCACCGTTTTGTCGGGGCTGGTGATCACTGCCCCATTGTCCCCGTATGCCGAACAGATTGCGGCCGGCAGAAACAGCGACAACTGGAAAACCCGTTTCCAATGCAACCTTTTAACCCGCTTCAAAGTTCGTGGCATGGTTCAGTCAAAGTGAACAGACCATTTGATTTCCCGGCTTTGCGCCGAGTTCAACCGCACGCGAATCAGCGAATTCTCGGTTGCCAATGATGTCATGACTCCTGCCGTAACGTCCGCCAATGAAACCTGAACCACAGGATTCAAACTACTGGAACCTGGAACAATCCGCAGTTCAAACGGATCACCGCCAACCACCTTCGCCCGGCCCGACAGCACTTTGCCCGCGCTGTCCCACTGCTCATCGAGAACCGCCACCATTCCCTGGGTGACATGTCGCGACGTGCTGATGACCTGGGGATGATTTAAGAGAGGACGAATGGCAAGGGCCACGCAGGATTCTCCGGGAACAGCGATCTGCAATCGGCCTTGCACAGACGGAATCAATCTGTTTCCCCAAAAGTCAAACGCAGTGTATTCGATCCGGGAATCCAGCCCCAACCGTTTCAACGGGATATCAAAATTCTTTTCTGAGCTGTCCCAGTTGAACAAGCCTATGACTTCACGGGAGGTATCAGATTGGTTTTGTGTCGAATGATTCGTCAGTGAAGCGGACTGAATCCCGCGCTCTGTCACCGTCCAGATTTGCGGAAGATCGTTTTCGAAAAGATCAACGGGGCGCGCAATGGCATCGTGACCCGGCATCGTTCGTTTCAGAATCTCCAATCGGTCCGGCGGCAAACCCGGAAGCCATTCGCTGCTGAGATTCAATTGCCCGCTCAACGCGACCCACGTGCAGATTAGCCGGGCGTGATTCAGTGGAACGTTGGTGCGCACGTAAACCGGATCCGGATCGTTGTGCCAGATGCGGCGGTTGAGAAAGTAGTGGCGCGAACCAAACGTCGGCCCCCGCAGCAGCGATTTCCAGTCAGCCTTGTTGTCGGGTCCGATGCGCATAGCATCCACGAGGCCGAACGAGCCGCCATACGAACGCATGTTCTGTGGCGCGTTACAGCCGAGAATAAACACATTTTTTCCAGCCGCTTCGCGAACCAGTTTCAGTCCGTCGCGATACACTTCAATGTTTGTCTTTTTCGGATCGTGGAAAACGGCTTCACCGATATCGTCCTCCTTGTAACCGGAATTCACATACAACTGCTTCGTCGCTGTGCCGGTCCAGAGACCATCGATCTTGATATATTGGAAATCCCATTCCCGGCAGATGCGGCTGACTATATCGCGCACGTGTTCGCGCGCGCCAGGCTGCGTCAGATCGAAACATGTTCCGCCCCAGGGGGTGTCGTAAGGATTGCCATTCGCAGTTTTGGCAAACCAATCAAGGTGCTGATCGAAGTAAGGATCGCCAATGGTACCTGCAAATGGCATGAACCAGATTCCCGGCGTCAGGCCCAGAGACTTGATCTGATCTGCGGCGGCTTTCATCCCGCTCGGATAAGGGCCGTTTGGATCGTGTGTTGTGAAGTTTTTCTTGGGACTGCTCGGACTCGAACGTTTCCAACCTGCTTGCCATTTGTCATCGATCTGCACCACGGAAAAACCAAACGGCGCCAGATTGGTCGCACTGAACGCCGCCAGTTCGGCAAGATGCTTTTCATCTGCTGCGCCGCCATATGGTTTTGAATACCAGGTGCAATAACCGGCCGGCTGCGGCGGCAGATGGATATCATAAACTTTCGCCACCGCATCCGCCCATTGCTCCAATCCCAATCGCGCATCATCGAAACAGCCGATCGCAAGAGTTTCCAATTTTTCTGAACTGCCCGGCGCCAGTCGAAGTTTTCCGTAATCAATCTGCGCCGCGACACGAGCTTTGCCATTGGTCACTTCACTGAACAGGACGCCGCTGCCGCGATTTTCTGTCAGCCATCCGAAGACGACACCCTTTCGTGATTGTGGGTCTGCCACGGCAAGCCAAACATAACTCCCCGGATTTTTTCCCACTGGCAACAACCCGCCGGTGCCAAGTGTAGTCAATTGCGAAACCGGTTTTCCCACCTCCACATCCACCGTAAATGTTCGCGCCCGTTTCACAACCATCAGATCGGGCCCCTGATTTACCAATATGGAACGAATCAGCACGAACGGGAGCTTCGGAAACAACATCACTTCGGATCGATTCCCTTTAATGTCGGAAAGCGTCAGCGCCTGTCCGGATCCGAAAGTCCGATCCGTCACGGATTTTTTTTCAGCAACAACGATGCGTTCACTGAAGTCCGCATTCGAAAGGAACATCTGGTCCGACGACTTTCGGGTCACGGTGAGTCGGCTTGATTTCAGATCCCATTTTGCGGTCAGGTTCTCGTTTTGAATTATGAGCGCGTCTTCCGCTGGCGCGCCGAAACCGGCGAGCATGAGCAACATCACAACGATCAGTTTTCCTGAGCAGAACGGCGCTCGCATAGGAGCATGAAAATCTGCACTGCTTTGCGATCGTTTTGCCTGAGGCTTCTCTGTTTGCATCCGTGTCGGTGATCAGCAACCCGTTTGGTTTCACGGGGAAATCTTTACCATCTCCGCTCCATGTGGCGGAATCGCGAGCTCAAATTTGTTCAAGAACTGGCCCAAATCTTTTTGCCGCCAGAGATCGCGGACATTTTGCCGTCCGCTGATTTTCAGATCCGCCCAATTTATCGTGACGGTAATCGTTCCGTTCGTTCCCGTGTTGAACAACCCCACCGCCTTGGAACCGTCTT
Organism: Verrucomicrobiia bacterium; assembly: GCA_035765675.1. Classification (GTDB taxonomy): domain Bacteria; phylum Verrucomicrobiota; class Verrucomicrobiia; order Limisphaerales; family DASXHY01; genus DASXHY01. Next base: position 21,244 of record DASTXC010000101.1, read on the forward strand.
CGAGATTCTTTGCGTAAACGCGAGCATCACCGTCTTTCGCCACTGTAATCCCCTGTTTGCCCAATGAATCCTGGCTTACGGCCAGCACTTCATCGTTGGACAAAAGGTTGAAGGTGAAGCCATCGAGCCGTTCCATGTCACAGCCGATCAACATCGGTGAACTGACCAAAGCCCACAGCGTAATGTGCGTGTATTGTTCGTCCGGTGTGAGGCCGCTGGGCTTTGGCGCCCGCCCGCCCCAGCCACCGACATAACCGACCACAAGCATGTCAGGATCATTCCAATGGCCGGGCGACTGATAGGGCGCCCATTTATCCTGGCCGAATCCTTTGCCGCTCATTGAATTCCAGTTGTCGCGAATGTCTCCGGTAGTGCGCCAGGAATTTGCAATCTTCGAAATCACTGGCGCGTTCGTAAACGGCGAATTGTTGGAAAGACTGAAAATAATATCACGGCCACTGGTGCGAAGCGCGTTATACATCGCCAACGTCTCCGGCGGACGATTCGGACTCCAATCGTATTTCAGATAATCAATGCCCCATGCCGCCCATTGTTTGGCATCATTGGTTGCGAACGAATATTTGCCAAGCGCCCAGGGAAGGATGTCGCGATTGACCGTTTTCTTGCCTTTGAACTTTTCCCACGTTCCCTCCGGATTTTCCGCGCTGCCTCCAATGTAACCTGCGTAAGACGTGACCCACGGTGTCGAGTAGATTCCCACCTTCAAACCCATTCCGTGAATCTCATCACACAATTTTTTGATGTCTGGAAATTTTTCATTTCCCTGAATGCCGTTGAATTCACCGCCGCGCTTGCCCTGCCACGCATCGTCAATGTTGATATAGCTCCAGCCGTGATCGATCAGCCCGGATGAAACCATCGCCCTGGCGCTCTTCAAAACTTTGTCGGCATCCACGCTCGGCCCCCAGCAATTCCAACTGTTCCAACCCAGCGCGGGTGTGAGCGAAATCGTTTCGCCAACCACAATCTTGAATTTTCTTTCCGCTGAACCTTTGGCGTTCTTCGCGCGCAGGATGACAAGGTGTTCACCCGGCTTGGGAATCGAGCCCGTGATTTGTCCAGTGTTTGAATCCAGTTTCAAACCTGGCGGCAAATCCTGCGCCGCGAATTCCATCGGCCGCTCACCCGTCGCGGGAATGCGATATAGAAACGGATGTCCTGGCCGGACGCCGAAAATTTCGGCGCCGTTGATTCGCGGTGAAGCAGGCGCCCGAGGTGTGCGGATTTCCGGCGCGGCAGATTCCGCTGCGTAGATTGAAGCCATCCCGCAAATCAGCAGCGTAGCGGCGGCGGAAACCGAGCCGAGAAACATTCGGGTTGAGATCAGTTTTTGCATGATGAAGTTCAGGGAAACATTGGTCGGACATTCAATTGAGATTTCAGCTTTCCAGCATTTCAGCTTTCAGTTTTTGAATTTCATTTTATCCAAAGCACCGGCTGCGTGATTGCAATGTTGCGACGCACTTCTGGATCCGACGGATCGGGCGGAAGCTTCTTCCAAAGCTCAAGGTATTGAGAATTGTCCAACGCCAGTCCAGCAAACAACAGCGACGGCTGCCGCGACGGCCAACCTTCCCAAGCTTGAATATCCGGCTTCCACGGCCACTGCGATTTGTTGGCGAGATACGGATAAAGAAACGCCATCGCCTTCCGCATTCCGCGGTCATCATCCGTCGTGAACGTCCATAAGTTTTCTTCCGGCGTGGACAGCACCTGACAAAGCGTCGCCATATTGTCGAGTTGGAAAATGGAATAGCCGTAAGGTTTGGTGCGGTGCAACTCGGCCGGAAAACTGCCGTCGCTCGCCATTTGTTGGGAAACAAAAACCTCTTTGAACCGCCGCCGACATTCCGCGAGTTTGGCTTCGTCGCCAGTCAGCTTCGAAAACGCCGCCACCTGTAGCCAGAACGCCACCGCGTGATTGTTCCGCGTTTCCGCTTCGTCATGACCATTCTTGCTCGTCGTCATCCAATCGGTGTAAACGCGAAACCACTGCTTCACTCCAGCCAGCACTTTCGGAGGAAACGCTTTCGAGTTTTCCATCGCGCGAACCGCCATCGGTACTTCAATCAAATGCAGCGTGTCGATGATGCCGATGCCACGGCCGGGTGTGACTCCGGGGATCGCTTGCGCGTACTTGAGGTTCGGGTTCATGCGCGTATCGGGATCAACGAAGAACACGCGCAACAGTTCCGCCGCTTTGGTGACGTACTGATCTCCGCCAGTTATTTTGTAAGCCGCGCCAAGCGCCGCGACGGCATCGCGCAATTGCATCACGCATTGACGATGTTCGATGAAGTTTTCTGGATTCGTTTGACCATCGCGTTGAACATACGGAAGCCCGTTGGTTGTTTTCGGATTGGGCCACCAGTAATCGCCATTGGAATAAAAGTCATTCGCACCACCTTCACTGAGTTTCGCCCGGAACTTCGTGATCGTGATCGGGGGAGTATTCAATGCTTTCTCCGCCGCTTTCAAAATTCGTGAATGATCCACGGTTGCAACATCCACCACCGATTGAGGAAACGTTTCAGCGGCATTGATCCGCAATGCCGCGGCCATCAGCAAGCAACTGAAAACAGCGATCGACAAAAGCGTGAGGCGATGGGTCATGCGGTGTTCTGGACGTTGATGATAGCGGCAAAGTAACAAGCGCCTTCGTCGGGTCATATCGAACATTCGTTCAAGGATTCCTGAGACAGGTCACCGGATTTTCAATCGATAAAACCTCTTCAAATCTGACTACACCACGTTGGTGATTTTAAAACTGCCAGCTGAATCGAATGCGTTTGTCGTCACCGGAATCCAGGCCGCAATGGGTGAAAGGAAATCCGTTGAGGCGAGGATCACGAAAGAAAGGTACGGAATTCCACCGCTCACAGAAAGCTCCGCTTCATTCCCTCGACGAGCGATTGCGAGTTTAAGTTGCGTTCCTCTTTCAATCGAACCCGGGCCAACATCATTGGTCGTCAACAGATAATTTTTCACTGTTGCATTTGAAAATTCATCGGCGCCTACATCCGGATGATCATCGCGCGCCTGACCATCCTGATCGATTTTCACAAATGAGTAATTTCCCAATGAGGAATCGATCGCAGGACTTTCAGCTCCGACATGCAATATCCCATTAACATCAGGCACGAGCAGCGGATTCACAGTAACGTAACCGCTTACCGGCATTGCTCCGGGCTGCTTATTATTCCACCGGATGTTTCGAGTCCACGCGCCGCTGTAGGGCGCAGATGTACTGATACTGGCGAGATTGCCGCTGCCCACGAAAATATTGTTGGCAACCAGGATGTTCGATGCTCCCAAGCCACCGGAGCGACCGCCCATCTGATAATGAACGTTGTTCGTGATAAACGTGTTGAACGCAATGATGCAATCGTCGGGCCGGTCATGTGAGGTCAAAGCTGCACCATCAGCGACTTCACCGTCACCGTTGCCCATGTCGATGCCCTTGGTATTTTGCTCGAAATAATTGGAGAAAATCCGGTGGCGATCGCCAAAAACACGCAGGCCGTCGGTTTTTCGAAAATAATTTCCATAGACAACGCAGTCGTTTCCATGCCGCAACGTGAGTTGCGCACCCGGCGAACTGATCAATGTATTATAGCGATAGGTGTTCCCGCTGGATTTGTTGGAAATGAGTTCGTTTTCACCGTTGCAGCGGACGAAAAGATTGCATTCGATCAGCCCGTTTCCGGTCGAAAAGCTCAATCCGCTCAGCCCAAAGCGAATCGTTTCAGCGCCATTCCCGCCCGCGTCAGTGAAGTCGTGAAAATAGTTGTGGTGAATCCACACCCTCCGTGCGATCTGGCTGCCGGAGCCTCGCACGTCGATCATATTGCCAATCGTACTTTTATCTCGGAATTCATTGAAATCAATTTGCGCGTCATTGCCCGCCACCAGCAAATAGGCGCCGTTACCTGTGCATTGAAAAACATTGTGAGTGAACCGACAGAACGTCGCCCCATTATTGATTGCGCTGTGCCCGGCCGCGTGTGTGAATTTGAACCCTTGAATTTGAACATAAGCCGCGCCGTTGTTCAGGCTGAACCCATGCGTTCCTTTGATCTCCGCTCCGCCAATGGTTTCTGCGCGGACAACGATGGGCTTGGCTGCCGTTCCGATGCAATTTACGCCGATCGACGCGCTCGTATTGTAAATACCGTTGCGGACAATAATAGTGTCACCAGCAATCGCGCCGGACAGGCCCATGTTCAGTTCTGCGACAGACGCAACGTGGTAAGTTGTCGCGAAAGCTGCCAGCGGAAAAAGCAGAGACAGCAACAGGCTCCCCATGCTGGCACAGATGAAACAGGAGCTCCCAATACGGCCTCTAAAATTTTTTATTCCTTGTTCTTCCATGAGCTTTTCAAAATCAAAAAATCAGGGCCGCGTTTTATCACGCGGCCCTGCGCTCAACTCATGATTCCACTCTCAATTTCAGGGCAACTGCAACAGGAAGAACTGTTGCTTGGCTGCCGGATTGATCGGTGCGGCGAAGTTGAAGTTTCCATTCGCGTCGAACGTGTTCGTCGCGAGCGAAGTCCAGCTTGCCAAGGGCAGTGCCAGATCCGCAGACGTCAGCACATAGTAGCTGCTGTTCGGCGCACCGCCTGATCCCGCCAGCACCAGGTTGCCGCCCGCGCGGGTGACGCTCGAAATGGAAGGTGGCGGCGGTGTGGAAACCACTTTCAGAATGCCGCTCGTGTTCAGCTCGCTCGTGTCCCAATACAAGCCGTCTGCCGGAGTTGCCGGTTCGATGCTGCTGAACGCGCCGGAATAACTTTGAGCATCAAACAATTTGAATGCGTCGCCATCCGCGTAGGTCACGCCGAAATAATCCGAAAGCTGCAGCGTGCCGCCAAACTCAATGCTGGCCGCAGTCATCAAGTCGTTTGTTCCGCTGAACTTGTCGGTCTGCATCACCGTCGTGCCCGACAGCCAAAGCGTGTCACTAATAGTGAACGTCGCCACCGCCGGCCCGAAGAACTCGTCTCCCGGCGAAACAGTTCCACCGGCGTCCACCTGCAGGCTGCCCAACACGCTGCCAATACCAACCAAAGATTGATTGTTCACAACGATCAGCTTTCCATCGACACGTCCACTGACATCCAGCGTTGTTCCGGGGCGCATCGTAATCGCGGGACTCGCTGCGATGGAACTGGTTCCCACGAGCGCCAGTGTTCCGCCGTTGATTCTCGTTTGTCCGGTGTAAGTCACCGGGCCGGCGAGAATCATCCGACTGCCGTCGTTTTTAATCAGATCGCCTGAGCCCGCGAGAGAGTTGCTGAGCGTAAGGGAAGTGCCGACCACACTGAAGATGCAGGACCCGTTCAATGTTACCGGACCGGCGAGGACATTCGCGCCACTGTTGTTGCGGAAGGTATTGCCGGAGCCGTCTCCGTTCAACACCAGCACTTTATCCAAAGGCACCGTCAGACCATGCAGTTGGAGGGTTGCGCCCGATTGCACCGTGATGGTTTTGGCCGGATCGCCGCCGGATGAAGTCGTCGTTTCAATGCTGAACACCCCCTGCTGAACATCAATGTCACCAAGCTTGGGATCCATCTCCACGCCAACCAGTGAAATCTGATTACCTCCAATTTTTGTCAGATTGTAAGGCTGACCACCGGTACTCAACGCCGCGCCGGTCCCGCGAATATCCCAGCGGCCAATGCCGCCCAGAGTGGTGTTGCCGGCAAGGGTTACCCGTCGAACGGCATTCTGCTGGTTGACACTGCTGCTGTTTACAATTGCGCCCTGGCCGCTGTATCCGCTACCGGAAACAGTGATTGGTTCCAGAGCAAGATTAACCGCATTGGCTGCCGCAGCCGGATCGCCAACATCCAGGCTCGCGCCGTCGCTGATGATGGTCGCGCCGCTGTCCGAGCCGAGCGCGGCGTTGTTGCCAATCTGCAACGTGCCGCTCTCAACTCTTACATCACCGGTGAAATCATTCGCTGACGCAATATTCAGTGTTCCGGCACCCCGCTTCACAAGGTCCGTGCCGCCAGTAATTTTTCCCGAGCCACTGATGAAATAGGAATTGCCGGAATCATTCGTGATGCTCGAAGGCGCAACGGCACCCGCGAGTTCCAGCGAAAATCCGGACGCGGTGTCATCCAGCAGGACGCTGTCGCCCTGATAGAACAAGTCGTCCAGGGTCGTCGTTGTGTTCAGCCAGTTGGCGGTCGTCGCCACATCCCAGGCGGTTCCAAGAGAACCTTTCCAAACCAAGTTCGCCGCGCTGCCGGTCACAATCAGATTCACCTGGCCGACCGTGCTTGTGTCAAGCGTAAGTCCGTAACGCGAAAGGCCCCCGAGGCTGACCGTCGGATTGAAACTGCCGCTCAGGGTTCCGGTGTAATTGATCAAGCGATACGTTCCGGCTTTCAGCGCCGCGTTGGGAAGATTGATCAGGATGGAGTTGCCATTCACCGCCAGATTTCCGTTCACCTGCAGCAGATCATTGAAACCACTGCCGACCGTTTGAACCGTGTTCAAGTCAAACACCAGCGACGCAGTTTCCTGTAGCATAAGACCGCTGCTCGTGAAGGTTCCAAAAACTCCGATACCACCCGGCTGCAACTGACCGCTGACATCCACCGCGCCGGAATACGATCCGTTTCCAGCGAGCGTCGTGTTGGTCATTGTGATCAAGGCGCCGCTGCTGGTCAGGACGTTATTGATCACCAGTGTTCCGTTCGAAACCGTGGTCGTTCCGGAATAGGAATCATCGCCGCCTGCAAGAATCAGCGAGCTGCCGCCGGCCTTGATAAGGCTGCCCGCGCCGTTCAACGTGTTGCTCAGAGTCAGTGAAACGCCGCCAATCGTGAAAACACAATCACCGTTCAGCGTCATTGGCCCGATTACCGTGTTTGCGCCCGCACCGTTATCCACGGTGGTGTTCGTTCCCGTTCCGTTCAGGACGAACTGCTTGTTCAATTGATTCGTCGCATTGTAAAAACGGACCGTTGCGCCCGGATGAACAGTTAATGTTTTCGTCGGATCGCCGATGCCCGTGGTTGCGGTTTCGATTCCGAAAATTCCTTCCTGCACATCGACATCGCCCAATGCCGGATCTACGGTAACGCCGACCAGCGAAACGACATTCGTGCCAACTTTGGTCAAGTTGTAGGCGTGACCGGACGTGCTTAAACCCGCGTTCGCCGGATCAGCGGTGCTGGGGGCGCCACGGATATCCCAGCGACCGGGATTGCCGAACGTGGCGTCGCCGGCCAACGTAACATAACGCAATGCGTTCAATTGTTGGCCACCGCTGTTCACGATTGCGCCCGCGCCGTTCACGCCAGAACCAGAAACCACGACCGGTTCCGCTCCAAGATTCTGCCCCGCGACATCCAGTGTTGCTCCGCTGCTGATGACGACGCCGTTGTCGATGCTGCCGAGCGCGGAATCGCTGCCAGCCTTCAAGGTTCCCGCCGAGACATTCACCGCCCCGCTGAACGAATTCGCTCCGCTGAGTGTCAAGACGCCCGCGCCGTTTTTGGTGATTGTTCCAGAAGCCGCGCCGGAAATCGCATTGCCAACCGTGAATTCATCACTTCGGTTGAAACTCAGACTCGCGTTATTCACGACGGCGCTCGATCCGAGATTTCCGTTCGTGCCCCCATTGCCGACCTGAACCGTTCCACCGTCAATCAAGATGCCGCCTCCCAGATTGTTTGCTCCCTGGTTGTTCAGCACGAGCGTTCCGTTCCCCTGCTTGCTCAAAGCGCTTGATCCTGTGATCCGCCCGGTTCCAGTAAACGTGTAGCTCAACGCGGAATTGTTCACGATCAAACTGCCGGGAATCAAAGTCGCCGTCAGATCAATCGTAGTTGTGCCGGTCGCAGTGTCATCGAAGGTGACGAAATCATTATTGAAAAAGCTGACGCTGGTTGCGCCCGCGCGCCAGTTCTTCGTGCTGGAATCCCATTTGCCATCAATGTTTCCAACCCAGGTGATCGACTGCGCCACCGGGCCGGCAGTCAGTACCAGGTCAACCGAACCGTTCACTGAATTATCAACCAGCGAACCGGTGTAGGCGCCCGGCAATCCGTCGAGCGTGAAATTGAATCCTGAACCGGCGATCACGCCTTCATATTTGATCAGCGAAAAGGTGACTGGATAACTGGCAATCGCAGGAACCAATCCGACCGTGATCGTGTTGCCGGAACCGCCGGTCGTGAGATTGGTGACGACGACGCGAGGATTCGCGGAAAGTGTTTCCAGATCTAGAAATGAATCGGTCAGCGAGAGGTCGCCCAGCGGAGCATCGGTCGAAGCAATATTGTTTGTGACGATCAGCGTGCCGCTCGCGACCGTGATGGAAGAACCGCCGCTGGCGGCCGAGGTCTCGATGGCATTGGCCTGCACCGTTCCGCCATTGATGTTTAATCGGCCTTTCGTAGCTGTGACGCCCGAGCCGCCGACACCCGCGCCGAGTTCCAACGAATCATTCACGATCAGCGTTCCGCCATTCACGTTCACGGTGCCGTCGCCGTTCTTTCCGCTGCTGGCCGGCTGAAAGCCAACTTCAAGCGTATTCACATCGACGGTTCCCGCCGTGAACGTCAGCGTGCCGCGGCTGTTGCCCGAGCCACCGCTGTTGGAGGAAGCCCGTCCGATGGTCATCGAATCCACGCGCGCATCCACGGTTCCGCCCGAGAGATCAACGGTGCCTTGCGAACTGGTCGTTCCGCTGTTGCCTTCGCCGTCGCCAACCGTCCACAAACCCATTCGACCGACACCATCCGCGCCGCGAACATAAAGAACGGGTTCCGTGAAGATGGAATTAAACAACATCTGGCAGGCGGTTTCCTTTTCCATGCCAACACCGATACTCGCGGCGAAAATTGAATTCGTTTGGCCGAGATAAAGACGGCTGCCGTTGCCATTGTTGCTCGCGCTGCGACCCACCTCAATGGCCACGGCGCTCGGATTGGCATCATTTGAATTCGCGTGCAGATGATTGGTTTTCGCCAGGTAAACCCAGCCGGTGTTGCGATTGATATTGGGATGCCCCGAAGGATCACCACGCCCGATAATGACCTGATCCACATCCAGAATAAAAGTATCGAGGTAAGACATATCCAACGTCGCGCGACGGCTGGAACCACTGCCACCCTGGCGAACAATCATCTCCGCTGTCGTGTTGCTGACGACCAGCGTGCCTGCCCCCATCACGGCCATGTCCAGATTTTGATCCGCAACCGCTTCCGTGCCGACCGTGAAATCACCCAGCACGGTCAGCGTCTGGCCAGCGTCAATCTGCGTGGTGTGAAACAGCAAATTGGATTGCGCATATTGCAGGCTGAGAATGCTGCCGGCAAAAGCGCCATTCACGATGTTGTTGACGTTGAGCGGCGTTGGATCGGCACCATCATCGAAAAACTTCACGTCGTCCGTGCTGGTTGGAGCCACGCCACCGATCCAATTTCCAGCGGTGCTCCAGTTTAAGTCAGTGCCGCTCGCGCCGCTCCAGGTGATCGGCGCCGCCGAAGCGATTTGGGTTAGCGTCAAACCCGCGGTCAGCAAGGACACGACAGACAGATGAATGGGAATAAGCTTGGTTGTTTTCTTCATAGGAGTTGTTGGGGATTGCGCAATTGAGCAACTATTGCTGAACGTCGTCTCGGAGTTGATGCGGCCCATCCTCTCTTAGTCAGCGAAGGACGACAATTGAACGAACGTTCTAGCAGCGCGCCGACGCAGGAAGCGTGAAAAACTTCCATCAGAAGAACTTCAAATTGGAATGGCTAAACCGCGTTACAGGCGTTCAGAAGCCGGCCAACGAATTTATTTCAAATCCAAGCAGAACATTTTGAACGTTTGCGTTTAACGCGTATTACTCTGCCACACCGATCGATCTCCATCTCGTGTTGTGTAACAGTCGGCTCTTACAATGATCAAGCGCGGTTCTTTGTAAAGACAGCACTGTTACAGCACACAGCTGGTTTATGCAGGACGGATACGAAAGAGCGGCCAGAGCCAAAAGGCGAAAAAGACCTGCCGCACTCGGCGGCAAAGACACAGAGTCCAACGTGTGATAGACGCGAGTGGCCGACCTTCCTCAGGTGCCGCCCATCGCCACTAAATTCATTCTCATCTTTTGTGCGGGACACCGGTTGTTTCAGTCGGATCGGTAAAATGTTTTCCCTTTTTTTTAAGAATGCGCCCGGTAATCCAAACGAATAAAACTCCAAATACGACGACGATTCCAGCCGAGTAAAACAAACCCAAATGCAAACCGCGCACGCAAATAACCATTCCAATTACTGCAAAGACGCCTGGCAATGTCCAATTTAGAAAACGATTTTTTTTCACGGTTCAGTCTTCAGTTGACACAAATCTTTTGATTACAGACGGAGACCGGAATCAGCAGAGTTCCGCCCACTCCACCAGCGATTCCGCCATAACCCCCCCAATGATTGTAAAAGAGTCAGTCCGGCAATTTATTCAAAATTGAATTCCACTTCAAAACTTTGTGTCTATTGGAGTTTTCCCGAGAATGATTTCCACAGGTGTCGTCGTGTCCGGCGTATTCGGAAAAATGATTTCAACTGAAGCTTTGGCCCGATGTTCCCCTTGGATGTAAAACAGATAATGAACATTTGTGAGGTATTCGAGAAACCCCGTTCCGTGACCGTGCAGATCAACTCCGCCGATTTTTGTACCCCGCTTATCGGAGGATTTCAAACGAACTCCGAGCCCGCTCTGACCGTTTGTCAAGATATTCCAGACCTCAGGCGTGCATCGAATACCTACATCATTCACGCCGTTGCCACTCAATGAGTGGATCTCGATAATGAGCGGTTTTTCTTTATTGATTTCAACCGGATTTTTTGACGAATAAATTGCACTTCGGGCGGCTGCGGTCCACATGACGACAGGACGCACGGTATAGATGCAAGCATCGCAAGTTGCCAAGCGGATTTCATGTTCATTTTACCATGCAACGGTTCCCGGAGGAGTTGTTGTCGGCGGCAAAGGCAATATTATTGGCGGCGTGCCTGGTCCTCGGAAAATGTTCAGGGGCTCTCGCGGAATCGGGTTTACTCCACAACCCGCAGCATCCAGCATGTTGTGTGCGTAGGTATCTGAATTAGGTCCGGTCGCACGGTACGATGGCGGGGTCACATTGTCGTGATAGTCTTGAATGGAGTTTTGAACGTCGTCGCAAGATTTGCAAGGGCACGACACGGGATAATCTTTATCGCCAGCGGGCGGATTAACAGGGCCCGGTGACGGATTTGGACCCGAAGGATATGGATGAGCAGTACCGGAACTTCCAGAACTCTGATCGCCACCACCCAACCCGTATTCTACTCCATTCGGAGCGACTACGCCGCAATGCACGCCCAAAGTCACTCCTGCTCGTTTAACTGACCCGCACCGAATCTTAATGTCGCACAGACCCAATGCGTCAGCCCTGCTTATTGGATTATCCCGAACGAATGCATATAGATTCTGACCGGCGCTGCCCGGAAAAAATCCACCTCCAAGAAAAGCCTCGAATCCCGGTTCCTCAAGGGGGTCTCTGTTCAACCAACGTTGCAGACTGGGCGCGTAGAAGCGGTATCCAAAGTAATAGATCGGGAATTCATAGCTGTTCTCAGCGACTATTTCCTTGCTCGAAAAACGATATTTGTTCGCGTTTGCCATTACGCCAATTCCATATTCTTGATTGCCAAATGGATCATAACTATACAACGCGCCCAGGCTCTGACTGGTCGTTTCCAAATAACTGATGTTCCCATTCCCATCAGCGAAATAATAGTGGTGGCTGGCAAAAGCTCCGCTGCCGCTTTGATATGCATAACTGCGCGCCAGCAACCCGCCTATCCCGCCTGCCCCTTCCATTGTCCCGCTCAAATCATTGCCACGGGTGTAACTAACCGTCGGAACATCGTTTACATTGCGTTCCTGAATAACTCGCATACCGTCGTAAATGTAGTGCGTTTCACCCGCCACCTGCCAGCAATATCCCTCAAATTCATCGCATTCTACCGCTCCGTAGTAAATCTGTTTGCGCAATCGTCCCAGACCGTCATATACAAAATCCGTCCGCACGTCCGACTGCACAGGCGGATACTCAAACGTATCCCCATCTCCGCTAACCACCGAAACCAGTCGGCACTCTGCATCATAGTGATATCCCGAGTTATAACTCTCTATTAAGTCACCATTGGCATCATAATAGTAACCTATTCCGTAAACTCCATCCGAGGTAATCTGGTTCCTGCCGTCCATTGAAAACGAATCCGCACCGAGTGCATTGGTGAATGATGTCACATTCCATGCCGCATCGTAACCATAATTATATCGAAC
>DASTXC010000102.1:0-14771 GCA_035765675.1 Verrucomicrobiia bacterium
AAACCGCGTTCACACACTTTGCTCCGACACCGTGCGTGCCGCCGGAAAATTTGTAACCGCCCTGCCCGTATTTGCCGCCGGAATGCAACGTCGTCAGCACCATCTCCACGCCCGGAATTCCATACTGCGGATGAATGTCCACCGGAATGCCGCGGCCGTTGTCGCGAATGGAAATCGATCCATCGACATGAATCGTGACTTCAATCCGATTGCAATGCCCGGCCAGATGTTCGTCCACGGAATTATCCAGCACTTCGCTCACACAATGATGCAGCGCGCGTTCGTCCGTGCCGCCGATGTACATGCCCGGCTTCTTGCGAACGGCTTCCAGTCCCTCGAGTTTTCCTAATTGCGCCGCGCCATAATCCGATGTCACCGTCGAATCGGATTTTGCGTTCTCTGCTGGTTCCAAAACGTTTTCTTCAGGCATAAAAATCTTGTGGGTAAAGCCGCCGGGCCAACCGAAATACAATGCTGGAAATCATAGAAAAAATCAGCCTTCCGCACAATCTTTAGTTTCAGTTTTTTGCCCCTCAAAACACCATTTGTTGGGGTGACCAAAGCAATCGCACCAAAGCTATTGCGCTTTGCACGAAATCGCTCTTGCAATGCCGCGAGCCGTTCTTAACTTCCCCGGATGTCAGATTCTGAAACGAAAAATTTCACCGCCGATTCACTTGCGCACCCGGATCAATTCGCGCGCCGCCACATCGGACCCGATGCCGCCGAAGCTCAGGAAATGTTGAACCTGCTCGGCTTCAATTCCCTCGACGCTCTCGTCGATTCCGCCGTTCCAAAACAGATTCGCCTCGATAAAAAGCTGAACCTTCCCGCCGCGCGCAGTGAATCCGAAGCGCTCGCCGATTTGCGATCCATCGCTTCGCAGAATCAGGTGTTTCGATCCTTCATCGGCATGGGCTACTACGATTGCATCACACCGCCGGTGATTCAGCGGAACGTTCTCGAAAATCCCGGCTGGTACACGCAATACACGCCTTACCAGGCGGAGATTTCCCAGGGCCGGCTCGAAGCGCTTTTGAATTTCCAGACCATGGTCAGCGATCTCACCGCGCTCGACATCGCGAACGCTTCCATGCTCGACGAAGCGACGGCTGCGGCGGAAGCCATGACGATGTCGCATCGGATCAAAGACAACCGAAATGTTTTCTTCGTCTCCGAAACCTGTCATCCGCAAACCATCGAAGTCGTTCGCAATCGCGCGCACGCTTTGAAAATCGAAATTGTCATCGGCAATCCCGAAAGTTTCGAATTCAACGATCAGGTTTTCGGCGCGCTGGTGCAATATCCTGACACCTTCGGCGCGATTCACGATTACTCCGGCTTCACCGAAAAAGCACACGCCGCCGGTGCAATGGTCACGGTCGCAACCGATCTGCTTGCGCTCACGTTGATCAAACCGCCGGGCGAATTCGGCGCGGATATCGCCGTTGGCAGCGCGCAACGTTTCGGTGTGCCGCTGGGTTACGGCGGACCGCACGCGGCATTTTTCGCCACGCGCGATGCGTTCAAACGCCAGATGCCCGGACGTCTCGTCGGCGTCTCCAAAGATTCCCGTGGCAAACCCGCTTTGCGTCTCGCCCTTGGCACGCGCGAACAACATATTCGCCGCGAAAAAGCCACCAGCAACATCTGCACAGCCCAGGCGTTGCTCGCGAATATGGCTTCGCTTTATGCGTGTTATCATGGGCCGGAGGGATTAAGGAAGATCGCGGAACGCGTTCACACGTTGACAGTAACATTTGCGGAAGGAATGTGGGCGCTTGGTTATACTGATATGTATGACGATGGTGAGGCCTTGGAATTTTTTGACACTGTGATAATTCAGGTTCGACCTGGAGCAAATAGACCGGCCATCGAGGACGCCCGTCAGCGCGGCTACAATTTGCGTGAATTTCCGAATAACGATCAGTGGGTTGGGATTTCGTTTGATGAAACGACAACCACAGCAGACGTCGCGGCGATCTGGGAAATATTCGCAGGGCAAAAAAGCATCCCATCAATTGAGAACATTTTGGGAGAAGAGACCTTGAAATATGAATTTGAATTTCAAGGAAGTTCGAAGCGTACATCCGCATTCCTCCAGCACCCCGTTTTCAACCGCTACCACAGCGAGACCGAAATGCTCCGTTACATCAAGCGGCTCGAATCCCGCGATCTTTCGCTCACCGCTTCCATGATTCCGCTCGGCTCCTGCACGATGAAGCTGAACGCCACCGCGGAAATGTTTCCCGTCTCCTGGCCCGAGTTCGCGAAGATTCATCCATTCGCTCCGATCAAGCAGACCCGCGGTTATCAGAAACTCTTTGAACAGCTTGAAAACTGGCTCGCGGAAATCACCGGGTTCGCCGGCATTTCGCTCCAGCCCAACGCCGGTTCCCAAGGCGAATACGCCGGCCTGCTCGTCATCCGCGCGTATCACGAATCGCGCAATGAAGCGCATCGCAACGTTTGCCTGATTCCCACTTCCGCGCACGGCACCAATCCCGCCAGCGCCGTCATGGCCGGAATGCGCGTCGTGCCGGTCGCCTGCGACGAACGTGGAAACATCGATGTCGCCGATCTCCGCGCGAAATCCGAAGCCCACAAAAACGATCTCGCGTGCCTGATGATCACGTATCCGAGCACGCACGGCGTTTTCGAAAGCAGCATCAAGGAAATCTGCGAAATCATTCACGCGAACGGCGGACAGGTTTACATGGACGGCGCGAACATGAACGCCCAGGTCGGTTTGACTTCGCCCGGCTACATCGGCGCGGACGTCTGCCATCTCAATCTGCACAAGACGTTTTGCATTCCACACGGCGGCGGCGGTCCCGGCGTCGGACCCATCGGCGTGGCGGAACATCTCGTGGATTTTCTGCCGGGTCACAATGTCGTCAATCTCGGCGGCGAAAATCCAATCGGCGCGATCGCCGCCGCGCCCTGGGGCAGCGCGAGCATTCTGCCGATCTCCTGGATGTATATCGCGATGATGGGTCCGGACGGCCTCACCGAAGCCACGAAGTTTGCGATCCTCAACGCAAATTATATTGCGAAGCGTCTCGAAAATCATTTCCCCACGCTCTATCGCAGCAACGGCCTCGTCGCCCACGAGTGTATTCTCGACCTGCGCGCGTTCCACAGCGTCACCGCCGAGGATGTCGCCAAGCGCCTCATAGATTACGGCTTTCACGCGCCGACGCTTTCGTGGCCTGTCGCCGGCACGCTGATGGTTGAACCCACCGAAAGCGAAGCGAAGTATGAACTCGACCGTTTCTGCGACGCGATGATTTCCATCCACGCCGAAATGACCGCGATCGAATCCGGCGCCGTGGACGCGAAAAACAATCTGCTCAAAAACGCCCCGCACACCGCCGATCAAATCGCGACCGAGAATTGGAATCGTCCCTACACCCGCGAAACCGCAGTGTTTCCCGCAAAAGATTTGCACGAATTCAAATTCTGGCCCCACGTCAGCCGCGTGGATAATGTGTTCGGAGATCGCAATCCAGTATGTTCGTGCGTGGGGATGGAGAATTATTCTTAACCGCAGATAAACACAGAAGATGGCGGAAAATGTCACCATTATGCCAGCATCGGAACGACTCCAATTCCCATTGGACGAAACTTATTTGGCTTTTGGAGATGGTAGCGAAACTGCCGGAGGCGTCTTTTACGGATTGGTGCTAATTCCAGAATCGGCGATTGAACAAGTCCAACAATCCATCGAAGAGGTCAAGCTTAAGCATGGCGGTAAAGCAAATTCCCCTATCCACTGCCGTGAATTGTTCAACCGGCATGGGCGAGAAAAGACAGAATGGAAGCATTTGTCCGATGCACACTGTATGGAACTGTGTGGGGATATTCTCCGCGAATTAACCAAATTCAATCCGAAACACCTTCTCGCATTTTTGCCGCAGCAGTGCTTCCCTAAGCGCTTTCGCTTGATTGGGAAGAATGGGCATCCAGATTTGGTTCATGATACCGATTCGAAGTGGCTGACTTTATGGGCATTCTTCCGCATTGCGGCGTTACTCGACCCAGCAGAAGTGTTAACGCCCGTTGCTGCGCCGCGCCCAGCCAATTTCCCTTCATGGCAAATGGTTGTCCGCAGAGCCGAGCAAGGAATGCGTGTGCGAAAAATCTTCCTTGATCGCGAGCAAACCAAAGTGCGCTGGTTTTCTAAATCGCTGCAATGGATTTCAATAGCTCAGGATCTTGTAATCGAAGCTCCACTTGGTCGATCAATTCTTCCACTTCAACTTGCAATATCTGATAAGCATTCTCTAATTGATGTGGCTGATGTCTTCACTTATTCGGCAGCCCGCCAAATCACGAGAGAGGCGATGGTATATCCAAATCTTGAAACAGAAATCCATTTGGAAATATTAAACTGGTCAGGGGAAGAAATGATATTGGGGCAACGCATCCAAGCTTAACCTTGCCACAGAATCAGTGTTCTTCCGTGGTTGATTTCTCCTGTCACTTATCGGGCGTTGAGCCGCTTCTTCTCCGGCTCTCAACTGACCATATCGCCGTTACGCGCGATCGTGTTCCTCCTCTCCCCGCTAAACGGGGAGAGGAACGAGGTGAGGGGTTTTAAGCTTTTCAAAAAATGACTCCTCATCCCGTTGGCGAGGAGAAGGAGCAAACATCGGGGCACTTGAAATTTCCTCACCAAAGAACATCATCTGCTCGTGAGCCTCAAACAAATCGCCCGCGAGCTGCGTCACAACCAAACGGACGACGAAAAGTCGCTGTGGCGGGCGTTGCGTGACAGGCGATTTGCCGGTTTCAAATTCCGTCGGCAGCACACCGTCGGCGATCACATCCTGGATTTTTATTGCCCGACCGCAAAGCTGGCGGTGGAACTGGACGGTTTCCAACATGGCCATCCCGAAGGAATGCAGCGCGATGCCGAGCGGGAGAAATTTCTGGCGCAACAAGGCATCGCAACGCTGCGATTTTGGAATCGTCAGTGGCGCGAGAATCGCGAGGGCTGCCTGCTCGAAATCTGGAACACCGTCCAACAAAGATCCGGCTGCGTGCGCGTGATGAAGAATGCGGACGAGCAGAGATTCATCCCGCCGGATTTGAAATGGATCGAATTTCCAAAGGATTAAAACTCCTCACCCCGTCCCTCTCCTCGTTTGGCGAGGAGAGGGAGAAGGTTTCGCGTGGTTCGTGTATTCGCAGTTTACCTCCCCGAACAACCTGATCGTCGTAGAAATCCTGGATGCCGCGCATGAATCCGCTCGGACCGGGAAACGCATTGATCTTCCGAAATTGGCGGCATCGTCGCGCTAAAGGCAATTCAGTAATCGAACGTTCACTGCCCGAGAATCATTCAGGCATACGACATTTGACTGATTGCTCCCGGCGCTGTTCCAAAGCTAAATATCCGCACCGCTGTTCCCAAACCCAATTCAGATAAATCATGATGAAGCTCTCAATACTTGGTGTGGTCGCACTGCTGGCCGGTTTCTCGGCAATCGCACAGACAGACGAGCCAGTGGCAGACGATTTCAAGCCCTCGACCTTGAACCAGCCCGGCCAACAATATCCGCAGGTTAATTCGCAGCGTTTTGTGCGATTCCGCATCAAGGCGCCCGAAGCTCAAAGCGTCAAGACCACCTTGGGCGGACGCGGGGGCACTACGCTTGCCAAAGGTGAGGATGGATTCTGGGTGGGGACCACGGCAAAGCCGGAGGATGAAGGCTTCCATTATTACCACCTCATCGTGGATGGCGGGATTTTCAATGATCCCGGTGCATTGAACTTCTACGGTTCGACGCGTTGGGAGAGCGGTATCGAAGTTCCAGCTCATGATCAGGACTTTTATGCGCTCAAGGACGTTCCGCACGGTCGCGTGCAACAGGTTCTATTTCCTTCGAAACTGACGAATAGCATCATTGCGCGGCCCGCCTACGTTTACACGCCGCCGGATTACGACAAGGACACAACGAAGCGTTACCCGGTGCTCTATCTGCAACATGGCTGGGGTGAAAACGAATACGCGTGGTGGAATCAAGGCCGCGCCAATCTCATCATGGACAACCTGATCGCCGAAGGTAAGAGCAAGCCTTTCATCATCGTGATGACCTACGGTTTAACCAATGAAGGACCTGGTCCGGGCGCTCGGCGCGCGGCAGGAACGAATGCGCCAGGTGGTGGTGGCAACCCATTCGCGATCGCGTCCGCAGCTTTTGAAAAAGTTTTGGTCGGGGAACTCATTCCTTACATCGACGCCAATTTCCGCACGCTGTCCGATCAACCGCATCGCGCGATGGCCGGCCTGTCCATGGGTGGCGCGGAGACGAAGTTCATCACTTTGAAGAATCTCGATAAATTTTCTCACATCGGTCTCTTCAGTGGCGGCGTGATTAATACCAACGATGTCAACAACACGCCGGGATTCCGAGAGAAGGTGAAAGTGGTGTTCGCGAGCTGTGGCAGCAAGGAGAACCCAGGCCAGATTCAGGCAAACCACGAAGCCCTCAATTCGATTGGTATCAAGAATACCGCGTATGTCTCGCCGGACACGGCGCATGAGTTTCAGACCTGGCGAGGAAGCCTGCGCGAATTTGCACCGTTGCTGTTCGCCGAGTGAACCTTGGTTTGTTCGAGGCGGTCAGTATCTATGGGGCTTTGCGCGGGAGAACTTTGCGGTCGATGGGATCAGCGCATCTGTAGCCGCCGACGTGAGTCGGCTCAATTCGAGCGGAAGTCAGAGCGAACTGACGTTCGCTGCTGCAATCACCGGCGACATTTCCGCAACAAATCCCGAATCATCGTCCGAATGATGGTCACAAAGGTGTTGCCGTTGTAAAAGCAGAACGGCGCGGGCTGATGGCTCCGGCGGCAGATGGGTAAGTTTATTTCAGCAGGCGCGGATCAAAAGCAAAGTCGGTCGCATTTTCGATTTTGATCTTCTTGAAATCCGAATGATTGGGATTGATCAGATAGTTTCGCTCGGCCGGAATGATGACGCTTGGAACTGCGAGAATCACTGAATCAGCAGCCTTCACCCACGCGTCGCCAATCGCCTGGACCGACGGTGGCGGCGGTTCGTCCTGCCAGTCTTCGGGCAACGATCCAATGCGGAAAACCTGCATCAGCTTTTCGTCGAAATGAAACGCGAAGCATTTGTAACGTTTGATTTTCCGGGTGGTGTCAATGTGAACGCGAGTCTCCAACGCCGCGAGCGATTGATGTTCACTCGCATAAACCACCGGAACACCAACAGAATTCCAGCGACCGCCGTAAAGTCTCGCGCCTTCGCCGGTGAATGCCTTGTCCGCAGTGCTTGCCGGCACGATGCGCCATCCCGTGAGCATTACGAATAGACGCCGTGTTCGATGCGGCCCAACAGATTTTCAACCTCACGAGCGCCGACTTCGGTCTTTGCGTAATCGAGCGGCACTGCTCCGCCCAGACCAAACTGCGGCGAGTTCAGCCACTGACGGGCGTCTTCCTCGTCTCCCATCACTCTGATGGCCTGACCGAAAAGCCGCGCGAAGCGCACCACGCGGTCAGACTCTGCTGAATCCAATCGTTCGCCTGTGCCTTTGCGCCGGTGGAAAGTGGCTTTTGAAATCCCGAGCATAGGCGCAAGCTTTTCTGTGGGTACAGCGAGGCTCTCCTGGAGATCAGTCAACTCTGTCACCGGCAGACCGACTTTCAGCAATTCAACCAGGTTTGATGGTGCGAAGTTTTTCTCGGCGGTCTTGCCCGTTGGCCCATGGACATAAAATCCGACCACGCCATTGCCAGATTTTCCGCGTGCAGTTTTTCGCCCTTGAGGCTTTGCCAACGTCGTGCTCATTTGATACTAATCATAGTCTCACATGAGACACAGGTCAACAGGAGCGACTCGATTATTGGATGGCTCAGTCCGGCTCGAAGCTTTCTGGTGATCCTCTTTCCACTTCTTTCCGACGGCGGAACTCATGAAGTCCTTGTAATCCGGCTCGTCCTCGATCTCACCCAGCAGTCGCTGACAAATTCGATTCAAGCACCTCTGAGACGTCGCCGTGTTCCTCCTCTCCCCGCTAAACGGGGAGAGGAACGAGGTGAGGGGTTTTAAGCTTTTAAAAACAATGACTCCTCACCCCGGCCCTCTCCTCGTTTGGCGAGGAGAAGGAGAAAATTCCGCGTGAATCGCGCTTCATTTTCGCGTCTCCGCATCGCGCTAACGGATTTTCCTTCCAGTCTTTGAATAGCAATTGAATTGTCGTCCCCATTTGTGACGACATGAAGAATTATTCTTAACGCCGTTCAGCGGCGGTGTTAAACACATCTCCATGACTCTCCTCAACTGGAAACACGCCACACTGTTTCTGCTGGCCGCGTTGGCCGTCAATGCCTCAGCCGCAACCAACCCACAGCCGAACATCGTTTTCATTCTCGCTGATGATCTTGGTTATGGCGACCTCGGCTGCTACGGCCAGACCGTGATCAAGACGCCCAATCTCGATCGCATGGCGGCGGAGGGTTTGCGCTTCACTCAACATTACGCGGGCAGCGCGGTGTGCGCGCCGTCACGTTGCAGCCTGATGACCGGATTGCACAGCGGACATTCGCAAATCCGCGGCAACGGTCCGAGCGCGCTTCGGCCCGATCCGCAGGACATCACGGTGGCCACCTTGTTGAAACGCGCTGGCTATCAAACGGCCATGATCGGAAAATCATCGGTCGCCGGGCAGGACGACAATCCCAATCTGCCGAACGCCAAGGGCTTCGATCATTTCTTCGGTTATCTGCATCACACCCGCGCTCACGATTATTTTCCAACCAACTTGATTCGCGACGGCCAGACGATCACTTACACGAACAACCATCTTGATTTCGGCGACACTTATAGTTGCGACCTGTTCATCCGCGACGCGCTGGACTGGATAACGCAGCACAAGTCCGGGCCGTTCTTCCTTTTCTATTCGACCACCCTGCCGCATCCAAGCCTCTATGCGCCGGAGGATTGGAAGGCGAAATATCGCGGAGAATTTTCGGATGCGCCGGCGGCCAGCTACGGAAATTACCGCCATGAAAACGAGCCAAAAACAACTTACGCGGCGATGGTGTCACGGCTCGATTGGGAAGCCGGCCAGATTCTGGCGAAGCTCAAGGAACTTGGCATTGCCACCAACACGCTGGTGATTTTCGGCAGCGACAATGGCGCGATGAACGAAGGCGGCCACAAGCGCACGGATTTTAATTCCAGCGGATCATTGCGCGGCGGCAAACGCGATTTGACTGAAGGCGGCATTCGCGTTCCGCTCATCGCGCAGTGGCCGGGGAAAATTGAAGCAGGAAAAAGCACGACGCACGTTTCCGCCTTCTGGGATTTTCTGCCGACCGCCTGCGATCTTGCTCAAATCAAAACGCCATCCGGGCTGGACGGCATCAGCTATCTCCCGACGCTGCTCGGGAAATCGAACGATCAGAAGCAGCACGAATTTCTTTATTGGGAATTCTATGAACAAGGCGGCAAACGCGCCGCACGCCTGGGCCAGTGGAAAGCGATTCAATTGAACCTGAACAACGCCTCGCCGGATCCAATTCAACTTTACGACCTCGAAGCGGATCCCGGTGAAACCAACGACATCGTGGAGCAACATCCAGACATCGTGAAACGCATGCGCAAAATTTTCGAAGCCGAGCATACGGAATCCGCTTCGTGGAGCTGGAGCAATAGCCGAGAGAAAGCTACAGGTCGAAAAGCGAAGAAGTAGCTAGGTAGCGCCGACTTCCAGGTCTGCTGTATCGCAGCTTTCATAACTGCGCGGCTGGAAATTTCAAAGCGGTTCAAACGTTTCACGCGCAGCCGATTTGGAAATCGGCGACACAGCAGGTTTGGAAACCTGCGCTACGAGGTTGCCGACGTTGCCCCGGCGCGTTCTCGAATGCATGAAATGGCCACTTCTGGCGATGGCGCGAAATCTCCCGCTTGTTAGCATTGCTCCGATGTCAGCCCGTCTAACGCGCCATTTCCAATTGCCTTCTGCCTTTAAGTTTAATTCCACGCGCAAAGCCCTGATCGCAGCCGCCGTCGTCATTCTGTTGCCACTCCTTTCGATTTCCGCTTCCACATTTTACGTCGCGCCGAATGGAAACGATTCCAATCTCGGCGCGAGCAACAGCCCCTTCGCCACCCTCATGCGCGCGCAGGCCGAGGCGCATTCCGGCGACACCGTTTATCTCCGCGGCGGAACTTATTTTCTGAACAATTCCCATCTCACCGCCACCAACAATCCCTGGGTGATCGTAAATAACATCAACAAAAGCGGCGTGAGCTACCTCGCGTTTCCAGGCGAGCGGCCGATCTTTGATTTTTCCAATGTGAAACCGACCAGCTATCGCGTGACAGCTTTTCTCGTGACCGCCAGCGATTGCGTTTTCAAAGGCTTCGATGTCGTCGGCGTGCAGGTCACGATTGCCGGAACGCACACGCAATCGGAAAATTTTCGCGTGCATGGCGGCAACCGCAATCGCTTCGAGCAACTTGTAATGCGCGACGGCATGGCGAACGGCTGGTATCTGACGAAGGGCACGAGCAACCTGGTGTTGAACTGCGACGCGTATAACAATCGCGGCCTCGACAGCGGATCGATTGGAAACGTCGATGGATTTGGTTGTCACCCGAACGCGATGAGCGGCAGCGGCAATGTGATTCGCGGCTGCCGCGCGTGGTTCAACAGCGATGATGGTTACGATTGCATCAATGCGTTTGCGGCGGTGACGTTTGAAAACTGCTGGGCCTTTTACAATGGTTACTTCACGAACTTCAACCGATCAGGCGGCGATGCGAATGGCTTCAAAGCGGGCGGATACGGCATTTCCGGCAGTCCGATTCCATCTGTGATTCCGCGGCATGAAGTCAAATTCTGTCTCGCTGTCAGAAATCGCGCGAGCGGCTTCTACGCGAATCATCATCTTGGCGGAATCGATTGGATCAACAACACCGCCTATCGCAACGCCGCCAATTTCAATCTGCTTTGCAACACGAACAATCACAGCGGAACGAATGACGTTCCAGGCTTTGCTCAGGTGATGAAAAACAATCTCGGCTACAAAGGCAGCTCGGAAGTTTCCAATCTCGGTTCCTCAAACGACGTCTCGTTCAACTTCTTCACGCTGCCGGTCACGGTGGCTTCGAATGATTTCATGACGCTCGACGAAAGTCTTTTGACCGCACCGCGACAGGCGAACGGCGACTTACCCTATATCGCATTCGCGCAACTCGTGAGCGGGAGTGATTTGCGGGATGCGGGTACAAACGCAGGCTTTGCTTTTGCTGGAGCAGCTCCCGATCTTGGCGCGTTTGAATATGGCATTCAGCCCGGCCCCGTTCTCAGCCTTAGCGCGACAGAATCAAACCTGATTTTCCAATGCAGCGGCGGTCCTGGAGGTGGAACAAATTATCTATTGTCCGCCACAAGTCTCACCTCCGCATGGCTGCGCGAGAGCACCAACCAATTTGACCTGACCGGCAACGCAACCTTCACCAATCCCCTCCCCATCGGCGCCCAAAAATTTCATCGCCTTCAACTTCCGTGAATCGGCCCTTGCCACCTTGATTCCATTTTCTTGAAGGTCAGGGAAAATTATTCTCCGAACGGATTCTCCGGCCCGCTCAAAACCCGAAGAACTGTCCCCCTTATCGCGTAACAAGCGTGCCGGATATCCTTCGCAAGCAGAGCTGTGTTCGCACGCAGCTTGTCATAATCCTTAATGAACTTATAAACGCCGCCCGCGACAGCAGTTGCAATTACGGCAAACTCCAGCGAACCGGAGCGAAAATCGCGACAATAAATGCGAACCGCCTGTGCTCCAAATCGATTATCGGCAAGCAATTGAATCAAGGGCTCCAGTTCCAATTGCAGTCGTTTCCCAATCTCGTCAGGCAGATTTCCCCTCCGACCGATGTCTATCTCACGCAGCGCAACCGCGATTTCAGCCACGAATCCCGCATCGACTTCTTCCTTTGAGGTAACACGCACTATTTCAACCGTGCATCTTCGGGAATAGATTTCGTTTGCATTCTCTTGCCAGATCAAACCCAACGCTTCGACCCATTTCTTCAACTCATCTTTTGCTTCTTCTCGATCGGTCAGCGCTTTTTCCTGGTGAGCAACGCGGGTGTTCCGGAAATCGTTCACCCGTTGAACGAGATCCAGAGTCCGGCGTGCGCCCGGCGATCGAAATTGATCCTTCACCGCTTCGAAAACTCCCGTCAATGCGGTGGAATCGTTAAGTGCATAATCGTAACAATTTCGCAGCAAACCGAGCGGCGACACGCCCGATTGATAAACCAGCGTCTTGCGAAGATTGCGCGCCAGTTCCGTGTAATGCCGGTGCATCCGCGAATCGACCTTTCCCAGGTAAGGCTCAAACCATTTCTGCTGTTCCGGCGCCGTTTCGGGCAAATGGCTTTTCAACTTTTGCATCACAAGACCTTTCGCCGCTTCGTCAATCACTCCGAGCAATGCGGTGAAGACCGGCGCAAAGTTCACGTCTGTCTTTTTTTCGAAGAAAAGATAGAGTGACACCGCTTCATCCACGGCTTTCTGCAATCGTTCCGGCAAGCCTTCGACCATTTTTCTCGGCACCACTTCAGATGCACGCTGTTCGCTCCCTCGACTTTCCAACGTTTCAACGCCCGCAGCGGCAAACAACGGCAGCTCGTCCCGAAACGCCTGTTGATTCAACAAATCCTGCAACGACGGCACACACATTCGCGTCATCTCGGCAAGCGCAGTCCCCTGAAATCTTTGAAACACGCCTTCCGGCACAAACACGTATTCCCATTTCGCTGTTTTGCTCGAAGCGGATTTGCACCACTCGACGGCCGCTTTCGCTTTGCTCGGAACTTCGCGATCAATCTGGCCTTTCGTCTCTACCAGAAAAACAGTTGAGCCGTTTCGAACGAAAAAATCTGGTGTGTAAAACGCCAGCCGTTGTCCATCCGCGAGATAATCAATTCGCAACGCCTGCGGCCCGGCGTTCTTTGCAAATGCCGTCACGTCGCTTGCTTTGCTGAGAAACTCCACCAGTGCCTGTTCCAACGACCGGTTGCAGGGCACGAGGTTGAACAATGTTCGCTCCGATTTAAGAACCGGTCTGCGCTCGCTGGCCGTGACTTGAAATGGTCGCCAACTTGAAACCGCAATCGGCGCGGCATCCGGAGTTCGAATTTGTTGCTGCAAAGTTTTCTTGCGAATCAATGGCACAAAAACGGCGCGCACATGCTCACGTACGTCGCTGTTCGAAAGTCGTGCAACCAAAGCAGGATCGAAAATCGAATGATCCGGGCCAAAGAGCAGTTGCTCAAAAAAGGTCTGCAACAGCGGCGCAAGTATCGTGTGAGTGTTTTTGACTTTGGCGATGTATTCCAACTCCTGAACATAAAATGAAAGCGCGCCAACGCCGGAATCCAACAAAGCCAGATTCACCTTCATTCGCTCCACGACTTCGCCTGTAATCAAATGCCGTCCTTCATACGGCACTTCGGTCGGTCCCCGTTCACCAATGGGCAAAGGCTTGTACTTTGCAAATGCTTCACGCACTTCCGCCTCGCTAATCGGGCCAAGCACCGCGAGCGTTTGCGCGGCGGCCGTCAATCGCGGAATCGAAATCTCCAGCTTCTCCCAATTCTTCGCCGGATCGGGAAAAATGGAAACAGTTGTGGTCGGCACCCGATCCACCTCGACGATTTCAATCGGCAAACCTTCCTGCGCCAATTCCTCGCGATACAGTCGGGCGAAAGCTTCATGTTCAACGACTGCAACAATTTCATTCGCCTGTCCGGGCGGCGTCATCCGGCGCAAACCGCGTCCCAGCGTTTGCTCCGGCAAAATTCCGGCAGGCGAATTGTACGGGCGCAACGGCACAATGGTCGTGACATTTTTCACGTCCCAGCCTTCGCGCAGCATCAACACCGAAACGATGCTGAAATACGGACTCGTGCCGGAATCCAGTTCACGGCTCAATCTTCGTAAAGCCTTCAAGTCCTCGTCGCTGATGTCTTTCTCGTTTTCAACGAACACTTCCTTTCCGCCGACCTTTTTGATTTTGCCTTTGAGATTCGTATGAAGATTGATCGTGCGTCCGTTCAACTCTTTGAAAACTTCATCTCCGTTCAAGCGCGCCGTGATTTCATCCGCGGCTTTCGTGTCCTCGCACATGATGAACAGCAGCGGTTTCTTTCCGCTCTTCTGCCATTCGTTCCGGCTGCGACGCCAGCGTTCGTAGCCGAGTTTCAAGTGCATTTCGTATTTGTAGGCGGAGTTGTCGGTCGCCTGCTCGACGAGTTTTCTCGCGCGCCCAATGATCGGCGTTTTGACAATCCCCGCGTCCACCGCTTCACCCAAAGGCGTGTCGCAGATGATGTGCTTGAAATAATTCGCTTTGTTGTCCTTCGGCGTCGCGGAGAAATCCAATTGTCCAACCAAACCATCGCCCCCGCGTTTGCGATTTGTTTCATGCAACCATTCAATCGCCTCGTTCCACGCCGAATCCGGGTCCCAGACGTGATGCGCCTCGTCATTCATCAGCATCAATCGCGGATGACTGGTAATGCGGTCGCGCAATTCGGCTCCGGTATCGAGCGCCTTGGATTTCGAAACCGCAGGCCCCATCCACTCGAAGGTTTCTGCTTCTTTCCGCCGCCGTGTGTTGTCGAACAACCGATGAATGTTCGTGAGATAGAGCACGCCGCCAGTCGCCGCGCCGCTCGCTTCATCCTGCAAAACAACGGTGAGATTCCAATCGCC
>DASTXC010000103.1:0-23890 GCA_035765675.1 Verrucomicrobiia bacterium
GGGATTTTGAGCTAAAAACCTTATCACCCCAGCCCTCTCCTCCGGTTTCGCTCGGAGGAGAGAGAGTGATCAGCCGTTTTGAATTTCGAAAGTTCAATCCGTTGTTTGGTGCGGGTGTCAAGTTGCGCCCCCGTTCCCATCATTCATTGCATTGATCATTTCCAAGCGATCCCGATTGTGAAAAGCTTCTATGACATTTCTCGTGCAAAATAAAATGGCCCTTCGCTGGAACGTATTCATTGTTACCCTGCTGGTTCCTTTTGCCTCGTTGGTATCTGCGGCATCACCCGAACCGCTGCGCGGATTTCTGAACGCTCACGATCCGTCCACAATCGTCAAGTGCAAGGATCGTTACTACATGTTTTGCACGGGCCAGGGAATCGTGAGCAAATCTTCCGCGGACAAAATCTTCTGGACGCCGGGGCCGAAAGTATTCGCCAATCCGCCGGCGTGGACGACGAGCGCCGTGCCCGGTTTTGGCGGGATTTTCTGGGCGCCGGATGTTCTCTATTTCAACAACCAGTACCATCTTTACTATTCGGTCTCGACCTGGGGCAGTCAGGTTTCTGCCATCGGACTGGTCACCAATCCCACGCTCGATCCAACCGACCCGAACTATCTCTGGACCGATCACGGCCCGGTCATCAGTTCAACCAACGGTATGCCTTACAACACGATTGATCCGAATGTGGTGCGGGATGGATCCGGAAATATCTGGCTGTGTTTCGGTTCGTACTGGAACGGAATTTATCTGACGCAATTGAATCCGCTCACCGGGATGCGCGTTTCTGGAATATCGCCGGTTCACCGACTGGCGTACAATAGCTCAATCGAAGCGTCGTCGATTCTGTATCACGACGGTTACTATTACCTGTTCTGCAACTGGGGCTCGTGCTGTGATGGAGTGGACAGCACTTACAATGTCCGGATGGGTCGCAGCACTTCGATCACGGGGCCGTATCTGGATCGGAATGGCGTCAACATGGTGAATGGCGGCGGAACCTTGTTTCTACGCGCCACCGGAAAATATACCGGCCCGGGACATCTTGGATTTTTGTCGGAAGCTGGAACCACTTTTCTGTCGCATCATTACTACGATGCCAATGCCTGGGATCCGGGTTACAACGCTTACGGTATGGCTCGCTTTGCCTTGTGGCCGTTGTCGTGGACTGCGGATGGCTGGCCGGCTTGTGACAACGATTGGTCGGCGATCTATTCGTTCAAGTCCGACGCCCATGACGAAAACGGCCAATACTCCGGCTTGTTGCTGAACGGCGCGCAAATCGAGCGCGATTCTACTTACGGCCATGTCCTCGATCTTGATGGTGCGGATCAATACATCTGGCTGCCGCCGGGCGTCGGTTACGCGCAGACATTTGTCGCGGTGGTGAACTGGCGCGGAGGCGCCAGTTGGCAACGGATATTTGATTTCGGCACCGACACCTCGCGGTATGTGATGCTGACGCCTTCATCCAGCGATAATGTTTTGCGGCTCGATATCAGGGCGGGCGGCCCAACACAAATACTTCAATGGAACCAGCCGCTGCCGAAGAATGCCTGGACTCAGGTCGCCGTCACGCTCGACGGAACGAAGGGCATTCTTTACGTCAACGGCGCTGCGGTGGTCACCAACAACATCAGTCTGCTTCCATTGAACGTCGCGCCGCAAACCAATCACCTGGGACGAAGCAAATTCGTGGCGGACGCGAACTTCAATGGACAATTCGCCAGCTTCCGCGTTTACGGCCATGCACTGACCGCTGCTGAAATGGTCGCTCCGGTTCCTACCATTGCGTTGCCTCAAACCGAATCCCGCTGCGGTCCGGGCGGAACAATCAACTTCAAAGGCAGCGCCACGGATTTCGTCGCCCGACCTTTGGATGCACGCCATCTCACGTGGCTGATTCAACATATTTATGGCGGAACAACGAACGTTGTTTTTGGCCCGGTCACAAATTTGAACGAAGGAAGTTACACATTGCCCGCCAACGATCCCTCCGCGACCAACGGCGTGTATCGGGTTCTGCTGATGGCGGTGGACAATTCTGGACGCAAAGCGACCAACTCGGTGGACGTTCTCCCGGTTCCAATTGCGCCTGCGCCAGATTGGACTGCGTTTTATCCGTTCACCCATGACGGGAGCGATGCAAGCAACCATTTCAATGGCACGCTCGTGAATGGAGCTTCGATTGTGAACGAACCTTCACGTGGCAACGTTCTCAACCTTTCCGCACCCTCCAAACAATACGTCCATCTTCCTGCCGCGGCCGGCGTCGCGCGAACGGTTTCGGGCTGGGTGAAATGGAACGGAGGCGGCAACGCCCAGCGTATCTTTGATTTCGGACGGAACACCCAATGTTATTTCTACCTGACCGCCTCCGACGGATCGGGGCGATTGCGCTGCGCGATTTCGCCGAACACGGCTGATTGGGAAACAGTCCAATCGCCTGCCGCGTTGTCGGTCGGACAGTGGACGCATGTGGCGGTCACGCTGAACGGACGGGAGGGGATTCTTTATGTGAATGGAAACGCTGTGGCGGTGAACAACAGTCTGAATTTGTTGCCGTCGGACATTGCACCCATCGGTTGCAGCTTCGGAAAGAGTCAGTTCCCCAACGATCCTTTCTTCAATGGACAACTCAGTGCGATGCGTCTCGATTCGAAAACGCTGACCCGCGCGGAGTTGATCGCGCCCCAGGCAGCCATTCTTCAGCCCACGGTCACCAATCGTTTCAAAGGCGGAAGCCTGATCCAGTTTTCAGGTGCGGCGAAGGATTATACCGGCGCGATTCTGTCGGCGAACGCATTTTCATGGCGTGGTGAACTTCATTCGAATGAGGTAGTTTATCCGGCGTTCGGCCCCTGGGTCGGCATCACCGCCGGCGCGTACCTGGTTCCAACCAACGCCGCCGCAACCACCAATGTTTTCTATCGCATCAACCTCACGGTCACAGATGCAAACGATAATCAGCAAACGGCGTCAACTGATGTGGCGCCGCAATCGAGCGTGCTGACGTTTGACACTGTTCCCGCGGGATTGGCTCTCACATTGGATGGTCAAACATTGATCGGCTCAACTTCGATTACGGCTGTGGCGGGAATGAGTCGGGCATTGAATGTGCCGTCGCCGCAGCTTCAATCCGGCACCAATTTTTCTTTTGTGATGTGGTCGGACGGCGGTGCGCAAACGCATCGCGTGATGGTTCCGGATGTTGATTCGCATTTCACCGCAAGCTTCGTTCAGCCTGACATTGAATTTAGTTCGAGTTCGGAAGGATTGGATCTTTCGTGGCCGCAATGGGCAGCACCAATGAAACTGGAATTCACTACCAACCTGAATCCGCCGGTGATTTGGTCGGAGCTGATTACGACGCCGGAAAGATCGAATGGAAAGCTGAGCGTCCATCTTTCGCCGACAAACCAGAATCAATTCTATCGGCTGAAACTTCCCTCAAACTGAACAGCCGAACGATGTGATGATGTGAGCCGGACGTTCCGCTGATTTTAAAATCAGCTTCAGTGACAAGCGGGTTGTCGATTAAGATCGAAGATTGCGCAGAGATTCGAACATTGCGGTTGAACTCCCTTTGAAAATCAATACGGCGCTGCAATCGCTTTGAACTTCATGTCGTTGAAATCATGCAGCACTTTTTCACCGATGAATTTTCCACTGCGCAATTTTTTGTGCATCGAAACGTAGATATCGATCGTTACATCCGTAGCGGCGGGCTGTGACGCCGACGCAAATGGTTCGCAGAACCGGCGCCCACAGATCGCCGCTACAACAGACTGCATCAGCCATTCTGAATCCCAACGGGATCCTATCACTCAGCCCACGGTTGCGACGCAGTCGCTATCTTGGGTTCGCGTTCGCAATTTCCACAACCCCAACGTGGGTTGCATCTGTTTGTTCGGAGCGCACTTATATGCGGAGCACCAGCCGCAGCAGGCGGGGCGGGCCAGCGACACAACTCCTTCAGAGTTGTGATTTGTTTCTCACGCCCACCCAGGGTAGCTCGTTCCTTGCAACCCTGGGCTGGAGTATAAAATCCCTTTGGGATTTCAAATGGGTTTGCACGTACGTCGAAGCACAGGCAATACGGCAACAGGATCGAAACCGTAAATCCCGTAGGCAAACGCGGCGTTGCGCTCGACCACAGCCCACCCGCGATGCCGAATGACTCCACGTGGTGGGAATGACCACCAGCCCAATCCACTTATGAGCGCGTGTTCTCGGCGCGCATCATTTGAACGTGATGATTCCGGCTGAGTTATGTGGGATGTGAGATTACACCCATTGATCTTTGAACGTGCTGCGCCTTGCAGAGGCGTGCTCCGGAGCGCGGGTCTGTGACCCGCAGCAACGTTGCCTGTCCCGAAGCAGAAGCTTTTACCAAAGCTTTATTACGGACCTGTTCTGTCGCTTCCCTTTCCTTTCATCACGTCAGCATTTCGCTTGGCGCAGGTCAATTCCGTTTTGAACTCGAGCTCGTGACTTCGACGAGGCCCTCGTCAAGGAATCTCAAGCATTCACGCGGTTCATCAGATTCCGCAGGCTGCGCAATTCGTCCGTTGATCCAACCACAAGCCATTGGTCGCCGGCCTGAACAATTTCGTTGCCGGTCGGATTCACCTGTTTCTGGCCCTCGCGCTGAATGCCGACGACGACTGTCCCGGTTCGCTGCGGAATCTGCAATTCGCGCAATGGCTTGCCGACTATCTCCGGATTGTCCGCCACGGTGACAGTGTCCAACAGCGAATCGTCAAACGCGGTCTGGTCTTCGTTTTCTGTGCCTTCGCGGGAGAATTCGTTTTGCAACGCGGCGATTTGTTCCTCGCTTCCCAGAACCAGCAGGCGGTCGCCGGGGAACAAGGGAACGTTCGGTTCAGGCCCGGCCAGGAGAAAACCTTGCCGATTGATTTCAACAATGGTGCAGCCAAAGCGATTCCGGATTTGCAGCGCGGCGATCGTCTGTCCTGCGCAACGGGTCCGGCTCGGCAATTCCACTTCCTGAAGATTCAGTTCCCAATCGGCGGACGGCTCTTCCCATCGCGACGGCAGTTGCGGTCCGGAACTTCCTTCCAGAACCTGTCCCACCGATCCCAGCACAGTGGTGCGCAGCGACATCAACCGGCGCGAGAAAAGCACGAGCGCAATCAAAAGAATGCCAATGATGATCCACAAACCGTGGGCGGACAATTGCGCGGGAACAAGCAATCCGAGCCAGACAACGCCGATCGCTCCGCCCACGCCCTGGAGAATCGTCGTGACCGCGCGGGTCGAAAAACGAATCCGTCCGTGCAGGCTCTCCGCGGCAATGTGTGACAGCGAGCGGACAGACCATCCGATGCCAACGAGCGGCACCAAGGTCACCAATCCCATGACGCTCCAAAAAAAGAGGCGCAGATTGATCTGGCCGAAAGTGGATCCGATGCGGCTTTTTTCCAGCACGCCAAAAAACGATTGCGCCGACAAAAGCAAACCGGTGACGAGCAATACTTCGATAGCGATGTAAATGAAATGCGGACGACATCTGCGCCACCACAGGCGGCTGTCCGGCGCGGCAACGATGTGCGCCAGCCAGCGATGATACGTTTCGAGAAAGCGGCGCAGGATGCCGGGTTCGTGATTTTCGATCCATCCGAGCAACGGTTCCGCCTGCCGATTGATCAACGGCGCCAATATCACCGTCACGAGCGAAACACCCACAGCCAGCGTGTAGTAGGTTTTGGGAAGCACACCCGCTTCGACTCCCATTTGCGCGATGACGAAGGAAAATTCACCGAGCGGCGACACGCACAAGCCGGCTCGCCGCGCGTCGCGAGGCGGAGTGCCGGTTACGATCAACGCCACGCCGACTGCGAGCGGCCGCGCAATCAACACGAAGATGCCGAGACCCAAAACCCACGGCCACACTTCGCCAAACAGATGAACGTCAATCAGCATTCCAATCGAAACGAAGAAGACGCTGCTGAAAATGTCGCGCACGCCGGCGAACGCATGTTCCACATTGTGACGTTGCGGCAGTTCCGCCACGACAGCGCCCAACAGAAACGCACCGAGCGCCATCGAATAACCCGCCCAAACCGCGGCCAGCGCCAGGGAAAACAAAACACCCGCGACGATGATCGTCTGGAGTTCGGGATCGGCCTTTGCCTGAAGCCGCTTCAACAGCCGCGGAACAAACAGCAACGCCGCCATCACTGTCAAAACCACAAATCCGGACAGTCCCGCAATCACGACGCTCACGCCGGTTGATTTTTCTCCGCCGCCAATTTTTGTGTACGAGCCGAGCAACGTCAGCATGACGATGGCGACGACGTCTTCGAGCACCGCGATTCCCAGCGCCTGTTGTCCGGCGCGAGCGTGTTCCATTCGCAGGTCACGCAACATTTTCGCGATCACCGCCGAGCTGGACACCATGAGCATCGCGGCGGTGAACATCGTTTGCACCTTCGACCAGCCGGCGACAGCGCCGAGCGCCTGCGTGAGATTGAACACGAGAAAAGCGCCGAGTCCCGTCGCGATCGCCATGCCCGGTCCGAGACTGCGAAGCTTGTTCAAGCTCAGCTCAAGGCCGATCGAGAACATCAGAAACACCAGGCCGAGTTGCGAAAGCGTGTGAATGCGTTCCAGGTCATGAACAAACGCGAACGGCGGCGTGTACGGCCCAAGAAGAATTCCGGCCGCCAGGTAGCCCACGATGACCGACAAACCGATTCGTTTGCACAATGCGCCGAACAAACCGGCGGCAATCATCACCTCCGCCAAATCCTCAATAAAATCAATGCCTTCCATGCGCCGCCATCATAACCAAAGGCCATCAGGGGAACGGAAGAAAAATGAATGGAGTATTGCAGGATGTTGATTTCCAGCGGGACTCGTTTTGATTTGTCCTCTGAATAGATTGCCCTGAGCCAAAATTCTTTGATGTTCATCCGCTCAATAATTTAACGCTCCATTAGGGCAGCGGTTGTTTTCATATCGCTTACCCCGGGGGCTGTTTCTTTCCGGCTTTCAGCCGTTTTATTTTGCCTCGCTACCTCGGTTGGTATGCGTGCTTTACGCTACCCATTCGAACGGATGAATCTCTCTGTGAAAAAGCGGTGCTAAAGCACGCGCACTCCAAACGCTATCGCGATGCTGATCGCCACAAGCCGCGCACAGCGTCTGGACTGGGGTCGCTTCAGCGCCGCTTTCTTCCGCCAGATATTCCGTAGTCCTTCAAATTCTCGGCAACGGCACTGAATCGGATTATCGACCGCAAAAGAAATCCACCAACCGAGTTCATCCCTTCATGCTCAGGAGATTCCACTCGGCGCAGACCCGTGTTACGAACCAGAATTATCATGACCTTTGCTGCGCTTCCGTGCGAGCTGCCCGCCGTGCGGAGCACTGTTGGCGAATCAACTTTAGTCCAGCTTCATACGGTCTGGCTTGAACGACGTATTCGCAGCGTCGGCGTCGGGCCTGTCGGAACTTCGGAAGGCGTTGAGTCTTCAACTGCGGTGGATACCGGCTTTTGAAAGAACGCGTCCGCCGGTTTCAACATCGAATCCGTCACAGCCAAGCCTAAAGTCTGCCGGTAATGACGTGCGGTGACGACGCGCGAAGTTTCTGCAAAATCACGGAACAACGCGCTTGCCGATTTTTCAATTGTGAATACCCCGGCTTCAGACGCGCGCCGGGCCTTTTGAATCCGCTGGGCAGGGGTTGGATGGGTGGCAAATATTCCAGGAGTCTCATTGAGAAGCGTTGCCTGGGCATCCTCGCGGAAATCACTTGGGAGACCTTTTTCGAGCCTGTTCAGAAATTCCGGCAAACTATCGGGCAATTGGCGTCGTTTCTCCCAAATCTGGTCCAACGCATTGTATCCGATTTGCCGCAGGAGGGATTGCTCACGCAAGCGAAGCAACGAACTTTCAACTCCTTCAGAGCCGGCTGCGGCGATGGCACACGAATCCGCGTGATATTCCATTTGGCGCGAGAGAAAGCAACTGACGGCGTGGCCGGTTATCATCAATACATACAGAATTTTCCGTGAAAGCCATACGGCCAGATGTACGCATCCCACAATCAGCGACAGTCGCAAATCGTTGACCGAGTTGCTCCAGTCCTTTAGTGCCTCGTCCCACGTATCCCGCTCATATACCACGCGAACAAACCAGCCGTCGATGCGATCAATGATGTAACCCAGACGCATCGCCAGCCATTGGGTGCAATGGCCGAGTTCATGAGCGACAACGGCGGCAAATTGCCTGGTGTTCATCCCGGCCACGAGCACAAGTCCCAGATTTAAAGCGAGATCGTTTCCGAGCAGGCTGAGAAACCCGCGTCGAAATCCCACACTGGCATTCAGATCGCAATTGAGATAAATGCGTTTGGGCATTGAGACGACGACCAGATCAGCCAGATGGGCGATGAATTGATAGAGACGAGGATGTTGCACGGGGTTCAATTCCAGAGGCATCGCGCGTTTCGGACTTCGGGCGAGAATGGGTTTAAACATGAAAAATACAGCGACAGTGCCGCCCAGGAGAGGTCCGAGATAAAGAATCATCTTCAGAATCATCACGTGGATGCCGCCTGCGAAACTTGAGAAGATCACCCATCCATGAATCGCGTACCAATAAACGCCATATCCCGTTAACAGGGCAAAAGCCAGATATACCAACGGGAGGAGAACCATAAAGATTGCAACGAGCAGCAATCCAATCTGGTAAAAAATGGAAACGCGTCGGCGAGGCAATACACCCGTTAATGCATCCTGCAGTTCACCTGCTGTGATCTCTTCCTCCGCGGACTCTGGCTTTTCTGGTGGATTTCCGGTGAGCAACGTTTCGCCGCCGCAGCCGGGGCACTGTGCCTGAAGGCCGAGCCCGTCGGTTGGAAATTCAATTCGTTGACCGCAATGCGCGCAAGATGTGATGGAGAACCGCTCGTCCATGGTGACCGGGATTGAATGCGCACCATGGTTCACGGACAAGGGAAAACTTGCGCTGAAATCGCTGGACTCGTGATGCTTACGGACTGGGTTAGCGCGAAAAGAGCGTTCGATAATCTTCAACCAATGGCGCTTCGCCACGGATCATTTGGGCTGCGCGGCCGGTCATTCGCAGATAGAAATCACTCGGCAAACCTTCGAATGTCACGAAGCGCGATAATCCATTCGGCGGATAATTGGTGCACTTGAAGATGGCGGTGCCTTCATCCACTTCATCGAACATCGCAACGTACACCATCGACGCGCCCTGCTTTTTTGCCTGAACAAATTGCGTCCAGAGAAAATCACCTTTAAGCCGGGGAATCTCGTTCAATGGCGACTTTGGTTTCAGGTTGTGCCAACTGAAACCGGGAAAAACGACCGGCATGAATTCTTTTTCATGTTCGCGGCACCAGGTTAAATCCGGTCTCATTTTTTTCTCGGCGTAATCAATCGCTTGAGTCGGATTGCGGTAGCGACCCACGGTCCAGGGACTCACGATGTCGGCTTTGAGAATCAGCTCGTGCAATTTTTTGTCCGCGACGGAATCGTGATCCAGCGTGCGCCAGTGCGCCGGCACGCCCAGCATCACGGTGCAGTTTCCGTAGTGCGGATCGTTCTTCAGGAAGTTCACGAGTTCCAATCCTTCGTCCAGCGTGTATTCGCGGTGGTCGTCAAAGCCGAAGCCCCAGACCGCGATCACCGGTTTTCCGGCGTGATGCAAATACGCCGGGTCTTTCGTGATCTGCAGTCGGTCCACCAGCAATTTCCAATCTTCAATCACGCGGTTCATCTGGCCGCGACCCAGGCCGGAGAGATCGTACATGACAGCGTAAGCCCGTCCGTTGAGATTCGCGCCATCGCGACAGGAGTTGAGCACCACGTTGACATGACGCAGCGTCCTGGGCGTGAAAGTCTGGGTGATGAAACGCTGAACGAAAACACCGTCGATTCCATAATCCTTCATCCATTGGAAATGTCGGAGTACGGTTTTTCGATTGTACGAGCTGAACACTTCGGCAGGTGTTCCGTCGGCGTTTTGGAATGCAGTGGGATAACGTTCGTCGGGATCGAGTTCACTGACGTCGGGCCAGAGATCGATCGAACAACTTCCGGGCTGAAAACCCTCAGGCCCGGTCCAGTGTTTCCAGCCCAGTTCCGCGCCGTCGGTTGGCGCACCGAACCAACCCTGATAACCGGCCATGACTTTGCCATGCAACGTCGTGACGTCCACGCCCGAATGGCTGACGCCGCTGAACGGATGCAGGGTTTGTTCAATCACCTTTTCGCGAGTCAAAGCTCCGTCGGAATCAGAAGTCAAAGAAGCGTTCGCAGAAAGTCCGCAGTTCGCGTGCATCAGCCAGATCAAAGTTGCGACACACAGGGCGAGCAAGCGATTGCGCTCACAGGACGGAAAAGCGCGGTGTTGCACAGGCGTTTTCTCCGGCGATGTTTCAGAACTCAGCGAATCATTCATGCAGCAGTCAGTCACAATCTGCTGGATGCGGCAGTCGTCAACCATCCCCGAAATCGGGAAGTTGTTCCGGACCGGGACCTGCTGTTCGTTGATTCGAACCGCAGAAATCAGAGACAGACATATCAACAGCTTCGGAACGTTTCACACTTCTTGAGAAATGCGCGTCCTCCCCGAAAACGGGGATGCTCTTCGCGCATGCCGATTGCATAGGTTGGCGGGCGAAAGGTGCAGCGGGCTGCCGCACGGGTAAATCGATGCGTTTGAAGAAAAATCAAAACGAGAGATGAGTTCCTTTCCATTGAGCGAAGCTGGGGGAGAGCCTGGAGGGAGAGAAGATTTTTCAGGGTTCAATCTTCTCTCCCTGAAATGGGTTTCAATGCCGCGTTAAGTTCGGCTCAGTCGTGGAACGTTCTCCAAACGGGAAAACGCTCGTTCTGAAATATGATTCATTCTAGAGTCAAATCGTGATTGCTGCCCGCCACAAGACCGCATTCATTCTGCTCCTGACGTTGATCTGCGCTGATTTTCGGTTTTCAACGCATGCTGCTTCCGGAACTTCGCGACCCCAAATAGTCCTGCATGATATAACGGTGAACGGCAAATCCATTCCGCTTCGACACGGCAACGCGCTGAATCTCGGCCCTTCGCCACAGAACATTTATTTCGCGTTTGGCTTCACCAACCCTCCGGCGAATCCCGGTTCGCGCTTGCGTTACAAACTCGACGGAGAAGATTCCGGCTGGTGCGATGGTCCGGGTGAAATGTATCTGGTCGTGAGATTCTATAACGCGGCCGGCGATCAGATTGCGCAAAACTCTTTCAAAGCCATGGGAGAAAGCGCGGGCTGGCGCGGATCAATCACAAACTCGCCTTTGACTCATCGCCGCGAAGTCGTGGTGGTTCCCAATCAGGCAAAGCATTTGTGGATCGTGCTCTCCTCCGGATCCGGACCGCCGCAGACCGTCGGCATCTATGTCGTGGCGAATCTGACGGTTTCAAAAGTTTCCAGCAATTCTTCGCCGGTGCTGTTGATGGAATCGCCGTTGGAACACGGCTTTCAGGATGAGTCGGGAAAAAATCCGCCGGGTTGGACGCGTGATGGAAATCATTCAAGCATGGCGAAGATTGTCACGCTGAGCGAAAACCCGGTGCAGAAAGCTTTTGCCATTCAAGACGACGACGCAGTGAGTCATGCCGAGTGGCATAACATCATGGAGTCCGCGCCGGAGGTCACTCCCGGTGAACGCGTGGTGGTGGAGTGGAATGAAATGTACAGCATGGGAATGGCGAGCTACGGCGGCGCGCATTACGATCAGTTGAAGGAAGGAGAGTTCCAGTTGCACCTGGGGGAGTTCGATCTCATGGGCCGTCCGCTGGATAACGAAAAAACATTTACCGTGCTGGTGCCGCGGCCATTCTGGCAGACCTCCTGGTTTTGGAGTTCCACGGCAGTGATTTGCGTGGGAATGCTTTTTGCCTCGGGCCGTTATCTGGTCTGGCGGCGGATGCGGCTGGAAATGATGCATCTGAAAAACCAGCAGGCGCTGGAAAAGGAACGCGTGCGCATTGCGCAGGATATTCACGACGACCTCGGCGCGCGCGTGACTGAGATTTCATTGATCAGCGCGCTGGCGAAAACGAAGCCGGGATTTCCGGAATCGGCCAGTGCGGATTTCGACCGCATTTCGAACTTAAGTCGTGAACTGGTTTCCGCGTTGTATGAAACCGTGTGGGCCGTGAATCCGGAGAATGACAATCTCGATGCGCTTGGAAATTACATCTGCCAGGTCACGAACAAACTTTGCGAGCAGGCGGATCTGCCCTGTCGTTTCGAAATCTCCGATTTGCCATCAGACGTTCAGGTGTCCAGTCAGACGCGCCATAACATCGTCATGGCAGTGAAAGAAGCTGTGCACAACATCATCAAGTACGCAAAAGCTTCGGAAGTGGCGCTCGCTGTCGCCTTCGACGGCAGAAGGCTGGCGATTGTTATCAAGGACGATGGCGCGGGCTTTGATGTTGGCGCCACGCCGTCGGGCAATGGTCTTAACAACATGCGGCGGAGGCTGGCTGCGATCGGCGGTTCCTGTGACATCCAGAGTGTGGTCGGCACCGGGACGACGGTGGAACTGCGATTGGAAGTTGTTGCCACTCCGCACCGAAACGACGGCTTGAACGATCATCAAAAGTTGAAATGAAAAAGAGCGTGGCAGTGGTGGAAGACGATGCGGGATTGCGCCGGCAGTTGTTGCAGATTCTGGAAAACATTTCCGACCTGGAATGCGTGGGCGCGTTCACTTCCGGCGAGGAAGCAATTGGAAAAATTCCCGCGCTGAATCCGGACGTGGTTTTGATGGATATTCAGCTGCCGCGAATGTCCGGAATTCAATGCGTGGCCGAGTTGAAGCGAATCGCACCGCAGATGCAGTTCATTATGGTGACGGTGTATGAAGACTCCGAAAGAAT
The DNA here is from genome assembly GCA_035765675.1 of Verrucomicrobiia bacterium. Taxonomy (GTDB): domain Bacteria; phylum Verrucomicrobiota; class Verrucomicrobiia; order Limisphaerales; family DASXHY01; genus DASXHY01. The sequence continues at coordinate 12,928 of DASTXC010000103.1, forward strand.
TTTCAAAGCTTTGAAAGCAGGCGCGAGTGGTTACCTCGTGAAATCCGCTCCGCCCGAACAATTGGTGGAAGCGATTCGCGACGTGTTCGCCGGCGGTTCTCCGATGTCGAGCCACATTGCGCGCAAAGTCGTGCAGCATTTTCATCTGCTCGGTCCATCCGAGGAACAGTCTCACAATCTTTCTCCGCGCGAACAGCAGGTGCTTTCGCTGTTGGCTTCCGGATATCTTTACAAAGAGATCGGCGCGAAACTGAACATCGGTGTGGAAACAGTGCGGACCTACGTGAAAAGCATCTGCCAGAAAATGCACGTGCGCAGCCGGATCGAAGCCGTCGCCAAACACCGGAGTGAGTTGATTTAGAACTGTAGCGGAGGTTGGAAACGCAATCGTAGCGCAGTCGAAGACGTCTGCGAGTTAAGGCGGTGTCCCGCCGCCAGACTGGAAAACACGCACCGGGAAGGTGCCTGAACCCGCAGCCGAAGACGGTTGTGCTACATGCGGCCGGCAACGAACCGAGGTCGACGTCGAATTTTTTATCTTTTCTCGTGATATCCTGCGGGGAGTTGAGAAATACCGAGAGTTAACCACGTAGCGCAGGCGTCCCCGCCTGCGAGTTAAAGCGGCGTCCCGCCGCGTTTAAGGATTGATCGATCGCGAACCTGCAACGTGCTTGAACCCCCTTCCGGCGTCGGTTGCGAATCACATGCATACGCGCTGCTCCATTTCCAGTATTCGGCGCGGGCACAAAGCTTTGCAATCACTGGATTCATGCGCGTGTAATGACAACAACGATTCAAGTCTTCGTCATCGCGGATCAGGTGTTCGTAGGACTCACTCTGCCAAAAAGGAGAAACTTTCGTCGGCAGCCGCTTATTGATTTCGTGTGAAGTGAATGATTTCCAACTGTGCAGGATGTCGCTTAAAGGATGGCCCGCCATCGGCCAGACCACGGCGTGGGCGTGATTTGGCATCACGACCCATGCGCGCAACTCATAACGTTGGCCATCGAAGAATTGAATCGCAGTGGCAACAATATCTGCCAGGGCCGGATCGCGCAGATAACAGACGCCGTGTTCGGCATCGAGATATTTGTCCACTCGATGAGCGTACCAGCGAAACAACTCCTCCTGCTCATGCCAGGTCAGCGGACGTTTGGCGGATTGAGCCTGCGCGAGAATCGCGTCGCGCTCTGCTTTGAATCGCAATAAAACTTCCCTGGGCAACGTCCCGGCTTGCCGGAATGTCACGAAATACGTGCCGCCCTCGCGCTTCAAGTGCGGCAGCGTTCCACGTGAATGAAATCCTGAGAGAAGATGATGGCGTGATAAATCTTCAGGCATGTTCGCAACAATCGTCGCGCAGGCGTCCCCGCCTGCGAGTTAAAGCGGCATCCCGCCGCCAGACTGAGGAACACGCGCCGAGACGGTGCCTGAACTCGCAGCCGAGGACGGCTGCGCTACATCGCATCAGTAACCAGTCGAGATCATTGTTGAAGGTTTTGTCTTTGCGCATGGTTAAATGCCTGGGTTACAGCGGAGTCGTCACCGAACCGTTGCTGAAAAATTGTTTGTGTGTCGCCGCCCTCATGTGAATGCAGGACTTAAAGAAATTTTACGCGACGCGCAATTGCAATTTCCCATTACGGGAGAGCCAAGTTTTTCCGGGTTCAGCACGCAACGTTTTTTCGAGCTGCGCGAGGGATTCAATACGAACCGCGCAGGCTGATTTGTGTTCCAAGAACACTGCTCAAGAACCGACGTCTCTGTGAAGTCGAAGGAATTTTCTGTCGAGTCTGAATCGGTCAAGGGAAACGGTCAGGGATACGCGAGACGAAAGAATGCGCTGCCGTGGACCTGATTGATCGACAGCGCGATTTGATTGGTGTTGGCGGAACCGGCCACGGTCACCCAGTTCGTTCCCAATCCGTCGCCGGGCGGATGCGTCTGCATTTCCAATCGCCAGCCGATGTAATCAGACGGCCAGTGAAACAGGATTGAACCGCCGCTGATTCCAAAAGCGATCTCCGGAAAAGCAACCGGCAAAGTTTGAGCGCTGACCTCGATTGAATCGGTGCTTTCGCCGAACAAGTTCGCGGCCGAAACGACATAATAATACCTCGTTCCGCCGGTCAGTCCGCTGTTGGTGAAAGTCAGAGATGTCAGATGGGTGGCGATCACAGTATAAGGTCCGCCGCCCGTGGTGGCGCGTTTCACATTGTAGCCGGTCGCGCCTGAGCTATTGAACCAGGACAAACGAATTGCGCTGGATGAAAGAGCCGTTGCGGTCGGTCCGTAAGGCGACGACGGCGGGAGCGGAGGAAACAGTTGGGAGGCGGGAATGACGTCCCTGGGCTGACTGGCGCTTGACCACGACAAACCGGCCACCGCGCCGCCGCCGCCTTCGAAGTAATCCATTTGAATTTGGTATCGCGTGCCCGCAGTGAGAGAAATCGTTCCGCTGTTTTCCGTCGGAGCATGAGTGGTCCAATTGTCCACCAGCAGAATTCCATTTACCCACAGTCTTACGCCGTCATCTGATTGCGTGTAGAACGTGTAGGTTTCCGAGAAGCGCGGTTCCACCTGGCCGGTCCAGCGCACCGAGAACGTGTCGGCTTCAATCGCGGGATCGGGCGAGCCGTTGTCCCAATTGAAATTCACTTCGCCGTCGATCCGCGACAACGCAAAGCCGGTGAAGTCAGCGTTGTTGTAATAATCACCCTTCAATCCGAGCAGCACCGGGACACCGATAACTTCCATGGAGTTCGCGCTTTCACCTTCCGCGTTCACCGCTTTTACGACGTAGAAGTAGGGTTTGTCGTTGGTGAGTTCCGAATCGATATAACTGAGCAGGCCAATGTTGGTCGCAATTGTAATATAGGGACCGCCGCTGTTCGTCGCGCGTTGCACGGTGTAACTCGATGCCTGTTCCGACGAGTCCCACGTCAGTGTGATCTGTGCGTTGCCAGGTTGAACGGCGAGGTTCGTCGGCACCGAGGGAACGGCAGGCGGCAGAACGTACGGCGTGGAATGAGTGGTGTGGAATGGAGTTTCACCGCGAAACATTCGGGCGGCGTCGCCGGTCAATCGCAGGTAAAAATCCGAAGAACAATGCACGCCATCTGCGTCCCAGGTGATCAGGGAAGTTCCCGCCGGATTCATGGACGCATCCTCAGCGGTGGGAATAATCTGAGTTCCTTCATTAAACTCATCATACATGGAGATATACAGGCCCTGCGCGCCGATCTGCATCATGTTGACGACCTGGTGCCACATGTAATTGCCATACATGCGACCGCCGCTTTCCGGTGTTTGCCAGCGATGCCCGGGAACGATGCAGGGCTGATAATCAATGCCCTGGCTGTTGCAGAATGCGATGTCGCCTTGATTCACATTGACGCGGTACGAATCGGACCCGGCTGCGTCGTTGAATCGTCCGACCATCCATGGTGAAATCATATCGAAGTTGGTGTACACGCCGAGGAAGTTGGTTTTGGAATCGCTGATGGATTCGCGCCACCAGGTCGGCACGCCGCCAATGACGTAACAACCCTGGTCCTTGAACCAATCGATTACGTCGATGCAAGTAGCCTGATTGCCGGGACGATCGGTGAAACCCATTCCCCAGAGACACACCACCGGTTTTCCATTCTGCCTGGCGTAGGCTGAAGAATTGGTGATTTGAATCTGACCGATCATGTAATTGGTCCAGTCCGTTTTGATCTGCGTGCCAAAACTGTTCCAGCCGCTGATGTCGTACATGATATAGAATTTACGGTGATAAGCTTCCGCGGCGCGCCTCACCTTCGAGGTCATTGCATTTCGGGTGGGACCTTCACCGCCGAACGGATTGAAGCGTTGCAGCGCGGCCGTATCGATGTCGTTTTCCTCCATCCAGCGAAAGTGCGTGTCCACGACCTGTTGATCGTAGGAGGAAAACAGCATCGCCGGTTGGCCATTGCCGAGATTTGGAAAGCCAGTTTGATAACCACGCATGTATTGGCGCATGTCCGGCCAGCTCCAGATTCCGAGATTGGTGGCGGTCGGTGTTTGGCCGTCCGTGCTCCAATGCCACCACACATTGATTGGAGAACCATCATCCTTGCACGCGAACCAGCCTTGATAACCCACGGTCACTTTTCCAACCACGTCGCCAATCGGACTGGCTGCGAAACTCGAGTTGCTCGCGCTCAAGAACAACGTGAGAAAGCCAACTGCCAAAAGACGAACGCGAGGGAGTTTCATAGTTATGTTTCTATCGTTGTTGGACACCGAAACGCGCTCGGTTCTGTTGCGTGGACCGACCGGAAATCGCGTCTTCAACTCAGTGATCTATTTCAGGCAGGTTCCATGCGCGGCAAGCCAGCGCGAATCCTTAAGGCCCGTGCCGTTGATTGTCAGAAAAGCATCCTGCCACTTGTGAAGTTCAGCGTGGCCGTCCGCATAGGAAAATGATGTGGCGTGACCATGATTGCTGGCGGGCCGATCATTAATGCTCGTGCCCGACGCGATGTATTCAAAATAGCCATCGTTTAACGAAAGCGGATTCTCATCGAGAAACACAAAGCAATCCGCCGCGGTCAGACGGAAGTTGAAATCGGAAGTTTTCCTGAAAGCTTTCACTCGCAGATCGATTCCAAAACCGCCCGCCGCATACTGCTGCGCGGTCATGCCGACATACATATTGGCGGAGCAGGACCGCACGCGCGGGATACCCCATTTTTTATCGAGGCTTTTGTCGGCGGGACATTTGTAAGTTCCTGCCGCCGGAAGATACACACCGATTGAACCATAGAGCGTCCGGGTGTTTCCGTCCTGGAAAGTGATTCCCGAAACCCCGAGATAATTGATGTTGGTCGAGCATCCGGCTGGAGTGTCCGCCCCGCCGTTCAATGCGGGCCCAAAACTGCCCGCCACCCAGGTCGGCTTGTCAGCTTGCAATCCGCCGCCAACAAAATTTCCAGGAAAAAGATCATTGTTGTCACCCGAATACAACAGGCTGCCCAACTGCAATTGCTTCATGTTGTTGACGCAGGAAATGCCTTGCGCCCGCTCCTTGGCTTTCGACAACGCCGGCAAAAGCATTGCGGCCAGAATCGCGATAATGGCGATGACCACCAGAAGTTCGATCAAAGTAAAACCTGCTGAAGAACGAATGCGATTCGCTGCGGGAATTTTCGATGAAGGCAAAAAGCACTGCATAAGTGGGAACTAAAAAGGTTGAAGATCGCGAGCGATTGCGAAGGATTCGATGCGGCGACCAAAATCAGATCCAGAAGAGGCGACGAGGACCCTTCTCGTCGCCTCCGGAACCCTCATTGCTGAACCGTCCTGTAAAACTTCGTCACGCTCATCGGTGAATTGGTATCCACCAGATAAAATGGCGCAAAGCTGCCGAGTGTATTGGTGGCAAACGGAGTGTAAGTGCCATTTACGGTTGTGGAAGAGGACGTCACGTAGGTGACGCCGGGAATCCCGAGAACCGTAATAACGGGATAAAGGTTAATTCCCGTGGTACTCAACCCCACCGTCGCACTTATGCCAATCTGGTCCGCCTGACTCGCGCTGGTTGCCTGTAGAACGTAGTTTCCAATATTCGCACCGGTGACGCCTGTGATTGTCAAGGTATCTGTCTGCGCGCCGGAAATTGCGCCGCCGTCGGAGAGGGGAACGCCGTTGAACAGCCATTGATAATTCACGGGCGTGTTCATAACGGCGGCATGGAACTGAACGGTGCCGCCCGGCGAGGTGACCACACTGGCCGGCTGAACAGCGATGACGGGCGTGAAAGAATTCGTGGGAGGAACCGCCCAGATCGTGGTGAGATTTTTCACCGGATCGTAAGCCCATTTCACGACACCTTCGCCGCCGTAAGCGAGGAGCTGATTGTTCTCAACGAGGCCGGGGAAGAAACTCGTTTGATTGTTTGCGATGCTCACGAAGCAGTTGTTGCTGGCGATATTCATGATACCGAGGCTGTTGTTACCCGGTAATCCAAGTGTCGCGCCGGCCCATGCGTTGAGAATCACCTTGCCGCCGTTTTGAAGCGTAATGCGATTGGTGCCGCCCGTTCCATTCCAGCCCACACCCAACTGGCCATGAACTTCCAGTGTTCCGCCATCGACAATGACATTGCCTTCACTACCGGTTCCTTGGCCCACCCAAAGGTGATCGCCGCATGTGAAGTAACAGCCGGGGCCGATGGTCAAGGTCGAAGGGCCGTTGGGAAAACCGACCCCGGTCCATTGCACACCGCCGCCGTATGTTCCCAGACCGGCTTTGACATTCGCCCCGTTGGTCACCATCACGTCACCGCCTCCACCGGCGCCGACCATGATCTGAAACAATTCCTGGTCGTTCGTTATGATACAAGTTACATAAGAGCCAACTGTCTGACTCACCATAGTACGCATGGTTTCACCCGCGCTGTTGGTGTAGGAGGGAGCGACCGCCAGATCCCAGTTATTTGGATCTCCGAAGTAAGCATACGGACCGTTGCCATCATCCATGACATCAAAGGGAGACCAATGATTGTCCACAGCCGCGGCATTGAACACCAGGCTTGCCGATGCCAGCAGGCCGGCTCCAAGCAGAATCGCGCGCGCTCGGAGAGAACTTGTTTTTTTCATATTATAAGGTTTGTAGTTTGGTTGTTAACGGCATTGCGCCTCAGCTTTTTGGCCGCACCATACCTTCTGCACTTGAGGTGGGCATGTGAGCTGCATTGCGACCGTAACTTCGTTACGCATTGCATTGCCATCCCCTAAAACGGGGATAGTAAGAAAAAACCGATTGTCACAGGGTTATTCACGTGAGCACCCCGTTTAGAAATCCGATCAACATGAAAACAACTTCATCTCACGTGAATAGAGCCCTTCGACTTGGTTTTACGCTGATTGAATTGCTCGTGGTCATTGCCATTATTGCAATTCTTGCCGCCATGTTGTTGCCGGCTTTGAGCCGGGCAAAACAGAAGGCGTACGGAGTGGCGTGCATGAGCAACACCAAGCAACTTTCGCTGGGTTGGATCATGTATGCGGATGACAACGGCGGCAGAACTCCGGGAGTAATGGACAACGGAACCTTCCCCGGGAATGTTGCCGTCTGGAGCACCAACTGGTGTGGTGGTCTGATGAATACCGTTCTGCTATCGACCAATACTCTGCCTTTGACGGTCGGACAAATTTTTCCATACGTGAAAAGTGTTAAGGTCTATCATTGTCCCGCAGATAAGACGACCGACGGCTATGTGGGTGGCGGAGGAAGTGAGTTGAGGGTTCGCAGTTATTCCATGAGTCAGACATTCGGAAATGGCAACCATCTCCCATCACCCGCATACAGAATCTACAACAAGTTGGGCAGTATCCAAAACCCGGCGGAAACCTGGGTTCTCATCGATGAAGGAGACACTATCAACGACTCCGCCTTCGGCGTTAAGATGACGAGGCCGGGCAGCTATCTTGGTTACATAGTGGACACGCCATCGGGTCGGCATGCTGGCGCCACCGGCATGACGTTTGCCGATGGACATTCGATCATTCACAAATGGATGTCTCCATTGACCTGGAAGTCACACGATGCATCGATCCATGACGAGGCCTTTGTAACGGATATGGTGTGGTTTTCCTCAGTGACCAGTGTTGCCAACTGAATGCCGGAAGGGCTGTGCGCGCGATTCAGAAATCAGGAACATTTCAATTTCTTGCCCGGCGGTGAATCTATTCGAATTCGCTGAATGCTTCGAGCGTGTCCCCCGTTTTTGGGGATAACGGAACCATCAATCATTCCGTATTCTCTCCGCATGTCTTTCGCTAAATTCTTAAATCATCGATTCGTTCGTTTTCTGGAATTCACCATTACTCTGGCGGCAATGCTGGTGTTGGGTGCGGCAGCAAATGCGCGTTCGCCAGTGGATGAAGTGGATCCCTCGATTGGCGGTCAGGGCTTTTTACTCGAACCGATTCGCCCAACCGTTTCGTTGCCGAACAGCATGGTGCGGGTTTATCCGGTGCGAAAAGATCAATTGGACGACCGGATTCATTCGTTTCCACTCACGATTGTTTCGCACCGCGTTGGAGAATTGTTCTGGTTGATGCCGGGTGACGTTGCGCCCGCGGCTTACGATCAGGAAGTGGAAACGCCTTATTACTATTCCGCGAGGCTGGACGACTCATTGATTCAGACGGAGTTCACGCCGACGGCCCGCTGTGGCTGTTTCCGTTTCACTTTTCCGAACGGCAAACCCGTTGTGGTGCTGGCCAATCGCCGCGGAGGAACACTGTCCGGCGACGACCACAATCATATTTTCGGTTCAGAAAACATCATCAGCGAAAGCCGCGTCACGCCCGGCACCATGCACGCCTACGTCTATGGCGAATTCAATGCGCCGGTTAAAATTAAATCGAGCGATGCTAAAGGTGGAAAGCGTCTGGTCATTACCGCGCAGAACGATCACAAGGTTTTGGAATTTCGCTACGGCATTTCGTTTATCAGCGTCGAGCAGGCGAAAAAGAATCTGCAAAGGGAGATCGCGGGTCGGAATTTCGACAAGGTGAAAAAAGCGGCGCGAGATCGCTGGAATAATGCGCTGGGACAGATTCGCGTGGAGGGCGGCACGCCGGCGCAGCGACGGGTTTTTTATACTTCGCTTTACCGTTGTTACGAACGCATGGTGAACATTTCCGAAGACGGCCAATACTACAGCGCCTTCGATCATCAGGTGCACACGGATGAGCGTCCGTTTTACGTGGATAACTGGCTATGGGACACCTACCGCGCGCTGGAACCGTTGCAGACCATTCTCAATCCGGAAATGGAAGCTGACAAACTCCAGTCGTTCGTCCGCATGTTTGAACAGTCAGGCTGGATGCCGGAATTTGCCGTGCTCTGGGGCAATCACGAGTGCATGACCGGAAATCCTTTTGCGCCATGGGCCGCGGATGCCTGGAACAAAGGCGTCACCAATTTTAATCTGGCGACAGCGTATGAAGGAATCAGAAAGAACTCTCTCGAAGGCACCTGGCTGCCATGGAGGCGAGGTCTCAAAACGGCTCTGGATGATTTTCTGAACGAGCACGGTTACATGCCGGCGCTGCATCCTGGCGAAAAAGAAACCGCATCCGGCGTTCATCCTTTTGAACGGCGACAAGCGATCTCGGTAACCGAAGCGCAAAGCTACGATGACTGGTGCACAGCTCAATTAGCGCAGCAATTGGGAAGAGAAGCGGATCACGAACTGTTCCTGAAACGCGCCGCGAATTACAAAAATCTTTTCCGCCAGGACAAAGGTCATGTCTGGCCGAAGGATTCGGAGGGCAAGTGGATTGAACCCTTTGACCCGGGCTGGTCCGGCGGGCAGGGAGGCCGCGATTATACGACCGAAAACAACGGCTACACTTATGACTGGGATGTGCAACATGACCTGCGCGGATTGATCGAGTTGATGGGCGGACGTGACCGGGCTGAGGCAAAGCTGGATCAACTTTTCCGCGAATCACTCGGCCGCAGCAAATTCGAATTCTGGGCAAAGTTCCCCGACGCCAGCGGACTGGTCGGACAATTCTCGATGGGCAATGAACCGAGCCTGCACATTCCGTTTATCTACAATTACCTCGGCGCGCCGTGGAAAACGCAAAAGCGCGTTCGCATGCTGCTTGATACATGGTTCACCGATACCACGCTGGGAATGCCCGGCGACGAAGATGGCGGAGGCATGTCGGCGTTTGTCGTTTTTTCGATGATGGGATTCTATCCGGTCACGCCAGGTGTTCCGGTTTACAACCTTTGCAGTCCGGTGTTCGACCGGGTCAGCATCCAACTGCACAACGGCAAAACGTTTTCCATCATTTGCAAAAACAATTCGAAGGCGAACAAATACATTCAAAGCGTTCGGCTCAATGGCAAAGCGCTGAATCAGGTGTGGTTCAAACACAGTGAGTTGGTGAACGGTGCGAAAATTGAACTGCAGATGGGCAACACTCCGAACCTGAAACTTGGCGCTGATCCATCCACGTTTCCTCCGTCATCAATGGATTTGAACAGCGCTGCTTTCCAATAAGGAAGAACGCGACATCTCCCAAAACATGAACATCCAGATGCAAACATTGATCCGTCGATTCGCCACAACCGTGCTTGCAGCGGCCAGTCTCTCGACGTTCGCAGCGAACCCTTTCATCACCAGCATCTACACAGCCGATCCTTCGGCGCATGTCTGGGCGGATGGACGGCTTTATGTGTATGCATCGCATGATATGGATCCGCCCCGCGGTTGTGACTTGATGGATCGCTATCATGTTTTTTCTACCGATGACATGGCGCACTGGCGGGACGAAGGCGAGATCCTGCGGGCGAGCGATGTTCCCTGGGGTCGGCCGGAGGGCGGATTCATGTGGGCGCCGGACTGTGCTTTTCGAAATGGAAAGTACTATTTCTATTTTCCGCATCCCACTGACACGCAATGGAACGACAGTTGGAAAATCGGCGTAGCCATCAGCACACAACCCGCCTGCGGATTCACGAACGCCGGAGTCATTCCCGGGATCGGCGGTTTCGGAATGATTGATCCCTGCGTTTTCATTGATACGGACGGACAGGCTTATCTCTACTACGGCGGCGCTGCGAAATGCGAAGGCGGCAAGCTCGCGGAGAACATGGTCGAAATCGACGGCGCCACGCAGCGCATGGAAGGCTTGGTGGATTTCCATGAAGCAGCCTGGGTGTTCAAGCGCAAGGACATTTACTACCTGACCTATTCGGACAATCTTCCGGGATCAAATCAACTGCGTTACGCGATGAGTTCGCATCCACTCGGGTCGTGGACTTACAAAGGCATTTATCTGAAACCCACCGATTGCGACACGAGTCATGGCTCGGTGGTGGAATACAAGGGACAATGGTACGCGTTCTACCACAACAGCTCGATTTCGCATCAAGGCAATTTGCGTTCGATCTGCGTTGATCGTCTTGA
>DASTXC010000104.1:0-86686 GCA_035765675.1 Verrucomicrobiia bacterium
GGCGAGCTGGGCCGTGGCGATGAACAGTTCTTCCTGCTTGGGTTTGCGTTTTCCGAGTGCCATGCCTGCTGGACGTTTCCACGCTCAAACCGGTTTCAAGATTCCATCGCCGAGAAAGGAGTTTTTTAACGGGCTGCTAAGGCGGCTTCACATTGCTGGCCTGGAAATTGACGAGAGATGGAAATACGCTGTGTCGCAGCGGACGACAGGCAACCGCTACGGACCAAAACGTACTATGAAAATAAAAACCCCACTCGCAACGATCTTTCTTGGAATCGCCGTGATCAGTTCCGCGCTCGCCGAAGAAGCGAAAATGCCGGCGATTATCCCGTTACCCCAAAAACTGGAAATGCAATCCGGCGTGTTCAAGTTAACGCGCAAGACGCGCATTCTTGTGGATTCGGATTCCACGCGGGACACGGCGAATTGTCTGGCGGAAAAACTTCGTGCGTCCACGGGTTTTCCATTCGTCAGAGCAAATGTTTCCGGTTCCGACGCGAAAATCAAAAACGCGATTTTGTTCAGCATCGAAAACGTGAACACGAATCTGGGCGCGGAAGGTTATTCGCTGAATGTGACACGAAACGGCGTCGTGATTCGCGCATCCACGCAGGCGGGATTGTTTTACGGCGCACAAACGTTGCTTCAATTATTGCCGCCGGAAATTTTTTCGACGAAGGCCGTGAAGCGTGTGAAATGGCAAATGCCCTGCGCGCAAATCGAGGATTGGCCGCGATTCAAATGGCGCGGATTGATGCTCGATGTGGCCCGTCACTTTTTCAACAAATCGGAAGTGGAAAGAATCCTCGATACGATGGCGTTGTACAAGTTGAACACGTTTCACTGGCATTTGACCGACGATCAAGGCTGGCGGATTGAAATTGAAAAATATCCAAAGCTCACCGAAATCGGCGGGTGGCGTTCGGGCGTGGGTTTTAATCTGGATCCGAAAAGCACGACGGCTTACGGGCCGGACGGACGTTACGGCGGATTTTATACACAGAATGACATTCGCGAAATCGTGGCATACGCGGCCGCGCGGCACATCACGATTGTTCCCGAAATTGAAATGCCCGGACATTCCACCGCCGCGCTGGCCGCGTATCCGGAATACAGTTGCACGGGTGGACCATTCATAAACGCAACCACCGCCGGAGTTTTCAACGGCATTTACAATCCAGCAAACGAAAAGACTTTCACGTTTTTGGAAAACATTTTGAGCGAAGTTTTCAAATTGTTTCCCGGAAAATACATTCACATCGGCGGCGATGAAGTCCCGAAAGCCACTTGGAAAAACAGCGCGGATTGCCAGGCGCTGATGCGGCGCGAAGGTCTGAAAGACGAGAAAGAATTGCAAAGCTGGTTTATCCGGCGCATTGAGAACTTCGTCAGCGCAAACGGACGCTCGATGATCGGCTGGAGCGAGATTTTGGAAGGCGGCCTTCCGCGAAACGCGGCGGTGATGGATTGGATCGGCGGCGCGCAGGAAGCCGCCAGCGCCGGACATAACATCGTCATGTCGCCCGTGCGATATTGTTATTTGGATTTTTACCAGTCCACCAATCACGCGGCCGAGCCCACCGCGGCGTCGTGGGGCCCGGGGACGGTCACGTTGAAGAAAGTCTATTCATTTAATCCGTCCGCCGATCTGCCGCCGCAATCGGAGACATTCATTCTTGGCACACAAGGCAATTTATGGACCGAGCAGATTTCGAATTTGAAATACGCGGAATACATGATTTTTCCGCGCGAGTTCGCGCTGGCGGAAATCGGCTGGTCGTCAGAGTTGTCGCGCGATTGGAATGATTTTCTAAGCCGCCTGACAGTGAATGAGAAACGGCTGAAGGAAATCGGGATGAATTTCCGCCCGGTTTCAGATGAGCCGGCGAAATGACCTGTCCATAACATGCACATCAGCTCTGCGAGGCTTAACCGTGCGCCGCCAATACGGAAGAGTCTTTCTTGAGATAGGGAACCGTGCGGAAAACCAGAAACGCCGATATGCCCTGTAAACATTGGAGCGGGTGAAGGGAATCGAACCCTCGTCTCAGCCTTGGGAAGGCCACATTCTACCATTGAACCACACCCGCTTCGACACGGGCATCGTGGTAACAGAATCATTTGCCGCAAGCAACTGGCTTTTCGCCAATCGGCAGGGCGAACGCCGCCAATCGAATCTCAGCCCAGGCCGCGGAGCAACGTCTGAAATGCACGTTGAAAATAGATGTTTCAGTTCCATCCGTTTGCTGCGACAGTTTCCCCCGATTGCATCGTGCATATTTCATCGGCCATTTTTAATTGCAGCGCGCCGAACCTCGCGGCGTGTCCGGACGAGTCGTTGCCGGAATTCGCGTTCATCGGCCGATCGAATGTGGGCAAGTCGTCGTTGCTGAATACGCTGGCCGGCAAAGAATCTTTAGCGCGCACCTCGCCGACGCCGGGTTTCACACGCTTGATAAATTTTTTCACGATCAATCGTCGCTGGCGTCTCGTGGATTTGCCTGGCTACGGCTTTGCTCAAGGGGCGCGGAAAGACTCGGCGCGGTTCAATCGCGCGGTGGCGAATTATCTGCGGCATCGTCCGAATCTCAGCCTCGTTTTCGCGCTCATCGATTCAGGATTGCCGCCGCAGGAAATTGATCTGGAATTTATCGAATGGCTGACGGCGCATACGGTGCCGTTTGTTCTGGTTTTTACAAAGACAGATCGTACGTCGGCTGAAATCGTGCGGGCAAACATTGCGGCGTTCATGGAACGCATTTCGAAGTGGTTCGAGAAATCGCCGGCGATGTTTACGTGTTCGGCGAAAACCGGCGAAGGCCGGCGGGAATTGCTCGCGGTTATTGATGAAACATTGACTGCGATTGACGCGCAATCGGAGGCCGAAGCGCCGGAAGAAGAAGCACCCGCTTTATCTGTAAACGAACGGGCGCGAGCAAATCGCAAACGGCGTCCAGATCTGAATCGCCCCTGGTGAAGTTCATAGATTCTGCGGACAATCTCCCACCTCATGGTTAAGCGGGGCGTCTTTCGGGGCGCAACTTGGCACCCGCACCAAACAACGGAGTGAACTTTCGAAATTCAAACGGCTGATCACTCCCTCTCCCCGCGCTTCGCTGCGGGGCGAGGGAATTGAAAATGGTGCGGGTGCCAAGTTGCGCCCCGTCTCTCGCGGCGACAGGGTTTCCGCTTGTCGCTGCGCGCGCGTTTCCTCATCTTCTCAGCGATGTCCGAAAGAATGGTTTCCGATGTTCTGACCAAACCGGACGCGGCGCTCGAAATGACGCTGCGACCGTCGCTTTTCTCTGATTTCACCGGTCAGGCAAAGGTGAAAGAACGCCTGGAAATCACCGTCGCCGCCGCGCGCCAGCGCAATGAAGCGCTCGATCACATCCTGCTTTCCGGGCCGCCCGGACTCGGCAAAACCACGCTCGCGAATATCCTCGCCAAAGCGATGGGTTCGAACCTGAAATCCACCAGCGGTCCGACCATTGAGAAAGCCGCTGATCTCGCTGGCCTGCTGACGAATCTTGAAGAAGGCGACGTGCTGTTCATTGATGAAATCCATCGCCTGCAAAAAACCATCGAGGAATATCTTTATCCGGCGATGGAGGATTTCAAACTCGACATCATCATCGACCAAGGGCCGAACGCGCGCAGTGTGCGATTGAATCTGCCGAAGTTCACATTGATTGGCGCGACGACTCGAAGTGGATTGTTGACCGCGCCGTTGCTGACGCGTTTCCCGATTCGCGAGCGGCTGGATTATTACGATTCAACGCAACTGACAAAAATCGTCATTCGCGCGGCGCGATTGTTGAACATTGAAATCGAAGACGAAGGCGCGCATGAGATTGCCCGTCGCAGCCGGGGAACGCCGCGCATTGCGAACAATCTGTTGCGGCGCGTTCGCGATTACGCGCAGATCAAAGGCGACGGACGAATCACAAAATCCATTTCAGATCGCGCGCTGGCGATGTTGGAGATCGACGAGAATGGTCTGGACGAAATGGACAAGCGGATTCTTGAAACGATGATTGTGAAATTCGGCGGCGGTCCGGTGGGTGTGAATTCGCTGGCTGTCGCCGTGGGCGAAGAGGCGGACACGCTGGAGGAAGTTTACGAGCCGTATTTGATCATGGAAGGTTATCTCAATCGCACGCCGCAGGGCCGCGTCGCGACGGAACTGAGTTACAAAAAGCTCAGTTTGAAACCAATGGGTGGAAATCAGACGAGACTTTTGTAAAGGCAGCGCGCGGCTGATCTTCGAGTGGTGAATTGATCAAGGGCGCAACTTGGCACCCGCACCATTTTCAATTCCCTCTCCTCCGGCTTCGCTCGGAGGAGAGGGAGTGATCGGCCCTTTTGAATTTCGAAAGTTCAATCCCCTATGTGGTGCGGGTGGCAAGTTGCGCCCATTGATCAAAAGTGAAGGAGAGATTGTTTGACGAGCGGCGCGCGGCGAGGCTACTTTCACGGGCGGCGTGTCCGATGGTGTAATGGTAGCACAAGGCCCTTTGGAGGCTTTTGTCATGGTTCGAATCCATGTCGGACAGCCAATCTTCGTTCCCGCTTTTCCTGAGTTTTTCGCCCGACTGATTCTGAACGTCTGGATGGAATTCTGTCGCAGGGGCGCAGAGGGGAAAATGGGAAAAGGAGTTCGAGAGACTGAGCGAAAATGAAGGGAATCTCTGTTCGAAAAGTTCTTATTTCAAATTTTCAAAACATCCATTAATTGCCGGGCAAACTTTGGGCCGGTGCCGCTTTCCTCGTGCTTGAAGTAAACGAAAATGTCCGGCGCATCGGCATTTTGGCGTTCAATGATTTCCGCCCGGCGTTTCATTTCAGCGGGTGAATACGCGGTTTTGCGTAATCGGAAGTAACCAAAGTCCGCGGTCGCTTCAACGGGCGTTTCGAGCGAATCACTTTCGGCGATGCACAACGCGACGTTGGCGTTTCGCAGCGCCGAAAAAGTTTCATCATCAAACCAGGACGGGTGGCGAAACTCGAAGGCGCATTTCATTTCGCGCGGCAGGAGCTTGAGAAAATCGGTCAGCAGGGAAACGTCCCGGCCAAAATTCGGCGGCAGCTGGAACAGGACGACACCGAGTTTGGAGCCGAGCGTTTGAATGCTTTTATGAAATCGCGTCAGCGTCTCCACGCAATCGCGCAGCTTCTTCACATGCGTGATTTCGCGAGGCGCTTTGAAGCTGAACCGAAATTGTGAAGGTGTTTCGCTGTCCCATCGTGCAATGGTCGAAACCGCCGGCACGCGATAAAAACTGTAATTGATTTCCGTCGTGGGAAAACGTTCCGCGTAATACGGGAGCATCTTCGCGGCGGAAAGCGTTTCAGGATAGAACGTTCCTTTCCATTCGGGATATTGAAAACCTGATGTGCCGATCCAGATCACGATGAGACTTTCGTCGGCGGAAAAGCAAAGTCAACTGTCGAGGCACACGCGATCGACGAACTTGAATTGGCCACTACAAACCCAACCGCTTGAGAATCGTCGCAATGCATTCCGGCACATCGAGAGTTTCCGTGTGCAATTCCAGCTCGGGATTCTGCGGCGGTTCATAAGGCGCGGAGATGCCGGTGAAATCCTTGATCGCGCCTTTCCGCGCTTTGACGTAAAGGCCTTTGGGATCGCGTTGTTCGCAGATTTCGATCGGCGTGTTGAGATAAACTTCAATGAACCGTCCGGGCGGAGCGATTTTTCGGGCGAGATCGCGGTCGGATTGATACGGCGAAATGAAGGCAGTGATGCAGATCATTCCCGCGTCGGCAAACAGTTTGGCGACTTCGCCGACGCGCCGGATGTTTTCCTTCCGTTCTTCCGGCGTAAAACCAAGATCCGAACAAAGGCCATGGCGGACGTTGTCGCCATCGAGCACGTAGGCATGTTTGCCGCGGCTGAACAATTCGCGTTCGAGTTCCATGGCGAGGGTGGATTTTCCGGAGCCGGAATAACCCGTGAACCAGACGACATATCCCGCGTGACCGTTCTGACGTTCGCGTTGTTCGTGCGTGACCTTGCCCAGGGACCACGTGATATTTTCGCTTTTGTGCGAGGACTTTCCCATCGTGTGCTGAGTGAATCGGTTGACGGTGAAGCTTGTCGAGTACGAAATAATTTCAATGAATTGGCGGATTGGAAGTGACGCGATGCTGGATTCGAAACGTTTGATCTGAGAGGTTGCGAACGCGTTTGCGGAACGGCTGATTTTTGTGAAGAGAGTGCTCGGTGAACACGGTTTAGTTAGGAAAAATTTACCCGGCAAAGACGACGTGCGACGGGGCAGATCGCGACTTCAGCCCTATTCAACTTCGAAAAATAGCTGAGTTTACGGACGCCGGCAGCCGGTTGTTTTTGCGAACAGCTTTGCCTCAGTTCTAGGCAAACGATGCGAATTTCCTCGGAATTTTATGGAGTCAAAAATTTTTTCTGACTCGTTTCGATTCACTTGCCGCGCGGACATTCATTCTGGGCATATAGGCTGCTCAGCAGCTTCACATGAAGCACTGGAAAACCACCACGCCCTTGGTGTGGACTGCTCTGGCATTCCTGTTTGCATCCGGCGCTGCGGTTCGCGCGACCGATACAAACGTGGAACGCCAGCTTCAATTGCTTCAACAACAGAATGACGCGCTCCAATCACAGCTTCAAAAGCAACAGGAACTGATCGATGCGTTGCGCCGCGAGGTAACAGGCATTCGCGAAACCACCACCCAGCGCGGCGACGAAATCAAAACATTGCGCGAAGAAAGCGAACTTGAAACGCCTTCGAGCACCTCTGGTTTCAGCGTCGGCAAAGTGCAGATTTCCGGCGAAGGCGGTATCGGCTGGTTTGAAACCGGATCCGAGGGCGCGTTTCCCAATTCCGAATTTCGCGTGGACGAAGCCAAGCTGTTCGTGGATGCGCCGGTCTGGGGAAATGTTTATGCCTTCGCGGAATTGAACCTGGCTTCGCATGACGCGTCGGATGTCGATCTGAAGCTCGGTGAATTGTATCTCGATATTGAAGATGTTTCGCAGCTCTGGGGAAAAGACCGCCAACTGAATCTGCGACTGGGTCGGATCGATATTCCGTTCGGCGAGGAATATCAATATCGCGACGCGATTGATAATCCATTGATAACTCATTCGCTGACGGATGTCTGGGGCGTGGATGAAGGCATTGAATTTTACGGTGCGTTTGGAAAGGTCACTTACGCGGCAGCGATTCAGAATGGCGGCATTCCTACGACGCGCGATTTCACTTCCGACAAATCCATCGCGGGAAGACTTTCCTACGATCCAAAACGCTGGCTGCATTTGAGCGTGAGCGGAATGCGAACCGGCGATCTCGACGTGGCAGACGATGGCCTTTCCGAAGCGTGGTTCGGCAGCGGCTGGTTTCGTTCGATCGGCGCAACGGCGACGACGTTTCACGCGAATCTGGTTCAAGGTGATCTGGAATTCCGCCTTCCGCGTGGCCATGTGAAAACGTTCGGCGGCTACGTTCATTATGGTGATAACGATCCGTCGGCGCAGAATCGTCGCGATGTTTATTATTATTCTGTTGAAGGCGTTTTTGACGTGACGCGAAAATTCTACGCTGCCGCGCGCTTCGGCCAGGTGTTTGCGCCGAACGGTTTTCCGCTGGTCGGCAACGGCAATTCTGATGATTACCTGTTCGGCCCGCTCACCGAAGATTTATGGCGATTAA
The DNA here is from genome assembly GCA_035765675.1 of Verrucomicrobiia bacterium. Lineage (GTDB taxonomy): Bacteria > Verrucomicrobiota > Verrucomicrobiia > Limisphaerales > DASXHY01 > DASXHY01. Next base: position 7,713 of record DASTXC010000104.1, read on the forward strand.
GCCTCGGGCTGGGTTATCGCTGGAATCGGCATTTTGTCGTGAAGGCTGAATACCTGATCGAGCGGGGCAAAGAAACCAGTGGCGGAAAGCGAAATCACGAAGACATGATCGCGACCGAAGCTGCGTTTGGATTTTAATGAAACTCCTCCTACTTATTCTCGCCGCGCTGATGTTGCACGCGAGCAATGCGGCGATTGCCGGTACGATCTCTGGAACGGTTCGCGCCGAAGGCAAAGCCGAGGCGGAGAATTCCGCTTCCAGTGGCAAGTACGACAGCCGCAAATATAAATTTGCCGAACGCGTAAACTACGAAGAAATGCGCGACTTCGTGGTTTACATCGAAGGGCCCGTCGCCGGGAAGCCCGCGCCACATCCTCAGACGCTGGTCGTGGACACGCGGCGCATTGCGCAAAAAGGCGCGACGTTTGTTCCGCATATTCTTCCCGTCGTTGCTGGAACGACCATTGAATGGCCGAACAACGATGAGATTTTTCACAACGTGTTTTCGATGTCGGAAGCGAAGTCGTTCGATCTCGATCTTTACAAAGGCAATCCGCCGGACAAGAAAGTCACGTTCGATAAGACCGGTCGCGTGGATGTTTTCTGTTCCATTCACGCCAACATGCATTGCGTGGTGCTGGTGCTGGAGAATCCGTATTTCGCAGTGGCGGATGCTCACGGCCGTTATACTATTCCCGATGTGCCGCCCGGAACCTACAAACTAAAAGCCTGGCATGAACGCATGCCGCCACAGACACAGGAGATCACAGTTTCCAACGAGGAAGTGAAAGTCGATTTCGTCCTTGGCATTAAAAATCTGCCGAAGTACTAAAACTGCCATCCATGAGCCGATTTCGAAAGTTCCTCGCGGTAAGCTTTCGTGCCAAAGTGCTGGTGCCCGTCATCACCGTCATGGTTCTCCTGCTGGCGACCATGGCCTGGGTGATCAATGAACGCATCACTCAACAATTCGAACACGTCGCCCGCCGCACTCTCGCAACGGCAGACGACAGCTTTCAACAGATTCAACGCAGCCGAACCAAAAGCCTGCTGTTACGATTTCACGATCTGAAAAACGAACCGCGTTTCAAAGCCGCGTTTGCCACCGGCGATCCACCGACAGTTCGCAATCAGCTTCCCAGTTTGCTCGCGGCGGTCGGTGACGATGTTGATATTGTTCTGTTTTCCAGTCCGAAGGAATTGATCGCGAGCGAAAAGCGCGATCTGCTGATGTCGATTGCCAATTTCGAAAAGGCCAGCGCGGTCGTGATTCACAAAGTTTTGCGTCCCGACGGACAATCCCGAAACGAAGCGGAAGCGGACACGATTTACGTCGATGGAAAGCTTTACGATGTCGTTTCGTTTCCGTTCTTCGATGTGAACGGCACGCTGATTGGCGCGCTCACGTTTGGTTCGGAAATCAGCCGTAATGTGTTGGAGGATTTCAGCCGCACCACGCACAGCCGGATTGTGCTGCTGGGAAATGACGAGGTGATTGTTTCCACATTGCCCGGCACGGATCCCAATGTGAATCTGCCCACGCTTTTCCGCGAACTGTCGGGAAACAACGGCCGGCGTGATGGCGCGATCAAAGTGAAACGCCAGCTTTACGGCGGCGAACATTTCTTTTGCGCCGGCGGTCACTTCGCTTTTCTGAAGAACGACAGCAATCTTGGTTATCTGCTGTTTTATTCGTACGAAGAACCGTTGCAGGAACTCGCCGCCACGCAGCGAATTCTGATTTGCATCAGCGGCCTCGCAATTCTGGTGGGCTCGCTCGTGGTTTGTTTTCTCGTTGGCAAAGTCACCGAACCGTTGCGCGAATTGCGGGACAGCGCGGAAGCCGTGGGGCGCGGCGATTTTTCACGCCGCGTGGAAGTGCGTTACGACGATGAATGCGGCGAGCTGGCGCGCGTGTTCAATCAGATGACTGAGAATCTGAAAAACTCGCGCGAGCAGTTGGAAGCCACGGTCGAAACGCTCAAGACCACGCAGGCGCAATTGATCCAGAGCGAAAAACTTTCCGGCATTGGCGAATTCATTGCAGGCGTCGCGCACGAATTGAACAATCCGCTCACGTCGGTGATGGGCTTTTCCGAATTGCTCAAACAGGCGGTGATTGATCCGAAATACAAACGCTACCTCGACATGCTGAACAAGAGCGCGGTGCGTTGTCAGAAGATTGTTCAGGCGCTGCTGAGTTTTGCCCGCCGCCGTGCGCCGGAGCGGAAACTCGCTTCAGTGAACGAACTGGTCGAAGCGGCGATTGAGATTCTCCAATACCAGTTGCGCACCGGAAATGTGGAAGTGGTTTCCCAGCTCGATCCGAATCTCCCGCAGGCGATGGTCGATCCGCATCAGCTTCAACAGGTGTTCGTGAATATCATCAATAACGCGCGCCAGGCGATCGAAGCGCATCAGCCGAAAGGTTGCATCACGGTTCGGACGGAAGCCGATGGCGATTGTCTGCGAATTGTTTTTCAGGATAACGGACCGGGAATTTCGCCGGAGAATCTCTCCAAAATTTTTGATCCATTCTTCACGACCAAAGGCGTTGGCGAAGGCACTGGATTGGGACTGAGTCTTTGTTACGGAATTATTCGCGAGCATGGCGGGACGATCACGCCGGTGAGCCGTCCGGGTGAAGGGGCGATGTTTGTGATCGAATTGCCGATCAGTCACGAATCGACAGACACCGCTGAGCAACGCAAAGTTGCAGAAGCCGATTCCGGCAATGTCAACGAAGGCCAGGGCAAACGCATTCTCGTGATCGATGATGAAGAACCGATCCTGCACATGCTGCGTGAAACGCTGGTGCCGCGCGGTTACGAAGTGGACATCGCTGCTGACGGCGAATCCGGTCTGAGGCAATTGAGTGGCAAGCGTTACGACCTGATGTTGTGCGATTGGAAAATGCCGGGATTGAATGGGCAGCAGGTTTATGAACGCATCCAGGCCAGCCAGCCGGATTTCTGTCATCGAATTATTTTCATCACCGGCGATGTCGTGAATGAAAAGACGCGGCAGTTTCTCGATCAACAAAATAAAATCTGCCTGCCGAAACCGTTTACGCTGCCGGAATTTCATGCCGCGATTCGCAAAGTGCTCGCGAGCAATTGAGAAACAGTGTTACGCGAATTGCGCTGATTCACACCAATTCAGGGTCAAAAAAATTCGCGTTGCTTCGCACAATTCGCGTAACACTGTTTCCCTTCGCTGGATAGAGCGCATCCGTATCTCCCGGGTTCTCTCTCCCGATCTTTTCTGACGACACCACGACTCGACAAATCGGAATCAGTTGCTCATTATCGCCAACACGCCGCGTGCGGCGCATCCGTATTTGGTGATGAGTTTAACGCTGTTATCCAAAATTCAAAAGATTGCGCAGTCTGCTCTGGTCGCTTCCCTTGCAGTCTTTTCCTTTAGCGTAATATCCGGTTCAGCCGAGACTTTCACTTCAGCTACAGAGGCGGTTTCTCCCAATGCCAGCTTCACGAATCTGCTTCATTCGTATGGCATTCTGGAAACGCTGGCGGGCAATGGATTCGGACGCGAGGACGTTAATTACTGGCAGGACAAATTCGAAGGCGGCGCTGGAACGAATGCCGCGTTGTCCCGTCCGCATTACGCGATGGCGGATCGCGCGGGAAAAATCTACATCGCGGACAAGAACAGTCATTCCGTTCTGCGGCTGGAAACCGACGGCACGATTCACACGCATGCGGGAACGCATGTTGCGGGTTACAATGGCGATGGACCGATGCCTGCGACCCGGCTCCAACTCAATTTTCCGAACGCGCTCTGGGTGCGGGGCGATGGAACGGTTTACGTGCTCGATACGGACAATGGCTGCGTCCGGCGCATAGATACCAACGGCATTGCGACGACTTTGTTTCACGCTACGAAGAACGGCAAATCACTCGCCGGCGGTCGAATGCTTTGGGTCAAGGACGACGAGTCGCTGGCGTATTTCGGAAATAAAAAACGTCTCAAACGCTGGACGCCGAACGGCGGCGTCGAAACCTATGCCGATGGATTTGATGAACTCGGAACGTTCTATGTTGAATCCAGCGGCGATCTGATCGCAGCGGATCGAGGCGGACATTTGGTTTATCGCCTGAAACCTGATGGCTCGCGTCAGGTGATTGCGGGTAATGGAACGACGCACGGCGGTGGCGATGGTTTCCCCGCTTTGCAAACTGGATTGAACGGTCCTCGTGGAATCTGGCCGGCGCCGACGGGTGGATACCTTTTTCTGTTACACGATGGCTCGCAGCTTTGGCACATGAATGCGGATGGCATCCTGCATCTGGTGTTGAACGGCGCGGGCGGCAAAGCCCATGGCGGAGACGGAAAATATTTCTACGAGCCTTCCGAAGTGAAGGTCAGCGAAGGCCGCAGTGTGTCGGTTGATCACGCGGGGAATATCATTTTGTGTGAAAGTGATTACGGATACATCCGCCGCATTCGTTTTCGAGGCAATTCACAATAGATTCTGATATGCAGGACCGGCTTCAACCTCAACGCTTCGAGCTGAAATATCTCGTTCGTGAAGAGATGACCGGTGCCATGCGTGATTTCATTGCCTGCTTCCTGGAACTGGATGATTTCTCCGTGGGCCAGCCGAACAATTCGTATCCAATCCACAGCGTGTACCTGGATTCCGACCGGTTGCAGACGCACAATGCCACGCGCAACGGCGACAAGAACCGTTTCAAACTCCGGCTGCGTTATTACAATGACAAGCCCGGTTCGCCCGTATTTTTCGAAATCAAACAGCGGATCGATAACAGCATTCTCAAGCAACGCTGTCCGGTGCGTCGCGATGCGGTTCCCTTATTGTTGACCGGGCAATTGCCGGATCCTGATCATCTGCTTTCATCAGATCCGAAGCATCTCGTCTCTTTGCAGCGTTTCACTTACCTGCAGCAGCAACTCAACGCACGGCCGAAACTGCACAACAATTATCAGCGCGAAGCCTGGGTCAGTTCCGGCAATAATTCGATCCGGATCACGTTTGATCGCAATATTCATATCGAACCCTTTTTTGAAAACCACGCTGTGATTCCGCTGACGCGGGCGCGGCAGATTTATTCCGAGTTTGTGGTGTTGGAACTGAAATTCACCGGGCGATTTCCGAACTGGTTTCGCGACCTGGTGGATCGATTCAATTTAATGCGTTCGGCGGCGTCCAAATATTCCGGCGGCGTGGAAAGCTTCGGCGAATTTTGTTTCGCCAATGATCCGTTTGCGGCCCAGGCTGGATTGGAACTGCCCACCGCGGACGGCGTCGAGTCCGTTGAACCCCGGCAGGCATTTCCATTGGCGCCGCGGGTGGCCTGAGATTTGAACTATGAATGATTGGTTGTTTCGCGGAGATTACGGGCTGGTCCCAACGAACTATCCGGCGATGTGTTTGGCGCTGCTGCTGGCTTTCATCTGCGGACATTCCATCGCCTGGGCCTACATGTTCACGCACACGGGCCTCTCCTATTCGCGGTCGTACGTCAACACGCTGATCCTGATTCCGGTGATCGTGGCGATGGTGATGCTGGTGCTGGCAAACAATCTCGTAATCGCATTCGGGTTGATGGCGATTTTTGCGATGGTGCGTTTCCGCAGCGTTCTGCGTGACACGCTGGACACCGCTTATGTGCTGGCCGTGATTGTGATGGGCTTGGCGTGTGGCACGCTGAAATTCACTTCCGCAATTATCGGTTGCGTGGTGACGGTTGGAATCATGTTTTATTTCTGGGCGACCGGCTTCGGAACACGGCAGCGTTACGATTTGATTTTAAATATTCAATGGGGCCGGCCTGCGAGTGATCTCCCGGAGCTGATCCGTTTGTTGAATCGCCACAGCCGTTCCGTCCAATGCGCCAGCCAGCGCGCGGGCGAAAGTTACGCTGGCCTGGATCTTTCGTATCGACTGCTCCTGCGCAATCCCGCGCAAAGCCATTTGTTAATGGACGAATTGAAAACGCTCAACGGCGTGGCCCGCGCCTCGAGCATCGGTGCCAGTGATGAATCTGAACTATGAAATCTGAACCGTTGCCTCCGATCAAAACTCCCGTCGCGCAACGGCTGCGTCATCTCCGAATGCGCCTGATGCCACCCGTGGTTTTTGGCGGCGCGCTGTTGCTCGTTTTCATGCTCTGGCGGGACAACGTCGCGCCCAGCATGGTCGGCCAGGCGGAATCGTTGATCTCCACCGTCAGCTCGCATCAACCCGGCGTACTGGCGGAATTGAACGTTCGCCGATTTGAAAAAGTTCGCGCCGGCCAGGTTCTGGGCAAAGTGATGATTGCCAATCCAAAAATGCTGGAAGCCGCGTCCGCCGTGGCGCGGGCGGAGGCAAATGCGACGCTCAGTGATCCGCAGATTTTTTTTCCCGAGCGCCGCTACACGGTGGATTACAGCCAATTGCGGATTGACCTGACGCGGCAGCGCGCGGATCTCGCCCGCTCGCGGGCGGAACTGGAATACGCCGAAAGCGAGCTGCGCCGCGATGAGGAACTGGTGAAACAACAAATTCTCGCGACGAACCTCTACGAACTGGCCAAAGCAAATCGTGATTCATTGCGACAGGAGATCGAGGAACTGACCCGGTTGGTCGCGGACGGCGAAGCAGCGATTGCGTCATTGCAAATCACGAATATCGCTCCCAACGATTTCCACTCGGGCGCGATTGCGTTGCAGAATGCTCAGGTGCAACTGGCCGAAGCGGAATACGCTCCGATCATTTTGACCGCGCCCATTGATGGCATGGTCCTGTCCGTTTCAAACAACGTTGGCGAATCCGTCACGCCGGGAATGCCGATCATCACGATTGGCGGGATGAACACTACGCGAATTGTGGGTTATCTGCGGCCGCCGTTGAACATCGAGCCGCGTCCGGGAATGCCGGTGGAAATTCGCACGCGCGGTTTTCATCGTGATTCCGGATCCGCCGTCATTACCGAAATCGGAGCGCAGTTTGAAGCTCTCCCGCTGTCGCTGCAAAGCTCGATGAAACTCGCTGGAATTGAGATGGGATTACCGGTCGAAATCAGCCTGCCACCCAATCTGGATATTCGACCGGGAGAAATTGTGGATATCAGCATCAAAACGGATTGAGCCGATTTCATCTTCGAAGCTGCCCCTGTTTTCGCGGAATTCGGAAAGGTCTTTCAACCACTGATGGACACTGATGAGAATCCTCGTTTTGAACGCATCCAAATATACGCGATGCTGAAGTTCTGAAACTGATCACTCAAAGCCGGATCATTGATCCGTGTTCATCAGTGTTCATCCGTGGTTGATTCTCAGGATTCCCGATCGTCTCCCGCCAGCTTGCGATAAAGCGTGGCGAGGCTGACGCCGAGAAGCAGTGCGGCTTTTTCTTTGTCGCCACCGCATTGATGCAGCGCGCGGTTCAAATGATTCACTTCCTGTTCGCGAATGAAATTCTTCAAAGGTTGCAATGAATCGAAGCCGTTGCCGTTGGTCGGAGGAATTGTAGAGCCATTCGAAGATTTATTTTCAATCGCTGGATGAATGGCGTGCGCGGCGGCTTCCGGAATGCTCGGGAGTTGCGCGGTTTCCAAAGCGTCGTCATCGGAGAACGTTGAAAGGTCCAGCTTCTTCAACAGACTGGGCGGAAGGTCGCGGGTGCGGACGGTTTCACGTTCGCAGAGCGTCACCGCGCGTTCGATCGCGTTTTCCAGTTCGCGAACATTCCCCGGCCAATCATGCGCGCACAGGGCATCCATCGCCGGGCGCGTGATCCGAAACGGAGCGCCGCTGCGCGAATTGCCTTTGTGCTGGAGAAAATGCGCGGCGAGCAGCGGGATGTCATCCACGCGTTCGCGCAAAGGCGGAAGCTGAATGCTGATGACGTTCAGCCGGTAATAAAGATCCTCGCGGAAAGTGCCTTCCTTGATTCGTTGTTCCAGCGGTTCGTTCGTGGCGGCAACGACACGGACGTTCACGTAGATCGGAGTGTTGTCGCCGACGCGCCGGACTTCGCGTTCCTGTAAAACGCGGAGCAAACGGCTCTGCAGCAGCGGCGACATGGAGCCGACTTCATCGAGAAAAATCGTGCCGCCGTCGGCTTCCTGAAAAAGTCCTTTCTTGTCATTGATTGCGCCGGTGAAGGCGCCTCGGCGATGGCCGAACAATTCCGATTCGAGCAGGTTTTCCGGAAGCGCGCTGCAATTGATGGGAACGAAAGGAGCGAACTGGCGCTGGCTGTTGAAATGCAAAGCGCGCGCGACGAGTTCCTTGCCGGTGCCGCTTTCGCCGAGCACGAGAATGGTGCTTTCGGTATCTGCGACGCGTTCCACCATTTTGAAAACTTCCTGCATTTTCGGCGCGTTGCCGATGATCTGGCTGAAATGATATTTCTTTTTGAGCTGCTTGCGGAGGAAGGCGGTTTCGGAAATTGCCGCATTGTAGGAAAGCGCGCGTTGCACTGCCAGGCGAAACTCTTCCACCTTGAACGGCTTCTCCAGATAATCGAAGGCGCCGTGCTTCATCGCATCCACGGCAGTATCGATGGAACCGAAACCTGTGATCACGATTACTGTGGCGGGTGGATGGAGCGCGCGGGCTTTCTCCAGAATTTCCATTCCGTGCGGACGGGTTTTATCGAGGTAAAGATCGGTGACGACCAGTTCGGGGGAATGCGTGCTGATGGCGGCAATCGCTTCCGCGCCGTTGGAAAAAGGAAGCACTTCATGTCCTTCCTGCCGGAGCAATTCGCTCACGGTCTGGAGCATGGTCAATTCGTCTTCTGCGAGTAGAACTTTTGCCATCGTTTAATTTCTTTATCGGCCGCCGATTTAAGATGTTTGCTTTCCGAATTCCGCTCATCGTCAGAAAACAGGCCGGGAGAAGCGGACTCCCGGCCTGGCTGATTCAGACTGAACTCACCGGTCAATGAGGATTGACGATTTCGCTCATCTTAAAGATCGGCAGGAACATACAAATCACCATGCCGCCGATGACGACGCCGAGAACGACGATCAGGATCGGCTCGATCAGTGAAGTCAGCCCCGAAAGCGTGGTTTCAATTTCTTCGTCCAGGAAGTCCGAGATGCGTTCCAGCATGTTGTCGATTTTGCCGGTTTGTTCGCCGGCGGTGATCATGCGGATGATCATGTTCGGAAATACTGGATGCTTTGAGAGCGCGGCCGAAATGCTTTCGCCGCGTTCGATGTCCGACGCGGATTCGCGAATGGCTTTTTCCATCACGACGTTGCCGACGGTTTGGGAAACGATCTGGAGCACTTCAAGAATCGGAACACCGGAACGGATCAGCGAAGCGAGTGTGCGGGTGAAACGCGCGAGACAAATTTTGTGAGCCAATCCGCCGAATACCGGAAGTTTGATGCGTTTGGAATCCCAGAACAGGCGTCCGGGTTTCGTTTTGATGAAACGCAACCAGCCATAGATTGATCCGCCGCCGAGCAACAGCAGCACGAAAAAGTATTTCTTCACCAGATCGCTGAGATTGATGAGGAATTGCGTCGGGCCGGGAAGCTTCGCGCCGAAACCGGAATAAATTTCGCCGAACACCGGGATGACTTTGATCAGGAGGAACGTCGTGATCGCAATAGCCACAAAGGTGACGACAGTCGGATACATCATCGCCGATTTTACCTTTTTGCGCAGACGGGCGGTATTTTCCAGATAGGTCGCCAGACGGGCCAGAATTTCGGCAAGCAAACCGCCTTTTTCACCAGCGGAAACCATGGAGAAATAGAGCCGGCTGAAAACCTTGGGATGCTTTTGCAAGGCTTCCGAAAAACTGTCGCCAGCTTCCACGCGCGAGCAGATGTCCCGGAGCACATCGCGCATGGCTTTGTTCGTACTCTGTTCGGCCAGCGCCTGGAGTGATTGCACCATCGCGAGACCGGCGTCGATCATCGTGGCGAGCTGCCGGGTGAAGATGACCTGGTCCTGCAGCGACACTTTGCCGCCGCCAGTGCGGCCTTTTTTTGAGATTTTTTCCTGGATGTTGACGACCAACAGATTGCGGTTCAACAACGCCGCGATGGCGGCCTGCTCGGTGGCCGCTTCGACGGAACTCCGGATTTCTTTGCCGGAGATGGTTTCCCGGGCGACGAAAACAAATGATGCCATAAACTTATGCGTTATCTGCCGGCGCAGTGGAGCGCGAGCGATGAATTTGGAGAAGTTCCAAGCAGCCACTATTCCAAATTGTGGGAATCGTTGGAGAAGAGTCGGCGGGAAAGATTGCCGGCTCCTGAGCGTTGGCGAACACCTGGCTAAAGCTGATACAGCGGCTGCACAGAATCGGGATTCGCACGACGTTTTTGCGCTGTTTTCAGGGAAAACACTTCAAAAAACTAGTTGTCAAAGGCGGGTGATTTACCTATTTATGCGGACAATTGCACCAGACTGGTGCCGGGATAAAACCGTTTTTTATCCCAAGTCTGTCTGTGTGTGCGGGCCCTGAAAAGGCTGCACTGTAACAACAACTAACTGGAGGAACTAAATGAAGTTCGATAAATGGACAATGAGTCTGGCCGCCCTCGGAGTGGTCAGCCTGGCTTCGGCAGCCAATGCCGCAAATGCAGATACGGTTAATACGGTTCAAACCGCGCTCGCTTCCACGGTCTTGAGCGGATATGTGGATACCTCGGCGCACTGGAACATCGGTTCCGGCAACGGCAACGTTCCGGGATACGCGTTCAACAGCCCGAGCAAGGCTGACGGTTTCAACCTGGACGCCGTGAAAGTTTCGATCAGCAAGCCGCTGGACGAATCCGAATGGGCTGCGGGTTATCGCGTGGACCTGATGTTCGGCGCGGACGCCAATGCCCTGGGCACGACCCCGGTGGGCGGTTTGGCTGGAACGGATTTCGCCATCCGCCAGGCGTACGTCACCCTGCGCACGCCGATCGGCAATGGCATTGATTGGAAGATCGGTGTGTTCGACACCGTCGTTGGCTATGAATCCATCGACGCTGTCAACAACCCGAACTATACCCGCTCCTATGGTTTCACTCTGGAACCCACGACTCACACCGGTATTCTCGGAACCTACCGCGTTTCCGACCTGTTGAGCATCGCGGGCGGAGTTGCCAATACGACCGGACCGATCATCGGCGGCGCCAACATTGGCGGCAGCCTGTTCCCGGTTTCGACGGGAAGAGCACAGCCTTACCGTGCTGAGTCCTACAAGACCTACATGGGATCGCTCTCGCTCACCGCTCCGGATAGCTGGGGCTTCCTCGCGGGTTCCACCCTTTACGGTGGTGTCGTGAATGGTTTCGGTGGCGGCGCGACGATTACCGGAAATCAAATCAATCTGTATTCCGGTTTGACTCTCGCGACTCCGGTCAGCGGATTGCGCGTGGGCTTTGCCTATGACTATATGGGAGTTCCGAACCAGACGGTTGCCGGCACTCCGATCGGCTCGGCCTGGGCAAATGCTCTGGGCGCTTACGTCTCCTTCCAGGCGACGGAAAAGCTCAGCTTCCATACCCGTGGCGAGTATGTCTGGCAAAGCGGTGGCGACCTGATGGAATTGACGGGCACAGTTCAATACGACCTCTGGAAGAACGTATTGAGCCGTCTCGAAGTCCGCTGGGATCGCGCACTTGATGGCAGCCGTCCTTACGGTGGCAACCAGATCGGCAATCCGCTGGGCGCCGGCATCAATGCGAGCACCTCGGGCGCTCCGCACGATCACAATGCGGTTCTCGTCGCTGCGAACATCATCTACAAATTCTAATCTGAGCTGACGCTCACTCAACCCTCCTGGAAAACCGGGAGGGTTTTTTTATTGAGAATGAGACGTCGCACGGCGAGGCGGCTAGTGCGGCGTGCGCTTGCGGGCCGCCGGCGCGAACAGGTTCTTCGCGCAGTTTCTCGGGGCTAAACTTTTCCAGACGGGCGCAGAACCAGTGCGCCCGAGTTGCCGCAGCGCGGCAACTGCTACCCCGGAGGTTCGTAGATGAGCTGTTCGCTGGATCAGTGGGTGCCTGCGGTTCTTCACTCCCGCAGACAAATTAAATTTAGAATTATTCCAAATATTGACAGCTTCGGAGCGCGCGTTTAGTTTGCGCGTGCAAAGTTTCCGGTTTGAAAAAAACGAGCAACATTCAGATCAACGAACGACTGAGCACCAGCGGCTTCCGGTTCACACCGCAGCGTCAGCAGGTGTATGACGTTCTGGTTGCCAAGCGCGATCATCCGACCGCTGAAGAAGTTTTCATTCGCGCCAAACGTCAGATGCCGGAGATTTCCATGGCCACGGTTTACAACTGCCTGGACGCACTGGTGCGTTCCGGCCTGGCGCGGCAGGTGACGGTGGATCGCGGGGCGGCGCGGTTTTGTCCGAACATGCAGGAGCACTGTCATTTTTATTGTGACGGCTGCCATCGCGTCTTCGATGTGGATTTGCCGGAAAAAGATTCGTCCGCGGTTCCGGTTCCGAGAGGCTTTCGGGTCGATCGATTTGAGATTTCTATTCACGGGAACTGCCCGGACTGCGCCAGCTCTGGTAAATGAGCGAAGCGGGACCGGCGCATCAGTTTACAGGATTTAACACACTTTCGATTTAATGAGCACAGCAACTGAGACAATTGAGGGCTTGGTTAAGCAGGAATATAAGTACGGATTTGTCACCGAGGTGGAAACGGATTCCGCGCCGCCGGGATTGAACGAAGACATTATTCGCCTGATTTCGCGGAAGAAAAACGAACCAGAATGGCTGACTGACTGGCGTTTGAAAGCCTTTCGTCATTGGCAAACCATGGCGGAACCGAAATGGCAGTTCGTCAAATATCCGCCGATTGATTATCAGGACATCACTTATTATTCAGCGCCGAAGCAGAAAGCCGATGCTCCGAAAAGCCTGGATGAAGTTGATCCGAAACTGCTCGAAACCTACGAGAAACTCGGCATTCCACTGCGCGAACGTGAACGCCTGGCCGGCGTCGCGGTGGATGCGGTGTTTGACAGCGTGTCCGTGGGCACCACTTATCGGGATCAACTCGCCGCGAAGGGAATTATCTTCTGTTCCTTCAGCGAAGCCGTTCAGGAACATCCTGATCTGGTGCGCAAATATCTCGGAATGGTTGTGCCGTACACGGACAACTATTACGCCGCGCTGAATTCGGCTGTCTTCACGGACGGTTCGTTCTGTTACATTCCCAAAGGCGTTCGCTGTCCGATGGAACTTTCGACCTACTTCCGCATCAACGCGGCAAAGTCCGGTCAGTTTGAACGCACGTTGATCGTGGCGGACGAAGGATCGCACGTAAGCTATCTCGAAGGCTGCACGGCACCGATGCGCGATGAAAATCAGCTTCACGCTGCGGTGGTGGAACTGGTCGCGCTCGACAACGCCGAGATCAAATATTCCACCGTGCAGAACTGGTATCCGGGCGACGAGAATGGCGTGGGCGGCATTTACAATTTCGTGACCAAGCGCGGACTTTGCAAAGGCCGTAAATCCAAGATTTGCTGGACGCAGGTGGAGACCGGCTCTTCCATCACGTGGAAATATCCGAGCTGCATTTTGCAGGGTGACGATTCCATTGGTGAATTTTATTCCGTGGCGGTCGTGAACAACATGCAACAGGCCGACACGGGAACGAAGATGGTTCACATCGGCAAGAACACCCGCAGCACGATTGTGTCGAAAGGCATTTCGGCCGGGCGCGGCCAGAACAGTTATCGTGGCCTGGTGAAAATCCAGAAGAGCGCGGCCAATGCGCGCAATTTTTCGCAGTGCGATTCCATGTTGATCGGTGCGAAATGCGGTGCGCACACGTTCCCCTACATCGAGGTGAAGAACACCACGGCTTCGGTTGAGCATGAAGCTTCGACTTCGAAGATCGGTGAAGATCAGATTTTTTATTGCAACCAGCGCGGAATCTCCACGCAGGATGCAGTGAACATGATCGTCAACGGCTTCTGCAAAGAAGTGTTCAAAGAACTGCCGATGGAATTCGCGGTGGAAGCCCAGAAGCTTCTCGGCGTAAGCCTGGAAGGCAGCGTAGGATAAACGACCAACACGGGCGCGGATTCTAATTCTTATTCGTGTTCATCCGTGGTTAGAAAATTTGAAATGAGCAATCCAATTCTTGAAATCAAAAACCTCAGCGCGGGCGTTGAGGGAAAACAAATTCTCAAAGGCGTCAGCCTGACCATCAACCCGGGCGAAGTCCACGCCGTCATGGGACCGAACGGCAGCGGCAAAAGCACGCTGGCCGCGGTGCTGGCCGGTCGCGACGGTTACGATGTTCTCGGCGGCGAAGTGATTTATCGCGGAAAAGATCTGCTGGATCTCGATCCTGAAGAACGCGCGCGCGAAGGACTGTTTCTCGCGTTCCAATATCCGGTGGAAATTCCGGGCGTGAACAGCACCTATTTCCTTAAAGCCGCGCTGAACGAAGTCCGCAAACATAATGGCCTGCCTGAACTGGACGCCATTGATTTTCTCGCGCTCGTTCGTGAAAAAATGAAGCTGCTGGAGTTGAAGGAGGATTTGCTCAAGCGCTCCGTCAATGAAGGTTTCTCTGGCGGCGAAAAGAAACGCGCGGAAATTTTCCAGATGGCGGTGCTGGAGCCCAAGCTGGCGATTCTTGACGAAACCGATTCCGGTCTCGACATTGATGCGCTCAAGGTAGTGTCCGAAGGCGTAAACAAATTAAAACGCGCGGACAACGCGCAGCTGGTGATCACGCATTATCAGCGGCTGTTGAATTACATCGTGCCGGACTTCGTTCATGTGCTCGTGGATGGCCGAATTGTGAAAACTGGCGGCAAAGACCTCGCGTTGGAACTCGAATCCAAAGGCTACGACTGGATCAGAGGCGAAGCCGTTTCGGCTTAAAAAACGAAGTCAATTTGGACAACCTCGCTGATTAGTCGGCGAGGTTTTTTTATTCCGGCTTTTTGAATTCGCGTTTTTGGCATGGGTTCTGTCGTTCTCACAGAAACATCTAAAAGCCCTCACCCCGTCCCTCTCCCATCCGATGGGAGAGGGTGGCCGAAGGCCGGGTGAGGGTTTCCGGAAATATCGAAAGCCACTTCAATTATTCAGATTTTCCGCCTTTATATGAGATTGATTACCAGCAGGGCGAACGATCAAATAATGGCGTGATTGCAAAACGAGTCATCCCATGCCTGGACGTTCACGACGGCAAAGTGACGCGCGGCGTTCAATTCGGCAAAGCCGAGGCGGGCGAACTGCGCAATGTCGGCGATCCTGTCGAACTCGCGTTGCGCTACAACGAGCAGGGCGCGGATGAAATGGTTTTCTTCGATATCACCGCCAGCGCTCATGGACGCGCCACGATGGTTGAGGTGATTGAACGCGCCGCGGACCAATGTTTCATGCCGCTGACGGTCGGAGGCGGAATCAAATCCGTGGACGACATGTACACTATGCTGCGCGCCGGTGCGGACAAGATCAGCATCAATTCCTCTGCACTGGCAAATCCGGAGCTCATTCGTCAAGGCGCGGAAAAATTTGGCAGCCAATGCGTGGTGGTGTCCATCGACGCAAAGAAAATCGGCCCGGGAAAATGGGGTGTGTTTTCACACGGCGGTCGCAAAGACACGGGCCTGGATGCGTTGGAATGGGCGAAGCGCGCCGCTGAGTTAGGCGCGGGTGAAATCGTGTTGAACAGCATTGATGCCGATGGAACCAAAGCTGGTTTCGATCTTGTGATCACGCGGCGCGTCAGTGAATCCGTCGGCGTTCCCGTGGTGGCCAGCGGCGGTGCGGGCAAGCTGGAACACATGGCGGATGTTCTCCTCGAAGGCAAAGCGGATGCGGTGCTGGCCGCGAGCATTTTTCATTTCGGCACCTACACGGTTGGCGACGTGAAACAATTCCTGAAGCAACGCAACATACCCGTTCGGCTTTGAAATATCTCTCCGGTTATGAACCTGCAATCCCGTTGGCTGCCGATTGTGCTGCTGATCTGCTCGAACGTTTTCATGACGGTCGCGTGGTACGGACATTTAAAGTTCAAGACCAGGCCGTTGCTGATTGTGATTCTGGCGAGTTGGGGCATCGCATTTTTTGAATACCTGCTGCAGGTGCCGGCCAATCGCTGGGGCAATTCGGTTTATTCCGCGACGCAACTGAAAATCATTCAGGAAGTCATCACGCTCACGGTCTTCAGCGGCTTTGCAATTTTATATCTCGGCGAAAAACTTCGTTGGAATCATCTCGCGGCGTTCTTGTGTGTCCTGGCTGCGGTGGCGTTTACGTTTCTACCGAAGAGTCATTGAGGCGCCGCGGTTTTGAATTCGCGCTCAACTGCTCCATTCATTTCTTCACATGTTCCAACAACGGCCACACGCGCGGGACGAGGAGAATCGCCACGACGTAAATCAGCAGCGTGAGGACTGTCCCGATTTTCAGGAAGTCTGAAAACTTGTATCGGCCTGGCCCGTAAACCATGAGACACGCCGGTTCCAGTGGCGTCATGTAGGAACAACTCGCCGCCACGGTAATCATCATCGCAAACGTGCGCGGATTCAGATTCAGTTGCAGCGCGGTTTGAATGGCGATCGGCACAATCACAATTGCCGCGGCTTGATTCGACATCGGTTGCGTCAGCAGCACCGTAAGCGCAAAAAAACCAGTGAGCAGCCAGGTGGGATTCAAATGCCCGGAGCCGGTCACGATCAATGACGCCAGGTATTTCGCGGTTCCCGTTTCCTCCATTGCGACCCCGAGCGACAGCATGCTGCCGATGAGAATAATCGCTTTCCATTCCACTTCGCGATACGCCTCCTCGGGCGTGATGCAGCGCGTCAGAAAAGTCATTGCCGCACCGGCCATGACTGCGACCGGCAGTGACACGACTTTGAACGCCGCGAGTGCGAGCGCGCCGAGAAAAAATGCGATGGCCAGCGGCGCGCGTTTTCGCAAAGGGCGTTTGTCCGAGAGCGTGCTGATCACGCGAAAAATATTCTCCTCCTCCACTTCCGCGATTTTGTTGCGCCGTCCCTGAATCAACAGCGTGTCGCCGAGCCGCAGCGGAATGACGCTGATTTTTTCGAACAGCGTTGTGCCATGACGATTCACGCCCAGCACTTGTAATCCGTAACGTTCGCGGAACCGGACGCGTTTGAGCGTTTTGCCGATCAAAGGTGAGCGCGCGAGCAGAATCACTTCGACGAGTCCCGCTTCTTCGATGCGCAGATCGGGGTCGGACAACTTCACGTCAGATTTGATTTCAACTCCAGTGGCGTCCTTGATTTTCAGGATAGTCTCGCTGCGCGCTTCCACGAGCAACACATCGCCCGCCTCCAATCGCAGATTCGAATGCGGGATCTGGTAATCCGAACCTTTGCGCACGACGCGCAGCACGGTAAGATCGAGATCGCGGCCCAGGCCGGATTCCGCGAGGGTTTTTCCGACCAGTGGTGATTTGGGAAGGATCAGAATTTCCGTCAGATAAGGTCGAATGCCGAATTCGCTTGAAGGCATTTCCTTGCCTTTTCGCGGCAGCCATTTGCGTGCGACGATGAAGGTATAGGTGAGGCCGATCAGCAGAATCGGCAACCCCACCGGCGTGAGTTCAAACAAGCCGATCGGCGCGAGATGATGATGCGTGAGCAAACCGCTGACGACGATGTTGGTGGAGGTGCTGATCAGCGTGACCGAGCTGGCGAGGATGGAGGAAAACGCGAGTGGCAGCAGAAGCTGGCTGGGGTTGATTTGAGCGCGTTTGCCCAGGCCGATTACCACCGGAAGAAAAAATGCGGTCGCAGCGGTATTGCTCATCACCGAACTGAACGAAGCGGCGGCCAGCATAATCACCAGCAGCAGGCGACTGGCCGAGGAACCTGTCAGTCGAAGAATTGCCGCGCCCGCCCAATCCACAACGCCTGTTCGCCATAACGCCGAAGTCAGCAGCAGCAGTCCCAGAATCATTATCACCGTATCGCTGCCGAAACCGGCAAACGCTTCATGCGGCGGCAGCAGACCCGTGAAGATCAGCGTCAACATCAGGCAAAGCGCCACGACATCCGGCGGCACCCAATCGGTGGAAAAAAGAACCACCGCGGCAATTACCAGGCCGAGCAGCAGTCCGATTTCCAGTGTCATTCGCGCACGAGACTGCTCGCTTCAAGCCGCGAGGTCAACGGGGTGAAATTCCATCGGAGAGTTTGGAGTTTTGAGTTTGGAGTTTTCGCACTTGTTTTGTTTTCAGACAAATAGATTCGGTTCCACCTTTGGCGGTGCAACTGAAATAAAACAGAGTGCGATTGTGGCGTGTGGCTGCTTTGAACAGCAATCGCTGCCGTGATCCGGTTACAAAAGTGATGCAAATGATACATTTTTATCCTTTAGGTCGCCCCTGCCGCATGTTGGATTCTCAGGGACCATGGCCAGCCGAAATCACTTCTTCCCTTCGTCCTGCAACATTGCGTCCTCTGTTTGGCCGCGTTCTCTGATTCTGATCTGATATGAAATTGCGTATCCGCCTGTTGGTTGGCTTGTCTCTCGGAATTTTCGCCGCCGTTTATTTCACGTCCCGCGATGCCAAAGTTAAAAACGCTGCGCCGACACCCTCACGACAAGCTGCTGAAGCCGCTCCAGATGTGGCGGCTCAACCCGCGGTCGCAAATCAAATGGCGCCGGCGAAATCCAATTCAGTTTCCGCCACAGCCAGTTCGCAGGTTTCCCGCGAATTTGATCTGACAGTAAATCCTTATGCCGGTGGATTGCGCGAACCGGGAAAATCGAAACGCGCCTGGGATGTTAATTTCCTGAACGAGCATCGCGACAGCGCGGTTGGCGATCCGATTCAGTTCGAATTGACGGAAGGTCAGATGGCGGTCGGCACGGTTCAGATCACGACTCTGCGCGACGGCGAATTGACCTACATTTCGGGCAAGCTCACGGAACCGGAAGTCGGAACCTTTTTCTTTTTGAAACCGCCGGAAGGTGGAAAAGCCGGGAAAGCGGTTGGAGTTGTAGAATTTCCAGCGAGCAAAAAGGCTTACCGCGTCGAACCCACGGGTCTGAATGGCGATCCGGAACTATGGCAGCGGCAGTTGAATGAAGTGGTTTGTGTGAGTCTGCCTCAGCCGATGGCATCCGCGACGGCGACGAACATCATGGAAATGCCGCCACTGCGACCGGACCTGGTTCCCGGCGAATATGTGCCGAGCTACAACAGCAACGTGGTTTCACTGCAAAGCAATCCGGGATCGTCGGCGGTTTTGCTGCTCGATTTCTTCGGCGGTTACACACCGACGTGGGGCGGGGTGAATTACGTCAAGCCAGCGAACATCAATAACGCGACGATCAAGGAAATCTGGAAACGTGTGGCGGAAGATTACATGCCGTTCAACATCAATGTGACCACCGACATCAAGGTGTATCAGAACGCGCCGGAAACCAGCCGGCAGAAATGTTGTTACACGGACACGCCGGTCACTGCCGCGGGCGTCGCGTATTTCGGATCGTGGAACTGGGGCGGCGACACGCCCTGCTGGTCGGTTTACAATATTGGAAAAAACGGTGCGGAGGTGGGTTCGCACGAAGCGGGTCACACGCTCGGACTGTCGCATCAGGGATTCTGGGTGGGCACGGAAAAACCGGATAATTATTACGCGGGGCATGGCAACGGGGAGACGGGTTGGGCTCCGATCATGGGTGTCGGATATTATCAGCCGGTTGTTACCTGGGCGAAGGGCGAATACAAGGATGCAAACAACCAGGAAGACGCGTTGCATATTATCACAACCGCGAACAATGGCGTGACTTATCACGCCGACGACACTGGAAATACTCTCGCGACTTCGCGTTACCTGGACATCAATCCGGATTTCTCAGTCATGGGCGAGGGCGTGATTGAACGCACGCGCGACACGGATTCTTTTCAATTCACCACCACCGGTGGCCAGGTGAAATTAACGGCGCGTCCGGTGGGAGACTGGTCGGATGTGGGATTGATTGTCACTTTGGCGAACAGCGCCGGCCTCGTTCTTGCCAGCAACAATCCGCAATCCACGTTGCACGCCACCATAAATACGATTGTACCGGCCGGCACTTACACGTTCAACGTCACCGGCGGCGGGCGGAACAATCCTTTCGACAGCGGTTTCTCGGATTACGCGAGCCTTGGTTATTATTCCATTGTCGGTTCGGTGCCTGGCGGAAGTTTGCCGACGCTGTTGAGCGTGGTGGAACATGCGCCGCTCAACACCGTGGTGGGCACGGTCACGGCCAACAATCCTGCCGACGAACTGACTTACTCCATCGTCTCGGGCAACACTGCCAATACGTTCTCGATTGATTCCGAAGGTGTGATTCGCGTGGCGAACAGTGCTGCTTTGGATTACGCGCAGATCGCGCTCAATTCCCCGCGCGCCGTGCAATATGAATTGCTGGTGAACATCACCGATGTCACGAATCCTTTGCTGACTGAACTGAAACGCCGCGTGATTGTGAAAGTGCTGAGCGCGACCGGCAATTATCCGGTGGCGGTCACAGGTTTCAATGCGGGCGTTATTGTTCCATATGACGCGACACCCGCCGCGCCTCAAGCGAGCGGCTTTGATGTGCCGAATAATTATTCGTTTTATCAGGCTGGTTTGAATGTGAATCCGCAAGTGAGCGGCAGCGGCGGTTTACAGGGATTGCCGGCGGATGGGATCATTCTCAGTCAGGCGGACAATTCCACGTTTAAACTCGGACTGTACGGCGGGAACAACGTGCTGATGCTGGGCAACGGTTATCCTGCTTCCGGAACTCTGGTACTGGCGACTCCGCAGGCGTTCACGTCGCTTTCCATTCTGGCTTCGTCGGCGAATGGCGGCGGCGTTGGAACGTTCATTCTGAATTACACCAACGGCACGCACAGCGTTGCGTTCAAATACAACGCCCAGGATTGGTTCAACACGGTCACCAATGTAGCTGTCAGCGGTCTCGGCCGACTGAAACTCGGACAGACGACCTTCAATACTCAAGACAACGGCGCGGGAAATCCCAGCTTGTATCAAACGACCCTGGATCTTGGCGCGTTGGGAATCAACCAGACGATCAGTTCCATCACGTTCAACTCTCCGCCCGTCGGCGGCAGTCGGTCCACTGGAATTTTCGCCATCAGCGGCGCGGTCATGCCACCGGATGTGCAGATCACGGTCGATCCGGTTTCAAAGACCAACAACAATCCCTTGGCCTCCGCGTCCTTCGGAATTGTGGCGACCGGCGATCCGACGCTGGGTTATCAGTGGTATCGTGGCAATCCGGGCAGCGGCACGCGGCTCGAAGGCAAAACACAACCGACGCTGATTATTTATCCGGTCGAGGAAAGTGACGCCGCAAATTATTACGCGGTCGTTACCAACAGCAGCAGCAGCGCGACGAGTGCGGTGGCTTCGCTGACCGTTTATCGCGCGCCGGAAATCACGCAGCAACCCGCGCCGGCGAAGCTGGTTCTTTATGCGGGCCAGAAAACCACCTTGTCCGTTGCCGCCAATGCCGCGATCCCGACCTATTATTATTGGCAAACCAACGGTATCATCCGCCCCGGCGTGAGCACGCCCAACCTGACGTTGAACAATCTTCAGGTCTCCCAATCCGCGGATTATTCGGTCATCGTCAGCAACGCCTTTGGCGCGGTCACGAGCAGCGTGGTGTCGCTGTCGGTGGTGCAGCCGACAATTCCCTTTGCGCAATCCGTTCTGGCAAACAATCCGATTGGCTACTGGCGATTGGATGAATTGAGCGGCAACATTGCCTACGATTACGCTGGCGGAAACAACGGCGTTTACAATAACACGCAACTGGCCCAGCCCGGTCACAACGTTCTGGACTCCCACACGTCCGCGCGCTTCGGACTGCTTTCCTCGATCAACAGTTACGTCGGCGGCATTCCGATTGATTTCGGGAACACGACGAATGGAACTTTCACCATCGAAGCCTGGGTGAACGGCGGATCGCAAAGCACCGATGCCGGTCTGGTCACGCGCGGAACCGGTGGGGGCGGCGAGCAGTTCAATCTGGATTGCGGCGGACCCGGCCGGGCGTTCCGGTTTTTTGTGCGCGATCGTTCTGGCAGCGCACACTTGGCGACGGGCAATGTCGTTCCAAACGGTCAATGGCATCACCTTGTCGGCGTATGCGATCAGTCGAGGAGCAACATTCTGCTGTATATCGATGGCGTGCTCAACGCCACCGGTTCCATCAAACCAGGCAGCGGCATTCTGGCCTCGACGAATTTCGTTTCCATTGGTTCGCGCCAGGGCGGGACGACGATTTACAACAATCAATTCGTCGGTCGAATGGAGGAAGTCGCGATCTACAACGTAGCTTTAAGCGCGGCCCAGGTGCAGGCGCATTACCAATCGGTGACCAACCGTCCGCCGGTGTTTGTGAGCAATCCGTTTGACGGACCGGATGCGGATACAGGCACGCCATACAGTCTTGCGCTTTCAACGCGAGCCACCGATCCGAACGGAGACGCCGTCGGCTTCGCGAAAATCAGCGGCCCGTCCTGGCTGAGTATTGCGGCCAACGGCAGCGTGTCCGGCACGCCTGACACGTCGGACGCCGGTCTCAACAGTTTTGTGGTTCGCGCCACGGATTCCTTCGGGCTTTGGAACCAGGCGACGCTGAATGTGAATGTGATCGCGCCGCTGGTGGTATCGATGTCGCTTGATGGAAGCAGTCTGATGCTGAACTGGTCCGGTGGCACACCGCCGTATCAGGTGCAACAAATCACGGACATGAATTCCGGAACGTGGGAGAACGTGGGAGAACCCACCACTGCCAGCAGCGTCAGCATTGAGACGACGAACACCGCGGTGTTCTATCGCATCAAAAGCCAGGCGAATTGAAAGGCCGGGAGTTGAGCCCGGTGAAGTCGGATTTTATCGCAGACAATCAGCGGGCGGGTTCTGAAGAGCTGAAGTTTCAACGGCTTTAGATGAAGCATCGCGTTCATCGGCGTTGAAAAGTTTCAAGCGGAACCGGGCCGGGTTGTCGGAGCAATGTCATCGAAATTCCATGAAAGCATTGGTCAAAAGCAAAGCGGATCGGGGATTGTGGCTCGAAGACGTGCCGGAACCGAAGATCGGTTCCAATGACGTGTTGATTCGTGTGGATCGCACCGGCATCTGCGGCACGGATTTGCACATTTACAAATGGGACGACTGGGCGCGAAAAACAATTCCGGTTCCGATGGTCGTCGGGCATGAATTCGTCGGCGAAATTGTGGAGGTCGGAAAGAACGTCAAAGATTTCTTTCCTGGCCAGGTGGTGAGCGGCGAAGGCCATGTGGTTTGCGGACATTGCCGGAACTGTCTGGCGGGACGGCGGCATTTGTGCGCTGACACCAAAGGCGTGGGCGTGAATCGTCCCGGTGCTTTCGCGGAATATCTTTCGCTGCCCATGACCAATGTGTGGGTTCACTCATCGGATATTGACCGCGATGTGGCTTCGATTTTTGATCCATTCGGCAATGCGGTTCACACGGCGCTGTCATTCGATGTTCTCGGCGAAGACGTATTGATCACCGGCGCCGGGCCGATCGGGATCATGGCCGCCGCGGTGGTGCGTCATGCCGGGGCGCGGTTTGTGGTGATCACGGACACGAACGAATATCGTTTAGAACTCGCGCGGAAAATGGGCGTGACGCTGGCGGTCAATCCATTGAAGGAAACGCTGGCCGAAGTGCAAAAAAAACTGGGGATGAAGGAAGGGTTTGATGTCGGCCTGGAAATGTCCGGCAGTCCTGCGGCGTTCCGCGACATGATCGATAACATGTGTCATGGCGGAAAAATTGCGATGCTCGGAATTCCCTCCGAAGCCATCGCGATTGACTGGAACAAGGTCGTTTTCAACATGCTCACCATCAAAGGAATTTACGGGCGTGAAATGTATGAAACGTGGTACAAGATGACCGTAATGCTGCAAAGCGGGCTGGATATCCGGCCGGTGATTACCCATCGCTTTGCATTTCAGGATTACGAAAAAGGCTTTGCAGCAATGCTGAGCGGCCAATCTGGAAAGGTGATTCTGAACTGGCGCTGATTTGAGTTCCTGCGTCCCGCTTTTATGAACCCGCCGATTCTCGAACATTGGCTTGAGCATTTCGGAATTGCGGTGGCCGCCTTGACCGGAGTCCTGGCGGCGCGCGGCAAACGCATTGATTTGTTTGGTGTTTTGGTGCTGGCGCTGGTGACGGCATTTGGCGGCGGCACGGTGCGCGATGTGCTGGTCGGTGATGCGCCGGTGGTGTGGCTGCGCAGCCCGCTTTATTTGTTCAATGCATCAACAGTCGCGGTGCTGGCGTTCTTCATCGTTCGCCAATGGAATCCACCGGTGCAGGCGTTGCTTGTTGCGGACGCTTTTGCGTTGGCATTGTTCACGATGATCGGTGCGCGCAAGGGCGTGGTGTTGCATTTTTCCGGGCCGGTTTCAGTGTTGCTTGGCGTAATCACCGGAGTCGCGGGCGGTATTCTGCGCGACGTGTTGATTGGACAGGTGCCATTGGTTTTCCAATCGCCCATTCATCTTTACGCCACGGCAGCGATGTGCGGCGCGATTGTATTCACGGTGCTGTTCCACGCGGGAGTGGCTTTGCCGATTGCAACGCCCATCGGCGTTTTGATTGTTCTGGGAATGCGGCTGGCGGGAATCCGCTGGCGATTGTCGCTGCCGGAATTTGAAATTCAACAACGCATCGCAAAATCGAAAACCGAATTGCCTTCCTGATCCATGGACGAAGCCTTTCAAAAACATCTCGCGCAGCAACTCGACGGCATTCGGTCCGCCGGCACTTACAAAAATGAGCGGGTGATTGTCACGCCGCAGGGAACAACCATTCGCGTGGCGGATGGAAAACCGGTGCTGAATCTGTGCGCCAACAATTATCTTGGCCTGGCGCAACATCCGACCGTGGCCGCCGCGGCAAAAGCGGCTTTGGAACAATGGGGTTACGGACTCGCTTCGGTGCGTTTCATCTGCGGCACCCAGGGGGTTCACAAGCAACTTGAACAGGCGCTCAGCCGCTTTCTCGGGACCGATGATACGATTCTCTACAGCTCCTGCTTTGATGCGAATGGCGGATTGTTCGAAACATTGCTCGGGCCGGAAGATGCGATCATTTCCGACGAATTGAATCACGCGAGCATCATTGATGGCGTCCGGCTTTGCAAAGCACAGCGCTTCCGTTATGCGAACAACCATCTCGCGGATCTCGAAGCGAAGCTGAAGGAAGCTTCCAATGCGCGGTTCAAAATGATCGCGACCGACGGCGTGTTTTCGATGGATGGTTACATAGCGAAGCTGTCCGGCATTTGCGATCTGGCGGAAAAATATAAAGCGCTGGTGATGGTCGATGATTCGCATGCGGTTGGATTCATTGGAAAACACGGACGGGGCACGCACGAATACGAAAATGTCATCGGCCGCGTGGACATTCTGACCGGAACGCTGGGCAAGGCGCTGGGCGGCGCAAGCGGTGGTTATACCAGTGGACGCAAAGAAATCATTGAACTGCTGCGGCAACGATCGCGTCCGTATCTGTTTTCCAACACGCTGGCGCCGATGATCGCCGGCGCGTCGCTGAAGGTTTTGGAGCTGTTGAGCGAATCGACGGAACTGCGCGACAAGCTGGAAGAGAACACGAAATTTTTCCGCGAAGAAATGGCGCGGCGCGGTTTCAACATTTTGCCGGGAACGCATCCGATTTGTCCGATCATGCTGGGCGATGCGGCGCTGGCGGCGAAGTTTGCGGAAGCGATGCTGGCGCGCGGCGTGTATGTGATTGGCTTTTCGTATCCGGTTGTGCCGCACGGCAAGGCGCGGATTCGCACTCAGATTTCCGCCGCGCATTCGCGAGCTGATCTGGAGTTTGCGATCAATGCTTTTTCAGAAACCAAAAAAGAATTCAACCTGTGAAAACCCGATTGTCTTTTCCCATGAAACACAAATTGCCTGGTGCCAGTTGCCTTCTCGCTGCGATGTCGTTGGCGTGCGTCGCCTCGAACTCGAAGGCCGCGGATTCGAAAGATTCAACGCGATTGTCCGATTACATCCGCCCGTTTGTCGGCGCGCAGGGCGAGGGCAATACGTTTCCCGGACCATCCGCGCCGTTTGGAATGGTTCAACTTAGTCCCGACACGGACAAGGTGCTTTGGGAAACGGCGTCGGGTTATGAATACACCGATCCGACTATTCTCGGTTTCAGCCTTACGCATCTGAGCGGCACGGGGATTCCGGATCTTGGCGACTTTCTGTTCATGCCACAGGTTGGGAAATACGAGCTTGTTTCCGGAACGAAGGATCATCCGGACGAAGGTTATCAATCGCGGTTTTCCCACGACGACGAATCTGCGTCGGCGGGTTATTACAAAGCGAAGTTGCAAAAGAATGGCGTGACCGTGGAACTCGCCGCAGGCGAACGCGCCGGGATTTTGCGATTCACATTCCCCGCGAGCGATGAAGCTTCGATCATGACTGATCTCGCGCATGTCCTCAGCGGCGGGCGATGGAAGATCGCCCAATCGCATGTGCGGATTGAAGACGGTTCCACAATCACGGGTTTTCATCTGGTGAACGGTTGGGCGAAGGAACGTTATCTGTATTTCGCGGCGCGCTATTCGCGCCCGTTCGACGAAGGTTTGATTTTCAAAAACGGCCAGCCCGAAGTTTACGACAGCTATAAACATTATCGTTTCCACAGCCGCAACGAAGCCGCCGCGACGAATCTGCAGTTCTTCGCGAAATACAAAACGCACGCGAATGAAGTCATTCAGGTGAAGGTCGCTGTTTCCGCCGTGAGCGCGGCCAATGCACTGGAAAATCTGGACAAGGAAATTCCCGGCTGGGATTTCGAAAAGCTGGTGGAACAAACCCGCGCCAAATGGGATCGCGAACTGAGCCGGATTCAAATCGAAGGTTCACAGGAACAGAAGGAAACGTTTTACACGTCGCTCTATCACGCGTTCCTCGCGCCGAATCTTTATCAGGATGTGAACGGCGAATATCGCGGGTTCGATCAGAACATTTACAAAGCCAAGGATTTCACGCCCTACACGGTTTTTTCGTTGTGGGACACATATCGCGCAACACATCCGTTGTTCGCTTTGATCCAGGCGGAGCGCGATGCGGACATGATCAACTCGATGCTCGCGCATTACGACCAGAGCACGGATCACCTGTTGCCGATGTGGGAACTCCAGGGCAACGAAACCTGGTGCATGATCGGTTATCACGCGGTGCCGGTGATTGCAGATGGATTTTTGAAAGGCGTGAAAGGCTTCGACAAGGAACGCGCGTATGAAGCGATTCGCACAACCGCGATGAATCCCGATTACGACGGATTGGAACCGTATCGCAAACTTGGCTGGGTTCCGTTCGATCTGGAAAACGAATCGGTTTCCAAGACGCTGGAATACGCTTATGACGATTACTGCATCGCGCAGATGGCGAAGGCGCTGGGGAAGAAAGACGATTACAACTATTTCATGAAGCGCGCCGCCAGTTACAAAAACATCTACGATCCCGAAAGCGGTTTTATGCGCGGCAAAGATTCCAAAGGCAACTGGCGCACGCCGTTCAATCCGCATGAATACGTGGAACGCGGCGACATCACCGAAGGCACGAGCTGGCAATATTCGTGGTACGTGCCGCAGGATGTTCCCGGAATGATCGAGTTGTTCGGCGGACGCGAGAAATTCATTCAAAAACTCGACGCGCTGTTCACCTATCACGAAGCCGATGCGAATCAGGGACTCGACGATATCCAAGGCCGCATTGGTGAATACTGGCACGGCAACGAGCCGAGTCATCACATCATTTATCTCTACTGCTACGCCGGCCAGCCATGGAAAGCGGCGGAGCGTCTGCATGAAGTGATCAAAACCCAGTACGGCAGCAAACCCAATTCGCTCAGCGGCAATGACGACTGCGGCCAGATGTCCGCGTGGTACATGTTCACCTGTATGGGATTTTATCCCGTCTGCCCGGCCAGCGATTATTATGTCATCGGCGCGCCCCAGGTGAGCAAAGCCGTGATGCGTCTTTCGAACGGAAAGAAATTCACGATGACTGCGGAAAACATTTCCGATGAAAACATTTACGTGCAATCCGTCCGCGTGAACGGCAAGAATTGGGATAGCCCGTTCCTGCCTTACAAAGAATTGAAACGTGGCGGAAAAATTGAATTTCAAATGGGATCGCAACCCAACAAAAACTGGGGCACCCATCCTGTATTGCCGCAATAACTCCAACCCGAAATCTTCTCATGAAACGAATCGCCCGACGAATTTCAATGGCTGCGGCGCTCTGCGCCTGCGCGGTATCACTTCACGCCGCCGATCCCGCGTCCAACGTGAAAGTCACGATGGATCACAACGAAGGTGATGACGCTTCGGCGAGTTTCAAATTTGAGCACGTCCCGTCGCCGCAGATCAACGATGCCGCCGCCAGGCTCAGGTTTGAAGTGGTGAACGGCACGCTTGATTCCAACGGTGGTGGTGTCGGCAAATTGACGGATGGAAAAGTTCCTTCAGGAGAGGACGCTCCGGGCGAAAACCTGTTTTTTGTTGCTGGCAGTTACGGAGGACGTCTGTTGCTGGATTTGGGAAAAGTCGTCGGCGTCAAACAGATCAACACGTATTCCTGGCATCCGGGTTCACGCGGACCGCAGATTTATACGGTTTACGGCGCCGTCGGCGCGGACGCGAATTTTGAAGTGAAGCCCAAACAGACGGATTTGACGCAACGCGGCTGGACGTTGATTGCGCGGGTGAATACGACTTCTCAATTCGGCCAGAGTGGCGGGCAATATGGTGTCAGCATTTCCAAAGCGGACGAAGCCGTGGGTAAGTTTCGCTATCTGCTGTTCGATTGCGCGACGACTGAAGATGACGACGCGTTTGGCAACACGTTCTACAGTGAAATCGACGTGGTGGATGCAAATGCCAGCGAAGCACCGCAGATCGTTGCACAGGCGAAGTCCGCGGGCCGCACGTTTGATTCCGATGGCGGGAAATATCAGATCACGATCGACCCCGCGAACGCGACGGATTTGAGCGACTGGGCGTTTGAGACGCTCGCGCCGGTGGTGCAGGAGTGGTATCCGAAATTGGTTGCGGCTTTGCCGAGCGATGGTTTTGTGCCGCCGAAGCGTGTTACGATTCGCATTGAAGACGAGCTTCGCAACGGGACCCCGGCCTGGACGATTGGCAGCCGGGTTGAGTTGAACGCCAAATGGTTTCGCAACAATCTCAAAGGCGAAGCAGTCGGAGCCGTCATTCACGAACTGGTTCATGTGGTGCAACGCCAGTATTGGCGCGCGCGCCGCAAGCCGGGTGCGGAACCGATGCCGGGCTGGCTGGTGGAAGGCATTCCGGACTATTTGCGTTTCTTCAAGTTCGAACCGGAAAGTCATGGCGCGGATGACATCTGGTTGAAGCGTCAGCGGTTCTCCAGTCTGCGGTACGACAAGAGCTATCGAATCAGTGCGAATTTTCTGAATTGGGTCTGTGAAAAATACGACCCGGAAATCGTGGTGAAATTGAATGCCGCTGGACGGCTCGGCGAATACAAACCTGATCTCTGGAAAACCGCCACGCAGAAGAGCGTTGAGGAACTCGGCGCGGAATGGCTGGAAGTGAAGCGCGAGCAGTTTGGAATCAAACCGGTTTCGGATGCTGCAGCGGCCACTGCGCCGGAAGCGGGCGCGCGAAAAATGTAATCGCAAGCCGGGCTGGAAAGCTGTAGCGCAGGGTTTCCAAACCTGCCGTATCGCCGATTCCAAATCGGCTGAGCGTGATCGTTCTGCAGCTTTAAAAATTTTTTAGCCGCGCAGGTTCGGAAATCTGCGCTACGGTGCGCCGTTCGATGGGCGATTCAGGCGCCATTGCCATTGAACATTTAACTGAAGCCTTCCTATGACAAAACAACTTCACCTTGGATGGATTGCCTGCCTGTCAGGCGCGCTGTCAGCCCACGCTGCCGTGATGACGCCCATCAACCTCACGGGATTTAATCGCGATCTGGTGATTGAAAACGTCTCGTCCGGGCCGCCCTATACCACGGCCGAACAATTGAATCCGGGCGAAGGACTGGCGTTCTATCAAAGCGGTCTGCCGGGAAAGACGCGCGGCCTGCCGGAATCGGGAGAGTTCGTCAGCGTGCTGCCCGGCGATGATGGAACGGTGTTTCAGTTTCAGCCGTACGCGGGCAACAACGCATTGGTGCTGAGCAGCGATACCGCGATCAATTCGGGAACCTTGACGCTGACGACGCCCGCGAGCTATTCGCGGATTGCGATCATTGCCAATTCTGCGAGCGGCGGCGGGACGCCCAATCTGACGCTGCATTTCAGCGATAGCAGCACGTATGTCACGACTTACAATGCACAGGATTGGTTCAACAACAGCGGCTTCGCTTTGCAGGGATTTGAACGCATCAACCTGAACAATGGCAGTGTCAGCGGCGGCAGCGATAATCCACGCCTTTATCAAACGACCTTGGATTTAGCCGCCATCGGAGCAACCAGCAAATCCCTGGTGAGCATCACGTTTGAGCAGGCGAGTGGCGCGGGTTCGACGGCGATTTACGCGATCAGCGGTGAATTTGCGCCGCCTTCACCGGCGATGATCACCAGCAGTCCGACCAACGCCACAGTAAACGAACTGGGATCGGTCAGCTTTTCGGCGACGGTTTCGGGCAGTCCCGCGCCCGCGCTGCAATGGTTTCAGAATGGCGCGAAAATTTCCGGTGCGACCAATTCAACTTATGTGCTTTCGCCGGCGCCGTTGTCCGCCAACAACGCGGATTTCTGGGTGGTTGCCACGAATCTGGCAAACGGAATTCCGTATTCAGCAACCAGCGCGAGCGCGAAGCTGACCGTGATTGCCGACACGGCTCGCCCGGTGTTGCTTGGCGCGCAATCGTTGGGATTAAGCCAGGTGCAGGTTCGTTTTTTGGAACGCATAAAATCCAGCACCGCGAGTACTGTGGCGAACTATGCGATTCAGGGGACGAATGGAGCGGTGTTTATTTCCAGCGCTGCGCTGGATGCTTCTCAAAGCAATGTGGTTTTGAATGTTTCTCCGTTGGTTAACGGTGCCGGTTACACGTTGACGGTGAATAATCTCGCCGATCAATCCGCGGCCGCGAATGTCATTGCCGCCAATTCACAAACCAATTTTACCGCTTCCATCTACGCGCCTGTCGCGATCGGAAATCCAGTTCCTCCCGGCGGCATGACGGTGGTCTCCAATGGCTTCAATCTTTCCGGCGGGGGCACGGATTTGGGCGGTTCGATGGATCAATTTCAATTCAGCTATCAGGAGCGCACGGGCGATTTCGATGTGAAGGTGCGATTGGATTCCCTATCGCTGGCCGACGCGTGGTCGGAAGCGGGAATGGTCGCGCGCGAAGATCTTTCCACCGGCGCGCGGTCGGCGAGTGTGATGGCGACGCCCACGATCAGCGGCTGTTATTTCCAATCGCGTCTCACCACCAACGGCAACACCACTCTTTCCGGCTCCGCGCCGGTGAATTATCCCAACACGTGGCTGCGATTGAAACGGGCCGGCAGCGTCTTCACTGGCTTCGCGAGTTTTGACGGTCAGAACTGGACGCAACTGGGCAGCGCCACAATGGTGATGCCCGTCACGATTTATTTCGGCTTTGCGGTTTCCAGTCACAATCCCGGACAAACTGCCACGGCGGCATTTCGTGATTTTGCAAATGTGACCACCGCGAACATTGTGGGTGCCACTGCACGCGAACCGCTCGGTCAGGCGAATCGGCGCACCAGCCTCGTGATTTCCGAAATCATGTATCATCCGATTCAAAGCAATCTGGAATTTGTGGAGCTGTTCAATTCGCGCGGTGAACCCGAAGACTTGAGTGGTTACAAACTGGGCGGCGATATCAGTTACACCTTTCCAAACGGCACGGTGATTCCGGGTGGCGGATTTTTGGTGATCGCCAGATCGCCAGCCAATCTTCAGAACGCCTACGGTATTGCCAACGTGCTGGGGCCGTTCACGGGCAGTCTTCCGAACAGCTCAGGAATCGTGACGCTGATCAACCAGGCCGGCGGAGTATTTCTCGAAATGGAATATTCAGACGAACCGCCGTGGCCGGTTGCCGCGGATGGCGCGGGACATTCGCTGGTGTTGACTCGGCCTTCGCTCGGCCAGAACGATCCTGCGGCCTGGACGGCGAGTGATGCGATTGGCGGATCGCCGGGACGAATCGATCCCTTCACACCGGATCCGTGGAGGAACGTGGTGATCAATGAATTCCTCGCGCACACCGATCCACCGGATGTGGATTACGTCGAGTTGTACAATCCGGGCGCGGAATCGGTTGATCTTTCCGGCTGCGTGTTGACTGATGATCCGGAGACCAACAAATACACGCTGCCGCCGGGAACGATTTTGCCCGCGCACGGATTTCTTTCGTTCACGGCAACGACGTTGAATTTCAATCTGGACGCGGTCGGCGAAGATGTTTTCCTCAAAAATCCGACCGGGACCCGCGTTATCGACGCGGTGCGATTTCAATCGCAGGAAAACGGGATCGCGACCGGGCGTTACCCCGATGGCAACGCGCAGTTCTATCGTCTTTCCTCCAAGACGCCGGGCGCAGCCAACGCGACTTTGCTGGTCGATGACGTGGTGATCAATGAATTGATGTATCATCCGATTTCGGAAAATGACGATGATCAGTACGTTGAACTGTACAATCGCGGCACCAGCCCGGTGAATCTCGGTGGTTGGAAACTGGAGGATGGCATCAGCTACACGTTCCCAAGCAATGTCGTGATTGCTGCCGGAGATTACATTGTGGTCGCTCGCTCGGCGACGCGTTTGCGCAGCAATTATTCGAATCTGAACGCGGCGAATTGCCTCGGCGATTTCAGCGGAAGATTGTCGCACGGCGGCGAGCGCGTGATTTTGACCAAGCCGGATACGCACAAGGACGTGGTCGATGGCGAAACGCTCACCAACATCATTGACATCACCGTGGATGAAGTGACTTACAACACGGGCGGACGCTGGCCGGCCTTGGCGGATGGCGATGGCAGCAGCCTGGAATTGATCGATCCGCGCAGCAATCATCGTTTGGCTCCGAACTGGGCGGACAGCGATGAAACCTCCAAAGCGCCGTGGACGCATCTCTCGGTCACCGGAACGGTGGATAACGGCAGCACGACGGCGGATGAATTGCAGATCCTGTTGATGGGCGCGGGCGAATGTCTCGTGGACAACGTTGAAGTGCGGATGCCGCCGGTGAATCAAAACCTGATCGCAAATTCCAGTTTCGAAACCGATGCGTCGGGCTGGACGGCGGAAGGCACGGAATCGCCTTCGAGCCTGGAAACTTCCGAAGGCTATAACAGTTCCAAGTCGTATCACATCCGCGCCATTGAACGTGGCGACAATCAGATCAACCGCGTTCGCACGCTGCTGACTTCGTCGATTCCTTCCGGAACCACCGGGGTCACGATCAAGGCAGACGTGCGCTGGTTGAAAGGGCATCCGCAAATTATTCTCCGACTGCGCGGCAATTGGCTGGAATGCGCCGGAGACATGACGTTGCCGCCTAATCCCGGAACGCCGGGCGCGATCAACAGTCGTTACGCTGCGAATGCCGGCCCCGCGATCACGGACGTTCAGCATTCGCCGGTGTTGCCCGCGGCAAACGAACCGATTCTCGTCACCGCGCGCGTTCATGATCCGGATGGAACGTCATCCGTGAGTTTGAAATATCGGATCGATCCCTCCGCCAGCGTCATCACCCTCAACATGAAAGACGATGGCACGGGTGGCGACGTGATTTCCGGCGACGGTGTTTTCAGCGCGACCATTCCTGGCCAGAGCGATGGCGTTCTGGTGGCGTTTTACGTTCAGGCGACGGACGGCTTTACGCCTCCGGCAGCGAATCGATTTCCGAATGACGCGCCGACACGCGAGTGTCTGGTGCGGGTTGGCGAACAACAACCGACCGGAAATTTTCCGGTGTATCGCCTTTGGATGACCCAAGCGACACTGGACACCTGGAAGACGCGGAAGGTTCTGGATAACACGCCGCTTGATGTGACGTTCGTGCTCGGAAATTCGCGCGTGATCTATAACGCGCAGGCGCTTTATGCCGGCAGCCCTTATATTGCGCCGGGTTATTCGGGGCCGACTTCGGGACGGTGCGGTTATTCAGTTTCCTTCGCCGACGATGATCTGTTCCTGGGTGAGGACGCGTTGACGCTGGACTGGCCGGGCGGCCATGGAAATGAGACCACGGCGTTGCAGGAACAAATGGGCTATTGGATTGCGGACCGGTTGAATCTGCCTTTCAGCCATCGCTACACGATTCGATTGCACGTGAATGGTGTCACCGACGAAGCACGGCGCGCAGTGTTCGAAGCCGTAATGCAACCCGATGACGAATTCCGCGAGCAATGGTCGCCCGCCGCGCCCGACGGGGACTTTTTCAAAATCGATCGCGCTTTCGAAATGAGCGACAGCGGCAGCGTGCTGGCCGATCCGCAACCGCGTTTGCAGAATTTCACGACCACGGGCGGCGTGAAAAAGCGCGAGAAGTACCGCTGGAATTTCCTGTCGCGCGGCAATTCACGGGTCAGTGATTACACCGATATTTTTGCGCTGGTGGACGCGCTGAACGCCAGCGGCCCGGAACCTTACACGTCCGCAACTCTGGGGCTGGTGGATGTTGAGGAATGGATGCGCGTGTTCGCGACGGAACACATCATTGTAAACTTCGATGCTTACGGCCATGAGATTGGAAAGAACATGTACGCGTTCAAACCCGATTCGGGCAAATGGCAGCTTTATATGTTCGATCTCGATTGGCTGATGCTTGCAGCCGCTCAGACCGGCGGACGGGGACCCGGCCAGGCGCAGTTGTTCAATTCGGAAGATCCCACCATTTCCCGGATGTACAGCTTCGCGCCGTTTCAACGCGCTTACTGGCGCGCTGTGCTGGATGCGGTGAATGGACCGCTGGACCCCGCAAAAGCCAATCCGGTCATGGACGCCAAATATCAATCCCTCGTGGCGAATGGAATTCTTTGGTGTGATGATCGTGCTTTGACCGATCCGACTGCGGTGAAAACCTGGTTCAGCCAGCGGCGCGCATTTCTGTTGAATCAACTCGCGAGTGTCGATGCGGAATTTGCGGTCACGAGTTCCACGGAGTTCAGCACGGGAACGAATCTCGTTACGATCAGCGGCACCGCGCCGATTTCGGTCAAGTCCATCAAGATCAATGGCCAGGAGTGGGCGGTGACCTGGAACGGCGTCACGAGCTGGACGTTAAAGGTGGTGCTGAACGGTGGCGTGAATATGTTCAATCTCCAGGCGTTCGACGCCAACGGTAACCTCGTTGGTAATGCGAACAACCCGGTGACGATCACGAATACGAACGCCACCGTGTCGCCGATTGGCGTGGTCGTCTTCAACGAAATCATGTCGCAACCGCCGCTGCCCGATGCGGAATTCATCGAGTTGTTCAACACCTCCAGCAACGCGGCTTTCGATCTGTCGGGCTGGACCGTGAATGGTTTGAGTTACACGTTCCCGGGCGGAAGCGTGATTGCTCCGCGGCAAATGCTGGTGCTGGCGAAAAACCGCACGGCCTTCAGCCTGGCGTATGGCGCGGATATTCCGGTATTCGGCGAATACGCGGGCAATCTGCAACTGGACGGCGAAACGTTGTCGCTGTTGCTGCCCGACGGAACGACGGTCGTGGATCGTGTGCGTTACGAACCTGCTTTGCCCTGGGCGAACGCTACGAATGGAACCTCGTTGCAACTGGTGGATGCGATTCAGGACAACAGCCGCGCGGCGAACTGGAAGGCGGGAACAAATCAGCCGCAATGGATTTATTATTCCACCACCGACGTGGCGCACAGTTCGCGGCTCTACATTTATCTGCAAGGCGCGGGCGATATTTATCTCGATGACATCAAGCTGGTCGCCGGCGCCACTCCGGAAGCGGGCGCGAATTTGTTGTCCAATGGCGATTTTGAATCCGCATTGACCGGGCCTTGGAATGTGACGGCCAACTTCGCCAGCTCCGCCTTGAGCACGAGCGTGAAGCGCACGGGGAATTCCAGCCTGCACGTCATTGCGACCGCCGCCGGCACTGGCACAGGGAACGCGATTTACCAGAACATCTCGCCGGGATTGGTGAACGGCCAGACGTATTCGCTGAGCTTCTGGTATTCCCCGGGCAGCAACAGCGTTCCGCTTACGCTGCGACTTTCCGGTGCCACCGGTGTGAATGCCACGCTGATGCCGGACGCTGCGGACGCTACTGGAATCGTCACGCCGGGACGCGAAAATTCCGTGGCCGCCACATTGCCGGAATTTCCGCCGCTGTGGCTGAACGAAGTTCAACCGAACAATATCACCGGCCCCATTAACAACGCCGGTGCGCACACTCCGTGGGTGGAATTGCGCAATGCGAGTTCCGATCCGGTGAGCCTGTCGGGATTTTATTTGTCCGACAGTTACGCGAATCCGATCAAATGGGCCTTTCCGCCGGACGCAGTGGTTCCTGCGAATGGATTTCTCGTGGTCTGGTGCGACGGGCAGATTGCACAGACCACCGCATTGTCGCCGCATGCGAATTTCGTTCTGGCGGATGGCACCGGCAGCGTTGTGCTCGCGCGGAAGATCAATGGCAACGTGCCGCAGATTATTGATTATCTGAATTACGCGAATCTCTCAGCGAACTGGAGTTATGGTGATGTTCCGGATGGACAGCCGTTTTTCCGTCAGTCGATGTTTTATGCGACAGCCGGTGCGACGAACAATGGCACGTCGGCGCCGCTCACGATTTCGATCAATGAATGGATGGCGGACAATTCGCACACGCTTCAGAATCCATTCGATGGCAGCTACGCCGATTGGTTTGAACTCTACAATTACGGAGACGAAACGCTTGATCTCGGAGGTTATTTCCTGACCGGCGATCTCACAGACAAAACGAAATTCGAGATTCCGAACAACGGGCATTATCTCGTGCCGCCGCATGGGTTCATGGTGGTCTGGGCGGACGACAACGATGCCGAGAACAGCCCGGATCGTCCGGAATTGCATGTGAATTTCAAGTTGAGCAAATCAGGTGATGCGATTGGATTATTCGCCGCCGATGGAACGGCGATTGACGCGGTGAGCTTCGGCGCGGAATCGACGGACGTGAGCCACGGACGATTTCCGGACGGCGCGGCGAATGTTTTCTTCATGCCGACGCCCACGCCTGGATTGGCGAATCTGATTCCCAACACCGCGCCGTCACTGGCGCCGATCAGCAACAAAGAAATCATTCTTGGCCAGACGCTGGATTTCGTTGCCAGCGCCACGGACCTGGATCAACCCCCGCAGGATCTGACATTCAGCCTCGCTTCGGGCGCTCCCGCCGGCGCTCAGATCAACAGCGTTACGGGACATTTCACCTGGACGCCGACGATCGCGCCGAGCACGAACGTGTTGAACATTGTGGTGACGGACAGCGGAGTGCCAAGCTTGAGCGCCACGCAGACGTTCAATGTGGTGGTGCATCCGTTGCCGCAATTGAGCGGAGTGCGTCGCAGTGGAACGGATCTGATCTTTTCGTGGGGAACGGTCAGTGGCCAGACGTACTATCTCGAATTCAAAGATGATCTGAACGCCGCTGAGTGGACTCAGTTGGGCGCGCCAATTCTCGGCAACGGAAATTCAGTGAGTGTGACCAACGCATTGATTTCGCCGCATCGGTTCTTCCGGTTGCGATTGCAACCTTGAAGCGAAACGTGGTGGTGCGTTCGTGATCGCCGGATAGTTGAACGCCGTCGATTTGCGGAACGCTGCGGTTCACAAAATGCGTTACCGTTTGGCGGTTCGATGAATCAGAGCGGTGGCGCATTTGTTTTTTAAACCCCTTTCTACAGATCCTCTTTGGCGAGGAAATGAGGAACGCATCACAGTTTGAAAGATGGCTGCGAAGTTTGCATTTTGCAGTGCGGCGCAAATGTTCTACAAAGAACGCGTTGTCAGCCGGTGTTGATTTAATCGTTTATCGTTTATTGAGCATTCGATGGAACATCTTCCCAAGCGCAGTAATCTGGCCGGTGAAACCGCAACCACACTCAAAGAGTGGATCACTACCGGCGTGCTGCGTGACGTTCTGCCCGGCGAATTGCAATTGAAAGAACGATTGGGCGTGGGCCGCGACACTCTGCGGCTCGCGTTGAAATCGCTGGAAGAAGAAGGCTGGGTATCTCCTTCGGTAAAAGGACGACAACGCCAGATTCAGATTCCCGCGTCGGCGGCTGAAGCTGCAAAAGCGGCGGGACTGTTGCCGGTGACTTTCCTGTCGCCGCACGCGATTGAAGCGCGCGTGACGCTGTTGGAAATGGAAGACACGCAAATGCACCTCGCGGAGCAGGGACGCAGCTTGCGTTATATCGCACCGGATATTTTTCACCTGCAACATCCGGAAAGCCGGTTGGAGAGATTGGTTCGGGAAAACCCTTCCGCAGCCTGGATTTTGTATGTCGTCACCGAACCGATGCAGCGCTGGTTCGATCGAAAGGGAATTCCGACGCTGCTTTACGGAACCCCTTTTCCCGATGTCAAATTGCCCTTCGTTGTGAGCGACTGGGGCGCGGCGGCGTATCACGCCGGCCTTCAACTCGTGCGCCACGGACATCGAATCATCGGCATGTTGGAATATCAGGATCGCTTTCCCGGTGTGCTCGCGGAAGAACGCGGCATTGAGCAGGCGTTGGCGACAGTGGGGAATTCCGGGCGGATGGTGTTGTTCAAGGATGATCGCACGCCGGCTTCGATTGCGCGTTCGCTGGAACTCGCTTTCAGTTTGAAACAACGTCCGACAGCGCTGGTGTTGACCTACACGAGCCAGTTGTTGACGTGTTATTCCTGGCTGGTCTCGAAAGGAATTCGCGTGCCGGCGGATGTTTCGATTATTTCACTGGCGAACGACAGTTGGTTTAATGATTTGCATCCACGCGTTTGTCATTACCAGCCGGAGACCAAATTGATGTCGCGCAAGATTGCCCAGCGGGTTCTTGACCTGGTGCAAAGCGGACGGGTGCTGCGGAAATCTTTGCGCATACCGCTGGAATACGTGCCGGGCGGAACCATCGGCGCGGTGCCTGCGCTCTGAATTGCAGTGTCAGTGATCGGACTGAATTGTTCTGGTCGGAATGGTTGGTCGAACGCGGTTCGTGTCTTTCTTTCAAACAGGCAGATTCATCTTCTCGAACTCCGGGCAGAGTGGAATAAGCATATTTCACTGCTCTCCCTTGCATGTGCTGGCTAAAACCAGAACCGCAATCGAGCTGATCACCGATGAATCGAGAAAACGTTCGCGCCGCCGAGATGCTTTATGCTTCACGCATTGAGAACGGCAAAATGCATCGCATGCCGCGGCGCATCAGCCTGGTGCACGAAACCGCCCGCACGCTGAAGGAATGGATCAGCACGGGAGTATTCAGCGCGAAGCTGCCCGGAGAATTGCGACTGAAAACACGGCTTGGGGTCGGGCGCGATACTTTGCGTTCCGCCCTGAAATTGTTGACCAGCGAGGGATGGGTTTCCTCGTCCGGCAAAGGTTCGCAGCGACGAATCGAACCGGGACGGATCACGTCCTGCATGACTGCGTGGTCGCGGCGGCTGCCCGTTACATTTTTATCACCGCATCGCATCGAGCATCGCGTGACACTGCTCGAAATGGCGGACACGGAAAGCCGGTTGATTGAACAAGGATTGAACCTGCGCTTCATTTCCCCGGATATTTTCCATCTTAAAAATCCTGATTATCAATTGGAGCAACTGGTTGAAACGCATCCGTCATCGGCGTGGATTCTTTTTATTTCCAGCGAGGCGATTCAACGATGGTTCAATCGGCGCGGCATTCCGACTTTCCTTTATGAACCGCCGTATCCTGGCGTCGATCTGCCGTATGTGGCATCCGACTGGGAAGGGGCCGCGTTTCATGCGGGAATTCAACTGCTCCGTCAGGGCCATCGAACCATCGGTATCCTCGAATATCACGAACGGCGTCCGGGTTTATTGGCCATGGAAAACGGACTCCGGCGTGCGTTGACTTCGGTGGGAACCGAAGGGCGGTTGGCGATTTTCAAGGACGACAATTCGCCTGCCTCGGTTGCGCGTTCACTGGATACCGCATTCAGCCGTCAGAAAAATCCGACCGCCTTGGTGTTGAGCCGGGCGTCCCAGCTTTTGACCTGTTATTCGTGGCTCGCGTCAAGAGGTGTCCGCGTGCCGTCAGATGTATCGCTGGTTTCGCTGGCGAACGACAGTTGGTTCAAAGATTTGCATCCAGCGGTCTGTCATTATCAGCCATCCTCCACATTGATGTCGCGGAACATTGCAGATCGCGTTTTGGAATTGGTAACGACCGGTCAAATTACGCGGAAATCGTTGCGGGTTGAGTTGGAATATATTCCTGGGGCTACGATTGGCCCGAATCATTCTGAATTCCAATGAGGATCAAACCTCGCTGTGAACCCAGGTGAGCAGGGAACGTCCTGTTTTATTTTCAAACAGGCAGAACTCCCTTCTAATCCTGTGCATGAGAGACGATAAACAGAAATCAACGCAATAACGTTCGATCTTCACGATGTGACAGCTCTGTCTAAGATATTGTTTTCTGTTCGCCCGGTTGATTCGTCCATTCCCGAATTCCAACAGGAATCGGGTGCCTCTTCGGTTGAACGAAATGATCGTTGCGCTGATTCCGAATTTTTGCTCACGAGATCGGCGGACGGGTTGTGGAATGGTTACGAAAATACAAGAAATGTAACATCTTTCATATATCCAGAACCTGAACGACGGAGGATGATCCGTTTTGGTAGCTCCCAATTTTTATGAAACAATCCCGAACCCAACCCAACGGTTTCACACTGATTGAATTACTCGTCGTCATCGCAATTATCGCCATCCTTGCCGGCATGTTGTTGCCTGCTCTGAGTAAAGCCAAAGCAAAAGCGCAGCAGATCAGTTGCATGAACAACGGCAAACAAATCATGCTCGCAACGCTGATTTATGCCGGAGATTTCCAGGATATGTTTGTGCCGAACGAGGATGATCCTGGTTCAGCAGCTCCGCAGGGACACGTTTGGGTTTGGGGGAATGCGGGAAAAGGGGGTGCTGCTGAGTTCAACATAACAGCGTTAAAAGATCCTAGGCAGGCACTCTTAAGCCCTTATTTGGCGAATAACTATAAAATCTACAAGTGTCCGGGCGACAAGCGGACCGGTCTCTACAGCTCGGCCCCCTATCTGCCGGATCCTGATTTGACCGGAAAAACTGTCGAGGCTGCCCGCACCATTTCCATGAATCAGGCGGTGGGAACCAGTTGTCCGGGATTTGCCAAAACCGGCACTCACGGCGGAGGGGCTCCATCTGTCGCGGTAAGAGCGCCATGGCTGGGTAACCCCCCCATGATCACTCAATCATATAAGCGATTTGCAAAAACGACTTCGTTCACCGGGACCGGGGCGTCACAGATCTGGGTTTTCATCGATGAAGATGCATCGGGTCTGAATGACGGCGCTATGGCTTTTACAATGAATCCGATGGAGTGGGTTGACCTTCCTGGAACGTATCACAACAACGGTTGCGGTTTTGCCTTCGCTGATGGCCATTCAGAAATTCATAGCTGGAAAACAAAGATCAAAAAAGGCAGGCCCAACGCGAACGACATTGATGCGATGTGGATGAGAGATCACACTTCGTCGTTGTAGCCTTATTGAGAAAACCAGAGATCGCCCAACTCCATTCTTTGATGCAGCGGTAATGGAAGAGATCCTGCGCTTAAATTTTTCCTTCAGCACAATCCAATACTCAAACCCTACAGTACTGCAAACTATGAAACGAACCCTAGTCCCGATTAGTTTGATTTTAATGACCGCCAGTCTGGCGCGCGCCGATTTCGATCCGGTGCCTTTGACTCCCGGCAGCTTCACCGCAGACGTGGTAGTGGAAAGTTCCGCGCCACAGCCTTTGCGGGATTATACTACGGCCACCATGGACGGCGGCACGAACAATGACTCTAATGTGTGGTTCGAAAAGGGGTATGAACCAACGCGTCCCAATTCCGGTGTGCCGGCTGCCGGTACTTCATTTACCGCTTTTGGCGATCCAAACAGAACATTTAAAATGCCCTCAAACTATAATGCTCCCAATGCATTGTTTTTGAGCACCAACGGATCGCCTTCCGGTTCTCTGACGCTGTCAACTCCTACTGCGGGGAACGCTTTATCGCTGATGAGTGCAGTCAGCGGTGGCGATACAACCCTTAATTACACTGTTCACTTTCAGGGCGGTGCTACTGAATCCGGCCAGGTGGTAATCACTGATTGGTTTAATACGACGCCGACCACCATCGCGTTGATTCCGGGCGCGCGAGTGAACGTCGGGAATGGTCAGGTGGGTCAGTCCGGCGTGACTCCTCGGATCTTTTATTCCGACATTTTCCTCGCTAACACCACTGACCCGGTCACCAGTGTTGAGTTTACGACTTCCACAGGCAGCCGGGTGGCAGTGTTCGGTATCAGCGTTTCCACTGATGGCTCGACTTTTACACCGGCAGATGTGACCGGTTTTAATCGCGACATGGTGGTCGAGGCGACGGCTCCGCTTACCGGAAGCCTGCTCGGCAAATGCAATGTGATCATGGACAGCGGCGCGACGAATTTAACCGGTAACACCTGGTATGAACGGGGTTTCAACCGCAACGCGCCTACGACCGGTTTGCCTCCAGCGGGGTCGATCGTGACGAACGGCAGTCCACTTCATACGTTTACCCTGGCTCCCAGCTATGCCGACAGCAATGTGGTCTATCTGGGAAATTATGAGGGATACAAAACGGCGGCAATTACGCTCACCACGCCAGCAGCATATACCAGCCTTTCGTTGCTGACGGCAGCGGGCAACGGGCCGGGGAACTTTTCAGTGTTTGTG
The DNA here is from genome assembly GCA_035765675.1 of Verrucomicrobiia bacterium. GTDB lineage: Bacteria > Verrucomicrobiota > Verrucomicrobiia > Limisphaerales > DASXHY01 > DASXHY01. The sequence goes on from DASTXC010000104.1 coordinate 50,700, forward strand.
AATTTCCAGGACGGTTCCACGGAAGGACCGTACATCGTCGGTTCGCCGGACTGGTTCAACGGAGCCAACCCTGCGTTTACTGCTGCGGGACGTTTTAATCCCGGAAATCTCAGCTTCGCCAACGTCAACGAAACCAATCCTCGCCTCTATTCGCGGGATGTGACCCTGGCGAATACCACCAGCCCTGTCACCGGCCTTCAATTCGTGTACATTGATGGCGGTCGCGCAATGATTTTTGCGGTTGCAGGCCAGACCTCCGGCGGCGGAGCATTCTCACCGGTGACAATAACTGGTTATACCGCCGATGGTGTGATCGAATCGAACGTGTATCGTTTTCCGCACCCCTATTATGCGGCAACCACAGCCACCATGGATGGTGGCACGAATTTCACGGACGCCGACAACCTGAATACCTGGTATGAGCAGGGCTATTACCGCCATCGTCCGGAAACCGGTTTGCCTCCGGCAGGCACTGTGATCACCAGCGTGGCTTTGCCGGATCATCACTATCAGATGCCCGCGAGCTACACTGACAACAATGCGGCATTTATCGATTCCACGTTTACCAATGTCAACTTGACCCTCGCTGAGCCCGCAACGTATTCCGCGTTGTCCTTCCTTAGCACCTGTGCCAACGGACGTGTGACCAATCAAGTGGTGATCCAGTATGAGGATGGCACCGCTGAAACGAATACCTTTGTTTCACAGGATTGGTTCAATAATTCACCCTACGCATTCACCTCCAGGGGGCGGACAGATATCCAAAGACTTACGCTTGATGCAGTGGGTGGTGACACACCGCGGCTTTTCGAAGCCCAGTTTGCTCTGAACAATACTACGAGCTCGGTCACGAACATTAACCTTCGCTTCCTTGGTTCTCAAAACAGCGGCGGACGCATGTTTGTATTTGGCGTCAGTGGAACGGCTGGCGATGTGCCTCCAATCATCTCCTCGGTCACCCACAGTACGATCAACACCACGATCTTTGAAGGGTCGAATGTGACCTTCACTGCAACCCTCACCGGCGGAACGACGCCGATCTCCTACCAGTGGCAGAAGGGCACAAATGGTGTCTTTGTTGACTTATCGAACGGTGGAAAGATCTCTGGTGCTACGACAACCAATATGACCATCACTGGTGTTTCATTGAGCGACATGGGTGATTACCGGGTGGTGGCTTCCAACGTGGCCGGTTCGGTCAACAGCGGCGTCACAACTCTGGCCCGTGTGTTGTCCAACATGTCAGATATCACTTCTCCGAACGACCAGATCGATGTGTATCTTGGAACCACACCCTTCACGGCTGAAGTGGTTACACATGCGATTGACAACAACACTCAAAAATATCTCAGCGTTGATCCCGATGACGCAGCTCCGTTTGATCCCGTTGGATTCATTGTTCAGCCCTCGATTGGTAATACCATCGTGACCGGTTTGCGTATTTATGCGGCAAACGACGCGGAAGGACGTGATCCGACAAGCTTCACTCTGGAGGGATCCCTGGATGGCGGTTCTTACACAGCTATTGCGTCGGGATCGTTGGCATTGTCCACCACACGCAACACAGGCGGACAGGCGCTCGATCCCCTGACTCAAAATCTCCAGGAAGTTCATTTCGCCAACACTTCCGGATACACCTATTACCGCGTAACATTCAACACGACCCGGGATGCGAACAGCACCCTCATGCAGATCGGGGAAATCGAATTGCTCGGAGTTCTGAATCCGAATTCGCCGCCGTTCTTCACAGTGGTTCCGGCCGATACAACGGCGAACGAAGGCACCACTGCGACAATCTATTCGCTTGCATCGGGTGCCGGTCCAATCACCTATCAGTGGTATGATGTCACAGGTGGCGATCCTGGAGTGGCGCTGGCCGGCCAAACATCCGCCAATCTGGTGCTTCCTTCGGTGACAACCAGCCAAAGCGGTAGTTCGTATCGCGTTGTGGCCACCAATCCTTTTGGTTCTACAACGAGCCCCGCAACCGTTCTTCCAGCAGCTCAATTGACTGTGAACTCCGGACCGATCTCGATTACCCAAGATCTGCCCGCCGAGACGCTGTTCTATGCCGGACGCACGGTCTCAATCGCCGTGGGCGCGAGCGGCACATCTCCCGCTTATCAATGGCAGAAGGATGGTGTTGATCTGCCGGAAAATGCTCACTTCATCGGAACCCAGAGCAACGTATTGACAATTGCCAATATTGGAACCGATGACGCCGGCAGCTATCAGGTGTTCGTCTCAAATGACCAGAGTGGCGTGGTTCCCAGCAGCGCATCCACCGTTTATGTCACGACGGTTCCGACCTTCCATGGCAATGGCCTTGGCTGGACTGTCAATGGCGGAACGTTGATTCAGGATAACGTGTTGTATGTCACCACTCAAACAGGTCAGGCGACGAGCGGATTCTTCAACATCCCGCTGTATGTCCGTGGATTCGACGTATCGTATATCTATCAAGACATCGATGGCTTGCTCTCGCCTCAGGCGGACGGAATGGCGTTTGTGTTGCAGAATGCGGACGCAGGTCCTGCTGCCCTCGGCGGCGGCGGCGGCGCCTTGGGATACAACGGAATTCAACCCAGCGTCGGGGTCCTGTTCAACATCTACACAAACAGCAGCGACCCTGGAATTGCATTCACCACTAATGGTGTTACAGGTGGCTACCAAGCCACGCCGCCGGTGCCGATCAACAGCGGCGATCCTATTTATGTGAATATTCACTACGTTGGATCGACACTGACTGTGACGCTCAGCAACACACTTACTGCTGCCACGTTCAGCACGAACATGCTGGTCGGCGATCTGACAATTCCGCTTGGCGGCTCAACCGCTTACGTGGGAATCACCGGCGCGACGGGCGGCACCGGTTCCAATCAGCGGGTCAGCAACTTCCGCTACATTCCGCTGCCGACACTGTCGGCGCAACGCACCAACAACGCCGTCAGACTGGCATGGCCTGCGACGGTCGGCGGTTACGGAGTTGAAAGCAAAACGGATCTGACCAGTCCGGCGGCCTGGTCCACGGTTGGAACCGCGACAACCCAGACCAACGGACAAAACCAGGTGATCATCTCGCCTGCGACAGGCAATCAGTTCTTCCGGCTCAAGCTGCCGATTCCGGAATAATAAATCCGTTCAAGTGACGTGTTGCGTCACTGAGAAAAACTTAACGCAAGGCCGGGGACAATGTCCCCGGCCTTTTTTTTGAACGTATCTGAAAACTTGGAAGCGCGGCTGTGTCGTCCTTGACCAGCCGGAGATATCTCTCAATTTCGAGTCCACAGAACTCGGTCCTGACGGGCTGCGGCTGGTCTGCGACACGGCAACGTTCCCTTTTCAAACGAGCTCTTCGATGAAAGGGGCGATGTTCCACCCGAAACAAGTCAGAAGGTTTCGAGGCGAAATTGAAAACTTGTCCGCCCACAGGCTGGCGGCTTGAAACTTCAGGAAGACGGATGCGATTAATATTCGCCGCTACAAACCTTGAAGACCGATCACAAGTTGTTGCTAAGACCGACCTGTCGTGTCGCTGTTCAATATTCAACAATCATTTTATTTACGACGAGTGGCGATGTGTTCTGCTCAATTCAGAACCAATTGGTTTGCTTATCGTTCGAAGCCCAATTTAAACCAGCCAATATAATAGGCGGGATGGAATCGGCCCCAGATGAATTTGAATGAAATGGGGCGCTCAGTTTATTCCCAGGAAGAATTCAATTCATAAACTTTCAACAATTGAACCTGTCCGGCTCCGCCGATCGCTGAAATCTGCAACAACTTATTTCCCGCCGGGAGCGCAATTCCAATCGGCAGATATGCAGTTCCGTCATTTCCGAAAATATCGATTGAAGTGTGGTCCACGAGCATTCGCAGTCGAATCTTTCCATCAACGAGTTTCAATGCGGCCGTCCGGCCCTGACAGGAAATTTCCTCCTTCACGGCATCGTATGTCACATCAATACCGCGAAGCTTGAATTCCATTTGCGTCGCATCGCCGGGTGCGAGTTCTGCGACGATGTCGAACAACTCACCTTCAATTCCTGCCAGTGGATTTTCGCCGGGATTAAGCGTCTGCGGCTTGATTTCATGCACCGCTTTGCGCAGTGATTCGAGTTCCTCAACGGGATTTGCCACGAGACGTAGTCCTTCATCGGTGGTTCGCAGCGCGAGTTCCACTGGAATTCCCATCATCTGATTGAATGGCATTCCCTGATGAAACGGAACATCGCGTTCAGTCATTCTTCCCCACGGAATCAGAATCCGCCGACCATCGCGTGGAGGAATATCATTGAAGGTTTGCGACGCATACCAGCAATTGCCGTGTTGCAATTCAAAGGGTCCCGCTTCCGGCGTGAACTTCTTTCCATCAAACCGGCCGATCAGATAACGCCCACTCGCGCCGTAAAAAATCCAACGCGTATTTTGTGAATTTCCGTCCACCGGAATTTCGAAAAACTCCGGACACTCGCTGTCGCCGGGAATAGTCACATCGCACAGCTTTTCCCAATGCTTCAGATCGCGCGAAGCAAACAACGCGTAATCGCTGTGATCGAGATACAACGCCATCACCCATTTTTTCTCCGGCGCATACCAGATCACTTTTGGATCGCGGTTCTCCGCGGCAATGTGCGGCAGAACGGGATTTTTTTCATACTTCGTCCACGTGCGCCCGCGATCATTGCTGAACGCCAGCCCTTGCGTGAATGGTTTTCCTGCCGCGGTGAACATCGCAACGAGCGCCGGTTCGTCGCCTTGTTGGAAACCGGCCGTGTTGTTCCAATCCACAATCGCTGATCCTGAATACATCGTGCCGTGTTCGTCCGGATAAAGCGCGATCGGCAATTCCTTCCAATGCACGAGATCTTTGCTGACCGCGTGACCCCAGTGCATGTTGCCCCAGTTCCAACCGTAAGGATTGTGCTGATAAAACAAGTGATATTCGCCGCGGTAAAAGACGAGGCCGTTCGGATCGTTCAGCCAGCCCCGACGCGAAGTGAAGTGAAACTGCGGCCGCCGCGATTCATGATAAAGGTCTTCGCTGCCTTCAATCGTTTTCGATTGGGTTATGCTTTCCAGCGCGTGCGAGCTGCCGGGCAACTTCGCTTTCAAGGTGATTGACTTGCCGTGAAATGGTGTCGCATCCAGAAATGCCCACCAATCGGGCGCGCCTTCTGCGAGTTCAATTTCAAACTCTCGTTCAACGTTTCCGTTCACGAGTACGCTCACGCGACGCTTCGGTGCGCCGGTTTTAACGGGAAAATTCAGATACGGCTTTTCGATTTCGATTTCGCGCGCCATTTCTCGCGGCGCGAGCCAGCTCGCCATTTCCCGATCCGTTTGAACGATTTCATCCACATTGATGTGGCCCCAGGTGCCCGACGCCTGATCGACGATTTGAATGACCGCATCGCGATTCAGAAATTCGCTGACATCCCATTGTTTCGGTTCCAATTGTTCGCTGCCGCCGGACTGCATATTCGGGCCGGTGGCGCTGCGCACAACTTTTCCGTCGATCAAAAGATTAATGCAGGTCTTGTCCTCCCAACCGCCGCCACCGATGAAGAACTGAAGATATCGCCGTTCAATTTTGAAGATCGGCGACGTCAATGTTCCCATCGCGTCATCGCCACCATGGTAGGAATTCACCAGCCCGTGGCCCTTGAATCCGTCCACCGACATTTGATGCGAAAGTGTTCCGCGCGCCGGAGCCGCGCCGAACGCAGTGCCTGTTGTTTGCCAGTTGCCGTAACTGGCGCCTTCGAAGTCGGCGATCTTGACGTCCGATGATTCCGCACGCGCGAGGCATAGGCTTTGGGCTAACAACGCTGCTGAAAATGCGATCCATTTCATATCGTGTATTTGAGTGTGTGGTAAAAAAATTATTCCGCAAATTTCTGCTTTCAACGGCCTTGGAAGTTACAGATTTATCAAGGTCGTTTTGCCGCTTCTCATTGATCGCGCGCCGACACGGCGGAAGACGAAACTTCCGGCTTGCGAGAGATTTTATCCGGCAACTCCATTTGAAAATCCGGGACGAAGTAATTTGTTCGCACGTCCAGCGATTGTGCGTCATACGGATCACGACTGTCGGAAGAAGCATACCAATACGGTGTCAATGCATAAGCCGTTATCGCATCATTCGTGTACGCGAATTTTTCAAGACAACCTTCAAATGCGGTTTGAAATGGAACATTGTCCGCGATCTGGAAGCGATTCAGAACACGATTGCCCGGCGCAAATAAATTACCGGGAGGCGCGAGCAACTGCGTGTGAAAGGCGCGCGTGAAATACCCCGGCGTTCCCCACGCAAACCCGAAATAATCCTCCGATCCGGTGCCAAACCACGACGGCATTTTCTCGCCATCCACAAAAAATTTCTCATCACCTTCGCCCCACCAGGGGCCGGGCCCGAGACCGAGCTTTTGATAAACGTGAAGCGCCAGTCCGACGAAACGGCCTTTTCCACGGACGTTGAGAAACTCGTAATCCGGCGCGCGCCCGTTGGCGTTCAGATAAACACCGCGATTCCATTTCGCGTGAAAACGGGCGAAGTTCTCAATCGATTTTTCGAGCGGCGCGCGAGTGATTGCCACCTCAAGATTTCGCGTTTGGCTTCCGTCATTGCCCAGGGTGATGCGCGCGTGCGACGCAAACGGCATGTACCAGTAGCAATACATCCAGCCGTCGTTTTGAACGCCGATCGGAAGCGCGGCAAATGGAATCAAACCGCATGGCGTTCCAAAAAAATCGCCGAGCGGCGCCCAGACACTCGCATTGGTTTCGCCATCCCAGAACATGCTCACGGTCAGTTCCCGCAACGCGCGCCATTGATCGCGACGGTTTGCCAATTTGTTGACGCGTATTTTGAATCCGGTAATTGCGCCGGAGCCAGCGACGTCCAAAACAGTTGCGCTCCCGGCCGGCGCCATGGCGTAGGATTTGATCGAGTTTGTTTCGCCCTGGCGAACGCCCGCGGGATCGGAGCCTATTTGTGTTGCGAAAAAATCATCCACGCCGGACAACGCGCGGTTTTCCGAATCGGACAATTGCATCTTAAATGTCGGAACCGAAACGCCGGGCGGAAAGCTGGAATAATTGATGTGGAAATAGCGTCCCCATAATCCGTAAGCCACAACCTTGCACGACTTGTTGTAAGGAATGGGCACGTAAGAATTGAATCCGCTGCTGGCCTGATAAACGAGCGAGGCGTAATCGAAGGGCGATTGACGGCGATTGAAATAATCTTCGAACGGCAAATCGACAGCGGCATTTTCCGAATCATCGAGAAAAATTTTCACGCGACCCGAGCCGACTTGAGCCGACCAGATGCGCCAGATGCAACCCGGCCCCGTCATTTCTGCCATGACCATTCCGCCGTCGGATTGTTTGCGAATGAAACCGACGCCATCGTCGTTTGCGCCCCAGTTCACGTATTCACCGTCGGCAAAATTGTAAGTCGAGGCGCGATCCCACGAAGTCCATTCAGCCGAAGTTTCACCTTGCATCGGCAATTCAGCCAGGTGTTCCAGGTTGGTCAGAGTTCCCACCAGATCAGCATACGAAAGAGCTGCAGGAGTTTTGAGCAGCGCTGTTACTGCGGCGACGTTTGCGTCGTTGGAAGTCGAAGTGACGCGCAAGTCCGCACCCGCAGTCGATTGCATGAACAACGAAATGGATGAAGCAAATACGAGGAGCGGCGACGTGGATAAACAGGATCGGTGCATGGCAATAAATCAGTTCAAAGTTCGCATTTCACTTTTGTTTCACCGACGAAAAAATTGCCGGAGCAAACGCCCCGGCAACTTCATTCCACATAAAGCCGGACTGCAACCCTTACGGCGTCACTGTTCGGTAGAAAGCCTGGCCGGCCGGCGCGTTTGTATCTTCGAATTCGACATAGCCTTTCTCAGCGCCGACGACGGTGGTCACGTCGATCCACGGTCCCCCGAGATTTTCAGCGCGTTGAATACGATACGAATACGCCGGTGTGGCGGCGAAACGAACTTTCCAGCCGTTCGCGATTTTCGTTGGCGGCAACAGATTGGAAACCGCCAGGCCGATCGCATCCGCCCAGGTGGCGCCGAGTCGAATTTCATCATGCTTCACATCCGGCCCGTTGTAAGCCGCGACCGAAATTCCATTGATCGACATATCAGTCACATTGGAAACCGTGAGTGTCGGTGTGAGCGGTTCGGTCAACGAAGTCGGATTGCGATAAACAAACACGTCGTCATTGCCGGCTTTGTAATCGATGCGAACCACGTAGAAGTTCACGCCGGTCGTTCCGGCGCCCAGCGAACGATTGTTCACATTATTTGGCGCGCGCAGATTGACGTTGTTTCCGCCTGCGTCGTTGCCGATGCCGCCGAAGCGGCCGGGATCGCTCAGGTTGCCGCGATGGAATTCCAGTTCATAGAATCCCGAAGTGCGATCCGGCTGTTGGAGGAAGCTCAGGTAAATGGTTTTGCCATTCGCGCCGATGTTACCGTTGGCGTCCACGAATCCTTGTTTGGCAAGTTCGGAAGTGGGCGACGTGTCGAACAAACGTCCGGAACGCGTCTGCGCATTGGAGGGCACTTCGATTGCATTGCTGATCGAACGCGAATCAAAACCTGCGGGAACATTAGCACCGCCGATCAGGCTGCCAGCACTGATCACGACTCCATTGCCATCGACCTGCTGCCAGGGACCGTTCCAGCCGAAGCCGCTGTTTTGCGTGACACCATCGACTGGTCCGGCGGCGTAATCAAAACCGTCGTATGCAAACACGTTGTTGTTCACGGCGTAGATTGTGAGCGAAACCACGCTGCTGGTCACGGAACCGGAACCGCCGGTGGCCACGACGTAGAGATCGCCCGCGTTCGACATTTGCAGATCGGACAACGTCAAGCTGCTGCTGGTCGCACCGGGAATCGCATTGCCGTTCAGGTACCATTGGAAGCTGGCATCGCCGCCAACCACGCTGCTGGTGAACGTGGCCGATTTATGATTGTCGCCATTGAGGTAAACCAACTGATTCTGCGGTTCGCTGGAGAAGACGAGGCCGGCAACGTGCAATCGACCGGAGCCCGTGATAAATCCCCCGAGATTGCTGGCGTCGTAAACTCCCACGGGAAGCGCCACGCCATTCGTGTAGAAATTGGCGACTGTGTAAGTGCCGTTGAAATTCAGATACAGCAATGCGCCGTCCACCAGACGGAAGCTGCTCGGGCTGCTGCCTACAATGTCCAGTTGCAACATGCTGCCGGCATTCACAACCGTATCGCCGGAGTAGGTGTTCGCACCGGAAAGTTCCAGCATGCCCGGGCCATCAACGATCAATCCACCGTTTCCGGAAAGCACGCCCGACAGAATGATGAAATTGCCCGCGGGATTGAATGTGACCGATCCGTTCAGGCCGGTGAGGTTCATGTTCAACGATGATGTCCACGTGGAGGATGCGGAGATGGTGCCGCCGCCGAGATTCATTTCGTAGCTTCCGCTTTCAGAAGTGATGCCGCCGAAATCAATGGTAATGCTTCCGCCGGTGAGATTGTAAATTCCGTGGCCAAAGGCGCGCACGGCACCGAGCGACAGATTGAAAACGTTGTTGATGGAGCCGCCGGTTTGATTCAACTCCGCAGTATAGGAAACTCCGTTGTCGCCCAAGGCGATTCCCAAAGTGTAACCGCTCATGTCCAGCACGCCGCCGTTCAGATCATATTTCGCCTGTGTGCCCGATTTTCCCGTGGCACCGACGAACAAATAGATTTGATTGGCCGGGCTGTAGGTGAACACGCCGCCATTCTGAATCACCGCGCCAATGCCGCCGTCGCGGCCAATGACCAGGGCATCGTCAAAACTGCCGGTGACCGTGAACGCTGCGTTGGTTTCAATCACAAGGGTGCCGTTGTTCGAAGTGCCGTCGCCGAGATAAACGCGGTGGCCGGACGCGCCGTTGATCGTCACCTCGCCGGTGATCACATTCGTGCCGGCGTTCACCGTGTATCCCACGAAGGAATCCGCTCCGCCCAACGTAAGTGTGCCGGCACCAACCTTCGTCAGATTGCTTCCGGAAATGATATTGCCGCCGAGCGTGAGATTGGCGTTGGTGGGAACGTCGATGGTTTTGTTGTTGGGCCATTGCATTCCAAAATTAATGGTCTGCGTCACAGGATTTGCCGGAGCTCCATTGAATCCGATTCCGCTGCTCAGGATCACGTCGTTGCCATTCAATTCAAACGCGCCGGCCGCACCGTCAAACATCAAACTGCTGATTGTAATTCCGAAAAGGTCGTTGTTGTTGGTCAGTTGCGAAGTTCCTGCGAAGGTCAATGAATGAGGAAAAATCGGCACCGCATTGTTATCCCAGTTTGCCGCAGTGCTCCAATTATTGTCCGAGCCGCTGCCGGTCCACAGCCCCGAACTGATCCCGCTCGTCACCTGTAGCGTGCCCGGGCCGCTGATGAAACCAGCCAGCGCGCTCGCGTCGTAGGTGCCGATCGGCAGCGCCACACCGTTCGTGTAGAGATTTCCCACGGCATACGCACCGACGTAATTCAGAATCAACGTTCCACCGTCGGCGACGCGAAAGGCGCCTGTGCTGCTGCCGGTCGAATCGAGTTGCAAAGTGCTTCCGGAATTTACGGTTGTGTCGCCGGTGTAAGTGTTCGCTCCGGACAATTCCAGAACGCCGGATCCCGAAACTGTCAATCCACCGGAACCGGACAGAATGCCGGACAGAAGAATCGTGTTGCCCGCAGGATTGAATGTCACCGGGCCGTTGATTCCGGTCAGGTTCATATTCGCCGCAGACGACCAGCTTGTTCCGGCGGAAACAATTCCGCCGCCGAGATTCAATTCGTAACTGCCGCCCGGATAGTTGGTGATTCCGCCTGCGCCGATGTAAATGCTGCCACCGGTCAGATTGTAAATGCCGTAGCCGTTGCTGAAATTTGGATCCATCAAAAGCGTTCCCGCGTTCGTAATCACGCCACTCACCTGATTCACCACGCCAGTGATCGCCACATTAGCGCCCAGCGCGATGCCCAGCGTTTTGCCGTTCAAGTCCAGCACGCCGCCATTCATTCGATATTCGGCGCGGGTGTTGGAATTTCCCGAAGCGCCAACAAACAGGAATTCATGAATGCCGTCGTTGATGTTGAAATTGAATGTCCCCCCATTCTGAATCACCGTTCCAATACCGCCGTCGCGGCCAATTACCGCCGCGTCCTGAAAAGGTCCGTTGAGCGCGAGATTCGCGCCTTCTTCAATGATCAAAGTCGCGTTGCGATTCGTCTGCGCGTCCGCCAGAAAGAAAAACGAGCTGCCGCCAATTCCGTTGATGATGGTCGTCCCTGTGATGCGATTGGTTCCGCCATTGACGACCATTCCTTTCAACACGTTGTTTCCGGCCAAAGTCAAAACGCCGACGTTGCCCGCGCTGGACTGAGTCAATTCTGTGTTCGCGCCGGTGACGTCGCCGTTGATCGTGATGTTCCCATTGGTGCGCAGATCGACTACCACATTTCCGCCCGGCGTCAGCGGCAGATTGATCGTTTGCGTCACAGACGAAACCGGATTGGTGTTGAACCCAACGTTGCCGTTCAGCACGACCGCATTGCCATTCAACGCAAACGCGCCTGCCGCAGAATCGAACGTGATTCCAGAAACTTCCAAATCGAGAAGGTCGTTGAGGTTCGTGAGTCCCGTGCTGCCGGCGAAAGTCAGCGCCGACGGAGAGGTGAGCGGTGTTGTCCAATTCGCTGCCGTACTCCAATTGTTATCGGTGCCCGCGCCGGTCCAGACCGACTGCGCGCTGGCGGACGCAGACAAAAGCGCAACCGCGCTCGCCGCGGCAATCGTGCGGGAAATAGCTTTTGTTCCTTTGAAAAATATCCTTTCGGCCGCGCTGCTTCGAATCGCCTTAATCAATTTCGGACGATGCGGCGAAACCGCGTCGCCGCCGTGAATTCCGGTCGTTTTCTTGTTCATGATTTGTGCTTGGGTTTTGGTTGTTGGAAGGAAGAAACTGAAGTTAACGATTGCCGGCGCGCTGAAATGGATCCCAGAAGCGGGAGTTCACCAGACATTGCGAACTGCCGCCGCCCAGCGGATCGCGAGGCGGATTGATTTCGCCGTCCTTGCGCGCTTCGGAATGGCCGTCGGCAAAAGCGACGTTGCCCGCGCCGCCCCATTTTCCGCCGTTATGCCGGCGGGTATCGATGCCTTCGAATTGTCTGGAACTGCTCGCGGCGGGATCCATGCACGCCTTGGCCCACCACAAACTGCCGCTGGCGCCGGTCACTTTCGGATCGCCGTAGCTGTTCGGTTTCGGCTGCTTGTCGCCGAACACGAGGCAATCGGTCGGGCGCAAAATGGCGGAGCGTTTTAAATTCCGCACGCTGGTGTATTTGTAGGGGCCGACCGTAACGGAATCCGTGCCGGGCGCATTGGGGGCGCAGTCGAGGAAGTAGGAATTGTAACCGTAGCTGACGAGATTGAAGTCAAATGCCCACGTCCAGGTGGTGTTGTTGTAGGACACCTGCCCGTTCAAAGCGGGATCGTGAAACACTTCGAAATAATTGGTGTTGCCGCCGCAGATCGCCGAACCCCACCAATCCGTGTAGATCGAATTCGGCGCGCCACTGTTGGCGGTGGGAAACTGATCGCGGTAATCGTCCGTGTAAATTTGGGTGTAAAGAATCATCTGCTTGAGATTGTTCAGGCAGGAAATCGCCTGGGCTTTTTGCTTCGCTCGCGAAAGCGCGGGCAGCAGCATCGCCGCGAGAATCGCGATGATGGCAATGACCACCAACAATTCGATCAGCGTAAACGCGCTCCTCTGAAAGTGCTTTTCCGGATTCTTCACATCTGGAGTTATCCGGCAAAAGCGCGAACGATCACAACGGATGATCCCGCTTCCCGACACAAAGTTGCTATGTCAGGTGCATTCCGTTGTCAGTACTGGATTCGGGATGCTCGATGCGGAATCATCCGGCGGGAAATTTACTTCCAATGGTTCAACCACGGATGAACACAGATGAACACAGCGCGGCGAAGCCGCAGCCGAAGTAGCGCAGACTTCTCAGTCTGCTGTATCGCAGATTTCTTAACCTGCTGGGCTGGGAAATTTTTATTCGCGTCGAACATTTCACACTCAGCCGATTGGAAATCGGCGATACAGCAGGTTGGGGAAACCTGCGCTACGACGTTTTCTACTTTCCAAAAAGCCTTCCGTTATTTCCCGGTCGATTCTGCTAACGCGCTGCCCGCGGCAGATACGCGCCGCACGATTCACGAACAATCAATCGTGGCGCGACGAGAATCGTGCTGATTGGCAGCGTGGGTTCGGACACGCGGCTCAGCATCACACGGAACGCGCACGTCGCAATGTCGCGGCACGGCTGTTGAATCGTGGTCAATGGCAGGCTCAGCAGCGTCGCGTATTTGGCGTCATCGAAACCGACCACGCGTACACTTTCCGGCATCCGGCATTTGTTCTGTTCGAAAGAACGAATGAGTTGCGCGGCGGTGAAATCATTGGCGCAGATAAATGCGTCCCACATTTTTCCGGCGAGCAGCGACCGAACAAATTTCAAATCATTGGGATCGCCGACGCGCACCCAGTTTGCGGGCGGATCAAGATGATATCGCGCGAAGGCTTCGCGAACGCCGGCGATACGCGCGTTCACCGTGGGAGCGGAAAGCGGGCGCGCCACAAATGCAATTCGCTTGCAGCCGAGTTTGATCAAATGTTCGGCGAGCACATAACCCGCAGCCACGTTGTCGAGGCTCACGAGATCAAAATTGCTGCGCTGCGGAAATGGCCCGAGATCACGATCCAGCAACACAACCGGAATACCGCATTCGCGAAAGCGTTCCGCAATGTGCTGGTTGGTTTCCTCCGCGCCCGGCGTCAGTTCGAAGGGCGCAAAGAATACGCCCGTCACGCGGCGCTCGATAAATTGTTCGCACAATTCGTGCGCGTGCTTTCGGCTGCCATCCTGATCCTGGCGCGGATGCGTCGAGCTTCCCCAAAGCAACGTGTATTCACTGGCGCGCGACAAGGTGGCCAGTTCGCCGCAGATAATTTCAAAAATCTCGGTGCTGCCCAGACCGGGAATTAGAAGGCCCAACTGGCGCGTGCCCTGCGCGGCGTTTTTCTGGTTGCTGACAAAACTGCCGGAACCCGCGCGGCGTTCAATCATTCCTTCCGTCTGCAGATCGCGCAATGCCCGGGCGGCGGTTGGACGCGACACTCGGAACTGCTTCACGAGTTGTGATTCGCTGGGCAGCCGGACCCCGGGACGATACTTCCCTGCGCCGATTTCAGAGACGAGGTGCCAATAGATCTCCTTGTGTTTGGGTTCATTGCTCACGCGGCAATTGGTAGTGACAGCTTTTGGAATTGTAAAGCCAGGTTTTGTACAGGATTCCACTTTTGCCATTACAATTTGATCCAAACACCACATAGTTTGGCCGCGCGGGAAAACCGAACGGCAACCCGGCTGAATTATGAAAGCTCGCATTTTTCTGTGGTCGATCACCTCCGCGCTCGCGGGATTTCTCTTTGGCTTCGATACCGTGGTGATTTCCGGAGCGGAACAGAAAATCCAGTCGCTATGGCATCTGAGTGCGGGGATGCACGGCTTTGCCATGGCGGCGGCGTTGTATGGAACCGTGCTGGGTTCGCTGCTCGGCGGCTGGCCGACGGATCGATTTGGACGCAAACTGACTTTGCTTTGGATCGGCGTGCTTTATGTGGTTTCCGCGCTTGGCTGCGGTTTCGCCACGGGAGTTTATTCGTTTATAGCCGCGCGGTTCATTGGCGGATTGGGCATTGGCATTTCCACAGTCGCCGCCCCGCTTTACATTTCGGAGATTGCGCCACCGACTCACCGCGGACGCCTGGCGGGAATGTTTCAGTTCAACATCGTCTTCGGTATCGTCGTCGCGTTTCTGTCCAATTTCCTTCTGGAAAATATCGGCGAAAATGCCTGGCGCTGGATGCTCGGCGTCGCGGCGTTTCCTTCCGTCATTTACATCGCGCTGTGTTTTCTGATTCCGGAAAGTCCGCGCTGGCTGCTGTCGCGAAAGAAAGATCGGAAGAAAGGTTTGGAAGTGCTTCGCCTGATCGAGCCGCATGCGTCGGAATCGCAGTTGGAAGCCCAAGCGGATGAAATCGCCGCCGCGCCAACCGGACCGAAGCGCGCCGGGCGTTTCTGGACGATGCGTTTGCGCGTGCCGATTCTGTTGGCGGTGCTGATCGCGTTTTTCAACCAGATGTCAGGCATCAACGCAATTCTCTACTTTGCGCCGCGCATCTTTGAACTTACCGGGCTGGGCGCAAAAGCCGCGCTGTTGCAGTCCGTCGGCATTGGAATTACCAATCTCATTTTCACGCTGCTCGGCTTGTGGTTGATTGACCGGCTGGGGCGCAGAACGCTGCTCTACATTGGATCGTTTGGTTACATCGCATCGCTGGGTGCGGTCGCAGGGGCGTTTTTTACGAGCCATTTGACGATTGTTCCCGTCTGCATTTTCGCGTTCATCGCGGCGCATGCAATCGGGCAGGGCGCCGTGATCTGGGTTTTCATTTCCGAGATTTTTCCGAATCAACATCGCGCCGAAGGGCAGGCCCTGGGCAGTTTCACGCACTGGTTTTTTGCGGCTCTACTGACGACGTTTTTTCCGAAAATGGTTTCCGCGTTTCCGCCGGGTTACGTGTTTCTGTTTTTCTGCGGCATGATGGTTCTGCAACTTCTCTGGGTGAAATTTATGGTTCACGAAACCAAAGGCGTGCCGCTCGAACAGATTCAGCAACGGCTCGGTTTCAATGCGACGCCGGCGGGCGGGCCGACAGCCGCGTGGGATGAGCGGGCCGCAAGCAATCGTTAGCATCATGAGCTTTCACGTTTTAGGGATTGGAGAAATTCTTTGGGATCTGCTGGAGGCGGGGCCGCAACTGGGCGGCGCGCCGGCGAACTTCGCGTTTCACGCCGGAACGCTCGGCGCCAACGCCGGTGTTGTGAGCCGTGTGGGAAATGATCCGCGCGGAAAAGCGATTCAGCAGAAGTTTGCTGAACTGCGATTGCCGCTCGAACTGTTGCAGGTGGATCCGGTGGCGGCGACCGGCACGGCGGCCATTGAGCTGACCGGCGAGGGCATTCCGGAATTCACGATTCGTCAGGACGTGGCGTGGGATTATCTCGCGGCAACAGAATCTGCGATCCCTGCAGCGCGCCGCGCAGACGCGATTTGCTTTGGCAGTCTGGCGCAACGCCGCGAACCGTCGCGAAGCACGATCCAAAAATTATTGCGCGCTGCAAAACCGGATTCCTGGCGCGTGTTTGATGTCAACCTGCGGCAGGATTTTTACACCCGTGAAATCATCGAGACGTCTTTGAGACTCGCGAATGTTTTGAAGCTGAACGAAGCGGAGCTGAACGCGTTGGGTGAGATGTTCCAGTTGCGCGGCGCGGTGAACGTGCAATTGCAGGCCATCGCGGATCGATTTGCGCTCAAGGTTGTCGCATTGACGCGCGGGCCGCGGGGCAGTGTGCTTTATGCGAACGGACGTTGGTCCGAATGCCAGCCGCAGCCGGTGCGGGTGAATGACACCGTGGGCGCGGGCGACGCCTTCACCGCCGCTCTTGTGACGGGCCTGCTGCTGGAAATGGATTTGGATGAAGTAAATCGTGCCGCCTGCGAAATAGCGCGGCATCTGTGTTCGTGTCCGGGAGCGATGCCGCTTCTGCCTCGGGAATTGCGCGATCTGTTTTCTGGAAATGCCGCGGGGACGCAGCCCGCTGGAAATTCAAAAGCGGCAACCACTGTGAAATAGCTCGCAGCGGAATTCTCGCTGAGAGGCGGGGCAATCAAAGATTTGGAAGATCAGGCTCAAATGAAGCTCGTGGACTATTTCCGTTTCTACATCTTTAGTAGATCACGCGTTTGGTGTTCCAGATTTTGTAGGGCTGAAAGCCCGACATATTACAGCCCAGGGCAACGCCCTGGGTAAGTAAGCCGCGCCAGATGATTCATGCCCTGTAAGGGCATTACAAAACTCTCGACTAACCTTCTTGTTTTGCCCTTCAGGGCAAAACTCCGATGCGGTAGCAAACCTAGGGCGTTGCCCTGGGCTATCCTATTGTTGCGCTTTCAGCGCGGAAAACGGGAAGACTCTGCGCGCCGACACGCATCGAAGAATTATTTCACCTTCACCCGAAAATCACTGGCTCCCGCCATTCGCCCGAGATCGCCTTTGTAGAATTCTTCGCGATACTCTTCGGTTTCGAGCAGATGTTGATAAAGCTCCTTTTTGTCGCGTTTCAGAATGAACTTCAATTCGCTCAAATCACCTGACCAGCGAAAGCCGTTAAAAAATTCCGCGCCAGGAAACTGCGTTTTGTAGAGCGCGGTTTGCGAGTAACAGGTGCCGAGATAAAGATTCCGAAAATCCTTTTCGCTGAACAATCGCACGGCGGAAGTCATCATGAACATCCCGAGATTGCGCGCGTAATAATTCAAATCGTAGAACGCGTAATAGTAATACGCGAGTTCGCGACCTTCGATATACAACGTCGCCACGCCCACTTCCGCGCCGGTCTGCGCATCCGTGAAAACCAGCAGGTGCGAAATGATCGGCGAAGCAAACAGCGAATCCAGCCGTTCAAAGCTCATGATGTCCTTGCCGAATTTGATGTCGGCGTAGGTCTTGAAAAACTGGCGGCGCTCCGGCGTGTAATCGTATTTCTCGCGCGGCACGAGTTTCACTTCGATGCCTTCGCCTTTGCGCAGAATGCGACGATTCTCGGATGACGGTTTGAACTTTCCGAGGTTTACGCGGATCTGGCGGCAGAGATAAAAGCGATCGAGCTGGCGCGACGATGGAAGGAATCCCGCGTTGAAAATATCGGCCGGCGTTTCACCGGCTTCCGGCAAAGCCCAGATCGCGTAGGGAAACTGGTAATGTTCGTAGTCGGATTTCTGTTCGGAGAAAAGGAGCTTCATGCGCTGGCGGATTTAATACCGCGATTCCTCCAAATGAAATTCCAAAGTTGATCGACTCGCGCACGGTGCAGTTCGAAAATTGCATCGGCCTTCGAAGGCTGCGCCAGCGTCGTGGAGTGCGGCGGCTCTCCGCATTAAAAACAATTCGTGCGCCTTCGCCGCTTTCGTGGCTTATTGTCAGACAATGAACATTCAAGTTGCAGTGCTTTGCGACGCCGCCACGGACGACAATGGAAAGCTGAATCTCCTCGGCGCGTTTGACACGATCTACACGCAACAACTGCCCGCCGTGCATCCGCAATGTTCCATCGCCTTGCGCGTGACATTCGGCCACGAAGATGAAGGTGACCGCCAGTTGAGCCTGCGCTTTGTCGATGCCGATGGCCGTTCGGTGATGCCGCCGATTGATGTGCCGGTGAAAGTTTCACTGCCCGGCGATTCGCATTTCGGCACGCGCAATTTCATTGTGAACATCCAACAGTTGAAGTTCGACAATCCGGGATTGTATTCGATGGATATTCTGCTGGACGGTAATTCGCAGGCGAGCATCCCGATGTTGATCAAATTCACGCCG
The DNA here is from genome assembly GCA_035765675.1 of Verrucomicrobiia bacterium. GTDB lineage: Bacteria > Verrucomicrobiota > Verrucomicrobiia > Limisphaerales > DASXHY01 > DASXHY01. The sequence continues at coordinate 69,274 of DASTXC010000104.1, forward strand.
CCGGCCGAAGGCGGAGCCGGTCCGACGCGGCGCGGTTGATCGTTTAAATTTTTTACGCTGATGCCAAACGATGAAATGCCGGGACGGTCGGTGGAACGACTGTTTCCTTTTGTGCTCCGTTCGCGCGCGCTGATTCTGGGTCGCGACACGTTGATCCGCAGCAAAGGGCGGCTGCATTTCATTTTGATCACGACCGATCTTTCCGAAAACAGCCGCGAAGAAGTGCTGAAGGATTTCCGGCATTATCCTGTGGTTCAGCATTACACCTCCGCCGATCTCGAAAAGCACTTCGCGGTCAAGGGCGCGAAAGTGGTTGGCTTTCAAAAATCCGGTCTCGCGCAATCGATCTACGCGGAGCTGAAAGAGTTTCGAATCAACAAGCCGGTTCCAATATCCAATTCGGAAAAACCAGGCGCGGCGGGAGAGGCGCGAACTGAGCAGCCGCGGAAGACGCGAAATACTAGGGAGCAATCGGGCTGAGAAAACGGGGAAGAGCGGAAAGGGAGAAAGGGAGAAAGGGAGAAAAGGTGAAGGGCTAAATGCTGTAGCGCAGATTGGTAATCTGCTGTTTCGCCGGCTGGCAGCCGGCGGGCGTTTGCACTGATTGAGTTGGAAATCTCGAGCGGCGATTTCAAAACAGCGCCCCGGCGGATTGCCAATCCGCGACACAGTAGACTGTCAGTCTGCGCTACGCTCTCAACGGTTGATCTTGTGACGCGTTACGCGTGGTGCGATTCGCTGATCTTCGCTCAGCTCCAGTTCCAGAAAGCCGCCGTCTTTCAATAGTTCAACGCCTGCGAGCGACGGACACAACTGCACGTGGAACGGTTTCCAATATCGCGCTTCACCGAGCGCACGCGACATCTTGCGAACGGCATGTCCAGCGAAACGAATCTCCGGCATTCCCGCGAGCCATTGGCTTTGACGAAAAATCAGGTTCGAATGCAAATGGCCGATGATCGTTAATTCCACCTGCGCCAGTCGCTCGCGCACCACGGCTTCACGCCACAGGAACGGCAGCGCGGTCGGATCATGACAAAACAGCAGCACGCGTTGATCAGTTCGCAATTGGGAAAAGGCGGTGCGAATGTTTTCCAGATGTTCGGTCCGAAGTTTTTCCCAGCGCGCTTTTTCTTCAGGCAAAATCTCCAAAGCCATCGCGGGCAGCGCGACGAGCGAAGAAGCGACACCAATCAGCAGGTGATTCCCGATTTCCTGCGTCCAGAACGGCTGTAGCGCCAGTTCAGTTTCTGCCCGTTCCAATGCCGCCAGCCGCATTCCGCCGCGACGTCCCACCATGCTGAATTTTCCCAGTTCATGATCGCCGAACGTTGCGTGAAAACGATCTCCGAATCGTTCGCGCAATCTGCCCAGACATTCCCGCGCGCTTTCAAACGCGGCGTCATCGCTTAATCCGACAAAACCCGAGTCGCAGGAGAAATCACCATTGGCCACCACGCAATCCACGGAGCCGACGCGATTCAGAAATTGATCGAGCAAAAGATTTTGCCGCAGGGGTTGATGCAGCCAGATGAAGCGCCGATACGTTTTCAGCAGCCAGCGCAACGCCGGATTGGCGAGACCGCGTAATTCGTAATCGTCGCCGCGCGCCTGTTCCGCTGCGCAGGCGTAATGAATATCGCTGACGACTCCAATCCTGAACACGCGCGCCATGATCGGAGCTTACCGGCTGCGTTCGCCGGCCGGGAGCAGAATGATAAACGTGGTTCCTTTCCCGGGTGCACTTTCGACATGAATCGCGCCGTGATGTTCTTTGATAATGCGATGCGTCACGGCCAGCCCGAGACCGGTGCCGCTGGGCTTGGTGGTGAAGAAAGGCTCGAAAATGCGATGCAGTTTATCCGGCGCAATGCCCACACCCGTGTCGGTGATGCGAATGCGAAGCAATCTTGCAGGTTCGCTTTGTTCGCGAAGTTGGCTGTGAGTTTCGTCGGGAATGAGATCGGTGTTAACAGTGAGTGAACCTTCCTCGGGAATGGCTTCCACCGCATTGAACAGCAGATTCAGGAACGCTTGTTCCAGTTGATGATCATCGCCTGATAACGTGTCGGACTCTGCGTTCCATTGGCTGTGAATGGAAATTTGTTTGTTCAGATTTCCGTGCTGAAGCAGGCGCAGGGAATGGTCGAGCAATTGATGCACGCGAAGCGCGGCAAACCTCGGCTGCGCCGGAGCGGCAAAGCGCAGCATCTGACTCGCGATCCCATCGACGCGGCCGACTTCGCGGCGAACCACATTGGCGAGATCGGCGTCCGGATTTTTTTCGAGCAACAATTCGGTGAAGGTGCGCACCGCGACGAGTGCGTTTTTGATTTCATGCGCCATGCTCGCGGAAAGTGTTCCCACACTCGCGAGTCGATCCAAGCGGCGGAGATTGTATTCCACCCGCGCGATGGCTGCGTCGCTCTTCAAGCCCAGAACCACGCCGCCGGTTTCGAGCACGGAAAGCGCGCCATTGACGGTGACTGAAAGGAGCTGGTCCTCCCGGGTCTTCAGTACAATGCGGCGATCGACCATTGGCTGGCCGGTTTTTTGCAGTTCCTGAATCAGTGTTTGAAGCGGCGCGGGAAGGTCGCTGGCGAAGGCGGGATTTTTTCCTGAATTCAGCGTGAGCAGGTCTTTGGCTTCAGCGGTCAGCGAAGTAATCGCGCCGCTGGAATTCAATGCGAGGATGCCGAAGGTGAGGCTGGCGCTGAGCAAGTTTTCGAAATTTCCCGGATAACCCGCGTCGCCGCTGGTTGGGCTGTCAGATATCATGGCCGAATGCCGATGGAATCAATCCGCTGGATCGCAGGCGCCAGATACCCGGCTTTTTTCCAACCCATCTGGCGTCGCTCCAACCAATTGCGAAAAAACATCACGACGCCATGAGAACCGAATCTTCCAGCCAACGCAACCTTCAAGGCAAGATTGAGGGACTCGTGTAACTTGTCCTTCCGATGATTGCGTAACTCAGCGTTCGCCCGACTTTGAAGTGAACGCTCAGCCGAGACGTTTCTCCAATTCGCTGACGCGGCGCAACAATTCGGGCAAATGTTGAATCGCGATCATCTGGCGTTTGGTCTGGCGATCCGGCTGCGCGGGTGAGCCAAGCCATTTTTGACCGTCAGGAATGTGATTCATTACGCCGGATTGCGCGGCCACCTGAACCTGATTTCCCAATCGCAAATGTCCGGCGATTCCCGCCTGTCCGGCGAGAATGGCGTAGTTGCCGATCTTCGTGCTGCCGGCAATTCCCACCTGCGAAATCACCAGACAGCCATCGCCGATCACCACGTTGTGTGCGATCTGAACCAGGTTATCGATCTTCGTGCCTTTGCCGATCACGGTCGGTCCGAGCGCGCCGCGATCAATCGTCACGTTCGCGCCGATTTCGACGTCATCGCGAATCATCACGTTTCCAATCTGCGGAACTTTGCGATGCACGCCCGCGTCCTGAACGTAGCCAAAACCATCCGAACCGATCACGGTTCCGGAATGAATGCGCACGCGATGGCCGATTTCCGTGCGCGGATACAGCGTGACGTTTGGAAAAAGATTCACGTCCTCGCCCAATTGACTGCCTGCGCCAATGTGATTTCCGCCCTGCAAAATCGAGCGGCTGCCGATGCGGACATTTTCGCCAATCACACAATGCGGACCGATGTGCGCGGTGGAATCAATCTGAGCCGAAGCCGCGATCACCGCGGTCGGATGAATGCCCGCGGCGGGAACCGGTTCCGGGAAAAACAGCGCCAGCACTTTTGCAAAAGCAATGCGCGCATTCGTCACGCGGATCAGAACTTTCTGAGAGGGAACAGCGGTGTCCACGATGATGGCGGAGGCTGCGCTTTGATCGGCGCGCGCGAAGTATTCGGGATTTTCGGCAAATGTGAGATCGCCCGGCTGGGCGCGGTCGGCCGGGGCGAATCCCTTGAGAACCATGGAAGCGTCGCCCACGACTTCTCCCTGGAGATGTTTGGCAATTTCAGCAGCGGTAAAAGGCATAAAACAGTAACGGAACCTCAATCGGCCCGGCGGATCACCAGACAACTCCGCCGTGCGGACGTGAGTTTCGGAAATTTAAGCCTGGAAACAAGTCGCCGATTGACTTGAAAAACGTGGCTCACTATAAAGTCGGCGTTGGTTAATTCAACCCCAACTTTCTATGGCCAGAACACTTCGCGTCGGGATGGTCGGATACCGCTTCATGGGCAAAGCCCACTCCAATGCGTGGCGCCAGGCGCCGCGTTTTTTTTCTCTCAAGGCGCACGTGGAAATGCACACGATCTGCGGCCGAAACGCCGCCGCGGTCCAGGCCGCGCGGGCGCAACTCGGATGGCAGAACGCCTCGACCGATTGGCGCGAGATCGTGGAATCGCCGCTGATCGACATCGTGGACATTGTGACGCCCACCGATTCGCATGCAGAAATCGCGATTGCCGCGGTGCAGAATGGGAAACACGTCCTGTGTGAAAAGCCGCTCGCGCTTACGGTGAAACAGGCCGAAGCGATGCTCAACGCCGCGCAGAAGGCCCGCGTGGTTCACATGGTTTGCCATAACTATCGTCGCATTCCCGCGATTGCTCAGGCGAAGAAGATGATTCAGGAAGGTGCGTTGGGGCGCATTTTTCATTATCGCGCCCGTTACGCGCAGGATCGGTTGATCGATCCGGATTTTCCGCTCGACTGGCGGCTGCAAAAGGAAACCAGCGGCAGCGGCGTTCACGCGGATATCAATTCGCACATCATTGATCTCGGACGTTATCTCGTGGGCGAATTCAACGAGGTTTCCGGCATCACCCACACATTCATTCCGGAGCGTCCGATTCTCGAAACGCCACCGAAAGGACAGTCGATCAACCTCAAAGCGCCGCGAAAGATGGGCAAAGTAACGGTGCCGGATTCAGCGATTTTTATCGGCCGAATGGGCGAAGGAACTCTCGCCAGCCTCGAAGCCACGCGGTATGCCGCCGGTCGGAAAAATCATATCGAAATTGAAATCAACGGCAGCAAAGGTTCGCTGTGGTTTGATTTCGAAGACATGAACCGGCTGAAATATTTCAACAACGATGACCCGAAAGATCGCCAGGGTTTTCGCGATATTCTCGTGACGCAGCGCGACAACATCCAGCCGTATGTCAGTCACTGGTGGCCACCGGGTCACATCATCGGTTACGAACATACGTTCGTTCATGCCGCGGCCGATTTTGTGAATGCCTGCATTGACGGCAAACCGACGCATCCGACGTTTGAGGATGGATTGAAAAACCAGAAAGTTCTCGAAGCGGTTGAAAAATCCTCCAGCTCGGGCAAGTGGGTGAAATTGTAAATCCCAGGCGCGAAAAAATTCCTGCTTGGGATTTCATTGAGCGGCGCTCTCACGAGACGCCGCTGCTTTCAATTAGTTCAGGCTTTTCCGCCGAAGCTCACGTAGTCATCGAGGTCAAGAAGATCGGCCCAGCTGTAGATATCTTCGCGATTCGGCGCGATCTGTTTGTGAAGGTTGTTGAAGTACTCGCGCGACTCGGTGTTGTCCGGTGCGCGGTTTTCCTGAAAATCTGACCAGGCTTTGATGGCGCCTTCGTTGTGTTTCTGTTTTGCGTTGGCATTGATCCATTCCAGGATTTCGCCGTCGCCTTTGCCGGCTTCCAACTCTTTCTTCAACGCCTCAGCGTCAATGCCGACGAACTGCACAAACCGCTGGTCGAGCGGACAGTTGAAATGATATTCGCCGTTCTTGCCGTTGATCGTGGCGCGGCCTTTGTCGAGCATGCGCGGCAGCAGGGCGTAACCGCCGAGACGGGCGCGGGCGCTGCGAGGTGCTTGTTTCGTTAAATCAGGAGCTTGAATTGCCATATATTTTCCAATGAGTTTTCGGTTAATGTTTTCCACCGCGCCATCCGTGGTCCGGCGCAGCGCGACACAAAGTGGCCCCGGTTCCGGGAATTTCAAGTGAAGCGCCCATCAAATCCAAAACTCAGCTCCGGAGCGCGGACTTCAGTCCGCGAGATCCGCAGCCATCGCCGCAACACGCGGACTGAAGTCCGCGCTCCGACGCGATGGCGTATCTTCGCTCGGTTTTCAGATTTAGAATTCCTCCTTTGCATTTACAGCTCTGTCGCAGCCTGTTTTCTTAATCACTTGTGAATTCCTGGTTGTTGCTCAATTCCGGTCCGGGCGAATCCGCTTTCAACATGGCGCTCGACGAAGCGCTGCTGCACGCGGTCGCACATTGGCGAAAACCAGTGTTGCGTTTTTACGGATGGATCGAACCTGCCGCGACCTTTGGTTATTTTCAAAAATATTCCGAAGTCGCCGAAACGATTTTACTGCGTCCATTGATCCGGCGTCCGACCGGCGGCGGGATTGTTCCTCACGATGCCGACTGGACCTACAGCCTCGCGTTTCCGCCGAATCATGAATGGTATTCCCTGAAAGCGGTGGAAAGTTATCGCCGCGTTCACGAATGGATTCGCGATGCTTTCGCGCGCCTGAACGTGGATTCGGAACTCGCGCTGGAAGCCAGGAAATCCGCGCCCGGCCAATGCTTCATTGGTTACGAACAATCCGACGTTCTCTGGCAGGGACGCAAAATTGCCGGTGCGGCGCAGCGACGTACGCGCGAAGGTTTGCTGATTCAAGGTTCCGTTCAGCCGCCGCCGATTTCCTTGAAACGTGATGATTGGGAAAATGCGATGCGCGCAATCGGAGAAATCCATCAACGCGCCATCTGGGAAAAACTGGATTCGGATTCCGCTGAATCACTCGACCGCCAAGCCGCGGAACTGGCGCGAACGAAATATTCTCAAGACGCGTTCAATCAAAAGCGTTGAAGTCGTTCAATCGTATCCGAACCGGTGATTCCCGAAAACGTGGTTCGTTTCGCATCGGAGCGCGGGTCTGCGACCCGCAGCAACTTTGTAAAGCAAACGTGTCCGCATAACACAAGTACGGGCAAATTTCACATTGCTGCGGGTCACAGACCCGCGCTCCGAGCCATCGTTCTTTACAACTTATTTTCAGTTCACGACCATATCGCGCATGACAAGGAGCCGGGATGTTTTCATACGCGGGTTTAAACTTTATCTGTTCGTTCTCAGCGCGGGAATTCCGGCGCTGACGCAAGCGAACCTTCTGCTCAACGACTCGTTTGATTACACCAACGGCGCGCTGGTTGTGGTCAGTGACGGAAAGTGGACGACACATAGCGGCAGCGCGAATGAGCTGTTGGTTGCGTCCGAACGTCTTCAACTTTCCGGCAACAACAGCGAAGACGTGAATGCGCGGCTCGCGGGTCAGCCTTACAATTTCGAAAATTCCACGAATCGCTTTTATGCCAGTTTTCAGATTCGCTTCCACACCTTGCCTGGCGCGAACGGAACTTACTTTGCGCATTTCAAAAGTTCATCCGCCACGACTTTTGCGGGACGTCTCTGGGCTTTCACCAGCGAGGCTGCGCCGGGAAAATTTCGACTCGGAATTTCTTCCACCAAAGGCGACGCCGTGAGCGCGACCTATCCGATGGATCTGGAACTGGACACGGATTATCGCGTGGTCACCCGGCTGGTGAACAGTAATTCAACATCCAAACTCTGGATCGATCCAATTGCCGAAAGCGACTTCAGCGTTTCTACTCAGGAAGCCGCCGAGCCGTTCACGGTTGTGGCGTATGCGTTTCGCGAAGCAAGCGGGGAAGGGGAACTGAGCATTGATGATCTGCGCGTGGGAACGTCGTTTGGCGATGTTGTTCCCAATGCGCCGCCGCAACAATCACCGACAATTCGGGTCGCCCCGAGAAACCAATCCACAATCGAAAACGGCAGCGCGGCATTTTCGGTTGAAGTTCAGGCGGAACCCGCGCCGATCTTTCAATGGCGTTTCAACGGAACGAATCTTCCCGGTGCGACGAACGCCACTTTGATTCTGACCAACGTCGGTTTTACTCAATCCGGTTTTTACAATGTGTCCATCAGCAACGCGCTGGACGTGGTCGAAACCGAGCCGGTGGTGCTGAATGTTTTTTCCTCCGCCGCACCCGCGTTTTCGCTGCTCACCTACAATCTTCATGGAAACGGCGTGTTGAATTGGACGACGAATTCCGCGCACGTCCGCGCGATTGGCAGGCAGGTTCAATTTCTCGATCCGGACATTCTAACGCTTCAGGAAATTCCGGTGACGAACAACGGCACGGCGCAGATGGAAAATTTCGTCGCCGCGTATCGCCCAGGATTTTATCTTGCCACGAATTCAACGGACGACCTTTACATCCGCAGCGTGATCATCAGCCGCTTTCCGATTGTGGCGTCGCGCAGTTGGTTGCACGCGGCGGATCTCGCGCCGTTTGGATATTCCGGTTCAGGTTTCACGCGCGATTTGTTTGAAGCGGAAATCGCCGTGCCGTCCTTTCCGCAGCCGCTGCATGTGTTCACGGTGCATTTGAAATCCGGCCAGGATTCGGATTCCGCGACGAAACGCGCGGCCGAAGCGGGCGCGATTTCGAACTTCTTTGTCGCCGGATTTCTGCTCACGAATTCTCTGCATCCCTACATTCTCACCGGCGACATGAACGAAGATCTCGCGCGTCCGCCGGCAAGCAATCCACAATCAATTCAACGTTTGCTCGGCGCACCCGTGGGATTTCAACTCGCCACCCCTTTCAATCCAATCAACGCCAGCGAGCTGACATTTTCGATTCAAAGCGGCAACGGATTGAGCAAGCGTTACGATTACATTCTGCCGTGTGGATTGCTGAGTTCGAACGCCGTGAGCAGCGAAGTGTTTCAAAGCGATCTGCTCGATCCGCTGCCGCCGGATTTGTTCAGCAACGACAGCAAAACCGCGTCGGATCATTTGCCGGTTCTGATGGTGTTCGGGAATCCGTATTCGCGACCTTTCGAACTCGTGCTTTCAAATTCCAATGGCGGCGTTGCTCTCTCCTGGTCTGCCGTTCCCGGCCAGACGTATTGCGTGGAACAGTCTTCGGATTTGATAACGTGGACGCCGTGGCTCACAAATCTTCTGGCGACGAACTTGAATATGTTGCTGCCCGATTTTGTGATCGGAAACAGTAATCAATTTTTCCGCATTCGTCGCGAGCTTTGAACCGGGCGCAACTTGACACCCGCACCATTTTCGAGTCCCTCTCCCCGCAGCGAAGCGCGGGGAGAGGGCTAGGGAGAGGGGATTTTGAGCTAAAAACCTCCTCACCCCGGCCCTAGCCTCTGCTGGTTTTTGCATAATTCTTCAGAAGAAGGCACACACGAGAAGGTTATGTCGATTTCACCATTCCCGATGGTGACCTTTTCGACCAAGGCTTCCATGACCTTCCGTTTGTCCGCTGAGGCCAAGGTCGGCCATTCCTCATACAGGGTATTGGCTTCGTGCATCACGTCATCAGCAGATAGTTTATTTACCCGCAGGAAGTCAACCTCGGCTTCAAGTCTGGGAAGTTCCGCATTCAATTGAGACAGGCGTTCCTCGGCCGGTTTGGCAATGGCACCGAATCCTTCGACCGATATTTGATCTGCGAGGTATAAGCGGTGGGTCTTCGAAATCTCGTCTTTGATCTTCTGAATTTCACCCTTGTGAGCTTCCAACAGGGCGGATTTTTCGGAGAGGTTCCGGTTGGCTTCCTGCAAATGCTTGCCGATCCGTTCCGGCTGGCTGAAAAAGCCTTTCAATTCCTCCCGCATGATGTTTTCAAGGTCCACGATGGGGATCTTGTTGTTGCACTTCCGGCAGAAGTATTTGGGCGTCTGTGAATTCACATACATCTTGTTACCACACGAGCAATACGCAAGGCCACTAAAGAGGTGTGTTGGGGCTTTGCCGGGCTTTTTCCATGCCTTTAGCTGCTCCTCCATGATCTGATTGGCCTGATTCCATAATTCTTCGGAAACGATGGGCTGACATTCGGCTTTGCCCCATTCGCTCTCCGGCTTCGGTTCGGCTTTCCATTTATCAACCCAGCGCATCCGGTTGAAAAAATACACCCCTTTGGCGCTTGGGCATTCGACAATCCGGGCAATCGACGTATCCCGCCAGATGGCACCTTCGCGGGTGCGGTATCCCTTGGCGTTCAATTCTCGGGCAACCTGACCCTTCCTGCGGCATTCCACAAAGAGCCTGTATGCCTCCCGGCGGATGGCAGCTTCTGATTCCTTCACCACGAGCTTCCGATCTTTCCACTCATACCCGAATGGGGCGCTGCCATTGATGGACTTACCGAGCTTGGCGCGGGTGAGGACGGAGGCGTTCACGCGCTCCGTGATTTCCTCCCGCTCCCACTGAGCGAACACGCCAAGCAAATGAAAGAACATCCGCCCGCCAGCGGTCGAGGTGTCGATGGCTTCGGAGAGCGAAATGAGGTCGGCTTCGTGCTTGTTGAAATAATCGGAAAAGTCTTCAAGCTCGCGGCGATTACGGGAAAGACGGGCGAGCTTCGAGAAAATTAGGCCGGAGATGTGGCCGCGCTCGACATCCTTCATCATGCGTTTGCATTCAGGATGTTGCATAACGGCTTTGCCGCTTTGTCCGGCAAGATCATAGATTTCCTTCACGTTCCATCCGCGGCTCTTGGCGTATGCGCGGGCGCGTTCTTCATGGTGCTCAGGGCTGTCTCCTTTGGCCTGGTCGTCCGTTGAAACACGAATCCAGATGCCCACCGATTTTTTCAGGGCAAGATTTTTCTTCATAGCACTACTTCATATCTGAAACGAACGATTATTTTCAAGGAAAAAGTTTGTATTCTGCATACTTTTTTCCAGCATTGAGGCATGCGAAGAAAGTTATTCAGTGAGACGGAACTGGCTGCTCTCGCGAAACGGTTCCGTATTCAAACGGGTAAAACCAAAATTCAAATTGCGAACGAACTCAACATCTCCCGCCCCTGTATTCAATTAGCGGAAGAAAATCCGGAGCAAAGCCTGACGAAGCTTCGAATTCGCATGATTGAACATTGCTCGGGATGTGAGGTGGTCGGACCGGTGTTCATGCTGCGGAAAAAGAAGCGTATCACGACTTCGGTTTGAGAAGTGGCATAATGATTTTCATGATTGCCGCCTCATTTGCTTTTCTTTCGTTTTCGGTTTGTGCGGCTCCGAATCGGCGCACTTTCCATCCGCGAATGATTCGTTCTTTCGGCTGCTCCGCCACTTTGGGTGCGGGAGTTTCAGAAGTGATCGTGCGCAGTTCCTGAATCAAAGCATCCGGGCTGTGATATTCGACTTTTGCCGCGACTCCGGCACCCAGCCCCGCCATAACCGCCACTTTGATCTGCTCCAGACGCTCCGGGGATGAAGAAACGACCGCAATGCGGGAGAACCCATTTTCCACGCATTTCTTCACGTTTCCGAACTCGTGATCCGTGGTTGTGGTGACTGTTATTTCCACTGCAATCGAGACATCGCCTTTTCTTAAAACGAGATCAGCCGAATGATTTGAGCCCTTTTTCAGCTGTTTCTCGATTTCCGCAGAAAATCCAAGAGCGTGCGCTTCTTTTTGAATGCGCTCCTGAATCGCTTTGTGTTGTTCTCCACCGCGGCCGAGACTGCGCGGCGGCTCTGGCGCACAAACCTCTTTCGGCTGTGACGCGGGCAACGCATCTTGAGGGGGCACAGGCGCAGGTTTCTTCTTTTCCGAAACCGTGGGTTCTTTCGGAGTCTCTACCGGCGGGACTTCCTTTTTCGGCACCGATCGAGCCACGGCTTTTGTTTTAAGCGGTTCTTCTTCCGTGTCGGCAAGACCTGACTTTGCGAGCAATGCCGATTCAATTTCGGAGCGCGGAACTGCATACCTTGCCCGGCTGGCGGCGATTACTGCTTCCCGTCGAGCATCGGCCTGTTCTGGATCGAGTGTTAGTGGAAGCGAAACAGAAAGATTGAAATCGTTATCAGCTTTTTCGATCCGGCAAATGGCTTGCCCGGTCTCGAGATTCTGGAGCGCTTTGGCGTCGAAGAAAGACAACCCGTTCTCCAAGGTTCGCGCCTCCGAATCTCCCATGCGAAAAATGATGCGGGTATATGAGTTTGCCATAACCGCACTTTGGACATCTTGATTCTTTTCCAATTGATGAAGTTCCTGATGTGCCAGGATGAGACCCAGACCATACTTTCGTGCGCCTGCCAAGATTTCTGCCAGGCTTGGGCTGATGAAGTTCGGGAATTCATCTGCGTAGAGGAAATAGGGGCGGCGGGCTTCGATGGCTTTGGCCTGCCTGCTCATTGCCGTCTGTTGGAATTTAGCCAGAAGAAGCGATCCCAACAGATATGAGTTTTCTTTGCCGATTTGCCCCTGAGAGAGTTTGGCGAGCAGTATTTTTCCGGAGTCGAGGATATCAGCGAAGTCGAGTTTGTTGGTTGGTTGCGAGACGATGTAACGGATGGGTTTTGGAGAGAGAAAAGTATCCAGACGCGTCAACACCGGCCCAATTGAGCGATTGCCTGAGAGCTGCGGGAAGGCTTTGCGCCAATAATATACGATATCGGGATCACGCACCGTGCGCAGCACCTCGTTTCGAAATGCAGGTTCGATGAGAAACCGGCGCAAATCCGAAAGCGTGCCGCCGCTGGGACTTTCCAGAAACGCGAGAATGGCGTTCTGAAGGACACTGCCCATTTGGTCGCCCCAACTCGTGGAGAGGCGCTGAAATACAGACACCAAATCTGATGCGAGCAGGCTTTTCTCAAGATCGGAGTGGGCTGAAAGGATGTTGAACCCGACCGAATACTGCTCGTCGGATGGGTCGATGAGAATGACATCATTAATTCGGTCTGAGGGAATTCCGGCCAAAATGCGGTCGATGAGATCTCCATGGGGATCTAAAACAGCCACCCCGTTTCCAGCAGCAATGTCCTGCTCGATCAGGTTCGTGAGAAGCGTGCTTTTGCCGGTGCCACTGGCACCCAGGATATGGCAGTGCCGCAGCCGTTCCTCGATGGAGAGATGCACGGATACGGGTCGCCCGGCATGAATGTTCGTTCCGAGACATATCCCCGATGTTGTTCGTCCCGCGGGTTCCAATTTCGTTCTTCCGCTTTCCCGAACGAGAGCGGGAGAAGAAATATCGCTGGAAGGTAAATGGACGAGGCCCGCCAATTCCTCGGAATTGAGGATCATTCCCGAGCGGCGGGTTTGCCGGGCGAGCAAGTCCTCCACATGATCTTCGAAAGGATATTCGTCATTTGAAAGAGCGATCAACCGGTTGCCATCGGGTTTGGCGAAGGCGCTCAATGATGCTGCTACGTCGCGGGCGATCTGGCGTGTTCGAGCTCGGCTGCCAGTGCGCAACGCAAGCCGCACCACAACGGCATACAGTGGTTTTGCAAGTTTGATCTCTGCACCTTTAACAAGGTCAAACCGGTTTACAAAGAGCGGCTTTCCGCTCACGTCTGAGATCGCTCGTTCGACACTCTCTGGCCACGGATGCTCTGTCGGATGAAACAGAACCTGAAACACTGCCAATTCATTCGAGCCTACTTCCGAAAGCGCCGCTATTAGTGGAATGAACTGTTCGAATTTTCCGATCGCGAGCGGAAGCATGAATTCTTCGGCAAGGCCGAATTCCATCACAATAATGTCATCGCTCTCGCACGCATCCCAAGTGTCTTCCAGGGTGCTTTGCCGGATATCTGCCAGAATGTAGGGGGCATTAGAGAGAAGCTGCCGACGGACAAGACGCATGTCTTCGGGATGTGCCGCCAACTGAATCGAAATGGCTTTTGAAGAGCCAATCAGCTCAAAGGCAATCGGCTCGTTGCACAGCGCCAAACTCCCGAGAAGTCGCTCAAAGGAATCTTGAGATATATCCAGTTTAGCAGGGAGTAGGATCGGAAGCTCGACAAGTGGTTCGCGATACAGGAGTTCAGGTTCTGGTTCTTCCTCAGTTTCCTCGATGATCGGCGGCTGTGCATTCAGTTGCCGGTGAATGCTGTCAAAGATCGAAGCAAGGAAAGCTGGCTTTCGCCCGTCGTCAATCGTTGGATTCGAAGGCAAAACAAAACCGCGGAACGGTTGGAAAGGCGGTTCAAGCGCAACCGGCCGAGACCAAACCTTCCAGCCTCGCCCCATCTGTTCCCATTTTGAAAATTGCCGACTGACGATTTCGTCGAGATGGCCCATACCCATCTCTCACGCTGCAAACGTTGCAGCATCGGTTTGGCTCAATTGGATTCGCGAACGTTTATACAAGCCGTCCAAAAGCGGCTGATTTTCAAAACAATTCAGGAATTTGAGACCTTTGGCCGATGTGGTTTCCTCGACATGTTCCTTTACGAGTTCGTTGACGCACTGAAGGAATACGAGCCGCGAATCCTGTTGGAAATAGGTGTCTCGACGGAACCAGGCTTCATAGAAGGCACCGAGTACGGGCATTTGAAGAAGCATGGTATCCGCTTTGGTCAATCCGAGTTTGAGGACGTTAAAAAGGAACCAGGCTCCGAATGAAAGCAGGAAGAGCCACGCTATCGCTCCGAAAACGAGCCCGAGAAGATTGACCGACAACATAAACGTGAGGAATAACCCGATTAAAAGCGAAAGAACAGATCGGATATCGATCACCACTGGAATCTGTGCTTCTCGAATGCTGAAGAAATAATCTTTGCCGAAAACGGCAGCGCAGATGTCGAACAATTGCCGCTGGCGAATGATGCGAAGGTACTCGCGTTTGTGGGAAAGGAATCCGGCTTCACGATAGTCGAGACGCATCATCTCGACACCCGGCCATTGTTTTGCACGGATTGCCTGTTCGATTTCGGAATAAAACTGCTGAGTGGAGAAATGGCAGCCGGGAGTCAGGGTTCCCCAATGGGAAAACACTTCAGCTTTTCTCGACCGAAGTTTTCGAGCAACGAAATCCGCGGGAGTTGCGATGCGCCGTTCGCTGCAAAATGCGAAGAGGCCCAGGGAGAACCAAATCGTGAGCGAGGCACCCCAGGCGGGCCGAATCAAACCCACGACGTGAGAGACTCCGAGGAAATACGAGAGATAAATAATCGTGACAATGGAGGCTATTGTTCCCACCTGCCGGCTGAGCTTCTTGTGCCGGTATACGGCTACGACAGCCAGCGCGAGGATGGGAATGGTCCATAGGATTGCTGCCGATTCATCCACCTTAAACAGAGTTGAACCGCGAAAAACGGTGTGGCCAAATGGTGTAATCCGCCAAGGCGCAAAGAAGCACAACAGGATGCCTAAAGCACAGATTAGAACGGCGGTTTCCCGCGCATTGCGAGGCCCGATGTAAGGCAATGGTTTGTTGAATTTGGGGATCGGCGGCGGAACTTCAGTTTCTGATTGTCCAGGCTCCTGCATAGCAATTCTCCGTGGTTAATGGTTATACGGCGAACAACTCTGATCAGATTCCTTGGGACTAAACATCGAGTCCTTGGATGGGATGCTGATACTGCGGGAAAATCAAAGCGTCAATTCCAAATTGACGCCGCCAAACTGTAAGTTTTATCTCACACCTTTAAAGCCATGAAATCATCGCAAGCTGCGAGAAAGTATTTGATTCCGTTCAACTGTTGAATCCAGAATGACAAAATATTTAGGGGAAAATGGTGGGAGCCACGAACAAACAGAAAACACAAAGCGTCCGAAACGATTTCAACGAAATCCCGTCGGCGACAATATCGCCCCAATGGAGGCCCCTTATCTGGTTTGGCGTAATTACGACTGTTTTTATACTTTTGGAAATGATGGTGCCGTTGGGGAGCTCCATTAAACTCGGTGCAGATGAGGACTTCGAGCTGTCGAAGACGCTGCTGTATATAAAGGGATTTAATTTTTATTCGCAGGTATGGAATGACGAGCCGCCGTTGTATCCGTATCTGCTTGCCAAAGCGCTTCAGTGCTTTTCGTATTCAATCCTGTCCGCGCGTTTAGTGACACTGGCATTTTCGCTCGCTTTGTTGGCGGGATTGTACTGGCTGCTATTTTATATCCGGAATTTACGCACCGCAGTCTTTGCTTCCATTTTGTTGATCGCTGCGCCGGGTTTTTTGGAATTGGCCTCGTCCTGCATGGTGGAAATCCCCTGTATCGCGCCGGCAGTTTTGGCTTTTGCATTCCTGATCTCTTGCAAACGTTACGTTTTTCCATGGGCAGAAATATGTGCGGGAATACTTTTCGGCCTCGCCCAGCAAATGAAGGTTATTGCTGTCATTTATTTACCTTTGGTAGTGCTTCTGCTTTGGTTAAAACATCGGCTGCAATGGCGGCAGATGATTATATCCACGGTGCTTTTGGGTATCGCAACTCTTGGAACTTTCGTAGGTCTCAATCTGATCACGGGATGCTCGTTGTCACTGCAAATTCAACAAGCGTGGGTGTCCCATTTTTCTGGTGTTAAATCATTTGAATACGGCTCTCCCAGTGATCGCGTATTCGATTGGCATTTGTTGATTAAAAATTGGGATGCAACTCTGCCTGCGCTATTAGGATGTGGAATTCTGATTTGGAAAATACGATTGCGATCCACGGCCATGTTTTTACCCGCCTGGTTGATTTTGTCATTTGCTATCGTTTCCACGCATAAACCTTGGTGGAATAGCTATTATCTTCACAATGTGGTTCCCCTTTGCGCGTGTGCAGCAGTTGGATTCGATGCAGCGCTGATTTGGGGATACAAACGAAAGCTTCGCGGCGTGTTTACATCGTTTGCTGTTTTGACCGTCGGCATTTGGATCGGCGCTCGGGCGTACTTGCAGGTTGTTGCAATGAACCATGCACCTCAGCTCGATACATCTGTGTTGCTGGCTGAAATCAATCGTTATAAGCCATATACGCAGTATTTCTTTACCCTGGAAAGCGTTTATACATTTCATTCCGGGATACCTCTACCACCTGAATTGGCGGATATTTCCTTAAAGCGGCTTTGGTCCGGCGACATGACCAATGCAAAAATGGCCGCCGAATTGGAACGCATAAAACCAGGAATCATTTTGGTCGCGAATTCCTCACAGGAACTGCCTTATCAAGAATTGCTTCAAAATGAATATGGACTGGTGTTTCAAGATGACGATCATCAGCTCTATGCTTTGAGAACAATAATTCATCTGGCCAATCCATGACTGAAACACCTCCGCTTTGGGTCGTGATGCCTGTGTACAATGAAGCTACCGCAATTGCCGAGGTAATCAACGAGTGGGTAACAGTGCTAAGAACAACCGCTTCTTCATTCGCTTTTCTTGTAATCAATGATGGATCAACGGATGGAACTCAAACCATCCTTGAAAATCTCTCCTGGTCCGAACTGCTGGTAATACACCGCCCGAATTCTGGCCATGGCTCAAGTTGTCTGTTTGGATACCGGAAAGCAGTCGAACAGGGAGCGACATGGATTTTTCAAATCGACTCCGATGGTCAATGCGATCCGCGTTTTTTCGAGGCATTTTGGCGATGGCGGTTAAAA
>DASTXC010000105.1:0-6267 GCA_035765675.1 Verrucomicrobiia bacterium
AGTTCCTCAATGAGTTGTTGTCGTAAGGGTGTCATAACCCCACGACTCAACCTCAAACTTCCAAAACGGGAAACTCTCCCTCCTCCTTACCTGACCCAACGCACAATCTGAAAAACCTCCGCGAAGCGGTTTAGTTCAACAGTTATTATACGTCCCAATAGCCGCCTTTTTTTGCATCACGGAATTCTTCTTTTCACTGCAAGTGGTTGTCAAGAATCGGTTTGAAGGAGTTTCCTCAAAAATATGAATCCGACAAAGGCGGCGGGTGATTCATTAGGCGGGTATGTTCCTGTTTCCGCTGGAGAGCCGCTTCGAAGATCGTTTCGTAAAAATCAAAATGAACATCCAGCGGCTACAAAAGTCATATAAAAGATACATTTTTTAGCTTTCGGGCGCGGGACTGAAATCCCAGATTCTATCGGCGGTTGCGGAGCGGATGCGCCAGACGTTTTCGGGCCGGATTTGATTTTGAAATTTCTGGTTGGTTACCAGGAAGTTGGTTGGTTGTGGTTGCGGCCGGAGCCTTGTGCTTCGGCCGCATTTTTCCTCAAGCCGGGCGGCGAATTGACCAGTGGCGATTCGATCTTCAGGAAAAATTCAGCTTCACTTTCTTCGTGGAAATACAAACCGACTCTGCTCCAATCTGCTGCTCAAACCGACCGTCTTGAATTTGCACAGCGGAAAAACGTCGGATTGCACTTTATGAATTATTCCAAAATTCGAATTGATGGTTACCGGACAAGCGGCGTGCCATTTTTTTCCCGCGCGCTCATGGGGCTGCTGCTGGCAACCTGTCTTGCCGCGACGAGTGCTTTCGGATCCATTTCGCTTTCCACGCTCCGTTGCGAATATCATGAAAATCCCACGGCCATTGATACGCCGCAACCGCGGCTCAGTTGGGTAATTGATTCATCGGCGCGCGGAATGATTCAGGCCGAATATCGCGTGATCGTCGCGAGCACTCTGGACTTGTTGAAGCAGGAGCGGGGCGATCTCTGGGACAGCGGCCATGTGAAGTCCGATCAATCCACGCAGGTCGTTTACGACGGAAAAACGCTGGCCGCGGGTCAGACTTGTTTCTGGAAAGTGCGCGTTTGGGATCCGGACGGCAAAGCATCGGCCTGGAGCCAGCCGGCGCGCTGGACGATGGGCCTGTTGAAGCCGGCGGATTGGAAGGCGCATTGGATTGGAATTCGGCCGGACGCGATTTCCACGAACACGTTGAACGCGCTGCTTACGCTGGAAGGCAATCAATGGGTCTGGTCAAACGGCTCGGCTTACGGTGATGTGCCGCCGGGAAAAGTTTTCTTCCGCAAGCGCATTGAAATTCCCGCGGGACGAACCGTGCGTGAAGCGAAATTTCTTCTCACCGCCGACGACAATCTCCAACTGTTCGTAAACGGCGAAGCCATCGGCACGGAACATCGCAATTGGAAACAGCTCGCGACGCGCGATCTTTCCGATGCCTTGAAGCCCGGAGCAAACGTCCTTGCGATTGAGGCCGAGAACACCGGCAACAATCCGGCGGGATTGGTTGGAACTCTGGCAATTCTCTATGGCAACGGCGAAACGATGTCCGTGCCGATTGATCACACCTGGATGAGCAGTTCGAATGAAGCGGAAGGTTGGAAGACGTCGGATTTTAAAAACCAGGACTGGAAACCGGCCACGGAAATTGCGGCCTTCGGGACGAAGCATTGGGGAAAAATTTCCAGTTACGTGATGCAGCCCGCGCCGTTCTTTCGCAAACAATTTCAACTCACCAAACCGGTGCGCCGCGCCATGGTGTTCGCCTCCGCATTGGGCGTTTACGAATTGCACCTGAACGGAAAGCAAGTGGATCGCGATGCGTTGTCACCGGGCTGGACGGACTACAACAAACGCGTGCATTACTTTGGCTACGATGTGACTTCGCAATTGCGCCGTGGCGAAAACGCGATCGGCGCGATTCTCGGCGACGGCTGGTACGCGGGCTATATCGCATTCACGGGCAAACGTCATTACTACGGCGGCGATCCACGATTGATCGTGCAGTTGCAGGTGGAATACGAAGACGGTTCGCGCGAAGTCATCGGCACGGACGAAACCTGGAAAGCTGCGGTCGGCCCGATTCGCGAATCGGATTTGTTGATGGGCTGTGTTTACGATGCGCAGGCGGAATTCAACGGTTGGGATGAAGCGAAGTTCAATGATCGCAACTGGAAAGCGGCGCTCGTGGACAATGGTGTGAAAGCCAATCTTGAGGCGCATCCCGGTGAACCGATTCGGCGCATGGAAGAAATTCCCGCGGTTTCAATCACGGAACCGCGGCCCGGCGTTTACGTTTTCAATCTGGGACAGAACATGGTCGGCTGGGTGCAGTTGCAGGCGAAAGGCAATCCCGGCCAGAAAGTGGTCGTTCGTCACGCGGAAATGCTGAATCCGGACGGAACGATTTACACCGCGAATCTTCGCGCGGCGGTCGCGACCGACACTTATTATCTCGCGGGCAAATCCAAGCGCGCTTACGAACCGAAGTTCACGTTCCACGGTTTTCAATATGTGGAAGTCACGGGACTCGATTACAAACCCAAGTTGTCAGATGTCGTCGGCGTGGTGGTGTATTCCGACCTGCCGCAGGCCGGCTGGTTCGAATGTTCCGAGCCGTTGGTGAACAAACTCACGCTTAATTCGCTTTGGGGTCAGAAGGGAAATTTTCTCGATGTCCCGACCGATTGTCCGCAACGCGATGAACGCGCCGGCTGGACCGGCGACGCGCAGGTGTTCATGAAAACCGCGTGCTTCAACATGAACTCGCCGGCGTTCTACACAAAATGGCTGGTGGATTTGTGCGACGATTCGCAGCGCCCGGACGGCGGATTCGGAGACGTCGCGCCATGGCTGAGCGAGGTCGGCTCTGGAAACACGGGCTGGGCCGATGCGGGTCCGGTTTGCAACTGGCGCATGTTTGAGATGTATGGCGACACGCGCGTGATGGAACAGCATTACGCCGAGTTGGTGCATTACATGGATTATCTGGCGCGCACGAGTGAGAATTTCGTTCGCGACACCGGTTCGTTTGGCGATTGGCTGCGATTGGCCGGACCGCAGAAATCGAAAGCCATTGCAACCGCGTATTACGCCTACAGCGCGCAGACGATGACGCGCATTGCGGAAGCGCTTGGCAAGCATGACGACGCCGCGAAATATCGCGAGCTGGCGCGAAACATCGCAGCCACGTTTGTGAAGAATTACGTGAAGCCCGACGGCCAGATCATTGATGAAAAAAATGAAACCGGCCAGACGTTCTACGCGCTGGCGTTCGGGCTCGATTTGATTCCGGCGGAACTGAAGGACAAAGTCGCAGCGCAATTCGCGGAATCGATTCACCAACAGAACGATCATCTCGCGACCGGATTTCTGGGAACGCCGTTCGTGTTGTTCGCTTTGCAGAACGCCGGCCACACCGATCTCGCTTACAAGCTCGTGCTGAACAAAACCTATCCGTCGTGGCTGCAACAAGTGATCTGGGGATCCACCACGATGTGGGAACGCTGGGACGGCTGGCGTCCGGACAAAGGATTCCAGAATCCGGGCATGAATTCCTTCAACCATTATTGGCTGGGCTGCGTCAGCGAATGGCTGTTCACGCAGGCCGCGGGCATTGACACGGACGGGCCGGGTTTCAAACGCATTGTGATTCGCCCGGAAATTGTGAATCCCGATTACGGCTTCAGTTGGGTGAACGCGTCCTACAATTCCATTCGCGGATCCATCGTCAGCCGCTGGAAACTGGATGGCGATCAGTTCCGCTTGGAAATTACGATTCCGGGAAATACGACGGCGACGGTTTACGTTCCGGCGCAGGCGATTGATGACCTGAGCGAAAGCGGAAAAGCAATCGAGCACGCGCCCAATGTGAAACTGTTGCGAATGGAAAACGGTCGCGCGGTTCTGGAAGTTGGCTCGGGAAGTTACAGGTTCGTGTCGCGCGGGAATGAGTTTTGAAATGAATGGGATTCGCGGCGCACATCGGAAACGGACTGCCGGCGTTGATGACGGTTCGCAGATTACCAATCTGCGACACAGCAGACTGACAGTCTGCGCTACGGCGGCGGTGATTCTGCTGGCGATTTTCTGTTTTTCAAATCTCTTGAAGGCGGAAGACGGGCATCGGCTTTGGTTGCGATACGATCCAATCGCAGATTCAAATCAGGTCCAGGAGTATTCGAAGTCGGCGTCTGAAATTGTCGTTCAAGGTGAATCGCCAACGGGCGCGGCCATTCGAGAAGAACTGTCGCAAGGCCTTTCCGGATTGCTCGGTCACAACGTCAGCGTTACCCATCGCGTTTCGCAGGACGGCGCGGTGGTTGTCGGCACGCCGAAGAATTCTTCGATCATCGGCGGATTGCATCTTGACGCTGAACTCAAGGCGCTTGGTGATGAAGGTTACATCATTCGCTCCGCCGCGAACAATGGACATCGCATTACGATCATTGCGTCGCAGGGCGAATCCGGCGCGTTGTATGGAACGTTTCATTTTCTGCGATTGCTTCAAACGCAACGCGAAATCGCGCGGCTGAATCTTTCCGAAACGCCGAAGCTGCAAAAGCGATTGCTGAATCACTGGGACAATCTCAGCGGCAGCGTTGAGCGCGGTTATGCCGGGAAATCATTGTGGGATTGGAAGAAACTGCCGGACGTCAGCGATCCCATTTACAAGGAATACGCGCGCGCGAATGCGTCGTTGGGAATCAATGGCGCGGTGTTGAATAACGTGAATTCCAAACCGGAACAGTTGCGCGCGGATTATCTGAAAAAAGCCGCAGCGCTCGCAAATGTGTTCCGGCCTTACGGCATTCGCGTTTATCTGACTGCGAATTTTGCCTCGCCGCAAAAGCTCGGTGGATTGACGAATGCGAACCCAAAAAATCCTGAAGTTCAAAAATGGTGGCGCGACAAGGCGGATGAAATTTATTCGCTGATTCCGGACTTCGGCGGGTTTCTGGTGAAAGCAAATTCCGAAGGCCAGCCGGGGCCGCAGGATTACGGTTTGACGCATGCCGATGGCGCGAATCTGCTGGCTGATGCACTCGCGCCACACGGCGGAATCGTGATGTGGCGGGCGTTTGTTTACAATACCGCGAAGGTGGACAGCGACCGCGCCAAACGCGCGTATCTGGAGTTCATGCCGTTTGACGGAAAGTTCCGCGACAACGTTTTTGTTCAGGTGAAAAACGGGCCGATCGATTTCCAACCGCGCGAACCGTTTCATCCGCTCTTCGAGGCGATGCGAAAAACTCCCGTCA
Organism: Verrucomicrobiia bacterium; assembly: GCA_035765675.1. GTDB lineage: Bacteria > Verrucomicrobiota > Verrucomicrobiia > Limisphaerales > DASXHY01 > DASXHY01. Next base: position 5,289 of record DASTXC010000105.1, read on the forward strand.
TGGCGGAACTGGAAATCACGCAGGAAAACATGGGCCATTCGACGGATCTCGTTTATCTCGCACCGATGTGGAAGGAGTTTTTTGAATCCGACACTTTCGCGAACGGCGCGGGCAGCACGGTTGCAAAAACTTTGGAACATTCTTCCATGACTGGCATTGCGGGCGTGGCGAACACGGGGCGGGATCGCAACTGGTGCGGTCACGATTTCGCCCAGGCGAACTGGTACGCCTTCGGACGGCTCGCGTGGAACAGCGATTTGCCGGCGGATGACATTGCGGAAGAATGGGCACGCATGACGTGGGGCAATGATCCAAAAGTTATCGCGACGGTTTTGAAAATGATGCGCGGCTCGTGGGAAGCGTGTGTGAATTACGAAATGCCGCTCGGCCTGCATCACATCATGGAAGGCGGCGGTCATTACGATCCGAAACCTGGAACCGTAAACAAAAACGCGCCGGAATATTCGGCCTGGTACTATCACAAGGCCGACGCTAACGGCATTGGTTTTGATCGTACGGCAACCGGTTCCGACGCCGTGGCGCAATACGCGCCGCCGGTGCGCGATTACTTTGCAAATCTGGAAACGTGTCCGTCGGAGCTGTTGCTTTGGTTTCATCATGTGCCTTGGGATTACCGGATGAAAACCGGGCGGACGGTCTGGGACGAATTATGTTTCCGTTACAACGACGGCGTGGATTACGTGAAGCAGATGCAGGCGCAATGGGAAACGTTGCGCGGTCAAATTGATGACGAACGCTTTGCCGCCGTGCAGAAGCGGCTGGAACAGCAGCTTAAACACGCGACGAACTGGCGGGACACCTGCGTGCGTTATTTTCAATCGAAGAGCGGACTGCCATTGCCGGTTCAGTGAAATAACGCAAAGGTTCGAATCCGTTCCGCATAGTTCGTGCGGTTGCCGCTTAAAGGAATTTCAGAACGTCGCCAGTGCGCGATCAATGCGTTCAAGCACGCGGTCTT
>DASTXC010000106.1:0-8884 GCA_035765675.1 Verrucomicrobiia bacterium
GTGATCTATCTGACGCAACGCATCAAGGAGCTGGACCTGCGTCAGGACTTAACTCAGCCAGCTTCAAAAACCCTCTGACATGCGCACCAAAGTGTCCACCATGTCTCCGCACACCCGTCAACCATGTACCCGGTCTTTACATTCGCTCGGAGGAGAGGAAGTGATCAGATCTTTGATTTTCCGAAAGTTCAATCCGTTGTTAGCCGTTTTGTTGTTTCGCCTTTCAGGGCTGCGATTTGGCGGATGGTATCCGCAGATTTCAATTCAACTCACCGCCACCACCCGATACTGATTGCGCGTTCCGGCGATTGTGAGTTGCAAGCGATCTCCTTGTTTCTTGCCGACCAATTGTGAGCCGAGCGGCGATTGCGGAGTGATGACCAGAATTTCACGTTCATCCAGCGTCACTTCCGTTCCACCCGCGCGCGGTCCGATGAAATAAACGGTTCGTTCTTTGCCCTGTTCCAGTTCCACAATCGCGCCCACATCGATCAACTCACCTTTGCCAAACGCCTTCGGTTCCATCGACTCAAATTCCTGAATCGCCGCCTGCATTTCGGCAGCCTGACGCGATTGACCGCGCGCAAGATAAGAGGCCTCAAGACCGCGCGTGTCGTATTTGCTTTCGGCTTTGCTCTGTTCGTGTGTGGCTTCCGCGTGCGCCGCCTGCGCCGCGCGCAAATAGACTTCCAACTCGCTGATCAACTGGCTGACGATGGCTTTCAAAAGCGCTTTCTTGTTCATATCAGAGCTGGAAATTCTGCCTGCATCCATGCAGCGGCGCAATCGCCAGAAACGGGTTTACACAAGAGCGCAAATTTTTTCGCGAATCTTCAAAATCCAAAAGCAATTCGCTTGAATTCGTGAAATTTGCATAAACAGATTTCCGAATCTGCTGGCTTTGGATGATGAGGTGGGAACCGCAGTTGCAAACCCGATGTTCGTCCGCCAAACTGCGCCCGACATGAGCAAGCGATTTTACATCACGACCGCGATTGATTACGTCAACGGCCAGCCGCATCTCGGCCACGCGTATGAAAAGGTCATCGCCGACGTGATTGCGCGGGCGCATCGCAGCCTTGGCCAGGAAACTTTTTTTCTCACAGGCCTTGATGAACATGGCCAAAAAGTTCAACAGGCGGCGGTGGCCGAAGGCAAAACTCCGCAGGCATATTGCGATGAACTCGCCGCAAGTTGGAAATCCTTCGCCGCGAAATTGAATCTGACCAACGACGATTTTGTCCGCACGACGGAACCGCGCCACAAACAGGCCGTGCAGGCGATTCTTTCCAAGCTGCACGCCGACGGACAGTTTTACAAAGCGACCTACACCGGCTTTTATTCCACCAAGGAAGAAACGTTCCTGACTGAGAAAGATCGCGGGCCCGACGGAACATTCGATCCGGCTTATGGCGAAGTCGTGGAATTGCAGGAAGACAATTATTATTTCAAACTGCGCGACCATCAGGCGTGGCTGATTGAATACATTGAAAAAAATCCGGGCTTCATTTCGCCGAGCTATCGCCGCAACGAAGTCCTGGGATTCCTGAAAAACAACACGCTGGAAGACCTGTGCATCACGCGTCCGGTGGGCCGATTGAACTGGGGCATTCCCCTGCCCTTCGATCCGAATTTTGTCACGTATGTCTGGTTTGACGCGCTGGTGAATTACGTCAGCATTCCCGCCGCGCACGGCGACGAAACCGTTTTGTCCGCGCTTTCCAACTCAAAACTCAAAACTCAAAACTCGGAACTTTCCCTCTGGCCCGCGGACGTTCATGTGATCGGCAAAGACATCGTGAAATTCCACGCGGTGTATTGGCCGATCATGCTGAAGGCAATGAATCTGCCGCTGCCGAAACAATTGGTCGTTCACGGCTGGTGGCAAAAGGACGGCCAGAAAATGAGCAAGACGACCGGCAATGTGGTGGATCCCGTCGCCGTAATCGATGAATGGGGCGTGGATGCGTTCCGGTTTTATTCGTTGCGCGAGCTGGATATTGGACCCGATGGCAACTGGACCGATGCTGGTTTTAAAGCGCGTTATCAATCCGAACTTGCGAATGGCCTCGGCAATCTCGTGAACCGCTCGCTCTCCATGCTGAAGCGATATCGCAACGGCATTGTGCCGAACCGTTCGGATGAATTGAAAGCCGACGCTGAAAAAGCCATATCAGAAACGCGATCGCAATTGGAAGCCAACGAACTTCAATCGGCGCTGCAAACGATCTGGTCGCTGATCACTCGGGCGAATCAATATGTGGATCAGACGGCGCCCTTCAAACTCGCAAAAGACCCCGCACAAGCCGCGCGGCTGGATGAAGTGCTCTACAATCTGGCCGAAACGTGCCGCGTGCTGGCGGTTTTGCTCTGGCCCTTTTTGCCTGGAACCGCGACGAAAATGTATTCGCAACTCGGATTGTCCGGTGAGCCGAATCAGTTCTCGGACGCAACGTGGGGCAAGCTTGCGGCTGGGCACACGATTGGCGACGTTGCGCCCCTTTTTCCACGGAAGGATATTTGAAAACTGCCGAAGCGTGGATCGATGATCGCACTATCAACGCAGAGACGCTGAGAACGCAGGGCAACGCAGAGTTTTCAAATTTAACCCAAACCTTCCGTTCGGTAGTTCGAACAATGGAACCCCTCTCCGCGTCACTCAGCGTCCTTTGCGCCTCTGCGTTTTTCCGCCCTAATTCCACTAAATCGTGACGGCTCAGGACGATCTTATTCCACCGCAACTTCGATCTGTTTCGCGCGCGCCTTCTCGCTCTTTGGCAGAGTCACGGTGAGAACACCATCGCGATAAGTCGCTTTGATATCCGAAGTCTCTACTGAAAACGGCAGCGGAACTGTGCGTTGAAATTTTCCGTAGAACCGTTCCGAACGGAACATTTCGCCCTGTTGTTTCTCGTCCTCGTATTTGCGCTCGCCGCAGATTGTCAGATTGTTTTCGTGCAGAGAAATGTCGAGATCCTCGCGCCGGAATCCCGGCAGTTCAGCTTTCACCGTGAGTTGATCTTTGTCTTCCATGACATCCACGGCCGGCGTCCAGCCACTGAACCAGCCGCTCACCGGCAGATCGGACTGATCGAACATCTGTTCCAGTTGTTCACGCAACCGAGCCAGCGGTGGCAACTCCATTCTTGGTCTTCTCATCAATCTCATAAAATGCTCCTTTCCAAACTTGTTCAGTACACTTTCGGACGGTGGCGGATTTATTCAAGTGAGCGGAAAGGAAATTTGCCGTCGCTTCGGGGGTCGCGTGCAAATTGGCGCCGCACGCAAAAAACTTTGAACCGCGAACGGAGCGCAAGGTTTGTGACCTGTGGCAATCGGCGGCACGGACGTCTTCGCACCTGCGAATCGAAACGCACAGGCGAGACGCCCGTGCCACGGCGTTCCACCGCAAATCCCGCTTGCCCGACGTCCTGAGGCGGCTAGAGTCCACGCTGATCTGGACGCCCACCCCAAGCCTCGTCCAGTCAATCAAGGATCAATCATGGAACACGGAAAAGTCTCAAAAGAAATCGCGAAAGGTTTGCTCGCGTTGCAGGAACGAATCGCCGCCGCGAAAATTCCACCGTCCAAACTCGATCAAACGCTGAACATCGCTTCCTGGAACATTCGCGAATTCGGCAAAAAGAAACGCACCGAAGCGGCCATTCATTATCTCGCGGAAATTCTCGGCCAGTTCGATGTCATCGGCATTGTGGAACTGCGTGACGATCTCACGGATCTCGGACGCGTGCTGAAAATTCTGGGGCCGTATTGGCGCGCGATCTATTCCGACATGGTTCCTGACGCGGGTGGAAATCGCGAACGACTCGCATTCATTTACGACAAACGCGCCGCAGTCTTCAACGGTTTCGCTGCCGAAGCCAGTCCGCCGCGTGTGAAGCATGGCGACGAATATCTCACCGATGTTTCGTTCTGGCGCAGTCCTTACATGGCCTCATTCAAAGCCGGTAATTTCGATTTCATCCTGCTCACCACACACATTCGCTGGGGCAACAGCACGGAAGCGCGCCGATTGGAAATCGAACGGCTCGCGGACTGGATCGAAGCCAAGCGCCTGGAGAAAACCAAGGAGGACAAGGATCTGATCGTCATGGGCGATTTCAACATCCCGTCGCGCACGAATGCGATGTTCAAAGCGATCACGAAACACGGATTGCAAATTCCCAAAGCATTGCTCGGCGCGCACGGAACTGATTTGCAGAAAGGCAAACGCTACGACCAGATTCTGCATTATCCGATTTACCCGGAGAACTTCACCAACGCCGGCGGCGAACTGGATTTCTACATCGACGCGGCGCACATCAAGGAGCTGTTTCCCGGCGGAATGACAAAGACAAAATTCACGTATCAGCTCTCGGATCATCTTCCGCTATGGATGCAGATCAACACGGACATCGATGGTGAGAAGCTGGAGGAGATTGTGCAGGGGTGATGCGGCGGAGGGGAAAATCGGAAAGGGAGAAAGGGAAAAGGGGAAACGGATGCTTTCTTCGGGAAGGATGAATTACGAGTTCCCAATCTCAATTCCGCGAGTCTCATTTCACTGGAAGCTGATTCGCTTTTGAAAAAAAGCGGTTCAGTGATTCTTCGACTTTCGCGCCTTCGAACCTTTGCGTCTTTGCGTTAAACCGTCCGCGTCGTCATAGAGTTGCGGTCATCGCGCAAATGTCGGAACGTAGCGGCCGTTGCAAATCATGATGGCTCGAATTCCAACCCGCTCCCGCCGTCAGGCCATGGATTGGAGCCTCGCGCTGATCAGCCAGGGAATCGAAAGCACCATCGAATATTCCGAAGAACTTGGCTGGGCACTGATGGTCGCCGACGAACAACACGCGCTCGCCGAAGAAACGATTCAACGTTATCGCACTGAAAATCGCGGCTGGCGCTGGCGCCGGCAGTTTCAGCAGCACGTGGGTTTTAACTGGTCCGCGCTGGCGTGGGTTCTTCTCATGTGCGTCTTTTTCTGGGCGCAAAACTTTTCGCCTCATGTGCAAAGCGTCGGCCTCATGGACAGCGCCGCGGTCTTGCGCGGAGAAGGGTGGCGGCTGATCACCGCGGTTTGTCTTCACGCGGATATCGGTCATCTCGCGATGAACGTGACGCTGGGACTGCTGCTGCTGGGATTGGTCATGAGCCGTTATGGAACCGGCGTGGGATTGCTCGCTGCGTTTTTATCCGGCGTGGGCGGAAATCTCGCCACGTGGATGATGTTTCCGGAACATCGCAGTCTCGGCGCGTCAGGAATGGTCATGGGTTGCCTGGGATTGCTGGCGGTTCAGGGATTCACATTTCGACGCGATCCTTACGCACTGAAGCTCGCCCTCAGCGGATTGTGCGGCGGCGTGTTGCTGTTCGTGCTGCTCGGAGTGGATCCGCGTTCCGATGTCCTCGCGCACTTCGGCGGTTTCGTGACCGGCGCGATTCTTGGAAGTCTTTTGCTGCTGATTCCAAAGCAGCTTCACAAAACAGGAATCAACGTGATCGCCGGCGCAATTTTTTCAATCATTTTGATCGCTGCGTGGTGGTGGGCGTTGGCGGGATAGCTGCTCCAAGAGCATGAGCTTTCCATAAAATGCTGAACCAGCATCGCTACCTCTTGGAATGCTTGTTGAACAAAGAATTTCCGAAAACCCATTCGATCCTTTTCCATCTTCATCGCTCAGCCGATTTAGAAATCGGCGACACGGCAGATTTGGAAATCTGCGCTACGACGTTCGGCCAAACGCGATCCGCACCAGCAGACTTGCACACTTTCTCCTTTTCTCCCCCACCCCCTTTCACCCTTTCGCCTTAGCTTCTTTCATGTGCCGGATGTCCAGAGCTTCGCAAAGATAAACCACTTCTTCCGCGACGTTCTTCGCGTGATCGGCGATGCGCTCCAGGCTTTTTGAAACGACGATCAATTGGAGGCAGCGTTTGATCGCATCCGGATGGGCGATCATGTGTTCGGCCAGTTGCGCGGCGATCTGTTTGTTGAGTTGATTGATCTCGTGATCCCGCGGAATCACGGCGCGCGCGGCGGCAGCGTTTCGTTGAACAAAGGAATCCAAAGCCGCTTTCAACAACGCCAGCGCCAGGCTCGCCATGCGCGGCAAATCAAGCGTGAGTTTAACCGGCGGTTCCTGGCTCAGATCGCGCGCGCGTTTCGCAATCTTCGCCGCCTCGTCACCGATGCGTTCCAGGTTCTGGGAAATTTTCATCGCGACCATCACCAGCCGCAGATCGCTGGCAAGCGGCGCTTTGGCGAGCAGATGAATCACCAGCTCGTCGATTTCAATTTCGAAGCGATCCAGCACGTTGTCGTTGTCCTTCACGCGCAACGCGAGATCGTAATCGCGATTGACCAGCGCGCGGATGGATTCGTTGACAGCCATCTCCGCGTGGCTGGCCATCGTGAGCAGCTTCTCTTTCAATTCGCCGAGTTCCATATCGATGTGATGGTCCATGGTTGGTTAAACGGTGATTAGTTAAATTGTTAAATCGTTAAATAAGGAACCGCTTAAGAAGGCGATCTCTACTGTTCCATTTCGATGTTCGAAGTTCGATGTTCATGGTTCGAAGTTTCCCTGGAGCAGCTTTCAACCAAACCTCCCGGTCACGTAATCTTCCGTTCGTTTCTGCGCTGGACTCGTGAAGATGCGCGACGTGGGGCCGAATTCCACCAACTCGCCCAGATAAAAAAACGCGGTGTCATCCGAAACGCGCGCGGCCTGTTGCATGTTATGCGTCACAATTACAATTGTGTAATCGCGTTTCAATTCCAGGATCAAATCCTCAACTTTCGTCGTCGCGAGCGGATCCAGCGCTGAAGCCGGTTCGTCCATGAGCAACACTTCCGGTTGCACCGCCAGCGCGCGCGCGATGCACAATCGCTGTTGTTGGCCGCCCGAAAGACTGATCGCCGGCGCGTTGAGCCGATCTTTGACTTCGTCCCACAGTGCCGCCATGCGCAATGCCTGTTCGGTGCGCTCGGCGAGCACGGCGCGATTGCGAATGCCGTTCAATCGCAAACCGACCGTGACGTTGTCGCCAATCGACATCGTGGGAAACGGATTGGATTTCTGAAACACCATTCCCACACGACGACGAACGATCACCGGCTCGACTTTCGCCGCGTAAATATCTTCGCCGAAAAGCCGGATGTCGCCTTCCATTCGCGCGTCGGGCGCAAGCTCGTGCATGCGATTCAGCGAACGCAGGAAAGTCGATTTGCCGCAACCGCTCGGGCCGATGATCGCGGTGACAGCGCGCGCGCGAATGTTCATTGAAACGCTTTTCAGCACCTGATTATTGCCGAAAAAGATGGAAAGATTTTTCACGGTCAGCGCGGGAACTTCCGCCGCAGCTTGAGGTGAAGTTGTGACTCGGGGTTCGATCATGCTCAAATTCATGTTTACTTCCGGAAGCGATCCCGCGTCATCACGCGCACGCTCACATTGATCAACGTAATCAGCAACAGCAACACCAGCGCGCCGGCCCAGGCCTGACGATGCCAGTCGTCGTAAGGCGAAATGGCGTAGCTGAAAATCTGCAACGGCAGCGCCGCGATGGGATCGGCGAGATTGCGATTCCAAAAATGATTTCCGAACGCTGTGAAGAGCAGCGGCGCGGTTTCACCGGCAATGCGCGCGAGCGCCAGCAGAACGCCGGTGACAATTCCCTTCAACGCCGTGCGCACAACGATTTGAACAATCGTCCGCCATCTGGCGATGCCCAGCGCCAGTGCGGCTTCGCGGTATCCGTTGGGAACAAGTTGAAGAACTTCCTCGGTTGTTCGCAGCACCAGTGGAATCATGATCATGCCCAGCACAATGCCGCCCGACCACGCGGAAAAGCTTTTCGTCGGCACCACGACCAGCGCGTAAACGACAATGCCCCAGATGATCGAGGGAACGCCGTTCAGGATGTCGGCCGCAAAACGAATCCACCAGTTCAGCCGGGTGCCGCCGTATTCAGAAAGATAAACGCCGCCGAGAACGCCAATCGGCACGCCGATTATCGCCGCGAGTCCGAGCAGCACAAATGTTCCGACGATGGCATTCGCCATTCCGCCGCCCACTTCGCCCACGGGTTTGGGAAGTTGCGTGAAGAAATCCCAGTTCACCGCGCCGATTCCGGATTTCACCAGGTGAAACATCACCAGAGCGAGCGGCGCGATCACAAGCAGCGCGCAGCCGCAGGTGATCCATTGCATCAAAACGTTCTTGGCTTTGCGCCAACGATGATGGGTCGTGCTCATGTCAGTGTTGCCGTTTCACGCCCGGGCCGCCGAAGGTCTTCAAAAGCAATTGCGCCGCGGCATTGACGACAATGGTGACGCCCAACAATACCAGGCCGATTTCAAACAAGGCGTGCAGATAAATATCCATGGTCGCTTCGGCAAATTCATTCGCGACGACACTGGCCAGCGTGTAACCCGGCGCGAACAAGGACTTCGCGATTTCGGGCCGGTTTCCAATCACCATGGTGACCGCCATGGTTTCGCCCAGCGCGCGGCCAAGTCCCAGAATGACCGCGCCGAACAAACCTTTTTTCGCGTAACTCAAAACCGCAATCCGCGTCACTTCCCAACGCGTCGCGCCCAACGCATAAGCGGCTTCGCGCTGCAATCCTGGAACTGATCGCAGAATCTCGCGCGACACGGACGTGATGATTGGAACAATCATGATCGCGATGATAATTCCGCCGGCGAGCATGCTCACGCCGTAGATCGGCCCTTGAAACAGCGGGAGAAATCCCAGCGTGGATTTCAGCGTAGGAAACAGATGAACGCGCAACCACGGCACCATGACGAAAATGCCCCACAATCCAAGAATCACACTCGGCACCGCAGCGAGTAATTCGATAAAGATTGTCAAAGGCT
>DASTXC010000107.1:0-16240 GCA_035765675.1 Verrucomicrobiia bacterium
CTTTCGAAATTCAAAACGGCTGCTCACTCCCTCTCCTCCGAGCGAAGCCGGAGGAGAGGGCCGGGGTGAGGAGGTTTTTAGCTCAAAATCCCCTCACCCTGACCCTCTCCCCGCGCTTCGCTGCGGGGAGAGGGAATCGAAAATGGTGCGGGTGCCAAGTTGCGCCCTGGGAACGGCACACAACTCGAAACCCGCACCCGACAGCGGATTGAACTTCCAAAATTACAGAGGCAGTCGGAACGTGACCGTTGTTCCGGATGCGGGCGCGGATTGAACCTCACAGGTGCCGCCGATCTTTTGCATGCGCTGTTGGAGATTGGCCAGACCGTTGCCCGGGAGAATGGCCGCGGAATCGAATCCGCAACCGTTGTCTTGCACCTGGATCGTCAATTCATTTTCCAAGGCCACAAACTTCAGCAGCACTTGCGTTGGCTGACCGTGACGAACGGCGTTGTTGATGGCTTCTTTGACGGACGAGAACAGATGGTTGCGCGCTTCCGACGTGATGATCTTTTCCGGATAAAACGCGGGCGATTCAATCCGGCAGGCAATATCGGTTCTGGACAGAAATTCATCGGCGTAGCCAGCGATGTACGCCGTGAACGATGAAAGCGTTTCGCTTCGTGGATTCATCATCCACACGACTTCATCCAGCGCCGAAACCATGTGCCGGGATTTTTCGCCGATCACTCGCAGGCGTTCCCGGACTTTGTCGATTTGAGAAGCCTCTTCCGGCAGCCAGGCCAGCAGGCTGATCTGCGTCAGTTTGCTGCCGAAGTCGTCGTGCAAATCCCGGGAAATGCGGGTGCGCTCCTCCATGATGATGCGTTCCTGTTCAGACTTTTCGCGTTTGCTGATTTCCTGTTTCCACTGAACCGTGCGGCGTTCCACCTGCCGCCGCAGCAGGCTGATCCAGATAAACGTCAGCGCCAACGCAAACATCAACAAACCGACAATGATCAAGGCGCGCTTCAACGTCCACCATGGCGGACGCGCGAGAATTTCCACGTCCGACCACGCATTCAGGAGAATTTCAAAAGCGCGTTTGTTTTCCGGCGCGTCCGGCGTTTCGACCGAACGCAGGTGAACGCCCGTAATTTTCAAGCGGCTGCCGGGCGGCCAATCCACTTTTGGAAGCTGCTCGGATTGCAATCGAGCGGTGAACCGTTTCGCGCCATGCTGCATTTCCAGACTTCGCTGGATTCCTTCGTCACGAACCTTCAACAAGGTTCCTTCCACGGAAACCCAGGGAAACGCATTTTCAACGTTTTGAAGATCGAGCGGTCGCGGTTGCGGAATCGAGGAATGACCTCGCTGGCTCACGTTGGCTTCAATCAGATTCACGAACTGATCCCGGCCTTCAATCAAACCCGTGACTTCCACCACGTCGCCAGGCAACAGATTTGCCGGACGATTCAACAAAACGCGCACGCCGGTTTCACCATCGAGCAGATAATAGGTTTGTCCCTTTCCATGCAGAACGATGGCGGAGATTCTGATCTGCCGAAACACATCGCTGGAAACGACTTTGCTGCTGGGACTGATCGCAAACTCCGGCGCGCTGGCGACGGCATTTTCCCACGAAGTCGCGATGCGCAGTTGATCAAACTGAACCGTGTTGTCGTTGGCGAAAGCCGCGAGGCAAATGCGATTGAACGACAGATCCGCCGCGTTCGAAATCGTCAGCGTGGGCTGTGCCGGTTCAACTTCGGAAGTGGAATTGCGATAGACGCGGATGTCATCCTTGCCTGGTTTAAAATCAATCCGCATCACGTAAAAATTCACATTCGTGTTTCCCGGGCCGAGGGAAGTGAAGATTCCAGCCGGAGCGCGCAGATTGACATTGTTGGTGCGCGTATCATTTCCAATTCCTGCAATGCGCTCAACGCCGCGATTCAGTTCAAACTCGTAAAACAAAGACGTCTTGTTCGGTCGCTGAAGGAAACTCAGATAGAGCGAGGTTCCGGCGGCGCCAATCCGGCCATTGGAATCGAGATAGCCGTAAGCGCCGAAAATCCCGTTGATCGAACAATCGAGATAACGTCCGGCTCGTTTGTCATTGGGAATGAAAGCGGAATTTCCCGAAGACCGCGCATCGAATTTAGTTGGAACGTTGTCGCCGCCAATCAGGCTGCCTTCCAAAACCTTCGTGCCGAGACCTAGAACATCCGACCAACCGCCGTTCCAGCCTTCACCGCCGTTCTGGCCGCTGAGATTGCCAATTGGATAATCGAAATATTCATACGCGAGCAACGTGTCTCCGTAAGGATAGAATCTCCACTGCTGGTTGGCCGCGCCGGTATCGATGTTCTGCTGCACCGCGGCTTCGTCGTCCATGCTGCCACCCGCCACTTCCAGAACCAACCCGCTGCGCACATTTCGAATTTTGAACCAACCGTTCCCGGCATCGATGAGATCAAACTGCTGGCTCGGATCGCTGTTGTAATCCCACGTCCAAAGCTGCGCGCTGCTCAGGCTGGAACTGAAAGCGATGCTGGCGCACTGGCCGCTGACCCAGGAAACCAGTTTCAAATGTTCACCGGTTTCCGTCGGCACCCACATCCATTTCAGATTGTTGCCCGCGGGGTAACGCGATTGCCGGATGGCGGATCCGTTCGTTTTCCCGCCACCGAGGAGGTTCAAGGATTTGCCGCTGTTCTTATTGACGATTCGTATGCAGGAAAGTGAATCCAATCCGTACGACAATGCGCCCGACCATTTCAACGCATCGCCGGGCATGAAACCATTCAGCCACATGAAACCGCCCGTGATTCCCAGAGTCTCCTGCCAATTCCGCATCTTCATCATGGCGGAAGCGGGCGTGTCGGTGTTGCCCCAAAGACCGGGATAGACTTTCAAATCGCCGAAGATTTGGTTCCAGACTGCGGGATCGTTGTTCGCGCCGCTGGCGTAACATTGAAGATAAATCGCATCGACGTTCGTGCTGAGTTGCGATTTGACGTCCGCCCAGAAGGTTGGATTGGCGCAAGGACGCAGCGAAACTTTTAAGCCGAGTTCCAAAATCATTCGGCTAAACGCCACCGTGGACCGAACATCGTACGTAATCTCATCCGCGAGCTGAATGGCATCCACACCCGTCGCAATTTTCAAGGCCAGGAAATCTCGATATAAAATGCTTTGTGAATCTGTTCCCTGCGCGACAACCAGTTTTCTGATGTTGGCAAACGAGGTGTTGTCGCCCGAGCCACCGATCACCAGTTCCAAACGTTGAATGTCGCTGGGTTTTGTTTTGAGCGCGGCGAGTTTGGTTCCCCAGGCCGGATCGCCAACATAGACGCCGTCTTGAACAACGGGCGTGTCGTTGTAAGTGATGTTCCCCTCGGAATCGATGTGCAAAGAAGAAAGGAACAAGCGATTAAAACCGGAAATGCGCGCGGCAGTTTGCGTGGAATCGCCGGGCGCGTAGAAATCACTGCCGACATACAATCCTTTCACCGCATCGGCGCTGACATGTGCCGGGAGAAGCAGGAAGAGAAGCCAGCATATCAATTGGCAAAACCAGCTCCTCGCTTTTGCTTTTTGATCAAGAGCGCAACCCGACACCCGCGCGATTATCAATTCCTTCTCCCCGCAGCGAAGCGCAGGGAGAGAATTCTCCGAAACAAATCCTTTCGTCCATTGAACCGATGAACTTTGGAAAGCGAACGGAGCGCAGGTCTGTGACCTGCAGCAGCGAGATTTTTCACAAGGCGATCGGAAAATTGGAAGCTGCCGATTTGCAAAGCTGCTGCGAGTCATCGACTCGCGCTCCGATAAAGCGAGTTCAAGGGGAAGAGATTCTGAGCTAAAAACCTCCTCTCCCCAACCCTCTTCTCCGGCTTCGCTCGGAAGAGAGGGAGTCAACAACCGTTTTGATTTGCTGACGTTCAATCCGTTGTGGCCGCGGATGTCAGATTGCGCCTTTCGATCACGAAGCGTGCGTATCGGACTGCGCATGGGAATAATTTCTCGATTCAATCTGTCGCGATATTGCCCTGTCGGCCTGAGCAGACAATGCTTCTTTACATCCCCGCCTGCCGGGAGGTTCCGAAAACTTCAAAACTGACCAGCTTGTAATTTTCATTCGCCGCGCGACGGGTGCAGGATAAGCGGACCCAACGCGTGGAAACAGGAGAAAAGTTTTCCGTTTCGATCCCACCCTGGCCGTTGGACGTGCGGAAAATGTTCTTCCAGGACTGGCCGTCGTCGCTCACTTGAATCGAATACGCTTTCGCATAACTGTCGGGAAAACGATCCGCCGCCCAGGTTAATCGAACCCGATCGATGGTCTTCATTTCGCCCAGATCCACCGCGAGCCATTGAGCATCCGAATTCTGCGATCGCCAATAAGTGCTGTTGTTCCCGTCCGTGGCCTTGCCTGCTTGCGAACCGTATTCCGTGTCCGCCGCCGCGGTGGAGCTGATTGTTGGATGAAATGCCGCTAGGTCGCCGGGCACGGGCGTGAGTGGTGATTGCTCGTCCATGAATGGAATCGGTTCCGTAAAAGTGACGGGCAGGCGCAATGATTTCTGCACGCGAATGTCGCACGAGGAAGCTCCCACCTGAATTTCATAAGTGCCCGCGTCCGCTTTCCATTGTTTTCCCGCCACATCGCAATAGGCCAGCGCCCGCGGCTGGATTTCAAATGACACGCGTTTGATCTGGCTGGGCTGCAACTCGACGCGCTGAAAACCTTTCAACTCACGCACCGGCTTGTCGATCTTCGGATCGGGATCGTGCAGATAAAGCTGGACGATCTCTGCGCCCGCGCGGCCGCCGGTGTTCTTCACATCCAGAGTCACGATCACGCTTTCATTGGTCGCCAAGGAAGCTTTTGAAAGTTTCAGATTTGAATATTCGAAAGCGGTGTAGGAAAGGCCGTGGCCGAATGGAAACGCCGGCGCAATCTCCGCTTTGTCGAAATGACGATAACCCACGTAGATACCCTCAGCGTAATGAACATGTCCGTTGACGCCCGGGTAATGGCCGAAGTCCGGATAATCCTCGCGACGCGCGCCAAAGGTGGTTGGCAGTTTTCCCGAGGGATTGCGGTCGCCAAAAAGAATTGCCGCCAGCGCATTGCCGCCTTCCTGTCCGGGATACCAGGCTTCGATCACACCAGCGACCTGATCCAGCCACGGCATCAGAACCGGCGTTCCGTTGTTCAACACGACAATCGTTTTCTTGTTCGCGGCAGCCACTGCGCGAATCAAATCATCCTGACCACGAGGCAATGACATCGAAGGCCGATCTGAAGCTTCGCCTTCCGTTCCTTTGGTCGAGACAAACACCAGTGCGACCTCCGAATTCCGCGCCGCTGCAATGGCATCCGCATACGGACTTTCGCCAACGCGTGCCCAATCGAGCCGCGCCACGGCTTGTCCACCGTGTTGAAAATATTCAACGCGCAGTTGATGAGTCTTGCCCGCTTCAAAACTGACCTCCGCGATGTTTGGCGTCGCGCCGCTGTCCACCCAATGATTGATCAACAGTTTGTCATCGAGATACAGACGGCAGCCGTCATCCGCCGTGAGAATCAATTGATATTTTCCCGACGACGGCGCGACCAGGGTTCCCGTCCAGCGAACGCTGTAGTCCGAGCGCGACAATCCCGCGGCCGGCGGTGTGTCGCTCCAGTCGAATTGAATTTGCGGATCCATGCGAACCAAAGCCGGCGTGCCTGCGAGATTGCGATTGGCAAAATATTCCGCACGCAAACCGGCCTTGCCTTCAAATTGCAGAACCTCTTTCGAAACCGGCGCGCCGATGCGGTTCCCGGACGAGTAGTTGATTTTAATCTCCTTTCCCGCGCGTTTCTGAATTCCATCCAGTGCGCTGACGGAATAAAACGGCGTCACTTCCGGACTGCCCGCCGCGCCGATCTGCCAATGAACCGCAGCGTTTCCGATGCAGGCCACCGAGCGGATTTTGTGATCGTCCAATGGCAAAACGTCGGCTGCATTTTTCAACAGCACCATGCTTTCAGCCGCGGCTTCGAGGCACAATTGCTGATGCTCAGGCGAATTGACCAGCGCGGGATCCGGTCGATGCGACCCGTCCAGTAAACCAGCGCGAACAATCGTGCGCAAAATCCGGCGGACGCTGTCATCAATGGACGCCTGCGAAACCAGTCCGTTTTTCAGAGCGGCGGTCACGCGTTCGGGAGTCATGTATTCCTGGCCGGGCATTTCGAGATCGTTGCCGGAATTGAGCGGCCCGACTGTGTCCTGAACACCGCCCCAATCCGAAACCAGCAGGCCATCGAAGCCCCAGCACTTTTTCAAAACATCCACCATCAGATATTTGTTCGCCGTGGCTTTGCGACCGTTGATCTGATTGTAGGAAGACATCACCGTCCAGACGTGTCCTTCCTTCACTGCCGCTTCGAATGCGGGCATATAGATTTCCCGCAACGGGCGTTCTTTTACGTCCACGTCAATGGTGTAACGCTCCTTCTCCTGGTTGTACGCGACGTAATGTTTCACACACGCAACACAGCCGGAGTTCTGCATTCCTTCGATATAGTTCACGGCCAGCCGCGCGGTGAGATACGGGTCTTCGGAAAAATATTCGCCGTTGCGACCGCCCAGCGGGGAACGCTGGATATTGACGGCGGGGCCTAACAGCATTTGCGCACCGGAACCTTTATTTTGCGCTTCCTGGCCAATGGCGAAACCAATTCGCCGCAGGAGATTCGTGTCCCACGTGGAAGCCATCGAGACTCCCGCTGGAAATGCAGTCGCCGGACCGGACATGCTTTCCGGACCGCCGCGCACGCCCTGCCCCGCATCCACCATCGTCAACGGCGGCACACCCAAACGCGGAATCGGTTGCGTGGTGAATCCAGTGCCGCTCAGCAATCCGATTTTTTCATCCGGAGATAAGCGATTGAAAAGATCTTCCACGCGCGCTTCCGTTGACGCGTTGCGATCCTGATAAACCGGTTGCGATCCGAATGCGGATTGCCAGGCCACAAAGGTCGCGGCAACGAGGATTCCCCATTTTTTTAACGGCGATTGAAATGCGTTCAAAGTTTCTACCGAGGTTTGAAATGCTGCGTTTTGAAATGATCAGGAATTCGAGATCAGTGCGGCTGCGGCTTTGGCTGAACTGATCCCGAGGAAGTCAATGAAGACGTGGCTTCCGAAATTCCACGCGAATCAAAAACAACGACCCGCATTTCTTTGAACACGTCCTTGCCGGAATAACTCCCTTCGCGTTTCCAGTTCAATTCTCGTTTCGAATCATCCCAATGGAACGTCGTGCGACGCGTTGCGCCCTTGAGATAATTCTGCGTCACGCCGTCGTCTTCGATCAGAGTGAAGCTCGCATCTTTGCCGGGATAAATCTGTAATTCCAACGGGCCGCCGGGTTGTTCAGTGACATTTTGAATGATTGGTCCCAGCGGCAAAATTGTTCCCGCGCGGACATACGTCGGGATTTCATCCAAAGCCGCCGTGACTTCAATCGAACGACTTCCCTGAAGGCGATTCGTCGATCCAAACAAATACCAGTCGCCCGCCGGGAAATACACGGAACGCCTTCCGCCTTCCTTGAGAATTGGCGCTGCGAGAAATGAATCGCCCATGAGCCATTCATCGGTCAGGTTGGCGACGCGCGGATCGTCTGGAAATTCCATCACGAGCGGACGCATCAAAGGAATGCCTGTTTCAAAGGTTTGATACGCCAGACTGTAGTAGTAGGGAATCAAACGCGTCCGCAACTCAATCGCCTTGCGAATGGCGTCCATCGCATCCGCGCCGTAGAGCCAGGGAAAATGCGGCTGGTAATGAACTTCCGAATGCGTGCGCATGATCGGAAAAAACACACCGGCTTCCATCCAGCGCGAAATCAGTTCATCCGAGGGGTTGCCGAAAAAGCCGCCGATGTCGCACGTTCCGTAAGGCATTCCCGCCAGGCTCCAGTTCAGTAGATGAACGGGCGTTTCGTGAAACACCTCCCAGGACGAATTGATATCCCCCGTCCAGGTGGCGGCGCCGAAGCGCTGGGTTCCAGGCGAGTAAGCGCGATTCAACGTCCACAAACGCGCGTTGGGCCGGTAGCGATCCATCGCAATCCGCTCGGCCAGATTCCAGTTGTAGTAAGTGGTGTAGGTCGATTCACCTTCATCGTTCCACCAGCCTGCAATGCCCATTTCAATCAAGGGCGCGAGTTGTTCGATGTACCATTGGCGCACCTCGGCGAGATTGAAATCCAGATCACGAGCCGGAACGTTTTCGGTCGTATGCGATTTCAAATCCCACTGTTTCTCGCGCGCCATGGCCAACAAATCTTTGTCGCCCAGACGGGGTTTGCGAATGGCGACAAAGCGCAAGCCTTCCGATTTGAACTTCTTGATTTCATCCGGGAGATCGCGAAACAGATTTGTGTTCCAGCCGAAATCCGCAAATCCGTCTTCACCTTCATTGCTCAATTCGTAATCCGGTTTGCGGGTGTACCATTCGAAATCAAAAATAAACGCGTCCACCGGAATCTTCAGATCGTGAAAGCGTTTCAACGCGGCTTCCACTTCGATTTGATTCGTCCAACCCCAGCGACTTTGTAGATAGCCGAATGTCCAACGTGGCGGTACCGGCGCGGCTCCGGTCAACTTCGCATACGCAGCGGTCGCGTCCTTCAAAGTTGCGGCGGGCATGAGATACAGATCAGCGCGCGCGCCCGGGAAATTCCATTCCACGGAGTCACCACTCGCAGCCTTCTGCCAACTGGCAGGACGATTGTCGTCCACCGTCACGCCCAACACCGCATAACCGGCTCGCGCCCAAAAATACGGCAGCACTGCTTTTCCATTGGAAACGCCCGCCCTGGCTTCATGTTGAATCAAACTCGTAACGCCGTTGCCACAACCGTAAACATCGACGGGATTTTCTTTATCCCAACCCAGTTGAATTTTGATCCGCGGATCGTCGGCGGAAAGCGGTTGGCTCAGGTCGCTGAGTTTGTGTTCCGGAATAATCACTTTTCCGTCGGCGTCCTGAAGTCGCCATTCGCCATTTTCCGGATTCATCATCAAGCTGCCGATCTGGCTCGCCACGCCCACCCAACCGTCCAGCCTGATCTCGCGCCAGGTCACGGAATTTTCCTGATCCGTCGGAGCGAGAAACGAGCTGTTGATCGGCCCCTGATGATTGTAAATGACGCTCAACCGCAGAGCTTCCGGAGTGGCCGCGACGAGTTCCACCTGCGCGGTCTTGAATTCCAAACGCAAGCCGTTCTTGATGTGCTTGATGCTTGTTTGCGCAACCGCATCGCTGGCCATGCAAACCATTCCCAGAAGAACCAACGCCTGCGTGCGGAAACAAAACCGTGCGAGTTGCGGCTGAATTTTTCGAAGGTTGAACTCGGTTGTCGCGGAAGCGGATTCGGTCGAAGTATCATTCATGCGTTTCGATCAGTGAGGGTTCATCCGAAGAACGGAAAAATCATTCACCAGTGTAGCCAGGCGGCGGAACGCTATCCAATAGGCTGATGGGACTATTGCTCGAACCGCGGGTGGATTGACAAAATTATGTCGTGGCAGTTCTTCCGATTTTTCGGAGAATGATGCCGTGCTGTTTTGAAGTCCGATGTCGTGCTCGTCCTGCGCCGTTTATGAAATCCAGCGATACCCTCGTGAGTTCCAAATTTACAACCATTGGCATTGTCGAAGATGACCCCAACATTTCCAGCTCACTGCGCAGTCTGATTGATAATGCTCCCGGTTACCGCTGCGCCTGCGTTTGTGAAAACGCAAAGGTCGCGATGACGGAGATTCCGCGGCATCGGCCGGACGTCGTGCTGATGGATATCAATCTTCCGGGCGAATCGGGAATCGCCTGCACCGCACGGTTGAAGCATGAATTACCCGCTTTGCAGATCATCATGCTGACGGTTTTTCGCGAACCCAAGGCGCTGTTTCAATCGCTGAAAGCCGGGGCCTGCGGTTATTTGCTGAAGCGTTCAAATCCCGAGGAAATTCTCGAAGCCATTGCTGAAGTGCGAAACGGCGGCGCGCCGATGAGCGGCAACATTGCGCGCATGGTGGTCGAGGCGTTTCACGAACATTCCGTGCAATCTTCCGAAACGGAGAAGTTGAGCCAGCGCGAGGAGGAGGTTTTATCGCTGCTTTCCAAAGGATTGGTGAACAAGGAAATTGGCGAGCAGATGCATATTTCCAAAGACACCGTCCGGGCGCATCTCCGGAAAATCTACGAAAAGCTTCACGTCCGTTGCCGGGTGGAAGCGATCAACAAATATCTGGAGCGGCGCGAATTTCCGTAGTGCACGGGCTGCGCTGAAGCCGGATGAATCCCGCGCTCCTTCACAGGGTTGACGCATCTAAATCGAGTCCAGGCCCGTGTCGCGGAGCGACGTTCTGAATGTAGCCGTGGGATTCATCCCACGGACCTCGCATTCCCAAATATTTGCGTCGCGGAGCGACGCCTGAAGAGACATGCCGACAAAGATGAATCCCGATTCCAACCGTCGCTCCGCGACGGAAATGCCCGCCAAACCGGAACCGTGGGGTCAATCCCACGGCTACCCTCATTCATCGCTCCGCGATGCCGTGCTTTTACATTCATTCTGATGCGTCAGCCCTGCCTTGCTTCGGCACTTCGAACTCCAAATAAAAAACCGCCGAGGGGACTTTTCATCGCGTCGGCGGGTTGATTTTGAATCTGTCTTATCGTTCCGCAATCAAGGCGTTACTGTTCGGTAAAACGCCGCGCCTTCGGGCGGGTTCGGATCAGTAATGATTCCAATTCCGTTTTCTGCCGGAGTGGTGGTTCCGATTTCAGTCCACTCACCCGTGAGGCTGGTCGCGCGCAGCACGCGATAAGTAAACGCCGGGTTGCCGGAGAATCGCACGTTCCAGGTGTTCCCCTGCTGAACCGGTTTCAACATGTTGTTCGCCGAGGTCATTCCCAACGCATCAGACCACGTGGCGCCCACCCGGATTTCATCCACGGCCAGATAGTTTCCGTAAGCGCCGAGGCTGATTCCGTTGAACGACATATTTCCAACATTCGTCAGGCTGACGGTCGGTGTGAGCGGTTCGGTGAGCGAGGTTGGATTCCGATAAACCCGCACATCGTCGTTACCGCCGTGGAAATCAATTCGAACGACATAGAAGTTCACCAACCCGTCGCCTGCTCCAAGATCCGCAAACGGCGCACCGGGCGTGCGAAGGTTGACCTCGGTCGTGGCGGTGTCGTTGCCCACGCCAGCAATGCGACCCGGGTCATTGAGATTGGCGCGATGAAATTCAAATTCATAGAACTTCTCCGGAACGGACGACTGCATCAGGAAGCTGACGTAAACAGTCTTGCCAGCGGCACCAATGTTTCCATTGGCATCGATGTAACCGCGCGCCGCCAATGCGCTGTTCGTCGAACAATCCAGCCAGCGACCAGCGCGGCTCTGGTCAAAATTGTAATACGAGTTGCTCGTCGAGAGAGAATCGTAACCTGGCGGAACATTTTCGAGACCCGCAAGACTGCCGTCGCTGATGAAATTATTTTCACCGGCAATATTCATCCACGCGCCGTCCCATCCGAGGCCACCGGCCTGAATAGTTCCGTCAATCACCGAAAAGCCGCCGGTGTAATTGAAACCTTCGTACGCAAACAGCCGATCCGATTCAACATAGACGGTGACCACGGAAACCCGGCTGGTAACAGCGCCGAACAGATTGGAGGCCACCAGGAAATAATTACCTGAATTCGCGAGGCTCGCATCGCCCAACACCAGAGCGGTATTCGTCGCGTCCGTGATGGGAGCGCCATTGAAATACCATTGATAGTTTACAGAACCCACGCTGCTGACCGCGCTGCCGTTCAGACTGATGGTACTTCCGAGAAGACCGCCACCGTATTGCGGCTGAGTCAGGAACTGAGGCGGAGTTCCCGTGGGCGAGAGAATTGTTAACGCGTTGAACTTGAGATCCTGACCGTTCGACGGCGTATTGCCTCCGGCTAGATTGGCCCGGACGAATGTCACTTGCGTAATCGGCTCTCCCGACAACGTTCCAGTGAAAGATGCGCCTGTCGCGAGATCGGTGAACGTGTAGGTCGTCGAGCTGTTGAGTGTAAAGGCGAACGAATCGACCTGCTGAAAGTGGAACCAGAAGTTGGTCGCGGTTCCGCCCGTCACGCCCGCGTCCGAATAATGTCCGTTGCCCTGCTCGGAATCACCGCCTTCGTGCCAATAGCTGAACAGCACATTTCCGTTGGCGTCCTGAAGTTGAAATCCGTTGGTGTTGCCGGATTCCAGAGTGTTCATTTGAAGTTGCACGAGAAACGAGCCGCCGACCGGCAGCGGCGAACTGAAGGGCCGCACCGCTGTCGAAATGCCACCAGCCGCGCCGTTCCAGATCGCGAACAAGGAAGGATTGCCGTTGATGTAACTGCCGCCGCCGGATGTGCTCACCACCCACGGGCTGAATCCAAAACCCTGATTTCCCGTGAAGCCGCTGTAACTGGACGCAACATCATAAGCGTTCGTGTAGCCAAAGGGAATGACGGTCACAATCGCAACCGAACTGGTGGTTGCGCCTGCCGTGTTGGTGGCGATCACGTAATATTCGCCCGCGTCAGTGGATGCGATGTTGGACAGAACCAGGTTCGTGCCCGTCGCGCCGACAATTGGTCCGTTCGTGAAATACCATTGATAATTCGGCGTTCCCAGATTGCTCGTGGCCGATGCGTTGAGCGTCACCGTTCCACCCGCCACTGCGGCCGCGTTTTTCGGCTGCGCGGTAAACACCGGTTTGGAACCGAGAGTCGTAATCGCCAAAGCGTTCACGCTGAAGACCTGGCCGTCGGAGGGAGCCACGTTGGTGTTCGCCCGGAAAAATGTGACCTGAGTGATTGGCGCGCCGGATAAAGTTCCAGTGAAACTTCCGCTGCCCGGGCCATTGTCCGTGAATGTATAACTGGTCGCGCTGTTCAAGGTGAAGGTCAGGCTGCTGAAGCCCTGGAAGTTATACGTGAAGTTTGTCGCGATGCCGGTGCCGTTCGCATCGGTGAACCAGCCGTTCGCATTGTCACCGCCTTTATGGAAAAAGCTGAACAAGACATTTCCGGACGCGTCCTGAAGTTGGAATCCATTCGTAAAACCCGCATTGTCCAGATGCTCCAGACGAAACCGCAGCGAAAACGAGCCGCCGACTGGAAGCGGATCACTGAAAGGCCGATTCGCTGTAGTGATTCCGTCCGCAACGGCGTTCGTAATCGTGAATGAGTATTGACCAAACTGCGCGCTGTCGTTGGCGTTCAATGACTGACCGCCTCCGCCTTCGCTGATGGTCCATGGGCCAAAACCGAAGCCCTGATTGTCGCCGGTGAAGAAATTACCGGCGTCGATATAGTTGGCGCCGACATCGTAGGCGTTGGTGATGATTTGCGCAGAAGCATTTCCGCTCGCGCCTAAAATCACCGCCAGCACAGCGGCCCAGAATGTTTCCAATCTAAAAATATTTTTGTTCATAAGCAGTCAGGCAAATTCGATTTCTAACAAGGATTGAATGATCACTCTCCGGTCAGGCGACGGCGGCGGGCGCTCAGAAGCATTCCGAGGCCGCCCAAACCTGCGAGCGCGAAAATGGAAGGCTCCGGTGCTGCGGTGATGGACAGATCGTGAAATCGAAAATCAGTGCCGCCGCCGCCGCCGGTGTTCGGATCACCGTCCAGATTTTGCCGGAAGAATTCCACCTGGTTGATCGTTCCCGAAATCGTGCCGGTCAGGACGGCAGAAGTAGCAAGGTCGGTGAACGTATAGGTCGTGGCGCTGTCCAGGACGAATTCGAATTGGTCCAGACTGTTGAAGTCGTATGCAAAACCGGTTGCGGTTCCCTCACCGTTGGCGTCCAGATAATTTCCATTCGCATTATTGCCCCCCTGTTGCCAGTAGCTGAACAGGATGTTCCCCAATGAATCTTGAAGACTGAAACCTTCGCGTTCGAAGCTGCTGTTCAAATGTCCGGTTTTGAACGAAGTCGAAAACGTCTGTCCTTCCGACAAAGGCGAATTGAAAGTGCGGGTTGCGAATGAACCGGTTCCCGTTCCATAGCCATTGTTCCAAAGGCCGAAATAAGTAATGCCACCGTCCAGGCCGATATAACTTCCGCCACCGGATGTGCTGGTGCTCCAGGTTCCGAAACCAAAGCCGCCGTTTAATCCGGAAAAACTTCCGGAATACGTAGAGTTGGTAGCGACATCATACGCGATAGTCGTATCGGCGTATGAGCAATTGACAGCAGCGATCAGGGCCGCCGCTCCAGTGAGAAACTGAATCCCGCGATTACAACGGATCGGATTTTTCATGTGGATAAAAGATTGATGAGTTTGAAGGCTGGTTCACGGCCAGAATATTACACGGCGAGATTCCGACAATAGTCCGACCAGACTACTGAGCCGGAACCATGAAGTTAATTCGTGCGGAGAGCGCAGCCGCCCTCGGCTGTAGTTCGGCGCGCGCCGAACATAGCGGCTCACACCAGCACCAAACGGCTTGTCCATTCCACGCCTCAAAATCAGCCGCGAGGGTGCGGCTGATTGCGCCCGGGGCGGGCGCGCTCCCCATCTCATCTGAATCGTTCCGATTAAGAGAATCTCCGGGAATGAACCTGTAGTCCGGTCAGACTATTGATCGGGAACTCAGACGCGATAGCGTTGACGGCAGCATTTTACACTTCTGCACATTCCTCGCCTGATTTGAAATGAAAACTACTGTTCCAACCCAACGGGAAAACAAAGCACCTTCGCGCGCTTTCACTCTCATCGAGCTTCTGGTCGTCATCGCCATCATCGCAATTCTGGCCGCCATGCTTTTGCCGGCGTTGTCCAAAGCGAAGCAAAAGGCCGTGGGCATCAAGTGCATGAACAATGAGAAGCAACTGGCTCTCGGCTGGACGATGTACTCAGTCGATTTTCAGGACAAATTGATTCCCAATCCCGGCGATGGGGTCAACGCCACCTGGCCGATTGCACCGATCATTCCCACGCGCGCGCCGGATGCGTGGGTCGCCGGGAACATGCAAGCGGCTGTTGATCAGCAGAACCAGCAAAAGATTCAATACGAACTGATGTTCACCGTCGTGAAATCAGTGGAAATTTTCAAATGCCCGGGCAATCCCAAAGACTATGTGCGCGGCATTTCCATGAATTGTTTTGTCGGTTGGAAAGACACCGGTCGCAATGTCAACGGCACTTACGAGAGCTACGTGAAAAGCTCCCAACTCAAGCATCCGGATTCCGTGTTCGTCACGATTGATGAAGACCAGAACAGCATCAACGATCCCTACTTCGCGAATGTTCCGGTTCCGAATCTTGCCAACGCCACCACCCTGCACGATGCGCCCGCGACCTACCACGGCGGCGCCAGCGGCATCTCATTTGCCGACGGCCATGCGGAACTTCACAAGTGGAAGGGATTTAATTTCGCCCGAACCCCGGCAAACCCGATTCCTGGAATCACGCTGACGGACGAAGCTTCGAAGAACGATCTGCAATATCTTTTGCGAATTTCCACGTCACCCACGTCGGGCGGCTGGTGATCTTTCCCTGCGCCTCCCGCAGACTGAAGGCGCGCCACTTGTGCCGCGGCTCCGTTTTGCATGCAGTTTTCACCAGTGATCCCTCGATTTTTTTTACATGAATGATTTTACTTCGCCGAAGGGCCAACCTCGTTTTCGTCGAGCATTTACCGAATTCACCCAGAGTCATTTCGCGAACAGACGCTTTGACATTTGCGGAAATCAACCTCGAACGCGTCGCATCTTTCGCAACTTGAAAATCGCCTCCGCATTGCTCGCGCTCGTTTCTTCCGTCAGCTTCCAGGCTTCCGCGCAGGTCGCCACGAATGCTTTTGACGTGGCGGACAACTACAGCAGCTTCGGAGGCAATCAGGGATTCGGTTTCGGCCCGTGGATCTTGAACGCCAATGGCGGCGGCGGTTACATCAGCACCGACAATCCCGCGCGATTTGGAATTTCAAACCGCGTCGCCAACGCCACCACCATCGCATCGCGCCCGATCAATTCACCCCTCGCGCCCGGCGAATCCTTTCTGGTGCAGCTCCAGTTCAACAACCTGGATAACGCGAGTTACACGAATGCGCTTCAACTTCGCGATTCCAATGGCAATGTGCTGTTCAGCTATTTCCACGTCGGGGGCGACAATGCCGATGGCCATTACACGGACGCTTCGGGAACGCACATCGCTACGGGTTTCGATTATCA